>JAFYJN010000081.1 GCA_017538105.1 Prevotella sp. | reverse complement strand
TGTTCATGTTCAAGGTCGAGGGTGTCTTGGTTGACGCCGTAAACCACATTCGGGATGTCGCCCTTGCCAGGAGCGGTGAGCAACACCTTGCTGACGCCCTTGGCTTGGAGGTGACGCTCCAGTGACTCTCTGTCACGGAAAGCACCCGTGTTGTCGATCAACAAAGCGTCTTTGATGCCATATTGCGTGTAATCGAGGTCCTCGGGGTTCTTGGCTTCGAGGAAGAGGATCTTCTGGCCGTTGACCATCATGGCATTCTCGCCTTCGATGGGAGTGCAGACGCCGTGGAAATAACGGTGCACGGAGTCGGTGCGGAACAAGTTGATACGCTTGGCGATATCTTCGGGCGAGTTCTTGCGGGTGACAATGGCGCGGACGCGGAGGGCATCGCCACGGCCGGCCATCTCCGTCATCTCACGGCAGAGGATACGGCCGATACGACCGAAACCGTAAAGGATGACGTCCTGCACCTTGTTGCTGCGCGGGTTGGCATCGATGATATAGCTGAGCTTGTCGCGAACAAAAGCGGTCACATTGTTGTTGTACTTCTCCTTCTCATCCGTCCACTCGGAGTTGAGGCGACCGAGGTCGATACGGGCGGGAGCCAAGTTCTCAGCCAAGAGAGCCTTGGCGATGAGCAGCGAATCCTGCACACGGACGGGCTTGCCCAACACATTGGCGGCACGAAGGTGTTTGTTCAGAATCTTACCCGAGCCACGGTTGACCAGCAGCGAACGCAACATAATGAGTTCCACTGACTTGTCGTACCATAATCTACCAACGATGTTGATTAATTCGTTGGCGGCTTTTTCATTTTCATTCCATGCCTTCAAAGAGGTTTCGAAAGTGTCTTTGTTCATACTTGTACTTTTTATTCAACAATGAGGTTAATGCTTCAGATTTTGGGCAAAGTTAGTGAATATTTTTATCCATACAAACGTTTTGCACGTTTTTTTGTATTTTTGCGGGAAAATTATGATGCGTATGGAGAAAAGCGATTGTCTGTACGATGCCTATCTGAGCATCCTCAAAGAAGAACTTGTTCCCGCCATGGGCTGCACCGAACCGATTTGTCTGGCCTATGCCGCCGCAAAAGCCCATGAAATCTTAGGTGAAATGCCCAAGCGTGTTGAAATCAAGGCCAGCGGCAACATCATCAAGAACGTGAAAAGCGTCATTGTGCCCAACACCAAAGGCATGAAAGGCCTAAAAGCTTCTGTGGCCGCGGGCATCGTTGCCGGCAACCCCAAGAAAGCCTTGGAGGTCATCGCTGAGGTGACACCAGAACAGAAAAAGGAGATTGCTGCCTTTTTGGACAACACGCTGATGACCATTGTCCCGTTGAACGTCATCGCCCAACTCGATGTCACCGTCACCTTATATACAGAAGAGCATTCCGCCAGTGTGCGCATCGCAGGCTTCCATACCAACATCGTTCAAATGGAGAAGGACGACCAGATTCTGTTCGACTCGGGTTATGCCGACTCGGGTGCCTCCAAGCTCACCGACCGCAGTTGTCTCAGCATGAAAGGCATCTATGATTTCGCCAATACCGTTGACATTGAAGACCTTAAGCCTATCATCCAACCGCAAATCGAATGCAATAAAGCCATCTCTCAAGAAGGTCTTATAAACAATTGGGGTGCCAACATTGGCAGCACCATCATGAGTTTTGGCACCGATGTTAGAATCAAAGCTAGAGCCTGGGCGGCAGCAGGTTCCGATGCCCGCATGAGCGGCTGTGAGATGCCCGTCATCATCAACTCGGGCAGCGGCAACCAAGGCATGACGGTCAGCCTTCCTATCCTAGCCTACGCTGAGGAATATCATATTGACGATGACCGCGTTTATCGTGCCGTGGCCCTCTCTAACCTTGTCGCCATCCATCAAAAGACCGGCATCGGCAGATTGTCAGCCTATTGCGGTGCCGTCAGTGCGGGCTGTGCCTCAGGCTGTGGCATCGCCTACCTCATGGGAGAGAGCCTTGCTATCATCGAGCACACTTTGGAAAACGCCTTAGGAATTGCTGCCGGTATCGTATGCGACGGCGCCAAGCCTTCCTGTGCAGGCAAGATCGCCCTTTCTGTGGAAGCAGGCATACTCGGATACGAAATGAGCAAACAAGACGACAACCTCCTTGGAGGTGATGGCATCATCGGTAGAGACGTGGAAGAGACCATCGACCATATCGGACGCCTCGGCCGTAACGGCATGAAAGAGACCGATGTTGAGATTTTGAAGATTATGGTGGAATAGTTTATATCCTCTTCCTTCCCCAGTCCGCTTTCCAGATGTAAACCAGCGAAATCAGCCCGATGGCGATGTTGTAGAGCCACTCGGCGGTCCAGACACCGGCGATGGTGGAGGTTTTGGTCATGAGGAAGACATAGATGATGTAAGCGATGAGAATGCCGAACTCCAATGCCATGGCGGCCGTAGTGTTACCTGTACCAGAGACAGCCTCGAAAAAGGTCATGGAGAAAGCGCCCAACAAAGTGGCGACACAAATCACATAAACCGAAGGAATGGCAGCCTGCGCCAAAGCCGCATCGTCAGTATATATATGCAAAACTAAATGAGGAATGGCTGCCACCACCGCGACTAAGACGGCACTACACAAGAAGCTATTCTTCACCACCCTCCAGACGGTTGCCATCACCTCTTTGCTCTTGCCCTCGCCAATGATGCGGCTTGTCAGGGTGTTAGCGGTCGAGGCGAAGGCGATGCCTGGGATAATGAGAATCATATAGGTGCTGCGGACGACAGACGAAACCCCAATGGCCGTCTCCCCCATCTTTTCGATCATGACGAAGAAAATGAACCACGCGCCGAATGAAAACAGACGCTGTATCATGCTCGGAAAAGCCACCTTGAGGATGTCGCCCAGCAGCTGCGGCTCCATCTTGTGCCAACGGAACATGCCGTATTCCTCGTGTGGTATCTTGACGTAGGTGTAAATCCAAAAGAAGCAGAACGCCGTGATTTCTGCCAACAGCGAGGCCAAGGCTGCGCCACCGATACCCATCTCGGGCAGACCCGCATTACCAAAGATCAAGGCCCAATCGAAGAAGATGTTGACCACGGCCATAATGAGGGTTGAGAACGTGATAACTTGAGTGGTGCTGATGCCGACATAGAAGGAGCGAAACAGGAAATTGAACACCACGAAGAAGATGCCGAACTGCCTGAAACGCAGGTATTCATCCGCCGCCACATAGATATTCTCCGACTCGATGATGACATGGAGCAGCCTGTGGCTGAAGAAGAACAGGATGCAGAATAACAAAACGCCCAAGCCCAACACAAACGACGCCCCATGCTGAAACACCACACCAATGCGCTTGTAGTCACCCTCGCCGAAACGACGCGCGATGAAGATCTGTATGCCCACGGCAAAGCCCATTGCCAAAGTCGTGAAGACAAAGTAATATAAGCCTGCCATCATGGAGCCACTCAACTCGTTGGCGCCGAGATGACCCAAGAAGGCCGTGTCAGTGAAGGTGATGATGGTCTGTGCCAAGTTACCCAACATAATTGGGTATGCGATGCGCCAGATTTCTTTGTTCGAAACAGTGGTTTTAATCATAGACAAGCTATCAATGGATGGCAAAAATACACAATTCTCCAAAAACTCTCCGGTATTTTTTCATTTCCCCCTTGCATGTTTCTTTTTTTATCTATTTTTGCCCCTGACATGCCGGTAAAACGTATTCTTCGCCTTACTCATTATCGATAAAAGAACTTTACAATATGAAAAAAGCAAGTGTACCATTCTTGATTATCGTGTTTCTGACCATGGTATGTGCAAGAGAACTTCATGCACAGCTTATTGTGACAGAAGCTTCTGCTTTAAATGGATGGACTGCAGATTCGTTGGTCAGAAATATTCTGTTGGATAATGGCGTTACCATTTCCAATGCCAAATTCAATGGTTCCGATGGGGTCATTGATTGTAACAGTATTGGAATATTCGAGACTGGTGGAACACCGACCAACATTGGTATGGAATCTGGCTTAATCCTTGCCTCAGGAGGTATAAGTGTTGCTGTGGGTCCCAACAACGAAGATGGTTTGAGTGTACCCACGACATGCGGAGACTATTATGATAGCGATTTAGCATCTATTGCTTCCGGTGATCCAAATAATGTTGCAGTACTTGAGTTTGATTTTATCCCTTGGGACAATAACGTGACTTTTAGTTTTGTGTTTGGCTCTGAGGAATACATGGAGTATGTCGGTACAAGTTACAATGATGTCTTTGGCTTTTTCGTGGATGGAATTAATCCGTTGGGAGGATATTACGCTCGGCAAAACATGGCGTTGATACCAGGAACGACAGAAGTTGTTAGCATAAACACAGTGAATTTAAACCACAATTCACATTATTACATTGACAACACAAATGGTTCTACCATTCAATTTGACGGGTTTACAACTCTAATAGAAGTTAGTTTTGATGTAGTTCCTATGTCGAATTATCATATCAAAATGGCAATTTGCGATGTGTTTGATGAGATGTATGATTCGGGAGTTTTTCTGGAAGCCCATAGTTTTAGCACAAACCTCTCTTATACTATGACGATTGACGATTGGGTTTACACGGAAATTCCTGAAAACCATTATTTCTGCTCCAATCAAGAGATAGAGTTTACGACGGTGACCAACTGGAATTATGATGATGTGACGTGGTATTTCGGTGATGGCACCTCGGCACAAGGGGAAAATGCCAGACACACTTATAGCGCTGATGGTTTTTACACCGTGACAAATGTGCTTCATAATCCTCATAGAGACATGGATTCAATTTTTCTTACCAAAGAAATAGAAGTTAGAACACTTTCTTCAGAAGAACATGTCACATCTTGCGACAGCTATGATTGGTATGGAACCACCTATACGGAGAGCGGTACTTACACACATGTTGTGCCGACACCTGGAACCTGCGACAGCACGATGATACTTCATTTGACCATCAACCCTGTTGACACGACCTATCTCAACATCACGGCTTGCGATGCATACGAATGGTACAACACAACCTACACCGAGCCAGGAGTTTATTCCCATTTGGAACAGACCGTTGCAGGATGCGACAGTCTATTGATTTTGAACCTTGATATAAGCGGCAGCTTTAGTTCTGAAGAAGACGTGACAACATGTAACAGCTACAGTTGGCGTGGAAACACCTATACGGAAAGTGGTACTTACACCGATTTTGTCCAGGCACCCGGAGCTTGCGACAGCACCTTTGTGCTGAACCTTACCCTAGGCCATGAGATTCACAGTGATACAACCGTGATTGCCTGCAATGCGTTCACTTGGCATGGAAACAGCTATTTGCAGAGTGGTATATATTACGATACAATAGTGGGTTTTGCAGGATGCAACGAGGTCTATGTACTTGACCTGACATTTGAGCAAAGTTACAATACCATTTTAAATGAGACGGTGTGTGACAAGTATCCTTGGCCATCAGCTCCTGGCGGCTATCTGACCGAATCAGGTCATTATAGGTTTG
>JAFYJN010000080.1 GCA_017538105.1 Prevotella sp. | reverse complement strand
TCCCAATGAGAGGATGCTCACTCGGCAGGGAGCGGAGCGTTGCATCTCACTGACGCACGAGCAGATGGTGGCTCCTGTTGTCACCACATCGTCCACGATGAGCAGATGGCGGTTCTCTATGGCGGCGGCATCAACCAGTTGGAAGGCGCCCTCCATGTTGTCCGAGCGTTCCAGTCGGCTTTTCTGCGTTTGGCTCTCAGTGTCGATGATTCGCTTGACCACTTTGTCCATCAGCGGCAGTCCTGTCACCTCACAGATGCCCCGTGCCAGTTCGCGACTTTGATTGTAGCCTCTGCGGTGTTCTTTCTGTCGCGAGAGGGGGATGGGAACAATGCCGTCGATGTCGCTGAAGAATCCTTTGTGAGCAAACTCCTCGGCCATCATCTTGCCCATGAAACCGCCTATCTCAGGTCGGTCGCGGTATTTCATGTCGTAGATGATCTGGCTCGAGGGCGTCTGAGGTTGGTGAAGCATGAATGCCGCACATCGTTCCACGTTTTCAATCCTGCCCCAGAAGAGTTTTGCCATCTCGTTGTCGTAAGGTTCGGCAATATGGTTGGTTCGAGGTAGCGCACGGTTGCAGTCGGAGCACACCATTCCGTCGCCCAGAGCCACCCTCTTTCCGCAGACCACACACGCTTGGGGCGCCACCATATCCATCAGCCGTTGCCAGAACATAACAATTGACAATTTACAATTGACAATTTACAATTGATTTTGCAATTTACATATTTTGCTATTTACTCCCCTCGCCCTTTGGGATGGCTACGGGGTGGCGAGCTCCGCTCGGGAAGGAGGGGCTGGGGAAAGGCTACGGGTAGGCGAGCTTTGCTCGGGAATGAGGCTTACAATACTTGTTGCACCTCCTCCATCGTAAACCCTCTTCCGAGGGCGAATTTCATGAGTTTCACCCGCCGCTCGTACTCGTTTTGTTCTTTGCTCTTTTCCGGGGAGGATGGCTTCCTGTCCAGCTCGCGCGCCTTTTGTTGGATGAGCGGGCGCAGCACGGCGAGATAGTCGTCTTCATCCACCTCGTCGAGCACTCTTCGGGCGATGTCCTCATCTACATGTTTCGCCCACAACGCCTGCTCAATCTTCCGCCGCCCCCATTTGTTGAACTTTATCTTGTCGTTCACGAAGAGACGGGTGAAGCGTTCGTCGTCCACATAGCGATTCTCCACGAGCCGCTTCATGATGCGCGCCTGGGCTTCCTCTTCAATGCCCCACGTCCGCATCTTGGCCAGCAGTTCGCCCGTGCAGTGCTCTCCACGCGAGCAGAGAGTGGCCAACCGCCGCAACGCCTCGGCTTCGCTCATTTCCTTCGTGCCTCTTCCGTCTTCCATCTTGTAGTCTTGTTTTCTTCTTTTTCTCATGCAAAAATAGGAAAAATAATCCAAAAAGACGCATAAATCAAAAAAAATATATACCTTTGCACACTCCAAGGGCTCCCATAGTTCAATGGATAGAACAAGTCTCTCCTAAAGATTAGATCCGAGTTCGATTCTCGGTGGGAGTACACACTCTTGGTTTTCGCAATCAATCGGTAAATTGATAACAAGTTTTATCGCTATATGAGAGAATGCCTCCATTCTGCAAGATGGTTGCCATACAGTTTGAATGGAGTATTTCTCAATAACCTTTTCTATAGACATTAGTATTATGCGATCATGAATTATCTTTACCTATTATAAACCCCAATTTGATTATTAATTTTAGAGTCTCTACGGATGTATTCCGGTCATAGACTTTTTCCTCTTCAGGTAGGTCTTCGTAAGCAACGAGGCAGGGATGATACTTCTTGGCATCATCCCGCTTTTTACCATAGGTCCAACCTTGATTCATACGCTCTTGTGCCCATATTTCATGCACATTCTTCGCCATTGCCTCGAGTAACGGACTCAATTCCTCTGGCAACTGGATGTCAGAAGTGTCAATGGGGTGGGGAATGTAATTTTTTGTATTCATTGTGCTAATAATTTATCTTTGTTCAACCATATTGAATTATCTACTACGCTAAAGTCAAATTGTTTGTAGTCTGCTTGCCAGTTAGAAGAAGATGCTGCTTTACTCTCTTTATCCAGTTCATGCCAAGGACGCAGACAATTGTGTTCTCTTGTTCGTTCGTCGCAAGTATGTAAGTCTTTTGTGGTTGCATGGGGACCTGTATATCCAAGCATTTCGTGTGATGCATTCCATCGAATATGTTCTAGACGAGCGAGATTGAGAATAATTTCGTTCTCTTTTTTAGTCAATAGAGGGTACTTTATGTTATCGTATGAACCCTCACGCAGAGGCCTGTCTTCTTCATCAAAATAGCGTTTAATGAAATCATTCCAATCGTAATTGGCTCCCATAATTAAACACATAGCCTTTTTAAGCAGATATATTTTGGTATAAGCATGACGTGCATTGTTAAGATTTTGCAATTTCTTACGGCGAAGCGACCGTATACTGTCAAGCGTATCCTTTGGTTCTTTCTCTCGACGAGTAGCCCATAGTGTTGATTCGCCTCTTAGCTGATCATAACTCTTTTGAAACTCTTGACCTTTTTGGATGAGTTCTTCCTTGATAACCCTTTCATATGTGTAAATTTCTTTTGATTGACCGAACAACTGAATGATTGCATCGTTCTTGAATGATTGATTATTAACGCCTTTGTTATATCCATCGTTGTAGTAAGTGGCAATTTGCTGCATATAGGCTTCTTTATCGGAGCGATAAGATCGGATATATATACGCAACCTATGGAGGTTTGGTCGTACCCTTCTGACATGGTTTAGAATATTTAATGCCAGAGTCATACCCAATTCGTCATCGCCCACGGCAATAACTACATAGTTGAGCCCTTTGCAGAAATCGGTATTAAGAATGTTTTCATAAAAGTCGCTACTTAGACAATCACAGGTTTTTAATTCCACAAGAGGGCTTTCACTCTCATCGTTGTTCCTTTGAGCCATAACCGCTGGTGTGAAGTTGACAAAAGTTCCCCTAATTTCATCCATGCGCTTGTCTATTGCGATACAATGAAATGGGCTACGCCGCTCGTCATCAGGTGTGGCTTTACTATCAATGAATGCACCAAATTCATACAAGAATTTCAGCGCATCACGTCCCACCTCCTCAAATCCAACAATTAGGCTATTGAATTTAGATTTAATTGTTGTGGGGTTATGCTCATCAATATCTACAAAATGGACAGGATGATTGTTTTCATCATCCTTTAACTGTTCAACAGCTAGAAATGAAGAATCTATAATGCGGACATCAATCTCCCGTTTGAGACCAATCTCTTCGATGGTACGGTTCAGATCATTACGTCGAGCATGACAGTAAAAACGTGGTTTCTTAATGTTTTGCGTCTTTTGTTTTGTACTATCATGAGCTAATTTTTGTATTGTACTATCATGAGCTAATACCGCCAATGCTCGGATATTTTCATCTTCATTTTCAGAAAGGAAGAACAAATGCAATTGGGCATCTTGAATACTTTTCAATTTACCTATTAAATCGCATAGTTTGATAAGGTTAATCTCACGTAAAATGTCGGCATTGTCATCTTCTAATATATCTTCACTAATATCACATAAATGCAATTCTGTGAATGTCACCCTAGCTCCCAATTTATTGGCATCAAGGAAAGTCTGACGACGATGAGTTATCATACCAACGATGTTGCCCCATCCGCTTTGGTCATCATCATTTTTCATTCTGTTCTCCACGAATACGATGACAGCTCTATCGCCTTCTTTTTTTCTAATATCTTTGGCCAACAAACGTGACGGGTCGTTCATGCCGAAGAATATATATAAGTGATTGTGATTTGGGTCTATTTTCGTTTTTCTATGCAACTTGTAATAGGCTGATACTCTAGCATAAGCGAGGCTTAGAAGAACAGCAATGGTACAACAAAATGAGAGTATTGTCTGTAAGGATATAAATCCTTTAAGGTATTGGTGTTCTTTTATCCCATCTAAGACGTTACTGTCGATGCTGCCTGTAAACAGTTGGAGCGAACATGCCAGAGAACGCAACAAATATTCTGCATTGAGGAACTGAAATGGGACTTCATTTACATTGGTGGCCGATTTGCTTTCATAAATAAAAGCTTGCATAAACAACGCTGTTCCCGTTATCAAGAACAGGAACATCAGGCTGGCTAAGAATGTGAGAAATCGTTCTCGTAAGGCTATCTTGCTCTGTTTCCCTTTCCACCAACATTTGCCACGCCTTACAGTTAAGCACAGAGCATCAACAAACAATAATCCGATGATGACCCATGCCAATTTGGTGTTGTCAATAAATAAACTCACCACAAACAACAAGAGAACTACGCCTACTATAATTGCTTGTAATGAACGATTAAGAGTGTTATTGTTTCTCATTTTTTCTCCATTTTTATGTATGGTATATTTGTCTGTTTCTTGGAATAATATAAAGTGATTCGTTAATCTGCATGTCAATTATAGGTCTTTAGTCAGTTCACGCACCCCCATTAATAATATTGTGCAAATATACAAAAAATATGGTAACTATTGCAATATTGAGGGATTTGTTTTCCTCATTTTCGTTTTTTTCGTAGATTATGTTTATCTTTGCAGTCGTAACAATAAAAATCATATTGATAATCATGGATAATCTGAAGAAAGCATTCGCATCGAAACTGCTGAAGATAAAGGCCATCAAGCTTCAGCCGAACAATCCTTTCACATGGGCAAGTGGGTGGAAATCGCCCTTCTATTGCGACAACCGCAAGACGCTCTCCTATCCCGACCTGCGCAACTATGTGAAGTTGGAACTCGTTCACGCCATTCTCGACCGCTTCCCTGAGGTGGAAGCCATTGCTGGCGTTGCCACAGGAGCCATCGCGCAAGGGGCATTGGTGGCCGACGCGTTGAACCTGCCGTTCGTCTATGTTCGTTCGAAACCCAAGGACCACGGTCTGGAGAACCTCATCGAGGGCGAGCTGGAGCCAGGTGCGAAGGTGGTCGTCGTGGAGGACTTGATTTCCACGGGTGGCAGTTCGCTGAAGGCTGTTGAGGCTCTTCGCAAGGGAGGCAGCGAGGTCATCGGCATGGTGGCCAGCTACACGTATGGCTTCCCCGTCGCTCGCGAGGCTTTCGAGGC
>JAFYJN010000079.1 GCA_017538105.1 Prevotella sp. | reverse complement strand
GCGGCTCCTACAAGGGTGCTGGCGATGACACGTGCGCTGTCCATCAACTCGTGGTGAATGCGCAACTCTATTTCCGTGGCCCTTGACTTCAGACGGTCGAGCCGTTGGTGGTAGCTCTCGCCGCTCTTACGGCGTTGACCGCGCATCTCGCGAATGGTCTTGCGTATGCTCCACAACTGAGGATAGTCGGCATGGGCTTCGAAACGCCTTTCATAAGTAAACGACAGCATTTTGTCGTTCACGCGGGTCGGGTTGCCGATGCGCAGCACGTTGATGCCACGGTCCACCAACTGTTCTGATATCCAGTCCACGGCCATGTTGCTCTGTGCGCATACCAATACCTGACTCTCACGTCGCAGCGTCTCATCAATGGCCTCAACAAGAGTCGTTGTCTTCCCCGTACCCGGAGGACCGTGCACCACCAGCACGTCCTTGGCGCGGAGCACCTCGTTGACGGCATGCTCCTGGGTGGTGTTGAGCCATGGAAAACGGCATGACTCAAAATGGAATCGTTGCGCTTCTTGGTGCGAGTAGAACAAGTCGCGCAGGTAGGCCAGGCGGTTGTTCTTGGCTTGCATCACTCGCTGAAGGGCTTCGAACATCAGCCGGTAGGATGTCTCGTCGAAGAATAGTTGTATGCCCACATGGTCTCGTCCCTGCCAGTCGGACACGTTGGCTTCATCGGGCAGAGTAATGACCATGCGGTCGCCGTCGACATAGCTCACCATGCCCGGATTTCGGGCATAACGTATCTCCGTCTTGCCCTCATGTTCCTCCAGTCGGAACAGGCATATGGGCCGTCCGTACTCAAAGTTGTGGGTAATCTCTTCATCGTCGGTGCGGAATACCTCCAACGACAGTTGGTTGAGTGAGTTGTAATAGCTCCTGCCCACACGGATGGGATACCAAGCGTCGCCACGCTTCACCTGACGCTGCAAGCCCATCGTCTCGCTCTGGCGACGGTAGGCCTCTTTCTCGCAGTTGTACTCTATTTCGAGCAGCAGCCGCTGACGTTGCAGTTCCTGTATGGCGTTGTTGGCAGACATCGTTTTTGCATGAAAACGGGCTTGGCATGTGCCAAGCCCGAACTCGTGTTGTTTAGCAACTAAAGATTACTTGTTGTTCTTCAGCTTCCAGCTGCCATCCTTGGCTTTCACGCACTGTACATCCTGAACAGCGGTGGAGTCGTTGCCATAGGTAACGTTCACCTTCACAGTAGCTGTGGTGTCGGTCACGTTCTCCTCGCTAGCTGCCTTGAATTCCTTGATGCCGCCGGCTTTCTCTACCGACTCTTTCATCTTGTTCTCCATCATGTTCACATACATCTCCTTCTGAGTCTTCACCTCTTCAGGTTTCATGGTCTCGGGGAAGTTCATCAGGTCAACATAGCCTTTGTAGTCCTTGTTCTGGATGCACTTCATTGACTGTTCAGCCAATTCGGTCGGAGTGGCAGCACCATTAGCACCACCGCTGCAACTCATGAATGCCACAGCTGCGATAGCAGCGAAAAAGCCTAAAAATTTTCTCATTGTTGTAAGTGTTTATAAAGTTAGAAAAATATAGTCGTCTCTAAGTATGACGAGTTTCTCAAATCGGAGGGTAACCAGCAAATGGTGTTCACTGCGGGCAGGTGGAACTCGTGGGTTGGTTCTCCCGTTAGTCGTACTCCGGCTGCTTCGTATGCCCTGACCACCAATTCGGTGCAATAGAGTTTAGTGGTGTCATTGCTGTCGTAGTCATGGTCGAAGAGCGTATGCCTGTGGTAGGCTCGCAACGCATAGTCGGCTGCCTTTTGTGCCACCAATGAGTCTTTGGGCCGACATATCTCACCGGCATTGGCGAACTGGTTAGAGAAAAACCACTCTGGCCGGTCCATTTTCACACGATCTTCATCACCTTCAAAGTCAGGCTCGCCTGGCACGGAATGGACAATCATCTTTACTCCCGCAGAGTCGATGACGATGCCACAATGGGAATAGTGACCATGACGGTCGGCCAACAAAACGGCATGGCTTGTAAAACCGCCTCCGCGACGGAATACCACGTCGCCTGTCTGCAGAGAAGTGCCCGCTGGCATGATGCATCGTTCGCCGTCAATACCTCCACAACCAACGACAATGGGCAACAAAGCCAATAGGAAGAGGAGAATATTGATACTTTTTTTGGTGGTCATTTATGCTTTCTACTATAACTCTCGTTTATTAAGTGCAAATATAAGGGAGTTTTTCGGGTTTATACATGGTTGCAACCATATATTTAATTTAATTTAACAGTTTGGCAACCTACTATCTTGCCAATTGGCAGTGCTCCCTTTTATTTTTGCAGTTTGTGCAATGCCGTTTCGCGTTTTTTTTGTAATTTCGCAGCCGAAAAAGAATAAGGAATGATGAATAACGAATGACGGAGTTACGAATGACGAATGGTCGCTCATGCGATTCAGGAAAAATAATGACGAATAATCATTCCACATTCAATAATTCTTCATCGCGAAGCGACAATTTTTCGACATATGTCTCAACAACTCGTCAACATTCAACATTCCAAATTTCAAATTCTAAAAAACTCACAAACTCAAAAACTTACAAACTCAAATAATATGGCAAAAAAAGCTCTTCTGATGATACTCGATGGATGGGGTATCGGCAAACATGGTGAGGGTGACGTGATTTTCAATACCCCCACTCCTTATCTGGATTATCTCAACGCAGTAAGCGCCCACTCACAGTTGGCAGCCTCGGGTGAAGACGTGGGCTTGCCCGACGGACAGATGGGCAACTCGGAGGTGGGACACCTCAACATCGGTGCTGGACGTGTGGTATACCAGGACTTGGTGAAGATCAACCGCGCCTGTCGTGATGGTTCGATACTGAAAAACAAAGAAATTGTCAACGCCTATACCTATGCCAAGGAGAACGGCAAAAAAATGCACCTTATGGGACTTACGTCTGATGGTGGCGTCCATTCATCGCTTGACCATCTGTTCCGCTTGGTGGAGATAGGCAAGGAATATGGCCTTACCCAAACTTTCGTTCACTGTTTCATGGATGGCCGTGATACCGACCCGAAGAGTGGTGTGGGATTCATCAGCCAACTGGAACAGGTGTGTCAGGCCAACGACGCGCATATCGCCAGCATCGTAGGTCGTTTCTACGCCATGGACCGCGACAAGCGCTGGGAAAGGGTGAAAGAGGCTTACGACTTGCTCGTTGAAGGTAAGGGCAAGCAGAGCGACAACATGGTGAAGGCCATGGAGGAGAGCTATGAAGAAGGTGTGACCGATGAGTTTATCAAACCCATCAACAACAGCACTGTCGATGGCACCATCCAGGAAGGTGATGTGGTCATCTTCTTCAATTTCCGCAACGACCGTGCCAAGGAGCTTACCCATGTGCTCACCCAGCAGGACATGCCCGAGGCGGGCATGCACACCATCGCTGGTCTGCAATATTACTGCATGACTCCTTACGATGCCAATTTCAAGGGCGTGCATATCCTCTTCCCCAAGGAGAATGTGGAAGACACCCTCGGCGAATACCTCAGCAAACTGGGAAAGAAACAGCTGCATACCGCTGAGACGGAGAAATATGCTCATGTCACGTTCTTCTTCAACGGTGGACGCGAGGCGCCTTTCGAGGGTGAGGACCGAATCCTCGTGCCATCGCCCAAGGTGGCTACCTACGACCTTAAGCCAGAGATGAGCGCCTATGAGGTGAAGGACAAACTGGTGGAGGCCATCAAGACGGAGAAATATGATTTCATCGTCGTCAACTTCGCCAATGGCGACATGGTGGGGCACACGGGAGTATACCATGCCATCGCCAAGGCAGTATGGGCTGTCGACCACTGTGTTCACGACGTCATAGAAACCGCTAAGGCTGCCGGCTACGAGGCCATCATCATCGCCGACCATGGCAATGCCGACAATGCCGTCAACGAAGACGGCACACCCAACACGGCACACTCGCTCAACCCCGTGCCTTTCATCTTTGTGACCGACAACAACAGTGCCAAGGTGAAAAACGGACGACTGGCTGACGTGGCTCCCTCCATCCTCCATATTATGGGACTGGAGCAGCCAGCCGACATGACGGGCGAGAACCTCATCAGTAACAATTAATTAGGAGCAAGCACCCACCCCAGCCCTCCCAAGGGGACACCCACCCCAGCCCTCCCAAAGGGAGGGGGATGGAAGGGGTGAGGGGTGAGAGGTGAGAGAAATGCCAGGGGGAATTGTCCAAACTCCCAAACTCCTAAACTCCTTAATTCCTAAACTTCTTATCTTCTGAAAAACCATGGATGTGCGGATTGATTCCTCGTGGAAGGAGCGACTTCAAGGCGAATTCGACAAGTCCTATTTCGTGTCGCTCACCCAAGCGGTGCGCGAGGAATACCGCACGCATGAATGTTATCCTCCAGGACGATTGATATTCAACGCCTTCGACCGTTGTCCTTTCGACCGTGTGAAGGTGGTGATTATTGGCCAAGACCCCTACCATGAGCCAGGACAGGCACATGGACTGAGTTTCTCTGTATGCGATGGAGTGCCATTCCCTCCATCGCTGCAGAACATTTTTAAAGAGATTCACGACGATGTGGGTTCGCCTATACCCACCACGGGCAACCTCACACGTTGGGCTGACCAGGGGGTGCTCCTGCTCAATGCCACGCTCACGGTTCGGGCCCATGCGGCCAATAGTCATGCCCAATTGGGTTGGCGCTCATTCACCGATGCGGCCATTCGTGTGTTGGCGAAAGAACGTGAACATATCGTGTATATGCTGTGGGGCGGTTATGCCAGGGGCAAGAGTTATATGATTGACAGGACGAAGAACCTGGTGCTGGAGTCTGTACACCCGTCGCCATTGTCTGCCAATAGGGGAGGGTGGTTTGGTAACCATCATTTCTCACAGGCAAACCGCTACTTGACGGAACATGGCATGACTCCCATAGAATGGTGAGATATGGACAAACAACGAGTTCTTCCGATTTTGCAGGTGGACGACGTATTGCTTTCGTCCGACATCCTGACTGAATTTTTCTGCTGCGACCTCGACAGTTGCCATGGCGCATGTTGTGTGGAGGGCGATGCGGGGGCGCCGGTGACCCTCGAAGAGGTGGACGAGCTTGAGAAGGCTCTCGATGAGGCTTGGCCGCACCTCGCGGCTGAGGCACAGTCGGTGATTGACCGACAGGGGGTGGTTTATACCGACCGCGATGGCGATTTGGTGACAAGCATCGTTGGGAATAAAGACTGTGTGTTTACGTGCCACGAAGAGGGCTGTTGCCTCTGTGCTTTGGAAAAAGTATTCCGTGAGGGGAAGACGCATTGGTGCAAACCCATCAGTTGCTCGCTCTATCCCATTCGCGAGAAACGCTTTTCCAATGGCATGGTGGGCCTGAACTACCATCGATGGGCCATCTGTCAGGATGCCGTGACATTAGGCAGAAAGAAAAACATCCGCATTTACCAGTTTCTCAAGGAACCGCTCATCCGCCGATTTGGCGAAGCATGGTATAAAAAGCTTGAGGAATTGGGAATTTTGAGTGTTGAGTGTTGAATGTTGAATTTTGAATTTTGAATTATGAATGGTCGCTTCGCGATTACGATTTAACAATGAAGAATTCGTAATTGTAATTCGTCATTCATAATCGCGTCAGCGATAATTCACCACTCACCATTCACCACTCACCATTCACCACTCACCATTCACCACTCACCACTCACCATTCATCCCCCTTTCCTGTACTTCAACGGTGACATGCCAACGTGTTCCTTGAAATATTTGCCGAGGAACGACTGGTTGGGGAAATGCAGTTCCTGGGCTATCTCTTTGATGCTGAGTGTGGAATTTTTCAGAAGCACTCGCATCTCCATGACAACATATCTGTCAATCCAGTCGTTGGGGGGGCGCATACTTACCTGTTTCACTGATTCGCTGAGATACTTGGGCGTGATGGCCAGTTGACGGGCATACCAGTTTACCCTACGCTCATGGCGGAAATGGTCCTGTAGCAACAATATGAAATCATAGAAAATCTTTTCCGCACGTGTCTGCTTGTTGGTGGTGTTCAACTGTAGCTGATATATCTCATTGCCGATATCGTAAAGCATACCTTTGAGCAATACGCTGACCAATTCCTTGCGGAACCGGTGTGAGTCGTCTTTCACCTTCTGTTGTATCAGGTTGAAATATTCAACGAAGGTCTGTGCCGTCTCTTCCTTGATATGGAAAACGGGGTGTGACTGGGCAAAAAGGAAGAGGGAAGAGATTTCATGAATCTCCATAACGATTTCTTGGAAAAAACTGTTCGAACACATCATGGCTATTCCACGGCAGTCGCTACTGAGAGAATAGTTGTTGGTAACGTGGCCGGCATTGATAAGGATGACATCGTTCTTCCCAGCTTGATATTCCAGCGTGTCGACCGTGTATTCGGCTGTTCCTTCCAGGCACAAGGCCACAAATAGACAGTTGAGGCGACGGGGCTCCATAGGTAATGGCACGTCCTCGAAACGATCGAAAAGTATCAGGTCGTCGTCAATGTAATGACCACCCTCTAATTCTTGTTTGGCCAACGCCACCGTGGCGTTTGTTAGTTTTTTCTCATTCATCTTTCTGGGTATAGTGCAAATGATTCTGAGGAGTGACCCTTGGTGAAGCGTATCTTTTTATGCGTTTCATTGCCTCTTATGATGACTTCTCCTGGGAGGGTGTTACGGAGGGTGACCTTGGTAATCCAGCCGTCCTTCCACGTCATGTCCACCTCGAAGCCACCACGGGCACGCAGGCCTTTCACGCTGCCCGATGGCCACGACGGGGGTAGGGCGGGCAACAGTTCTATCACTCCCGGTTGACTTTGGATGAGCATCTCGCAGATACCGGCGGTGCCGCCAAAGTTGCCGTCGATTTGGAAGGGGGGATGGGCGTCGAACAGATTGGGATAGGTGCCGCCCGACCAACGTTTGTCGGGCCCATCATATTTGTCGGGTGTCACATAAGTGAGCAGTTTCCTGAGTACACGATAGGCGTGTTCTCCATCATGCAGGCGTGCCCATAGGTTGATGCGCCAACCGGTGCTCCACCCTGTACTCTCGTCGCCTTTGATTTCCAATGAGCGACGACATGCTGATGACAGTTTGGTGTCCCTATAGGAAATATGACTGCCAGGATAAAGACCGATGAGGTGTGATTGATGGCGGTGGCATTCGTCGAAATCGCGCCAATCGTGATACCATTCTTGGAGGTTGCCGCGATGACCAACAGTGTAGGGATGCAGCCGTGGCAGAACTTTCGACAGCTCTTTGCGCAAGGCGGCGTCGGTCTTGAGTATCTCGGCGGCAGCAAGGGTGTTCGCCAGCAACTCGCGGATGATGGCCATGTCGGCTGTTCCTCCGTAGCAGGTCATGCCATGGTAGCCTTCTGTGGTGACATATTCGTTTTCAGGCGATGTGCTGGGTGCGGTGATAAGTTCTTCAGGATGGTTGGGGTTCGGGATGAGCCAGTCCAGACAGAATTCGGCCGCTCCTTTCATCAGGGGATAGGCGGTGTGGCGAAGGTAGTCTTTGTCGACACTGAACAGAAAATGCTCCCAAAGGGTGTTGACGAGCCATGCGCCGCCCATGTTCCAGTTGGCCCATTCAGGTTTCTCATTCTTTTCGCCCACGGGATTGGTCATCGCCCAGATGTCGGAGTTGTGCGACGAACACCACCCTCTGTTGATGCCATAGTAATTGGCAGCAGTATGTCGACCGTTTTCGGCCAATGCCGCCACGAAAGCGTTCAGCGGCATGGTCATCTCACCCAGGTTGGCCACTTCGGCGGGCCAGTAGTTCTCTTGGAGGTTGATGTTCACGGTATAGTTGCCGCGCCATGGAGAATAGAGTTGTGGTGCCCATAGCCCTTGCAGGTTGGCCGGCACGCCCTCGGTGCGTGAGGAGGAGATGAGCAGGTAACGGCCAAACTGCATGAAGAGTGTTTCCAGATAGGGGTTGTCCTCTGAACCGTCAGTATAGGCTTTCAGCTGTTCGGCGGTGGTGCGCGTGGTGTCCTCGCGCGCCCCTTCGAGCGTCAGGCTCATGCGTGTGTAGAACTGCCGATAGTCGGTCACATGGCGTTGGCGAAGTTCTTCGTAACTGTAGTTTACCAGATGCCATGCCTCGTCGATGGCTCGGTCCAGATAAGGTGCTCCTTCCGTCACCGGGTGCTGTCGGAATCCGTTGAACGAGGTCTCATTGACGAAATAGAGGGTGATGTCGGTGGCATCTGTCACATGGATGATCGAATCGGTGGCGTTCACCTGTCCATCGCTGCTCTTGGCGGTGAGGATGCCGCAGAAATGGATGCTCTCATTGGGGTCGCCCATGGCATGTCCCATGATGGTGAGCTGTGAGCCGCGCCCACGTGTGTTGTGTGGCACCAACGAGGTGAGCGCGATGTCGCAGTTGATGGCATGTGGCTGGTCGCCACATATACGAATGGCGACGCACTTGTCGGGGTTGGAAACGAAATATTCGCGATGGATGACATGCCCTCCTTGGGTGTAGTGGTCATGGCACAGGGCGCTGTCGAGGTCAAGTGTGCGACGGTAGCCACTCACGGCACCGGTGTTCTTGTTGGTGATGAGCAGGGTGGCCAG
Organism: Prevotella sp.; assembly: GCA_017538105.1. Taxonomy (GTDB): domain Bacteria; phylum Bacteroidota; class Bacteroidia; order Bacteroidales; family Bacteroidaceae; genus Prevotella. Next base: position 39,905 of record JAFYJN010000079.1, on the reverse strand, counting down.
CGGTTGGTAGAACTGTGAGTTGTGTCCTTGCACATGCAACTGCAACGAGTCGGCCTTGGCATAGTCCTCGGCAAACAGTGCTTCGCGGATGGGTATTATCCATCGCGATGCTCCTTTGTCTTCCTCCTGGTCCACGGGCTTTCCTGTCCACATGGTGATGTCGTTCAGCTGTATGGTGTTCACGTCGGTGCCGCCATACACCAACGCGCCCAGTTTGCCGTTGCCCAGGGCCATCGACTCTTCAAAATAGGTGGCCGGTGCCTTGTCCCAGATGAGCATGGGGGCTTGCTGTGCTGTGGAGGTAAGTGCCAGGAGCAAGGAAAAGATGACAGATGCATGTCGTATGTTCATGTTGAAGTTGTAGTAAGGTTTATGACAACGAAAGACATGCAAAAATAGTAAAACTTTTAAAGGTAAAAAAGAATAAAGGTAAAAAAGTAATGAAAAATGACGATGAAAAGGTAAAAAGATAAGGTGAATAGAGGAAAAAACGAACAAAAACAACATGGTTACCTCGCGGCAACCATGTGTGAAGATAACAAAACTTTACGCTTAATACATTTGCTTAGTGTCTTTAACTAAGAAGAATCTAAATATATGATAAAAGTTTCAGCAAGTATTACAACACCTTTCATCGGTTGTTGTTTTCTGCTGCAAAGGTATGTCAATTATTGCCATCATAATTGACAAAAACGGACAAAAAATAGTATTTTTCGGACAAAGTGGGTTTTGGGAGGAGTTAAGCCTTCTTCCTATACTGTGTTGGGGTAAGGTTGAAATATTGTTTGAAGGAACGGGCGAAATGGGCGTTGTCTTCAAATCCGCAGCGCAGGGCGATGTCGCCGATGTTCAACTCAGGCGCATTGTCGAGCAGGTGCTTCGCATGGTTCAAGCGCAGGTGCATGATATAGGAGGCCGTTGTCTCGCCGGTGATGGCGAATAGTTTGCGGCGCAGTTGTTTGCTGCTCATGCACATGGCCGAGGCGATAGTTTCCACATCTACATGTCCCTCTTCCAACTCTTTCATCACCGTGGCGTTCAGTTTGTCGAGGAGTTGTTGGTCGATGGCATTGAGCTGTTCCTTGGGTTGCTCCTCATGTTCCTTGATGGCTTGGCTGAACCGTTCACGTAGCTGGCGGCGCGAGAGCAACAGCTGTTCCACGCGCACCAATAGCTCGTTGGCGATGAATGGTTTGACAAGGTAGGCATCGGCACCGGCTTTCAAACCGAGGATACGGTCGTTGTCCTCGTTTCTTGCCGTCACCACAACCACGGGGATATGGCTGAGCAGGGGGTCGCTTTTCACCTGTTGGCACAGTTGCAGTCCGTCGATTCCCGGCATCATCAGGTCGGTGACGATGATGTCGGGGATGATATTGCGCGCCTTCTCCAGTCCTTCATTCCCGTTGCTGGCCATGAACAGGGCGTAGTCGCTATGGAGCAGCGAACGGATATAGCCCATCACGTCGTCGTTGTCCTCGACGATGAGCACGCGTTCACGCTGGTCTGATGCCAATGCGTCGTCATGTTTATCCTCGTCTTCCCTGAACGGTGTGTATGCTTTCTCCATCTTCTCCTCGCCAGAGAAGGAGGGCCATTGCTGTGTGCCGTGTTTCAGGGGTAGCTTGATGTGGAACGTGGTGCCTTCACCTTCTTGGCTCGTTATCCAGATGGTGCCTTCCACCACGGTGACAATTTGTTTTACCAATGCCAGACCTACACCCGTGCCGATGCTTGAACTTTCTTTTTCGGAGGTGTAGAACTCCTCGAATACATGGGGCTGGTCTTTCTCTGCGATACCCACGCCGGTGTCGCTCACGTCAATCATCGCGAAGCCGTTGTTTTCTTCGAGGGTGAGGGTGATGTCTCCTCCTGAAGGCGTAAACTTGACCGCGTTCGACAAGAGGTTGTACAACATCGTGTGGTACAAGTCGGGCACGAAGTCGGCCATCAACGGTTGTTCCTTATGCGTGAAATGGAGGGTCAGCGCGTTCTGATGGGCCAGTTCGTAGAATGTCTCCACAATCATTGCTGTATAGGGCACGAGGTCGCCGTGTTGCCATTCGGGCTTCACATGGTTGGAGCGGAGCCGTGAGATGTTGAGCAACTGGTTGGTGAGTTTCTGCATGTGGTAGCCGTTGCGCAGAATGATGCGTCCAGCCTTGCGTATTTCTTTCTCCTCGGTGGTGCGTCCCTCGGCGATGTTGTCGCTCATGCCCATGATGACCGTGAGAGGGGTGCGGAACTCATGGGTAATCTTTGTGAAGAAGTCCTGACGCATCTCTTCTACCTTTTTCATCATGGCGTTGGCTTTCGTGCGCATGCGGAGGGCGTAGAACAATATACCCAACAACACGACGAGTGCCAAGATAGCACATACGGCGGCGATGTTCAGGCGTCGCTGCATCTCATTCTGTTGGCTGAGGTCGTTGTTCTTCTCTTTCAGCTCATCGGCATGGTAACGCGAGTGGAACTGGCTGAGCAGCTGGGCCGTCTCGGAATGGTAGATGGAATCGCTGAGTTGGGAGTAAATCTCCAACTGGTCGAGGGCTCTTTGCGGGTCGCTCTCGCGCAGGGCTTCATACAGTCCATAGCGTGCCGTTTTTTCCAAGTAGCGGTTGCCCAATGACTGGGTTTTCGCCAATGCCTGTTCGAAATGGTATGCGGCCTGTTCTTTTCGCCCTTGGAGCAACAGGAGTCTGCCCATCTGGTTGTGGCAGATAACCGTCGAGTTGGTGTTCTTGGCTGCTTCAAGTACAGGCAGTGCATCTTCCATGGCTTTTCGTGCCTCATCGTAGCGGTGTAGGCTGATGAACGCGTTGGCCATCATGGTTTGTCGGATGGCGGCTTTGTCTACACGTCCCTCGGCACGGTCTATCTCATAGGCCTCCTGTGCCAGCTCAAGGGCTTTCTCGGGTTGGTTCAGCTGCAGGTATATCTCCGAGGCCACACCCAGACGGATGGCCAGACGATCTTTGCGCCCCAAATCGCGCTCCAGGGCAATCGCTTTGTTGGCGAAGTCGAGAGCCTCGGTGGGCTGTTTGGCCGACAGGTAGAGCGTGGCCAGGTTGTTCAGCGACGAACTGATGTCTTCCTTGTTGCCCGAAGCCACATCCAGCTCATAGCACATTTTTTGGTATTGGATGGCTTCGTAGGGGTTGCCCATCCGCTGGTAGATGATGCTCATGTTGAACAAGCACGAGGCATAGCTTTCGTCATCGATGTCGGAAACGTAACTCTTCAGTGCCTTTTTCCCACAATCCGCCGCCTTGTTGTATTGGTTGGTGTCGAAATAAAAGGCCGACATACCGTTGTACACGTGGAACGGCATGACCATGATGTTGGTGGCATCGAAATGGAGTAGCGTGTCGACATGTTCTCCGTCATGTAACAGCCTGACCAACAGATTGGCTGTTTCCATCTGTGCGGAACCACTCTGTTGGCGATATTGTTGGAAGAGACTATCAACAACTATCTCGTTGGTCTGGCCTATGGTGGTCAGGTCAACGAGACAGACAATGAGGATGAGCACTATTTTCCGCAGATTGGTCATTCCTCAATGGTATGTGGAGTGTTAAGCGTCGATATTGGCGTAGGTGGCGTTCTTCTCAATGAACTCACGGCGTGGCTCCACATCGTCGCCCATGAGCATTGAGAATATCTCATCAGCCTCGGCGGCATTCTCTATGGTCACCTGTTTGAGCAGACGGGTCTTCGGATCCATGGTCGTCTCCCACAGCTGTTCGGGGTTCATCTCTCCCAGACCTTTGTAGCGCTGGATAGTGATACCGCTCTTGGTGTCTTCTGCCCCGTTGCCGTATTTGTCAAGGAAGGCCTGTCGCTGCCGCTCATCGTAGCAGTATTCTTTCACCTTATTCTTGTAGGTGCAGAGATAGAGCGGTGGCGTGGCGATGTAAAGATGCCCTTCCTGAATCACCTTTGGCATGAAACGATAGAAGAGGGTCATGATGAGGGTGTCGATGTGTGAGCCATCGACGTCGGCATCGGTCATGATGATAATCTTGTCGTAGCGCAACTTCTCGATGTTCGCCTCTTTGTCGCCCTCGCCGTCAACACCGAAGCGCACGCCGATGCTCTGGATGATGTTCATCACCGACTCAGCCTCGAAAACGCGATGCCACTGCACCTTCTCCACGTTCAATATCTTACCGCGCAGGGGAAGGATGGCCTGTGTATAGCGGTCACGACCTTGCTTGGCAGAGCCACCGGCGGAGTCACCCTCGACGAGGAATATCTCACATTCCTTCGGGTCTTTGTTTGAGCAGTCGGCCAGCTTACCGGGCAGTCCACCGCCCGACATCACATTCTTGCGCTGCACGCTTTCACGTGCCTTGCGTGCTGCGATACGTGCCGTGGCGGCGAGCACCACCTTGTCGCATATCTGACGGGCCTCCTTGGGGTGTTCCTCCAGGTAGTTGGCCAGGGCCTCGCCCACAGCCTGTTGCACGGCACCCGTCACCTCGCTGTTGCCCAGCTTGGTCTTGGTCTGTCCCTCGAACTGCGGCTCTGCCACCTTGATGGAGATGACGGCGGTCAGTCCTTCGCGGAAGTCTTCTCCGGCAATCTCTATCTTCGCTTTCTCAATCTGCTTGGCGATAGTCGGGTCATTGTCGGCATATTTTTTCAGCGTACGGGTGAGGGCCATGCGGAATCCCATCAAGTGGGTACCACCTTCGATGGTGTTAATATTATTGACGTAGGAATGGATATTTTCCGAGTAGTCGGTGTTGTACATCACGGCCACTTCGATGGGGATGCCTTGCTTCTCTGTCTTCAGGTAGATGACATCATCGAAGAGATGGCTGCGGTGGCGGTCGATGTAACGCACGAATTCTTTCAAGCCCTCTTTGGCGTGATAGGTGGCTTCTTTCGTCTTGCCTTCCTCGTCGGGACGCATGTCGCGTAGCGTGATGGTGATACCGGCGTTTAGGTAAGCCAGTTCACGCATGCGGCGGGCTATGATGTCCCACTGATAGGTGGTGGTGGTAAAAATCGTGGGGTCGGGCCAGAACTGCTGGCGCGTACCGCGCTGGTCAGTGTCACCCACCACTTTGACGGGATAGAGGGGCTTTCCCTGTTTGTATTCCTGTTGGTATATTTTTCCGTCGCGGTACACCTGCGAGAGCATGTGCGCCGACAGGGCGTTCACACAACTCACGCCCACGCCGTGAAGGCCGCCGCTCACTTTGTAGGAGCCTTTGTCAAACTTACCGCCGGCATGGAGCACGGTCATCACCACTTCGAGGGCTGACTTATGCAGTTTCTTATGTTCATCCACGGGGATGCCGCGTCCGTTGTCGAGCACGGTGATGGAGTTGTCCTCATTGATGGTCACGTCGATGTGGGTACAGAACCCCGCCATCGCCTCGTCGATGGAGTTGTCCACCGTCTCGTTCACCAGGTGGTGCAGACCTTTCTCGCTGATGTCACCGATATACATGGCCGGGCGTTTGCGCACGGCCTCCAAGCCTTCCAACACTTGTATGTTGCTGGCTGAATAATTCGTTTCGTTGTTTTGTATTTCTGCCATTTTGGTTATGAAGTTCTTAGTCAAGCAGGATAAATGAATTCTTTTTTCCCTACGGGAAAAACCTATCCCGAAAACACAGGTGCAAAGTTACGAAAAAATGAGGGAAAAGCGAAAGAAAAGCAGGCTTTTCTTTCGCTTTTCCAAGTGAAAGTAACATCAATAAAGAAAAATTAAGAAAATATCGTTTTCTACTCTTTTACCTCTTTCCCTTTTTACTCTTTTACCCTTTTCCCCTTCAAGGCTATTGGCTTCTAACTCCTTCTAACTTCCTTTCACTTCCTCTCACCCCTCCCCTCCCTTTGGGAGGGGCCGGGGGTGGGTATTCAATCTAGCAGCACGAAGGCGGCCCAGAACTCGGGGTGGTCGAAGCGTCCGTTGTCGATGGCACGGAGATAACGCTGTGCCCCTCGGAAGGCCTCGCGTTTCGACTGACCCGAGAGCAGATGGTCGTAGAACGTGGTCATGAGAATCTGCGTAGCCTCGTCAGCCACTTCCCACAGACTCATGACGATGGTCTTGGCACCCGCTTTCTTGAAGCCACGTTGCAGACCGAAGACACCCTCGCCTTGGTTGATGTCACCCTGTCCCGTCTTACAGGCGGAGAGCACCACGAGGTCGAGGCCGCGCAGGTCGAGGCGTGAGATTTCCTGTGCCGTGAGTATGCCGTCGTCGGCATCCATCGGCATGACTTGTCCTTCCAGAGCGTTGTTTGCTCCGGCGAAGAGCAGACCGCTGCGTGTGAGCGCTTTGTCTTCGGACAGAGAAGCCTCTCCCTGTCCCCCTCCCAGGGAGGAGGTGGCGAGTCTGGCACTGCCCTGTGCGTCATTCTGTCCCAGGAAGCGCAATCTGTTCTGTCCCTTCGCCTGTTGCGCGGTGAAATAGAATCCGTGGGTGGCCAGGTGGAGGAGACGTGGGGCGTGCCCGCTCACTTCTTTCACCGATGTCTCGGTGGCGTCCTTTCCCGTGTGCATCACAGCCAGTTGGTGTTGTCTGTCAAGGGACTGTTTGATGGCTTCCACCTCGCTCAGTGTGCCCGGCAGGTATTTGGCGGAGAACCCGCGCACATCCAGACTGTCTATCAAGGCGCGATGGAGGTCATAGGATACATTTAAAGCCTCCTCGGAGACCTCGCCCATTCCCCCTGAAGGAGGGCTGCTGGCGAGAGAAGCATTGTAATCCACGCCACCATATAATACAGCCCCTTTCTCCCCTCCTTGGGAGGGGCTGGGGGAGGTCTCTATCTCCCTCGTTGATGTCAGTCTGTACATCTCATATTCCTCCATGCCAGGCGCATATTCGATACCTATATTATGGAGTGCTCCGGCGGGGGAAAAATAGATGCGGTGTATCCCTTTCAGCTCCTGTTGCAAAGGTTGCCACACCAGTTGGGTGAGCTCGGGACAGTGGTAATACACGGGGTCACTCACGCCTTGTAGCTGTCTCTGCTCGAAGAGCGGGATGAATTTCGGCTCCTTGTCGTCCTTGCGCAGGGTGAGGGCCACCACCATGGTGCTGTCGGTGCCATAGACATTGAACGACAGGAATTCCACGGCTATCTCGTCGTTCTTCAGTGCCCCCTGCACATCCTTCCATGATGAACGCAGTTTCATGGTGAAGTCGCCGTAAACCTTCGATCGCCGTATGAGGTCGCGTTCCATCCTGTTGATGGCTCTTGCCAGCGAATCGGTGTTGACCTGTCGCTGGGTTACGGGTGTCTCATAGAGCCGTTGCAGCTGCAGGCGGTTGAGTTGCAGGTTCTCGAACATCTTCACGGCCTCCTTGTCGCCGCTCTCCTGAATGAGACGGTTCATCTCTATCTCTGTAGATAACAGCAGCCCCTTGGCGAAGAGAGCCGCCTTGTCGTAGAGGTCGGGTGCCGTGGTGGCCTGCGACCGTAAGACATAGGTGGGGTAAACGACCGTGAAGTCGTCGCTGATATTGTTCCAGAACAGCGTCCGCCGTTTGGCGGTCAGTCCGGCGAACTGTTGCAGCACGTTGTCGTAGCTGATGCTGATGCTCTGGCTGAAGAAGTCGAGGCTTTCGTCGTAATGCCCGAGCATGGCATGGTAGCCGGCGAGGTTACTCAGTGCCGTGGCGTAGTTGGGATGGTGTTCGCCGAGACTCGTGCGGCTGGTCATCATGGCTCGTGAGCCCGTCTCTTTGGCCCGTTCATATTCACCGTGGCGGAAGAGGAGCGAGGCAAGGTTGTTGAGCGACATGGCGTAGTCGGGATGTGTGGCACCGAGCACGGCCTTGCGTATCTCTGCGGCTCTTACGCAGTATTCCACGGCTCTGTCGGTGTTGCCGAGAGCCGAATAGTAGTTCGACAGGTTACTCAGACAGGCGGCATAGTCGGTGTTCATGCCGTTGGCCTCCCGCTGCCAGATGGCCAGTGCCTGTTCGCCATATTCCACGGCCTTGCCATTGTCGCCGAGGGCGGAGAAATAATGCGACAGGTTGCTCAGCGACTGTGCGCACAGCGGATGGTATCGTCCCAATGCGTCCTGTCGGATGGTCAGTGCGCGTGTGCCCATCTCGATGGCTCGGCGTTGGTTGCCCAGCAGCGAGGTGTTGTTGGCCAGATCGCTCAGCACGGTGGCGTAGTCGGGATGAACGGTGCCTACGGTATTGCGGAGGATTCGCAATGCCTGCATGCACAGTTCCGAGGCTTTGCTATAGTCGCCTGCCGACGCGTGGTAGTTGGCCAGGTGGTCGAGCGTCATGGCATACTCGGCATTGTCGGTCTGTCCCTCCGAGAGGTACTGCTCCTGAGCCATCATCCCATATTCCAGGGCTTTGGTGGCATCGCCGAGTTGTGAGTAGTAAACGGACAGGTTGTTCAGCGATGTCAGGTAGCTCTCGTTGTTGTTTCCAGGGGCAGCCTTGAAAATATGCATGGCCATCGTCTCCTGTCTCACGGCATCGCTGTAGTTGCCCACCTCGGAGTGGAATCGTGCCAGGTTGCTGAGTGCCTGTGCGTATTTGGGATGTTGTTCCCCCACGGCCGCTTTGTAGGCTTCGGCGGAGGCACGGCCACAGTCGAGTGCCTTGGTGTTATCGCCGAGACGGGCATAATAAACTCCCAGGTTCTGCATCGATGTGGCAAATTCCTCGTCGTTCTTTCCGTATAAGGCTAGTGTGACGGCGGCTTCCTTCTCTCCGTACTCAGCAGCTTTGAGATAATTGCCAGTGTTGTAATAGCAACGGGCGAGTTTGAAGAGGACGAGGGCATAGGTGTCATCCTCCTGCGAATAGTTTTTGGCATAGCCTTCGAGGTACATCTCATAATTGCTGATGGCCTCGGCATATTGTTTGTTGTCTTCAGCCTCTTGCGCCCGCTGGCTCCATTCGTTCATCTGGGCCACGGTCTGGGCGGTTACCGTCGTCAGGGAGGCAACCGTTACTATGATGAGAAGCGTGAACAGTCTTTTCATGGTGTGATGGGTTGGTTTTGCAAATATATCCATTTTTTGGACATCCACCAAGCATTACGCCGTTTTTCCACCTCTATTCTTTTTTCCCCCATCATCCATCAGCTACTTACACCCTCCCTTTGGGAGGGCCGGGGTGGGTTACAAAAAATGCCGCAACTGCACGAAGCAATTGCGGCACTCATTTATCGTGTCGTATACCTATTAAGCCATCTTGTTGATTTGGCGCGTCAGACTCGACTTCAGGTTGGCTGCCTTGTTCTTGTGAATAATGTTGGTCTTAGCCAACTTGTCCAACATCTTCTGGACGCTGGGATAAAGCTTCAAGGCTTCTTCCTTGTCGGTAATAGCGCGTAGCTTACGCACGGCGTTACGCATAGTCTTGGCGTAATACCTATTGTGAAGGTTCTTCTTCTTGTCCTGACGGATTCTCTTAAGTGCTGATTTATGGTTTGCCATCTCTGTTGTTAGTTGTTTTTGTTCTTAATTTGTAGTCCCTAGCAGAGTCGAACTGCTCTTTAGAGAATGAAAATCTCTCGTCCTAACCGATAGACGAAGGGACCATCGACTTAATTTTGCGGGTGCAAAGTTACACCATTTTTCAATACCCACCAAATTTTTTCAAGATTTTTTCTTTTCAACATGCTTTTTTCCTTGTTTTTATGCCGCCATTCCTCTCTTTTTGGCTATTTTTGCACTCGTATGTTGCGGAAAACGAAGGCCATAGTGCTGCGAACCATCAAATATGGAGAGCAAAAAGTGATTGTCGATCTCTTCACTGAGACCGACGGCAGACTTTCCGTTGTGGCCCGTCTGCCCAAGTCGCAAAAGGGGAAGTTCCGCAAACCGCTTTTCCAACCGCTTACCTTGCTCGACATTGAGTACGACCAGAGACCCCATGTGTCACTTTTCCAACTGCGCGATGCTTCGTTGTGGGTACCTTATACGCTCCTGCGCATGGACCCGGTTAAAAATGCCCTCGCACTCTTTCTCGCGGAGTTTCTCTACCACGCCACACGGGGCGAACAGCAAAACGTGGCACTTTTCCATTACGTGGCGCAGAGCATGGAATGGCTTGACGCGGCAACGGGCAGCCTGGCCAATTTCCATTTGGTGATGATGATGAGGCTGACACGTTTTGTGGGTTTCTTTCCCAATACCGAGGATTACCGTCCGGGATGTTTCTTCGACCTGCAGAACGGTTGTTATAGTGTGGAGATGCCTGGTCATCGCGACGTGATACCTCCCGACGAGGCGGCACATATCGGTACGCTCATGCGCCTGAACTATGAGACGATGCACCTCTTCCGCATGACACGTGCCGAGCGCAACCGCTGCATCGATGTCATCATCGATTACTACCGTCTCCATGTGCCTGGTTTCCCTGAGCTGAACAGTACCTCGGTGATGCGGGAAATGTTTGAATAATACCCACCCCCGACCCCTCCCCAAGGGAGGGGAGAAGAGGGAAGAGGGAAGAAGAAAAAAGAAGAAGAATAAATGTCTTGATAGAACAGAACAATGGTTATCAGATTAGAACACCCCAATGAATACCGTGAGGTAGAGAACCTTACAAGGGAAGCATTTTGGAACGTTTACCGTCCAGGATGCACAGAGCATTACGTTCTTCATCAGTATAGAACAAATCCTGACTTTATTCCTGAGCTGGATTTCGTTCTGGAAGAGAAGAGCATTATCGGTCATATCATGTTCTCAAAGGCTGAGCTGCTGCATGACGATGGCTACCGCACGTCATCATGGACTTTTGGCCCCATCAGCATCCATCCCGACTACAAACGCAGAGGCTATGGACTGAAGTTGCTTCAGTATGCACTGGGTAAGGCCCGCGAGATGGGCATTGGTTTCCTTTGTATGGAGGGTAACATCGAGTTTTACAAACACGCCGGTTTCGACCTTGCCAGCAAGTTCAACATCCACTATCATTCAGAGCCGAAGGATGCCGAGGTTCCTTACTTCCTTGCACAGGAACTCATTCCCGGTTGGCTGAAATCAAATGGCATCACTGAGGCCTGTTACTGCACACCCAAGGGTTATTTTGTGGCAGATGATAATCCAGAGGCTTTCGAGGCCTATGAAGCGACATTTCCTAAGAAGGAGAAAGCGTTTCAGGAGGGCCAACTGCCTCTGTTCTGCCATAGTTGCGGCATGCCCTTAAATTGTGTTGAGGACTGCGGCACCAATGCTGACGGCAGTACAAACTTCAACTATTGCCAGAACTGCTACAAAAGTGGTAAAAAGATGATAGCGATGGAATAGAAAAAGAGGACAAATCCCAAATACTTGGAATTGTCCTCTATCTTCTTTTATCTCCCTTTATCTTCTTGAAAGATTAAGCGAGCAGTCGTTTCACCACGGTGGAAATCATGCGGCCATCGGCCTTGCCAGCCATCTTCTTGCTGGCCAGACCCATCACACGCCCCATGTCCTTCATCGTCGTGGCTCCCGTGGCAGTGATAATCTCACGCACCTCAGCCTCTATCTCTTCCTCGCTTAACTGACGGGGGAGATACTCCTCGATGACGGCCACCTGGGCCATTTCAGCATCGGCCAGGTCCTGACGGTTCTGCTGCGCAAAGGTGGCAGCCGACTCACGACCCTGCTTGGCCAGTTTCTGGATAATCTTCAGGGCATCGGCATCGTCGAGCGTGTCGTTGGCTCCAGGAGCGGTCTTGGCCTCCAGAAACACCTTCTTAATGTTACGCAAGGTCTCCAGACGTACCTTGTCGCGTGCCTTCATCGCCGACTTAATGTCTTCGCTGATCTGTTCGAATAGTGCCATGGATGTGGTGGATTAGAATACTACTTTTCCCGTGACAGACTCAGTTGGCTTTTCCTCTTCTTTCTCGTTGACCACACTCTGCACAGTTGAAAGATTTTTGATCTCCTTAAGTTGTGAACTGGTGCGTTTGTAGGTGGGCGTATCTTCCACAGCGAGGATGATGTCTTCGTTGTCGAGGTCTTCCTGCTTGAAGAGGAACAGTTGCGGACGGCGCTTGCTCACCTGCTGTCCGTTCTTGCCATACACTTCATCAATTCTGTCTTGGTCTTCCTGGCGCTTGGCATCCAGCAGACTTTGTTTCTCGCGCTCGTTCAGGTGCTGGGGCATCATGTCCACATTTTCGATGCCGAAGCCAGTGGCTAAGATGGTCACTTTCACCTTGTCGCCAAGTTCGGGGTCTATGGCCAGACCCCACTTGATTTCGAACTCGTCGCCGAATTTGGCCATGAAGTCGTTCACATCGTTCATCTCATCCATCATCAGACCAGACGAGCCATTGTTGTTGGCGAAGGCGATGCTAAGGAGGATTTTCTTCGAATTGTAGATGTCGTTATCGTTGAGCAGCGGAGAATGGAGCGCATCCTTGATGGCTTTTTGCACGCGGCCTTCGCCTTCGCCGTAACCCATACTCATGATGGCCACACCGCCATCCTTGAGTACCGTTTTCACATCGTTGAAGTCGAGGTTGATGAGTCCGTGGACGGTGATAATCTCAGCAATGCTCTTGGCGGCCACGCTCAGCGTGTCGTCGGCCTTGGCGAAAGCGTCAAGCACGGTCAGTTCAGGATAAATGCGGCGCAGACGCTCGTTGTTGATAACCAAAAGCGCGTCCACATGCTTGGCCATCTCCTCCACGCCGTCGAGGGCCTGGATGATTTTCTTCGGACCCTCGAAAAGGAAGGGGATGGTGACGATGCCCACCGTCAAGATGCCCATTTCTTTCGATTCGCGGGCGATGATGGGAGCGGCGCCAGTGCCCGTACCACCACCCATGCCGGCGGTGATGAAAGCCATCTTTGTGCCGTCATTGAGCAGTTTGCGGATATCGTCGACGCTCTCCTCGGCAGCCTTCTGCGCTTTCTCGGGTTTGTTGCCAGCACCCAATCCCTCGGTGCCGAGAAGCAGCTTAACGGGAACTGGAGAGTCGTTGAGGGCTTGTTGGTCGAGGTTGCTCACCACGAATGTCACATCATGGATACCCTCACGGAACATGTGGTTCACGGCATTGCCTCCGCCGCCACCCACGCCGATAACTTTAATGATGCTGTTGGTTACGTCAGGGTAACCGAATTCCAGCGTATTGTCGTTTTTGTCCATATAGCTGTCAGGTTTTTCTTGTTTCTTTGCCATAAGTATCTGTTGTATAGGTTATTCATCGGAAACAATCTTTTTGCCGTAGTCGGTGACGGCGCGACCCAATTTCTTCCAGAAGGGTTCTTTTTTAGTGCCCTGTTCGGTTTCAGAAACGGTGGCTTCAGTATTGGCTGTAGCTGCTGCTTTGGCTGCTGCTGCTTCTGCTGCAATTTCTTGTTCCCGTATACGTTTTGCCTCGATAGCGGCTCGCTCTTCTGGTGAGAGTATTACACCAGGTTGTTTGGGCCCTTCGCTACGGATTTCTTGTGAACCTCGTTGTGGATCATTGCTACTGAATAAGTCGCGGTCTCCCATCCTATTCACAGGCGTTCCAGCACAGTTCATGTCGCCTTTGGCCAGCAGACCGAGGGCGGTGTTCATCGTGCCGTCTTGGGCGTTAATCTCCGGTATGCTCGATGTGACAGTTTGTTTCACTGTATTGGCGATGCGCACCTTTTCAATTTTGGTGTGGTTGCGGAACGCCTTCTTGATATCTTTCATGTTGGAGCCTCCACCAGTGAGGATGAGTCCACCGAGGAGAGTACGGTTCCGGTATTCCTGAGGAATCTGCATAGACACGTTCTCGATGATTTCCTGCACGCGGGCTTCCACGCATTCGATAAACACTTTGCTGCTAATCGTCACGTCTTCTTTCACCTTGTAGGTGCCATTCTCCTCGATGTCTTCGATGTCAGTATAGGCACTGGCATATTCCAGTTTCATTCGCTCGGCATCAGCCTCTTCCATGGAAAGTGAGGCGATATCCTTGGTGATGTTGTTGCCTCCCAAGGGAATGACTGCCAGGTGGCGGAGGATATTCTTGTAATACACCTGCACCGTGGTGGTTTCTGCTCCCAAGTCGACGAGCACACAACCGCCACGCATCTCGTTCTCGGTGAGTACGCTTTCGGCCATGGCCATCGGGGCGAGATACATCTCGGCAATGTTGATACCCGCCTTGTCGAAACACTGGTTCAGGTTGCGGTAGTAGGTCTTGCGTTGCAAGATATTCAGGAAGTTGCCTTCCAACTTTTTGGCTTGGATGCCGATGGGGTCGGCCTGCAATTGTGCGCCCACGCGGTATTCCTGTGTGATGGCGTCGAGAATCTCCATGTCGGGATAGACCATGGCGCGGTTGTTGTCCATGATGTCGTTGATCATGTCCTGCGTGATGATGGTGTCGTCGGGCAATTGTCTGGCGATGACGTTCTTCTCGCAGTGGATAGACTGTCCGCTGGCTCCCACATACACCATGGCGATTTCCGATTTCAGCGTCTGGCGTAGTTTCTTGAGGATGTTGGTCAGGCACAGGCTGGTCTTGTCGAGGTTGTAGACCATGCCTTTGCGGATGCATGACGATGAGTCTTCTTCGGCGATGGCCAGCACGTTGAGGCTGCCGTCGGCGTTCTTCTTGCCCGCGATGCCTGTAATCTTCGCGGACCCTAGTTCAATGGCTACAATAAAATCCTTTATCTGTGGCATAATATAAGAGGTTATGTTTCAGTTAATAATCACGGTTACTGTTTTTTCTTGTCGGAGCTTTTCTTATCGGAGCTTTTCTTGTCTGCCGAAGGCTTTTTCTCCTGTTTCTTCTCTGTGGTAGGTTTCTTCGCGTCGGTACTCGTCTTGGGCTTTGTGTCCGTCTTGGGCTTCGTGTCCGTCGTGGGTTTCTTGGCCTCGGTGCCCGTCTTCGGCTTCTCTTCGGCTGGTTCGTCGATGATGGCCGACGCCGTTTCCTTTTTGTGGCGCTTGCAGATAATCTGGTTGTCGAACTCCAGGTTGATGTAGGAGTATTTGTTCCATCCCGCTTGGCTCAGTCCGTAACGATAGAACTTCTCCAGACGTGTGAGTTTGTTGTCAACGAACTGGAAGATGGTCTGTTCGCGTCGTGTATTGTCTGTTTGCTCGGGCAGTTTGCCGATGTTCACCACGTGGTCGCCCACGCGTGGCACCAGCTCCACCGTCTTGTCGGGCAGGATATTCACCTGCTCTATCTGGTTGTTCCACAATTCATTCTCTGCCATATGGCGGCATAATGGAGCCACGTAGTTGCGGGCATACCATTTGGTGATGTTGCCTGTGGCGATGGGCAGATTCGACGTGTATCCCGAGGCGGGCATGATGCTGTCGCGGTTGTCGATGTAGTAGTCCTCGCCGTTTTCACTCTTCACGCGCACAACGGGGGTGCGTTGTGTCACCTCGATGAACACCGTGGCGTTCTGTGTCTTGTAGCATTGCGCCGCGCTCACGAAGGGGTTCTTTTTCAAGTCGTCTTCGATGGCGCGAGGGTTCACCGTCGACATCACCTGTCCTTCGGGGTACAGTTTGCTGCGCTGCAAGGCCGTCTTGATGTCGTTGGCCGAGAGAAACCCCATGTCGTGGTTGTCGGTGATGGTGATTCTCACTTCTTTGCACGTCTGTTCACCATCGTCATGTTTGTTGAACGATGTGATGGCGAAGACGAGATATACCGCCAAGAGAACATCCAGCAGGATGAATATGTGCCTCTTACTGATGTGCATGATTCCTTGTTTCTATGACGGTGTTTAGGCTTCCTTTTCCAACAGCAGTTGTGCTATTTGCGGCACCTCGTTGTCGAGGTCGCCGGCTCCGAGGATGAGCAACACGTCGAAGTCGCGGCTCTTCACGAAGTCGATGACATCGGCACGACGTATGAGCTGTTTCTTGACACCTGCGCCCAGGTGGTCGTAGATAAGCCGTTCGCTGACCCCGGGGATAGGCTCTTCGCGAGCTGGGTAGATATCGCAGAGCACCACTTCGTCGAGCAGGCTCAGACTCGCCGCGAAGTCCTGGTAGAAATCGCGTGTGCGTGTGTAGAGGTGTGGCTGGAAGATGACGGTTATCTTGCGGTCTTTGTACAGTTCGCGAATGCTGCGTGCACTCTGGTAAATCTCTTTAGGATGGTGTGCATAGTCGCTCAATAACACATGGCGCGGCGTGCGCACCTTGAAATCGAAGCGGCGGTCCACACCGGCGAATGTGGCCATGGCATCGCGTATCTCTTCGGCGCTGCATCCGCTGATCTGGGCCACGGCCATGGCGGCCACGCCGTTGTCGACATTGATGGGGATGGGCTGGCCGAGGTTGACACCCGTGATGTTACCCATCGGCGAGATGAAGTCGAAGGTAATCTCCCCGTTGTCGATGCAAATGTTCTCGGCATGGAAATCGCCCTCATGCTCACCGTAGGTGTACACCGTCACGCCGTCGGCCACGGCGGGGGTGAGGTTCACTCCGCTGTGGATGACCAGCGCGCCACCCTCGCGGATGAGCGAGGTGTAGTGGCGGAAACTCTCGCGGTAGGCCTCTTCGGTGCCGTAGATGTCGAGGTGGTCGGCGTCGACGGCGGTGATGACGCTCACCCACGGACGGAGCCAATGGAAGGAGCGGTCGTATTCATCGGCCTCGAGCACCACAAAGTCGCTGTCGGCAAGTAGGTAATTGGTGCCGTAGTTCTTCGATATGCCACCGAGAAAAGCGTTGCAGCGCGGTGTGCTCTCGTGCATGATATGTGCCAGCATGGCCGACGTGGTGGTCTTGCCATGTGTGCCTGCCACGCACAGCGCCTTGTAGGCCTCGGCCAGGGTTCCCAGCACCTGTGCCCGCTTCTGCAGTTCAAACCCATTGTCGCGGAAAAAGGTCAGCTCGCTGTGCGATATTGGAATGGCCGGGGTGTAGACCACCAGTGTAGAGTCCGCATCTTTGCAAGCCTCGGGTATCAGCGACACGTCATCGGAGAAATGGATGGCCATGCCCTCCTTCGCCAGACTGTCGGTGAGTGGCGTGGGTGTCTTGTCGTAACCAGCCACCACCAGTCCCTGGTGTAGGAAATAGCGGGCGATGGCGCTCATGCCTATGCCACCGGCTCCTATGAAATATACGGATTTGATATCTTTCAGTTGCATTTTCTTCCTTTTTCTCGATAACAGACATTACTCCTGTCCCATGGCCAGACGAATCACTTCGTCGGCAATGATGTCGGCGGAGTCGGGCAGAGCCATCTTGAGGATGTTGGCGCTCAGCGTGCTGAGACGTTGGTCGTCGGCCACCGTCTCTACGGCCAGCGGCAACAATTTCTCTCTGGCTTCGGCATCCTTGACGTAGAGTGCCGCGTCTTTGTTGACCAATGCCATGGCGTTCTTCGTCTGGTGGTCTTCGGCCACATTGGGCGATGGAACCAAAATGACAGGCTTGCCGATGAGGCAGAACTCCGAGATGCTGCTCGCGCCGGCACGGCTGATGACCAAGTCGGCAGCCTTGTAGGCGGCACCCATGTCGCTGATGAAGTCAGTCACCTTAAGCATGGGCAGTGCTTCGTGTTCTTTCAGGCGCTCCATCATCTCGGCGTGGTAATACTTACCCGTCTGCCAGATGAACTGCACGCCCGATGATGCCACCAAGTCGAGATGTGCCAGCACGCTCTCGTTGATAGTGCGCGCTCCCAGACTGCCTCCCACCAGGAGGACGGTTTTCTTCAAGGGGTCGAGGCCAAACTGACGGATGGCCTCCTCGCGTGTGACAGTGCTGTCGAGCAGCGCCTGACGCACAGGGTTTCCCGTCATCACGATTTTGTCGGCGGGGAAGAAGCGCTCCATGCCCTCGTAGGCCACACAAATCTTCTTGGCTTTCTTCGCCAGCAGTTTGTTGGTGACACCGGCGTAGGAGTTCTGCTCCTGTATCAGGCATGGTATGCCCAGTGCCGCACATTTGTTCAGCGTGGGACCGCTGGCATAACCACCGACACCCACAGCCGCCATGGGACGGAACCGCTTGATAATCTTCTTCGCCTTGCGTTGGCTGTTCCATATCTTGTAAAGAACCGCGAAGTTCTTCAGAAGGTTCTTCCTGTCGAAACCGGCAATGGGAAGGCCTTCAATCTCATAGCCGGCGGCTGGCACACGTTGCATCTCCATGCGCCCCTGAGCGCCCACGAACAGTATCTCGGCGTCGGGACGCTTGGCTTTGATGGCGTTGGCTATGGAGATGGCCGGGAAGATATGTCCTCCCGTTCCACCGCCGCTAATGATGATTCTTAAACCGTTGTCCATGAACGTTTTCGCTATTGATATGCAAAAGTACGACTTTTTTTTCGCTTATAAGCATTTTCCGACAAAAAAACTCACTTTTTTCATGCCGGCACCACCGACCCCCGCTTGCGCTCTTTCGTGGTATCCCCCTTGCGGCGTGCCGAACGGCTCACTGACAGGATAACACCGATGTTGATACAGCTGAACACTATCGACGACCCTCCCTTGCTGATGAGTGGCAACGGCTGGCCCGTGACGGGAGCCAGACCTACGGCTACCAACATATTGAACAGGGCCTGCGTGACCATCATCAGGGCCAGTCCCATCACCAGGAACGCGGGGAAGTTGTTCTCGCAACGCGCCGCGATACGCCCGGTGCGGAACAGCAGGATGATGTAGAGCAGGGCCACCACCGCTCCGCCCCATATGCCCATCTCCTCGATGATGATGGCATAGATGAAGTCGGAGAAAGCCTGTGGCAGGAAATCGCGCTCCACGCTGTTGCCAGGACCCTTGCCAACGACGTTCGACGAGGCGATGGCGATGTTGGCGTGGCCTACCTGTGAATAGGTGTCGAGGTCGTAATCCTCGGGTTTCACTTCTTCGTTGCTCAGGAATTTCTGGATGCGTCCCTTCCATGTGCTGGCACGGTGGAAAATCTTCTCGAACACCGAGGGGTCATCTTTCTCCTTGCTCTCAAACTGTTCGCTGAGGTTTTGCTTGTCGTTGGTCTTCTCCTCCGATGAGCCGATGAGCATCACGAGACCTACGAAAAACGCCGCTATTAGGAAGACAACCCCAAGCAACCTGCCCAGTTGGCGATAGGGCACCTTGCCGATGAACATCATCAATACCATGATCAAACCCATGAGCATGGCCGTGGACAGGTTCTCGAAAGCCACAGGGCCGATGAGGAAGGCACAGGTGACCATCACGTATTTCATGGTGCTCTTCTCCGTGCCGTTTTCCGTCTGCATGGCGCTGAGCACCTGTGCCGTGGCAAGCACCAAGGTGGTCTTGGCCAATTCGGAGGGCTGGAACTGGAAGCCGAAGACGTTGATCCATCGGCTGGCTCCGTTTTCCGATACGCCGGCCACCAGCACGTAGCAGAGTGTGACGAAGGAGACGAGCAGCAGGAAAGGCGTGGCGATGCGGAAATATTTGCAGTCAATGTTCAGCACGCCAATCATCAGGAAGATGCCGAGGGCCCATGTAGATAAATGCTTGATGGCAGGTGCCCAGTAGTTCTCCGACTTGTACGACAGGGTGCTGGAGGAGCTGAACACCTCCACCACGCTGATGATAAGGAAGAAGAAAAACACCATCCATATCACCTTGTCGCCTTTGAATATGCCGCTGATCTTGTTTTCCATCTTATAGGTTCCTTACCAATGTCTTGAATTGTTCGCCGCGGTCTTCCATGTTCTTGAACAGGTCGAAGCTGGCGCAGCAGGGACTCAACAATACGGTATAGCCAGGTTGTGCCATGCGGTAGCAGGCGTCCACGCAATCCCGCATGCTGTGGGTGTCGGCCACGGGCAATCCCACACCGTCAAACGCCGCGTGCAATTTGCTGTTGTCGGCACCGAGGAACACCAATCCAGCGCATTTCTTTCTCACCAGTTCCATGAGGGGCGCATAGTCGTTGCCCTTGTCCTTGCCGCCGACGATGAGGATGGTGGGTTGTGTCATGCTCTCCAAGGCATACCAGCAGGCGTCCACATTGGTGGCCTTCGAGTCGTTGATATATGTCACGCCGTGCACCGTTGCCACGCGCTCCAGACGGTGTTCCACGCCAGGGAAGTCGCTCAGGCTCTTGCGGATGTTTTCCTTCTTGATGCCGGCGATGTTCGAGGCGATACCGGCTGCCAGCGAGTTGTAGATATTATGCACACCCGACAGGCTGAGTTCCTCTTGCTCCATGTTGAAGGGTGTGGGACGTTCGATGACGTATTTGCCCTCTTCGATGTAGCCGATGCTGCCATTTTCCTTCAACAACGAGAAGGGATATTGGATGGCACGGATATCGTATTTCGACAGCTCACGCTTGATGATGGGATCGTTGTTCCAATAGATGAAACTGTCGGCTTCGGTCTGGTTCTGCACGATGCGCATCTTCGAGTCGACGTAGTTCTGCATGCAGTTGTCGTAACGGTCCAAATGGTCGGGGGTGATGTTGAGCAGGATGGCGATGTCGGCTTTGAAGTCGTACATGTTGTCGAGTTGGAACGAACTGAGCTCGATGACGTAGTAGGCGTGGGGATCTTCGGCCACCTGCAGGGCAAGACTGCGCCCGATGTTGCCCGCCAGTCCCACGTCGTATCCTGCGTCCTTGAAGATGTGGTAGATGAGCGATGTGGTGGTGGTCTTGCCGTTGCTGCCGGTGATGCATATCATCTTCGAGTCGGTATAGCGACCTGCGAACTCTATCTCGCTGATGATATGTATGCCTTGTTCCCGGGCCTTCACGATGATGGGCGCATTGTCGGGGATGCCGGGACTCTTCACGATCTCGTCGGCATTGAGGATTTTCTCCT
This sequence comes from Prevotella sp., assembly GCA_017538105.1. Classification (GTDB taxonomy): domain Bacteria; phylum Bacteroidota; class Bacteroidia; order Bacteroidales; family Bacteroidaceae; genus Prevotella. The sequence continues at coordinate 19,185 of JAFYJN010000079.1, read as the reverse complement.
CACTGTGGTGTCCCTCCTCCCATTCGATATGGTGGGATTCCAATTGTTCCTTGTAGCGGTCTTTGATGGCCGACATGTCGCTCACGAACACGTCGAACCCTTTCGTCTTGGCCAACACGGCGGCTCCCGCGCCGCTCTCGGCGGCTCCTAGAATGACGATTCTTGACATGATAGCGTATGGTTTTGTATCGGTTATCTGATTTTCAGCGTGATGATGGTGAGCACGGCCAGCAGGATGGATATGATCCAGAAACGCAACGTGATTTTCGACTCATGCACCACTCCGTGCGGTTTTTTGAACATGTATTTGCAGTCGGGGTCGAGCTGGCTATCCTCGGTGCGGAAATTGTCGTGGATGGGTGTGCGCTTGAAGATACGCTGTCGCACACCATGACGCTTGCCCCGCTTGAAGTACCACACCTGGATGATGACGCTCAGGCTCTCCACGAAGAAGATGCCGCAGAGGATGGGCAGCATCAGCTCCTTGTGGATGATGATGGCTCCCACGGCGATGATGCCGCCAATGGTGAGCGACCCCGTGTCGCCCATGAACACTTGTGCGGGATAGGCGTTATACCATAGGAAGCCGATGAGTGCCCCCACAAAGGCGCACATGAACACCACCAACTCCTGCGACCCCGGTATATACATGATATTGAGGTAGGAGGCGAACTCCACGTGGCTGCTCACATAAGCCAATATGCCAAGCGCCACGCCGATGATGGCGGAGTTGCCCGCGCACATGCCGTCCATGCCATCGTTGAGGTTGGCGCCGTTGCTGACGGCGGTGACCACGAAGATGGTCATGATGACGAAGAGGATCCATCCGGCGGCGTTCTTGTATTTACCGAAGAAGCCCATCAGGTCGGAGTAGTCGAGGTTATGCTCCTTGACGAAGGGGATGGTGGTCTTCAGCGATTTCTCCGCCTCGGTCTTGTGGGTGACCACGACCTCCTGTCCTTGGCGCTCCGTGGCCACGTTCTCGTGAATCTTCGCGTCGGGACTCAACCAGAGCACCAGGCCCACGATGAATCCCAGGCCCACCTGACCCACAATCTTGAATTTGCCGTGAAGGCCTTCCTTGTTGTGGCGGAAGATTTTGATGTAGTCGTCCAGACCACCGAGCACTCCCAGCCAAATGGTGGTGATGATCATCAGGATGAGGTAGATGTTGCGCATGCGTCCCAACAGCAGCACGGGCACGAGAATGGCCAGGATGATGATGACGCCGCCCATTGACGGAACACCTATCTTCTTCACTCCGAAGGGGTCGATTTTGGCGTCGCGCTGCACCTCGGTGATCTGCTTCCTGCGCAGGTAAGCGATGAATTTCTCGCCCACCCAGGCGGAGATGACCAGTGAGAGGATCAGTGCGAGGAGTGCACGGAACGAGATGTATCCCCATAGGTGTGAACCGGGGATGCCAAATTGCTCGAGAAAACGAAAGAGGTAATATAGCATATATCTTGGAGTTAAGGAGTGTAGAAGTGTAGGAGTGTAGACGATAGTCCGTTTCCGAAAGAACACTAAACCCTAAACACTCATCACTATGAATTAAATAGTTCGCTGACAACCTCGCAGTCGTCGAAATGATGTTTCACGCCCTTGATTTCTTGGTAGTTCTCATGACCTTTGCCAGCCACCAGCACCACATCGCCCTTCGAAGCCATCATCACGGCGGCACGAATCGCTTCGCGGCGGTCGACGATGGTGAGTGTCTTCTTGCGTTGCTGAGGCGTCAGTCCTGCCATCATGTCGTCGATGATGGCTTGTGGCTCCTCGAAACGCGGGTTGTCGCTGGTGATAATTAGTTTGTCGCTCTGGCGCACTGCCTCCTGGGCCATCAGCGGACGCTTGCCCTTGTCGCGGTTGCCGCCCGCGCCGCAAACCGTGATGACCTGGCCCTTGCCGTTGAGCACCTCGTGAATGGCATTGAGCACGTTGGCCAATGCATCGGGAGTGTGGGCATAGTCGACGATGGCGGTGAATCCTTGGGGGGAGCGGATGGGCTGCAGTCGTCCACTCACGCTCTTCAGCGTGCTCATCACCAACAGCACCTCGTCGGCAGGCTTGCCTAACATGATGGCGGTGCCGTATACGGCCAGCAGGTTGCTCACGTTGAACTTGCCGATGAACTGCACGCCTATCTCATGGCCGTCGATTTCGAGGTACATCCCCTCGAAATGGCATTCCAGGATTTTCGCCCTGAAGTCGGCCATGGCCCGTGTGGAGTAGGTCTTCACCGTGGCTTTGCTGTTCTGCACCATGAACGCGCCGTTCTTGTCGTCGGCGTTGATGATGGCGAAGGCGTCACGAGGCAGCGCGTCGAAGAACGCCTTTTTGGCGTTGCGGTAATTCTCCACCGTCTTGTGATAGTCCATATGGTCGCGTGTGAGGTTGGTGAAGATGCCTCCCGCGAAGCGCAGTCCGCCGATGCGGTGTTGGTGTATGGCATGGCTGCTGCATTCCATGAACGCATATTCACAGCCTGCCTCCACCATGCGATGGAGCAGTTCGTTCAACTCGATGGGGTCGGGTGTGGTATGCTCGGTGGGCAGCACCTCGTCTTCGATGTAGTTGCACACCGTGGAGAGCAATCCGCAGCGGTGTCCCATCTTACGGAACATATTATATAATAAGGTGGCGATGGTCGTTTTTCCATTCGTTCCTGTCACGCCCACCAGTTTCAATTTCTCCGACGGCTTGTCGAAAAACGTGGTGGCCACAGGACCGATGGCCTCCTCTGTATTATTGACCACCACATAGGTGACGCCTTCAATGAGCGTTTCGGGCAGTGTCTCGCAGAGGATGGCTGTTGCTCCCCCCGCAATGGCTTTGTCGATGAAGCGGTGACCGTCGACCTGGGTGCCGCGAATGGCGGCGAAGAGATGGCCTTGCGCCACCTTCCGCGAGTCGATGTCGACCCCACAGATGTCGATGTCGGTAGTGCCGACCACCTTCTGGGTGGTGATGTCTCTAATCAGTTGTTCAAGTTTCATCATATATGTTGTATTCTTATTCTTTCCTTTCCAAATCCCCAATTATAGTCCTTTTTTTCTCCCCCTCCTTGGGAGGGGGCGGGGGAGGTTTGCCTGGGGGAGGTTTGCCGGGAGGTCTTACTCCAGCCTTAGCACACAGGTGTCGCCGCGTGCGATGTGATGGCCAGCGGCCAGACTCTGCGACACCACCTTGCCACGTCCGAAGATGCGTGTGGCCACACCGCGCCTTTCGATGGCGTAGATGGCATCGCGCGCACCCATGCCCAATACGTCGGGCATGACATCGTTTTGATAGACAGCCGCTTTTTCCATCTTCACGCCTCCTGTCGTACGCCGGGCGATGCCCCAGATGTCGCCCGTGGCGTCTTTCTCATGGCTCCATCCTTGTGACACGGCCAGTCCGAGCAGTCCGAGCACTTTTTCCGCAGCCTCCATGTCGCCCGCCTTCACATCGGGTATGGCCGATGATGTTTCGTCGTGAGCATCGGCCACAGCCAATTTGATGTCGTGGGCCATCACGCCTTCGGAGATGTTGTGGAACACAGCGGCGCTCATACCGCCCGATGCCGGCAGGCCGGTCTTTTGCAGACAAACGATACAGGTGTAACGTGGGTTGTCGGCGGGGAAATAGCCCACGAAGCTGAGCAGGTAGTTCATCACGCCCGACTTGTAGCCGAGTTTTCCTTTGGCCACCTGTGCCGTTCCCGTCTTGCCCGCCACGATGAATTTCGTGGAGCCGGCTTTCTTGCCAGTACCTTTAGACACCACCTGTTCGAGCATTTTTCTCACCTTGCCCAGTGTCGACTCCTTGCAGATATGCTCCTTGATCACCTGCGGCGGGTATTCGCGCACCACTTTACCCTCGCGCATCACCTGTTTGACGAAGCGTGGACGCATCATACGCCCGCCGTTGGCGATGGCGTTGTAGAAGGTGACGGTGGAGATGGGCGGGACCATCGTCTCGTAACCGATACTCATCCACGGCAGGGTGGTCTTGCTCCAGTTGGTGTAGATGCCGTGCTCGTCTTTCTCTGGCATGCGGATGCGTGGCTTGGCGGCACCCACGAGTGGGATATGCAGGTCCTCGGCAATACCGATGCGGTAGAGTCCCTGTACGAACTTCTCCGGTTCATTGCCGTAGAACTTGTCGATGATGACACTGGTGCCGATGTTCGAACTGTTCTGGATAATTTGTGGCACGGTGAGCGTACCATATCCACCCCGGCGCCAGTTATGGTCGCGCATCTCCCGACCGTGCATCGGATATACACCACCGCCTGTGTTTACTTTATAGGTGGTATCGACAACACCGTCGTCGAGGGCCACCATGATGGAGGCTGTCTTGAACACCGAACCGGGTTCCATCAGGTCGCTCACAGCGTGGCTCTGCATCTCCTGGTAAGTGCCGTCTTCACATCTCTCCATGTTGACGATAGCCTTCACGTCGCCCGTGGCCACTTCCATGACGATGGCCACGCCTACGTTGGCATCCACCTCGCGCATCTCATCGACAACGGCTTTCTCGGCGATGTCCTGTATCTTCACGTCGATGGTCGTCACGATGTCCTCGCCATTGACGGGAGGCGTGTCGGTGAGCTTGAGTATCTGGTTGCGCACCTTGCGACTGTGGGCGATGCCTGGTGTGCCGCGTAGCACGGAGTCGTAGGACAGTTCCAGTCCAAAGCGAGCGGTGTCTTTCCTGCCGTACATCGCACCGATGGTGCGTCCGGCAAGTGTGCCGAAGGGACGGCTGCGTGCGTTGTTCTTCTCATAGTGGAAGCCGCCGGCGTTGGGAGGCATGTTGAACACGGGCAGTTTCTTCACCTCGGTATATACGTTGTAGGGTACTCGTTTCTTATATATCGGCCAGTGGCGACTCTGCTTGGCATGTCCTTTCTCCAGGTCTTCGCGGAACTGCTCGGCGGTCTTGTCGGGGAAAATCTGCGCCAGTCCCATGCAGATACTGTCCAGTTTGGCGTTCCACAGAGAGTCCTTCTTCTCGCCGCCCACCTGGAAGTCCATGAACATACTGTATTCAGGCAGCGAGCTGGCCATGAGCTGTCCGTCGCAACTTAGAATGTTGCCGCGTGTCTGTTGCAGGGGTACGCTGTCGCGTTTCTGTTGGTCGGCCACCTTCATCCAATAGTCGCGTTTCGCCGTCATGGTATATAGTGCCTTGCCCAGCACGATGAGTGCCAGGAGTGCCACGACCAAGGCGATGAAGGAATAGCGTGGTATGGTGTTCTTATGGTCTAATTTGTTCATGCTTTAATTGCTTGTGTCGATAATATATGGTGGCTGGTCGGAGGTGTGCAGCGTGGTGTCGTTGTTCTCGCGCAGAAGCATCATGACATGGCTCTCGCGGCAACGTTCGGTGAGAACGCTCGATAGCGACAGCATCTTGTACTTGGTGTCCACCAATTCCTTGTTCAGCCGGTTGATTTCCAACATCGATTTCTGGCAACTGTAACGGTTGGCCACATAGACAATGATGAAGGCCACGATGAGCAGGATGAGCCATATCTGTCGGCGCAGCAGGTCGGCCGTAAGAATGTCGCCGCCGAGGATTTTGCGCAGGGTCAGGTTCGACGACTGCTCGTCTTCGTCTTCACGCGCATGTTCCTCGATGGTCTGCTTGAAGGAGGCGAGGTCATTCTCCTGTTCCCCAGGGTAGGATGCCGCGTCTTCGGTGTGCTGCTCCTCACCAGGAAGGTAGGCTTCGTAGCGCTCTTCGTCTATGTCGATGTTCTTCTTCTTCTCGTTCATTGCTTGATACTGATTCTTAGTTTCGCGCTTCTGCTGCGCGGGTTGTTTTCCTGTTCTTCCTCGTCCGGAACGATGACTTTGTTGGAGAGAGGCACCATGGGCGATGTCACCCGTCCGAAGAAGTCCTGTTCCATCTTGCCCTCGAGGTTGCCGGCGCGAAGCATGTTCTTCACGATACGGTCTTCCACGCTATGGTAGGTGATGACGGAGAGCCTGCCTCCTGGCCGCAACAGTCGAATGGCGGCTGTCAGCATCTCACGCAGCGCTTCCATCTCCTGGTTCACCTCGATGCGCAAGGCCTGAAAGACTTTCGCCAACTCTTTCTTCTCACGTTCACGACCAATCTCACCGTCGATACTCTCAATGAACTGCGTCGTGGTGAGAATAGGCGATGCGTCACGTGCCTTGACGATGGCTTTCGCCACACGGCGGGCGTTCCTCATGTCGCCATATAGGTGGAAGAGGGTGGACAACTGCTCCTCGTCGTAGTTATTGACGATGTCGGCGGCTGTCATGCCAGCCCGCTTGTTCATCCGCATGTCAAGCGGCGCGTCGAAGCGGAAAGAGAAACCGCGCTGTTCGTCGTCGAGATGATGGCTCGACACGCCCAGGTCTGCCAGCACACCGTCCAACTGTTCCACACCGTAGTAGCGCATCCAATTGGCCAGATAGCGAAAATTGCTCCTCACGAACGTGAAGCGTGGGTCGTCTCTAAACGTTTCGCCGATGTTCGCTTCTGAGTCGGCATCTTGGTCGAAGCTGTAGAGATGGCCTTTCTCACCCAACCTCCCGAGTATTTCGCGGCTGTGTCCGCCACCGCCGAAGGTAACGTCCACATACGTTCCGTCGGCTTGAATATCCAAGCCGTCGACGCTCTCCTTCAGGAGCACCGGTACATGATATGTCTCAATGGTGTTCACCATCTGTTTTTGAGGATGTTATGCGGAGGGGTTCTGCGGGTTGCCGCTCATGAGTCGGCTCAGTTGCGCTGCCAGTTCTTCGGGTTCAACGAAGGGCTGCTCTGTGTTTTCCTCACTCCATATCTCGATGCAGTCGTCCATGCCGATGAAGCGCACGCTCTGGTCGATGCCGGCCATGGAAAGGAACCGCTTGGGGATGAGCAGACGGCCGTTGCTGTCCAGAGGAACGCGCACCACCGCTGACACATATTCGCGGAAGAACTGCTGTTCTTCCTTCACCCAGCGGTTCAGGCGCGAGCGCAGGGCATCAGTCTGCTCATTCCAGATACTCTCGGGATAGAGCACCAGACAGTCCTGGAAGAGGTCTTTGCGCAACATGAGTGTTGCCGTGCCCTCTCCCGCCAGCTCCTTGCGGAATACGGCGGGCAGAAACACGCGGCCTTTCGCGTCGACCTTCGCTTCTATGTTGCCTATGAACCTCATTGTTACACCTTAGATAAAGATTTGGGTTACAAAGGTACATATTTTTCCCCATAATTCCCCACAATCCCCCACTTTTTTCCAAATATTTTTGGGTTTAGCATTTTTTAACTGAATTTCCCGTTTTGGCGAAGCTTTGACGGATGCCATCGGCATCGTTTTTTGGACATGGATTGGATAGGTGATGCGGACAAACACAGATGGGATATTGCAGAAGTTTGCGGGAGAACTTCACATATAGAACAAAAAGAAAGAAAAAAATCACTTTTTTTCACAAAAATGCCACTATTTGAAAAAGATGACGTATTTTTGCAGAATATTTGAGCCATGAATGAAATAACGGAAAAAACCATTGACATCGACGAGATACTCAACGGGAAAATGGGTGCCAAAGCCAAATATGTTCCTGGTTTTGTTCGTCGTTGGCTGAAGCACATCGTTCACCAAGACGAGGTGAATGCCTACTTGTGGGAAAGTCGCGACAAAGTGGGCGTCGACTGGTTGGAGGAATGTGTGCGCTATCTCGACATGACGCTGCATGTTAAGGGGCGTGAGAATCTGCCTCCCGTTGACGATGGCAAACTGTATACGTATGTGAGCAACCATCCCCTTGGCGGAGCCGACGGCGTGGCGTTGGGTGCCATCATCGGGCGGCATTGCGACGGACAGTTCCGTTATCTGGTGAACGACCTGTTGATGAATCTGCCGGGGTTGGCTCCGTTGTGTATACCCATCAACAAGACGGGCAGTCAGAGTCGACAGTTCCCAGCCATGGTGGAGGCGGGTTTCAAGAGCGATCTCCACATGCTTATGTTCCCCGCAGGGTTGTGCTCGCGAAAGATCAATGGTAAGATACACGACCTACCTTGGACGAAGACGTTCATCACCAAGAGCGTGCAGACTCACCGCGATGTGGTGCCCATCCATTTCAGTGGGCAGAACTCTAACAAGTTCTATCGCCTGGCCAACTGGTCCAAGAAACTGGGTATCAAGTTCAATGTGGCCATGCTGTTCCTTGTCGACGAGATGTACAAGAATGTGCACAAGGAATTCACGGTCACCATTGGCAAACCCATCCCATGGCAAACCTTCGATAAGTCGAAAACGCCGGTCCAATGGGCGGAATACGTAGAAGACAAAGTCTATCAACTCAATAGTAACGATTAGTCACTCTTATCATGCTGCAACCTATCATCCCTCCTGTGAGCAAAGACTTGCTGAAAAGCGAACTCACTCCCGACAGACAGCTCCGTATGACCAACAAGAGTCATAACGAGATATACATTGTCGATATACACAACGCTCCCAACGTGTTGCGCGAGATAGGGCGTCAACGCGAGGAGGCGTTCCGTGCCGCTGGTGGGGGGACGGGCAAGGAACTTGACCTCGATGAGTTCGACCTCATGGACAACTGCTACAAGCAACTCATCGTTTGGAACCCGGAGGCTGAGGAGATTATTGGCGGTTACCGTTACAAATTGGGTACAGAGGTGGACTTCGACGAGAATGGACAGCCCATTTTGGCCACCGGTCATATGTTCCATTTCTCCGAGAAATTCATCAAGGAATACTTGCCCTGTACCATTGAGTTGGCCCGTTCTTATGTCACGTTGCCTTACCAAAGTTCGAAGATGGGCGCGAAGAGTCTCTTCGCCCTTGACAACCTGTGGGACGGACTGGGCGCGCTGACCGTCATCATGCCTGAAGTGAAGTATTTCTTCGGCAAGATGACCATGTATCCATCTTACGTGCGCAAGGGGCGCGACATGATTCTTTTCTTCCTAAAGAAACATTTTGATGACAAGGACCACCTCATCATCCCGATGAACCCGCTTAAGATAGAGGCAGACCCCGCGGAGTTGGAGGCACTGTTCAATGGGTCGTCGTTCAAGGAAGATTACCTGATTCTCAATCGTGAGATACGTAAATTGGGCTATAACATCCCGCCTCTTGTCAATGCGTACATGGGATTGAGTCCCACCATGAAGATGTTTGGCACGGCCATTAACGATGGCTTTGGCGACGTGGAGGAGACGGGTATCCTGATTGCCGTTGACGAGATTCTGGAGAAGAAACGTGTCCGCCATATCGACACCTTCATCTCCCAACATCCCGAAGCCCTTCGCCTCACCTCGGGTGCTAACAAACTGATTTATCCGGAGAAATAATTATATTGTGAAATATTTTTACAGATTTGTCTGAACAGGAACCTTATTCAATCTGTTCAGACTTTTTTGTTGAATTAGTTCTTGTCAACTGGCTTTCTTTTATCAACTTAATTGTTTTTATTCCAGATTTGCACGCTTTTTCATTATTTATTTGTATCTTTGTACCACATCAAATGTTAACCAGATAATTTAGTTTATTATGGATATTCAGAAGATACAGCAGTATAAAACAGCTTTTGACTTGATTACAAAGAATATCAAAGATGACGAAGAAAAGACCATTGAGGTATGGTATGCCCGTGAACTGCAACAAGTGTTAGGCTATGCCCGTTGGGAAAATTTCGTCGTTGCTGTTGGCCGTGCCATAGAATCGTGTAAGACATTGGGAGTCAATGTGGATGATCATTTTCGTGAGGTCACGAAAATGATAGCATTGGCCAAGGGTGCTCAGCGTGAAGTGCAGGATTTTATGCTTACTCGATACGCCTGTTACCTGATAGCTCAGAATGCTGACCCTAAGAAAGAAGAGGTAGCCTTTGCCCAAAGTTATTTTGCCGTTCAGACCCGAAAAGCAGAAATTATAGAAGAGCGGTTGACCGAAATGGCTCGTTTGAATACCCGTGAGCGTTTGCGTGCATCTGAAAAACAGCTAAGCCGTAATATCTATCAGCGCGGAGTGGATGACCGAGGGTTTGGTCGTATCCGCTCTAAAGGAGATTATGCCCTTTTTGGAGGCCTTTCTACAGAACAAATGAAGCGCAGACTTGGCATAAAGAGTGGTGCTTTGGCAGATTATCTTCCAACATTGACAATTGCAGCTAAGAATCTTGCTACGGAGATGACTAATTATAATGTTGAGCAGAAAGACCTCTATGGTGAAACCAGTATAACTGCAGAACATATACAAAACAATCGTAGCGTCCGTGGTATGTTGAGTCAGCGTGGTATCAAACCCGAAGAACTGCCACCGGCCGAAGACATCAAGAAGGTGGAACGACGTGTTGCAAAAGACGAGAAAAACATGCAAAAGGAAACGTCGAAACTGCCGAAGAAATAGAAGTTTTTATAGTAAGTGGATACGAAATCACTTTTATTTCGAATAACAAACAATAGTTAAAGATGAGAAAACAAGAAATCATCGAATTCGTTTCTTTCGTTAAAAATGATTTGAGTGGTGATGAAAGAGGGCAGGCGCAGACGTTTTGTGACCGTCTTTTTCGAGCATATGGACAAAAGGGAATCTATGAGGCACAAGGCAAGTTAGAAGCACGTATTAAAATTGCGGATACTAATACGACCAATTATATTGATTGTCTTTGGAGTCCTCCAGGGAAAGACGGGGTCTTGATAGAAATGAAGAAGAAAGAAATCAAGGACTTGGAATCTCATTTAAAACAAGCTCGTGATTATTGGGACAACCTCAAGCCTTCCATCGATATTGGGCCAGGTTGCAGGAAACCTCGATATGTAATACTCTGTAATTTCGAGCGCTTTGTCATCTATGATGAGTTCAATAAGGTTGACGAAGTGACCATTGATGAACTTCCAGAAAGATACACTTGCATGAGTTTCTTGGAGGGAAATACTCCAATCTTCAATAACAACACGGAAAGTGTTTCAAAGGATGCCGCTAATTTAATAGGCGAACTATACCAATATCTTACCTTTGAAAAGAATGAAGATGTGAATCGTACACAGCACTTCATCTTACAATGTGTTTTGGCTTTGTTCTCAGAAGATATTGAGTTGCTCCCAAAAGGATTCTTTACTCAAATTATTCAAGACTGTATTGAAGGAAAGGCAAACCCATACGATGAGATAGGTAATCTGTTCCGTCAGATGGCGAGTGAGAGACCTGCAAGAGGTGGAAAGTTCAAGGATATCCGTTACTTCAATGGCGGTCTCTTCAATGATGTTGACCCTGTTGATCTTGATGAGCATTGCCTGAAAGTGCTTAAAGAGGTTGCCGATAAAGATTGGACAAACATCAACCCTTCCATTTTTGGTGCTCTATTTGAAGGTACCATGCGTTCAAATGAACGTCATAAGTATGGAGCACATTTTACAAGTGAACAGGACATGATGCGTGTTATTACGCCTACCATCATCCGCCCTTGGAAAGAAAAGATTGCCAAAGCAAAAACCATAGATGAGCTGAAGGATGTACGTCGTCAGATGGGTGAGTATCGTGTACTTGACCCTGCATGTGGCTGTGGCAACTTTTTGTTTGTTGCTTATCGAGAAATGAAAGATTTGGAATGTCAGGTTATTGACCGACTCTTTGAGTTCCCGAGTGTTAATAGCAAGATTTTCCCTTTTGGATCAGTCATCAACACCAAACAGTTCTTTGGGATAGATGTTCAGCCAATGGCTGTTGAACTGGCTAAAATGACTATGATGATTGCCAAAGAGCTTTGCGAGACCAATTATCAGAAGCGGATTTCTCAACATTATGGCAGCTCTTTTAATTTCGACAGTACATTACCTCTGGATAATATGGACGAAAACGTTCTGTGTCAAGACGCTCTATTTGATGAATGGCCAGAGTTTGATGTAGTAATAGGTAACCCTCCCTATCAGTCAAAGAATAAAATGATAGAGGAATTGGGAGCTGCTTACGTTGACAGTGTACGACAGAAGTTCCCAGACGTTCCTGGTCGTGCGGATTTCTGCGTCTATTGGTTCCGCAAGGCACATGAATTGATGAAGGAAGGACAGTATGCTGGCCTTGTTGGTACCAATACCATTCGCCAGAACTATTCTCGTATGGGAGGTCTTGACTATATTGTTGGGAATGGGGGAACTATTCTCGATTCTGTTTCAACAGAAGTGTGGTCAGGCGATGCTGCAGTCTATGTGTCAATTGCGACATGGAAAAAGGGAGAAGAGAAACGAAAGAAGACTTTGACATTCCAAGTAGGCGATAGTAAAGACTCTCCCTTTGAGAACTACGAATTAGATGAGATTAATTCTGCGTTAAGTCTGTCTGATGTTACTAAAGCCAAAAGACTATTATGCAATAGTCAATCCACAGCTTGTTATCAAGGGCAGACACATGGCAATAAGTTTTTTCTTTTGACCAAAGAGCAGGCAAAGGAATATCAAAAAGATGAAAAGAACAGGAAAGTCATACATCCCTACTTGATTGGTGAGGAATTGCTTGGCCAATTTCGGTCTCAGCCTCAGCGCTATGTCATAGATTTCCGCAAGGCCAAGGATGTTTTTGAGGTTGCTGCATACAAAAATCTCTATGAACACATTCACAAGTATGTATATCCCTTATTCAAGGAAAAGGCAGACAAGGAGATAGAACGAAATGAAGCAGCAAAGAAGATAAAGCCTGATTATCGGGAAAAGAAAGACCATCAAAGCGCTTTCAAAACATGGTTTAAGTTATTTAGGAGTCGTGATAAACTGATGGATATTATTGAATCGATAGATCGCTACATCGTCTGTTCGTGCGTAACAAAGCGTCCTATATTTGAATTTATCAGTAGTAAGATACACCCTAATGCTGCTTTACAGGCATTTCCTCTTGATGATGACTATTCATTTGGTATTCTGCAATCCTCCATTCATTGGGAATGGTTTGTTGCCAGATGTTCAACTCTTAAGGGAGATTGGAGATATACTTCAGATACGGTCTTCGATTCGTTCCCTTGGCCTCAGAATCCTACGATAAAGCAGATTGAGGAAGTGGCAAAGCAGGCAAAAGCTCTGCGAGACAAGCGTAATGAGATGATGGAGAGACATCACTATACGCTTCGTCAGTTATATCGCATAATGGATGATACTTCAGACAATCCTGTATCAGAGGTTCAGGCCCAACTTGACAACGCTGTCCGCGAAGCATACGGCATGAGCCGCGAAACTGATATCCTGCAATTTCTTCTCAACCTCAATAATCGCTTATATGAGCGAGAACTAAAAGGTGAGGAAGTGCAAGGACCTGGCTTGCCTGGTAAGATAAAGGATAATTCTTCTTTGGTCACGGATGATTGCGTAAGAATAATTAAAGAGTCATAGGGTGTCTTGACGTATCTCTTTGATGGCAGACGATAGTCTTTTTAACTTCCGGAGTGAAGCGGCTTACTTCCCGTTAACTTCCAAACGAAGCGATAATTTCCCTAAGATAATTACACTATCGGTAGTGCCACACCCATGATTTTTTGATATACGTCGAGGGCGTAGATGTCCGTCATGCCGCTGATATAGTCGATGACGGCCATTAGGCGTGTCTCCAGGTCGGGCGCGTCGATATGGTACTGGTTGCTCACACGACCGATGAGCTGTTGTGAATAAAACCTGTCGGGCGTGACAACGGCACGCGTCATGTGGCTCATGAGTGTTTCCATGATTTTGTAACCCGACAGTTCCACGTCGAGAACGGGTTTGCTATTGTAGATTTTTTGTTTTGAAATCTTTTTACAGATGTCGTAGGCTGTCCGCACTTGTTCGTTGGTGTGTTTGACGAGACTGCCGCTGAAGGTGCCGTTGAGAATGTCGGCCTCATGCCGAATGAATGTCTCGGCACATTCATGCTCCAACAGTCCGATGACACACGACCGCATGTAAGTCACTTTCTCGTTGTCGTCGGTCACCCCTTCTTCCTCGATGCGGTGGAGGATATTTGCCTTCGTATCTTCGTTGAAAAATCCCAACAACAGTCGGGAGGTTTCCTCAAAGGACAACAGACGCAGTTTGTGGGCATCCTCGATGTCCATAATCTCATAGCAGATGTCGTCTGCGGCCTCGACCAAGTAAACTAACGGATGGCGGGCGTAGCGCAATGGCTCGCCCTGTGCGCTGAGACGGAGGATGCCCAACTCGTCGGCGATGCGCTCGTAATACGCCTGTTCGGTGGAAAAGAAACCGAATTTGCCATGGTCGCCCGCCAGCGACGAGGCGAAAGGATATTTCACGATGGATGCCAGCATCGAATAGGTCATCACAAATCCACCTCTCCGACGACCCTTGAATTGGTGGGTGAGCAGGCGGAAAGCGTTGGCGTTGCCCTCGAAATGGGTGACGTCGTTCCAGAACGATGCGCTGGTGTGTCGGCGCAACGACATGCCCTCGCCTTCACTGAAAAAGGTCTGGATGGCTTTCTCGCCCGAATGGCCGAATGGCGGGTTGCCCATGTCGTGGGCGAGGCATGCTGCCGACACGATGGTGCCAATCTCCTCAAACAACGTGTTGCGTAGTTCAGGATGACTGTTGCACAGTGCCCGTGCGACGTCGTTACCCAACGACATGCCCACACTGGCCACCTCCAGACTGTGTGTCAGGCGGTTGTGCACAAACACGCTGCCTGGCAAGGGAAACACCTGTGTCTTGTTTTGCATGCGCCGGAAAGGGGCGGAGAAAATCAGGCGATCGTAGTAGCGTTTGAATTCCGAACGGTCGTCATGACGTTTCACATGACGCTCCTCCTGTCCCAGGCGTTTGTTGGAGATGAGTCGATGCCAATCCATGGATGTCGTTTTTTAGCAGGGTTCTTTTTCTTTTATTCCGCAAAAGTAATCTAAAATTGACTAAAAACTCGCTTTTTGAAGCACAAAATAACAGCTATGTGAAGAATAATCGCTATTTTTGCGGAAAAATTGTAGAATCAACGACTATCATGGTTGAAATCAACATTATCAACAAGGGGCATCAGCCTCTTCCGGCTTATGCCACGCCACAGAGTGCTGGCATGGACCTCAGGGCCAATATCGATGCCGACGTCGTCTTGAAACCCATGCAGCGTCATTTGGTGCCCACAGGACTGCACATCGCACTTCCTGAAGGCTATGAGGCGCAGATACGTCCGCGCAGCGGTCTGGCGCTTAAACATGGCATCACGGTGCTCAACTCCCCCGGCACCGTTGACTCCGACTACCGTGGCGAGGTGATGGTGTTGTTGGTGAATCTTTCCGACACCGACTTCGTGATACGCGACGGCGAACGCATCGCCCAGATGGTGGTGGCGCGTCACGAACAGGCGAAGTTCAATTTGGTGACATCGCTTGATGAGACGGAGCGTGGTGAGGGAGGCTATGGACATACTGGCGTAAAATAGATGAAATTCCTTCTCTCCACATTGGCAGGACTGTTGCTCTCTTTGCTTGTTCCAACGATGGGACAGGCACAGGAGACGTCGACGGTGGGTGTGCCGTCGACTCCGTCATCGTCGCTGTTGGACAGGAGATACGCCTATTTCTTTGCCGAGGCGGTCAAGCAACAGGTGGCCGGCGAGTATGCCGAGGCTTTCCAGCTCTTCCGCCACTGTCTGGAACTGAAACCTACGGCGGAGGTGTATTTTGCGCTCTCCTCCTATTATGCCGAAATGGATGACGACAACAGGATGATTGAGGCCATGGAGGTGGCGGCACGTCTGGAACCTGACAACAACACCTATCTGGAACGGCTCGGACAGGCCTATCTCAAGGCGCAGAACCTGGAGAAAGGCATCGAGACCTATGAACGTCTGGCCGCCAACAACCGTCGGCGCACCGATGTGCTCGGCGTGCTCGGACAACTGTATCAGTACAAGAAAGACTACGCCAGTCTGGTTACCACCATCGAGCGTGTCGAACTCATCGACGGCGTGTCGGAAGAGACGGCATTGGCCAAGATGCAGGCCTATTCGCTCCAAGGGAAGAAAGAGGAGGAGTTGAATGTGCTGAAAGAGCTGGTGGCCCACCATCCCAACGACCTGAACTACCGTGTGATGATGGGTAATTGGCTGATGCAAAACGAAAGGAAGAAAGAGGCATTAAAAGAATATACCGCGGTGCTGAAGACAGAGCCCGACAATGTAAATGCGCAGATGGCGCTGCTCGACTATTATCGCAGCGAGAACATGCAGGGACAAACCGATGCGCTCACCCGGCAGATATTGCTCAGCGACAAGACACCGATGGAGAGCAAGACGGTGGTGATGCGACAGTTCATCTACGACAACGAGATGGCCGATGGCGACAGTACACTGGTGCTCCGTCTCTTCGACGAGATACTGCAGCGTAAACAGCCGAGTGCCGACATGGCGGAGCTGAGGGTGGCGTATATGAGTCTGAAGCACATGCCGAAGGAAAGCATCAACGAGGCGCTACACACCGTGCTCGACATCGCCCCCGACAATGCCCCGGCGCGGCTGCAACTCATCCAACTGATTTGGGGCGATGAGAACTACGACGAGGTGATTGACCTCTGTCGGCCGGCGCTGGCATACAACCCCGACGAGATGGCGTTCTACTATTTCCTCGGCCTCGCCCATTTCCAGAAAGATGAGAACGACGCGGCCCTCGAAGCGTTCCGACGAGGGGTGAGCCAAATCAATTCGGAGAGCAACGTCGACATCGTGAGCGACTTCTATGCCATCATGGGCGACATCTACCACCAAAAAGGCATGGACCGCGAGGCTTTCGCCGCCTACGACAGTTGCCTGCACTGGAAACCCGACAACATTGGATGTCTGAACAATTACGCCTATTACCTCAGCCTCAGGGGAGAGAACCTGGCCAAGGCTGAGCAGATGAGCTACCGCACCATCAAGGCACAGCCCAACAGTGGCACTTACCTAGACACCTATGCGTGGATACTCTTCAAACAAGGTCGTTATGAGGAGGCCAAGATATATATTGATCAGACTCTGAAGAACGACACCACGCCCGATGGCACCATCCTCGAACATGCCGGCGATATCTATGCCATGACAGGCGACATGGAACAGGCCGTGGCGTTCTGGCGCTGGGCGGTG
The DNA here is from genome assembly GCA_017538105.1 of Prevotella sp. Lineage (GTDB taxonomy): Bacteria > Bacteroidota > Bacteroidia > Bacteroidales > Bacteroidaceae > Prevotella. The sequence continues at coordinate 2,111 of JAFYJN010000079.1, read as the reverse complement.
GAACGTGGTGGCGGCACGGCTTTGCTCGAAGAGAAACTCAAACAGAAAAAATATATTGAGAAGAAATAACATGAAGAGAACCTTCCTTCCATACATCATCCTGGCGATGGCTCTCATGGTCTCGTCGTGTGGCTCGAAAAAAGCGCTGACAACGACCACCACGACCTCACCGACCAGTCCGACGGTTTCCACTGCCGGCACGAGCAACATCGACTATATGCGCAGCGTGGCCGACAACGCGGTCTACAGCAATGATATCGTGGCGAAAATCAAATTTTCCGTCAAGACCAGCGACCGTGATGTGTCGCTCGACGGACAGCTGCACATGCGAAAGAACGATGTCATACGCCTACAACTGGCTCCCTTGGGCCTGTTCGAGGTGGCGCGTATAGAGTTCACACAGGACCAGGTGCTTTTCATGGACAGGGTACACAAGGAATACATTCAAGGGAGTTATTCCGACCTGGCATTCCTACAACGAAACGGCATAGACTTCTATACCTTGCAAGCACTGTTCTGGAATCAGCTGTTCCTGCCGGGAGTCACAAAAATCGGCGAGGAGGAACTGGCTCGCTTCGAGGTGGATGGCGGCAAGGTGTCGTTGCAGAGAGACAAGATGAAGTTCGATTGGACCACTTCCACCGAAAAGGCTACGCGCGGACGCATCACCCAGGCGTGCGCCACCTATACCGACAGTCGCAACGGTGCTTCGACACTCTCATGGAACTATGACGCTTTCAAGGCCATGGGCAGTAAGTTCTTCCCCACGAAACACCATGTGGAGGTGCGTGCCCAGACCGATGGCAGGGTGAAGGTGACGGTTATGGACCTGCGACTTGACAAACTGTCGAACGACAGTGATTGGGAGACGCGCACCAAGGTGTCGTCGAAATACAAGAGAATGGACGCGGAGAGCGTGCTCCGGAAAATATTTGGAGGAGAATAGTGCGATGATGAGAAAACTGATGATAGGTCTGGCAATGTTGGTGTGCCTTTCGGTGGGCGCACAACAGCGACGTACCACCCAAAAAGGGGGAACGCGAACCACCGTGCAACAAAGCAAGCAATCTAGCAAGACACAGACCAAACAGTCTGCCGCCCAACAAGGCAAGACGCAGGCCAAGCAGTCTGGCAAGACACAGACCAAGCAACAGACCAAGCAACCCGCTGCCCAACAAGGCAAGCAACAGAAGGGGGGCAAGCGCGGCAAAGGTAGCAAGAAAGGTTCCAAGACGCAGACATACACCACCGATGAGATCAAGGGCCTGCAGAGCCAGCGCACAAAGATACAACAGGAGATCAAGGCTCAACAGGGCAAGCTGCAGGCCAACCAGGCCGATGTGGCTCAGCGCCTGCAGAACCTGATGGTCATCAACAGCGAGATTGACGACAAGCAGAAGGCCATCGAGGGTTATGAAACGGAAATAAAAGGTATCGACAACAATATCGATATCCTTCGCTCCCAGGTGAGCACGCTGCAGCGACAACTCGATGAGCGAAAGGAGAAATATGTCAAGTCCATGCGATACATGGGCAAATACCGCACCATTCAAGACAAGCTGATGTTCATTTTCAGTGCCAAGAGTCTCACGCAGGCTTACCGACGGTTGCGTTTCGTGCGTGAATATGCCGCATACCAACGGGCGCAGGGTGAACAGATCAAACAGAAGCAGGAAGAACTGAACCAGAAAAACCACCAGCTGCAGCAGGCCAAAGGCACCAAGAACCAGTTGCTCAACAAAGGAAAGGAGGCACAGCGCGCATTGCAGACCAAACAGGGTGAACAACAAAAGGCTGTGGATGGACTTCAGCGTGAACAGAAAACGATACAGGGCCTGATTGCCGAGCAACAGAAGAAAGATGCCCAACTGAATGCGGAAATCGACCGCCTCGTGGCCATCGAGGTGGAGAAGGCCCGCAAGCGAGCTGAGGCGGAGCGCAAGGCCGCCGAGGAGGCACGTAAGAAGGCCGCTGCTGAGGCTGCCCGCAAGAAAGCCGAAGAGGCACGTAAGAAGGCCGAGGCCGAGGCTGCCGCCCGTGAGGCGGAGCGACGCATCGCCGCTGCCAGGGCCGATGAGGCTGCCAGGAAAAAGGCCGCCGAGGAGGCGGCG
>JAFYJN010000078.1 GCA_017538105.1 Prevotella sp. | reverse complement strand
CAAGGATGGCACAAGGAGCGGACACTCATAAGATTGACCATCGAAGGCAATAAATTCACCGATTGCGAAGTTATTACATTAGGAAGATAAACATATATGGAAAACAAGATTCTGAGATACCTCTTGAAGGTCCTGACGCTCACCATCATTTTCAGCCTCATCTATGCATTGCTGAATCTGATTTTCGGAAGACGAACCGATTGGTTCATCGTGCCTCTGCAAGGCCTTTTCTTCTCTGCGATCTATATTCCGATTTCCGAGTATTTCAATAAGAAAAACAAGAAAAAATAATACGATATGAAGACGATTGTGATTACTGGTGGTGCAGGCTTCATTGGAAGCCACGTGGTGCGCCTGTTCGTGAACAAATACCCCGAATACCACATCATCAACCTCGACAAACTGACGTATGCGGGCAATTTGGCCAACCTGAAGGACATCGAGGACAAACCCAACTACGAGTTCGTGAAGATGGACATCTGCGACTTCGAGGCTTTCTACCAACTCATGCAGGACAAGAAGGTGGATGGCATCATTCATCTGGCTGCCGAAAGTCATGTGGACCGCTCCATCAAAGACCCGTTTACCTTTGCCAAGACCAACGTGATGGGCACCTTGTCGCTCTTGCAGGCTGCCAAGCTCTATTGGGAGTCGTTGCCCGAGAAATATGAAGGCAAACGCTTCTACCACATCTCCACCGATGAGGTGTATGGTGCGCTGGAATTGTCGCATCCTGAAGGTATAGAGCCGCCATTCACAACCACCGCCTCGAGTGCTGAGCATCATTTGGCTTACGGAGACAAATTCTTCGTGGAGACGACGAAGTACAATCCTCATTCGCCCTATAGTGCTGCCAAGGCATCGAGCGACCACTTTGTGCGCGCCTACCACGATACATATGGAATGCCTGTGGTGGTGACCAACTGCTCGAACAACTACGGACCCTATCAGTTCCCTGAGAAGCTCATTCCACTCTTCATCAACAACATCCGCCATCGCAAACCGCTCCCTGTGTATGGAAAGGGCGAGAACGTGCGCGACTGGTTGTTTGTGGAGGATCATGCTCGTGCCATCGACCTCATTTTCCACGAGGGGAAGATTGCCGAGACCTACAACATCGGTGGCTTCAACGAGTGGAAGAACATCGATATCATCAAGGTATTGATTAACACCGTCGACCGCCTGTTGGGACGTCAGGAGGGTGAGGACATGAACCTCATAACCTTTGTAACCGACCGTGCCGGACATGATCTGCGCTATGCGATTGACTCCACTAAGTTGCAACGCGAACTCGGTTGGGAGCCAAGTCTGCAATTCGAGGAAGGCATCGAGAAGACTGTCCGCTGGTATTTGGACAATCAGGAGTGGCTGGACAATGTCACATCAGGAGATTACCAGAAATATTACGAAAATATGTACAAGAACAGATAAAGCTTGGGGAGGCTAAAAATGAAAAAGATTCTTTTATTAGGAAGCGGCGAACTGGGCAAGGAGTTTGTAATCGCCGCCATGCGTGCCGGTCAGTATGTGATAGCCTGCGACCGCTACGACAATGCTCCAGCCATGCAGGTGGCTGATGAGCGTGAGGTATTCTCAATGCTCGATGGTGATGCATTGGAGGCTGTGGTGAACAAACACAAACCCGACATCATTGTGCCCGAGATTGAGGCCATCCGCACAGAGCGCCTCTTCAAGTTCGAGGAGCAAGGTATTCAAGTCGTTCCATCGGCTCGTGCCGTGAACTATACCATGAACCGCCGCGCTATCCGCGATTTGGCTGCAAAAGAGTTAGGTTTGCGCACGGCGAAATATTTCTATGCCAAGACGTTCGAGGAGTTCAAGAAGGCAGCCGACGAGATTGGTTTCCCATGTGTGGTGAAGCCGTTGATGTCGTCTAGCGGACACGGACAGAGCTATGTTCATAATGACGATGAATTGGAACAGGCTTTCCGCGATGCCATGGAAGGCAGCCGTGGCGATGTGAAGGAAGTCATCATCGAAGAGTTCATCGACTTCGAATCGGAATTCACGCTGCTCACTGTGACCCAGAAGAATGGTTGGCCTACCCTCTTCTGCCCACCCATCGGACATGTCCAGAAAGGTGGAGATTATCGCGAGTCGTGGCAACCCTATCAGATTAGCGACGAGGCATTGAAGCAGGCGCAAAACATGGCCGACCAAGTAACGAAGGCTTTGACAGGAGCCGGCATCTGGGGTGTTGAGTTCTTCCTGACCAAACAAGGCGAAGTCATCTTCTCGGAGCTCTCACCTCGTCCGCACGACACGGGAATGGTGACCCTTGGCCATACCACCAACCTCTCGGAGTTCGAGTTGCATTTCCGCGCTGTGATGGGATTGCCCATCCCTGCCATCCACCTCGAGCACGCTGGAGCATCGGCGGTCATCCTCTCTCCTGTGGAAGTATCCTCGCCTGTTGACCGTTCCCTGTTGCCCTACAACTTGGAGGAAGCCCTGAAGGAAGACCGCACTCGCATCCGCATCTTCGGCAAACCAGAGGCTCACAAAGGCCGCCGCATGGGCGTTGTCTTGTGCTACAATGAGCTCGGAACCGATGTGAACACCTTGCGCGACAAAGCAAAGCGGCTCGCCGCCACCGTATTAGGAACCAACCCCTACATGAAGAAATGATAGGAAAAATCATAGACCTCCCACGCATCCACGACCCACGCGGCAATCTCACCGTTGCCGAGGAGTTGAAGAATGTTCCGTTCAACATCGCGCGCGTCTATTGGACGTACGATGTACCAGGTGGAGAGCGGCGCGGTGGCCATGCCCATCGCACGTGCGAAGAGATTGTCATTGCTGTGAGTGGCTCGTTCGATGTAACGGTCGACGACGGACACGGAGGCAAGGAAGTGCATCACCTGAACCATCCCTATCAGGGTTTGTATATCGGCACAGGTATATGGCGCACTTTGGAGGACTTCTCTAGCGGCGCCGTCTGCTTGGTGCTCGCCTCCGAGCTGTTCAATGAGGACGAGTACATTTATGACTACGAAGAGTTCATAGCTTTTGCTAATAAATTGGACGAATGAATAATTAATGGGAGGGAATATGCAAGTATATGTTTTTATTTCTTACGGGCATGACCATTATGCTGAACGCACTCAAATTTTGTATGAACAGTTGGGAAAGTGCGAAGATGATCTGGTTATATGGTGGGATAAGAAACTTAAGGCTTCGGATGATTGGGTTGTAGAAATTGAGAATCGTTTAAATGATTTGATTAACAATCGTCCTGAATCATGTTTTATCTATGTAGTAACGCCTTATTCATCGAATACAGACCGCGACAACTTTTGTATTAAAGAGATTGCCAAGGCTTTAGGTGGTCGTGTGAGAGTGATTCCTGTAAAAATAGTAGAAGCTCCCATGCCATTATTATTAAGTAACATTCAATGGTTGGATCTTACTAACATAAAGATAGATCCTGAAAACCCAGAGTTTATACATAGGATTAAAGAATTGCGCACCATCATCAAAGAATGCCGCGATTTGCCATATGATGGTAAACAGGAAGTACTAAAGAGTCGTTTGGAACCATGTGATTTTACATTAGACTTAGAAAAACATCTAGCAAATTATCAAGAGCGTCCATGGTTACTCAAAGATGTCAATCAATGGATAACACAATCTACTGACCATATCTTGTTGCTGCTTGGAGGACCAGGAACTGGTAAGACAGCCTTTTCCATATGGATGGGATATAGTAAACTATCTCAATATATAGCAGCCTGGCATTTGTGTCAATTCAATAATATGCGAACATGCTTGTTGGCCAATGCTGTAAAATCTATTGCTTACTATTTGGCAGTTCGAATACCCAGCTACTATAACTCACTAGATATAGCTAGCGTGGATAGACTCCTTAATGAATCAAATCTGGATGCAGGCACATTATTCAAGGAATTGATTCTTGACAAACTACACCAGATTCAATATGATGGTGACCAATTAGTCATATTGATTGATGCATTGGACGAATCTAGTCGTGACGGGCGTAATGAATTGGCAGAGATGCTCTCCTATTATGTCAATCAGTTTCCTAAGTGGTTAAAAATCATTATAACCAGTAGAAATGACCCAAGCGTCACCACCTATCTAGAAGACTGCTCAACTGTTATTAATTTAGACGATAACACATCTATACAACATAGTTCGTCGGATATTCGCAGTTATGTGAAGCATATGATTGGCGACGATGAGCCTATTGCTGATATAGTTTCTTCTGAGAGCGGAAACAATTTCTTATATGCTCAATTATTGTGTAATAGTATAAAGGATAATCCAAATTTCGCAGTAGGGTGCTTACCTAAGGGTATTAACAGCTATTATAATGACTACATGAATCGATATTTCAAAAACAATAAATTTGATTTTGAAGAACATGCTTTACCCTTATTGAATCTTCTGCTTACATCTTACGAACCATTGGAAACAAAGACTATCTATGACCGACTTCACAAAACGAACGATTGGTGTAAGAGATATTCTGTTTTCAATAGTTTGTTGAAATGCTTTGGGCCACTGTTAAAAGAAGAAGCAGATTGTTTGTGTCCATTCCACAAATCGCTTTCCGATTGGTTTCTTGACAACAAAAATAACAAAAGGTTTTCTGTGTTTAAAACAGACGGACTTGAAGAAATGGTGAACTGGGGATTTGAGATTATGGAAGAAGATCAACCTCAGATAGATAATACCATGACCATCCATTTCTATAGATATTTGCCGCATTATATAATTGAGTATGACAAAAAGGATTTGTTCTTGTCGCTTTATACGGATATTGATTTCTGGAAGCGACGTCAGCAAGTATTAGGAGTTAACTCGGTCCTTTCGCTGATGATTAGTGAAATTGCCCTGTGCTCGTCAGACTTAAAAGAGCGGTTGTTCTTTGATGACACTTTCTTTAAGGTTTTGGACTTTTTTAATATCGATTTGTTCAATACTGGACGATACAAAAGTCTTGCTCAGTTGGGCTATAAGATAAAAATGGCATCTGGTATGGATGACCAGCATAGGCTATTTGCCATCCGCTATTTTTATATCAACGAATTTCTTCATGAGATAGATGCTCATGTCAGTATGTTTGAGGAGCCATATGAAGATCATGCCATAGAGGCGATGCTTATGAATGAGTTAGGGCAGACATATCGAAAGTTTGGTCAATTGGAGCGTTCTGCATACTATTATAGAAAAGCATTGCATGGATTTAGAGAATTTGGTGGAACACAAGATGAAACGATTTACTCCATGCTTAATCTTTCACGAATTCTGATGATGCAGCGCAAGGAGACGGAAGCGCGGCAGTTACTCCACGAGGCGATAGAACTTTTTGAGAGTGGGACATGGCATCACAGTATTCAGGGCACAGACTTTGAATTCTCCGCTCAGCAATTGGAACGTGGTGTCCGATATGTTGCCCTGGAAACAGAGTGTTTTTCACTATCTACGGATGAAAATGTGTGTCATGAATCCCTCAGATGGGCAGATGACACTTACGCTGTTCCTTCCAAGCGTGACAGATATTATATTAATCACTTAATCAGTAAAATGTTTTTTAAGCTGAAGATAGGTGAGCTAGATGGTTTTCCAGAGTTAGTTGAAGAATCTCAGAAAAGTCTTTCCAGCAAATACGATGGAATAAGGCTTTCATGTGTCATGTCTATTTACTACTTGATTAAAGGTGATATCGTAAAGGCTAAACAAATAGTGGATGAACGGATGAATTATTTGATAACATTACCAATCCATTTGATTCAGCGTACGGAATTCATAGCAATACAAGATCATCTTTCCGATTCAGAACATTTGGAGTCTGTCAGTGAGGAGTTGTTGCCTTGGTATCATCATTTTAAAATGTTGATAAGCAGAATTGTAACGAAAAGAAATTGAATGACATGTTGATGTTTGAAATACAGCGCTATAAGGCAGAAAATAAGAAGTTGTGGGACAGATATGTCTCAAAGGCAAGAAATGCCACTTTCTTGTTTTACCGTGATTACATGGATTATCACAAGGAACGGTTTACTGACTATTCCTTGATGTTCTACAAAAAAGGGCACTTGCATTCTGTGATGCCTGCCCATAGAGATGGCGATGTGTTTTATACTCACATGGGGTTGACATATGGAGGTCTATTGATGGATGTAAATGTTACGACCTCTGATGTCATGTGCCTGTTTGAAGATTTGAATGCCTTTCTCAGGAAAGAAGGATTCAAAAAGGTCATTTATCGGGCAATTCCATGGGTTTTTCATCGTTTACCATCAGAAGAAGATCTTTATTCCATATATTGGAAATGTCAGGCAAAGTTGAAGACACGTATGGCTGGAACAGTGATTTTTATGGATGAGCATCTGCGGTGGAGAAAAGACCATCGCCGTCGCTTGCGATTATCCCAACAATCAGGTATACGTGTAGTTCGCGATGGCAGTCTATCAGAATTTTGGCCTATTCTATGCGATAATTTACAACATAAATTCAATGCTCATCCAGTACATACATTACAAGAGATTGAGTTGCTTAAATCCCGTTTCCCAAAAGAAATTGTTCAATATAATGCATATAAGGATAACCAAATCGTTGGAGGATTAACCTTCTACGTGATGGGACATGTTCTTCATGGACAATACAGTGGAACTAACGACATAGGAAAGCAGACTGGCGCCATGGAAGCCATCTATAACCAAGTGATGTATCATGATTTCCCAGATATCCGATATCTTGATTTTGGCACATCAAATGAAAATGGTGGAGAGTTTTTAAATGAGGGATTGATTAATCACAAGGAAGGATATGGTGGTCGAGCCGTCTGCTATGATACTTACGAATGGGACGTTCAAGATATAGAGATATAAGATATTAGATAAAAGATAAGAGATATTAGATAAGAGATATTAAGATAATACCCATGAGCAAAAAAAACAAGAAGAAAACCAATAACAAGGAAACCAAGAAAGCCACGCGGAAAACATGGACCATAGGTTCGCGCACGCTCTCCGTTTGGTCGTTCGTCCTACCACTCCTGGCACTACTGACCATCGCCATCTGCCTGTTGGCGTACGAGTCGATGTTCCTCTTCCGCGTTCAGGAGCTCAACCTATTCCTTTACACACCCCTGTTCTTCAAACAACAGATGGTTGTCTCGGGAGGATTCCTCACGTGGATAGGCACCTATTTCACGCAGTTCTTCTACCACCCTTGGCTGGGTGTGACCTTGCTCTGCGCATGGTGGGCGTTGCTCATGTGGCTCACGAAGAAGGCGTTCAACATCCCCGCCCGTTGGATAGTGGTGGTGCTCATACCCGTGGCCTTGTTGCTGTTGACCAACATCGACCTCGGCTATTGGATTTTCTACCTGAAGCTGCGCGGCCATTTCTTTGTTGCCACCATCGGAAGCACCATCGCCATCGCATTGGTGTGGCTCTATCGTTCGCTACCCAAACGATTCCGCTTGGCGTTCATCATCCTTTCCACAGCCGTTTTCTATCCGCTCATAGGATTCTACGCCCTCATGGCAGCCCTGCTCATGGGCATCATGGCATGGCGATTGGAGGATTATAAAGTCTCCCGATGCCTCCTCGAAAGCGTGGTTGCCGCGTTGGCCATCCTCGCCATACCCCTGTTCTACTATCGGTTTGTGTACTATCAAACCAACATTGTCAACATCTACCGAACAGCCATCCCGCTCTATCGCATCGATGAGCATCATTACCAATACTACATCCCGTTCGTTTTATTGGTCATCGTGTTCGCTCTGATGGCCGCCTTCTACAAGAAGAAGCGCGAACAAGGAGTGAAAAAGCCCTTCCTCTGGCTGCTGGCGCAAGTGGTGTTGTTGGCTGGCATCGGCTTTGGCGTGTGGCATTTCTGGTACAAGGACGGCAATTTCCACAAGGAGCTCAACATGGTGCATTGCATTGAGAACCTCGATT
>JAFYJN010000077.1 GCA_017538105.1 Prevotella sp. | reverse complement strand
CGACAAATGCCTTGTAGCCGAGGCCGACGGAACCGTTGTGGGGGCAGTGTGGACGCGCATCATGCACGACTACGGACATGTGGACGACCACACCCCCTCGCTGGCCATCGCCCTCCACCCCGACTATCGCGGCAGAGGAATTGGCACCGCCCTCATGACCCGCATGCTCGAGTGTCTGCGCCAATGCGGCTACCAGCAAGTCTCGCTCTCCGTCCAGAAAGACAACCGCGCCGTCCAGCTCTACCAACGAGTCGACTTCACCACCATCCTCGACCACGATTCCGAATACCTCATGGTTTGCCGAGTGTGATGCACCCGAACAAGCTTATGCAGACAAACAAGTACTATTTTTAAGTAAACCCTATTTTTGTACCGTTTCTCTTAACGAGGGTTTCCTCTTTGCAGTATTGGTTGATTTTCTCTTCCGTTACATATTCATCACCATAGAGGATGCTCTCAATGCCACATTTGCGGGTTATGTTCTCAATCTGTCCACCGCTGAAATCATAAGCAGAGGCTAGGCGGCCTGCTGTTTCTTCGGAGAGTTCAGGCATCATAGACTGCCAGATTTTCGTTCTTTGAACCAGTTCCGGTTTCTCAAATTTCACTTTGTAAAGGAAACGACGTTCAAAGGCTGCATCCATGTTTTGCTCTAGATTCGTCGTAGCAATCATGATGCCTTCAAGAGACTCCATTTCCTGCAGTATAATGTTCTGAATGGAGTTCTCCATTTTGTCGATTGAGCGTTCAGCACCCTCCTTGCGTTTTCCGATGACGGCGTCAGCTTCATTGAAGAGCAATATGGGAGTATGTTTCGAATGTTTTGCCACAGCGCGATAGCGGTCGAATATGGCTTTGATGTTCTTCTCACTCTCACCCACCCACATGCTTTTCACTTCCGAGATGTTCACCTGCATGATATCACGCCCAGTCTTCTGCGCCAATTGAAGCACACTTTCCGTCTTACCTGTACCAGGAGCACCATAGAACAAGCAAGCAAACCCCTGACGCAATCCTTTATCTTTCAACCGGTTACAGATACTTTGGTAGTTCTTTTCGTCCAACAACTCTGCGAGCCCATCCAACTGTCTCTTTACTTGATTATCGAAAAACAATTCCTTCTTGACTATGCTGTCACTCTGTAGCACGTCACATCCCTTGTTCTCGCTCTGCTTGATGTTGAAGCCTTGCAAGAGAGTTTCCCGTGCTTTAGTTGTCATCTGATATTCCTCCTTATCCTTGAAACCATCCGAAAAAGCATTCTCCACCCATCCATTCTTGATCAAATAGTGGTTGCCTTCAGACATCGCACGATCAAGATCATATCTTTGATGTTGTGAATCAAACAAGAACACGACATGGTTCATGGAAATACTTTCCGTTCCCGACAACACCAAATGACGACACATTTGAGTGATTATCGCTTTGTTTTCAATCGACATACGAGTTTTGCGCAGCGCTTTCACATACGTCAACTTGGGGTTGTCGTCCATCAGTCGTTCAATCTCTTCAAACATCAGCTCAGTTGAAAGCTCTTCTTCGTAGCGCTGATGGGTGATGTCGTAAAAATGCTGAAAGAACTCTATGCCCGAAGCGTTCTTGTATGATTTGCGTTGGAATGGCTCGTTTTTCGCAAGGTTGTCAAGAAACGCTTGAGAAACAGCATAATCAAAATTGCCAGTCATGTTGTTCTTAATCATACGCAGCAGGCCTTTCTTCACAAGTTCATCCACCTCACACTTATATTGCAACACCTGTACGTTGTTACAATTGAGATAGCGGGCAATGTCTGAAAAGTCTGCTTTGTTGCCAGCAGCACTCGACTCAATAAAGAGCGCCAATAGCACTGCTTGCATTTTCGAGATACCTTGCCGTTCCGACAAATAAGTGATGAAACGGTCAGCTTTCTTCAGAAACGACTCTTTTAGCTCAGAGTCCTCTGCAAGAGTCACAATACAATTGATTGCCGACAGCAACGTCAGTTCCTCAATTTCATCAATGAAGTCTGGTGTCAACTCTTCATTCCCAGCCTGTTCCTGAATTTTCAGTCTACGTAGTGGTTTTGACATTTTCTTTCCTCTAATCATACTAACACTCTTTTTTGTTTTACTATCCTCGGTGTATCCTCGGATTCCCATGTGCAAATATATGTGTCCTGTTTTTGAGAATGCCGATTAATTATAGGTATAAAAAGAAGATTTTTTACGATAATAAAAACAATCTTTGCACTAAACAAACAATTATTATTATGGCAAGTATCAGAAACATCAAGAAAAGCAACAAATTCCCAACCGTGGATCACACCGAATTCTCACACGAAGAATACCAGGCCTTGCTCCATTGCGGAAGCAAAGTGGAAGCAAGAAGAGAAGCCTCGCAACGACTGATTGACTATCTTTGCGACAAATACGAAATACCACATTGTAAGATTTGGGTGTACGACATGACGTACGATCCCATATTCGGGTTTACGAAAATGGGGCTTTATGAAGGCAAGAGCAAGGATATCACCCTTTGGAACAACAAGCATTACAGAATCCCCTGCGAGATAAAGACCTTTATAAACACCCTCCTCCATGAGTTCATGCATCATTACGATTGTTGTTATTTGAAAATCCACACCGTCCATTGCAAGGGGTTTGAATCGAGAATCAGAGACCTGCGAAAGAAGCTTGCAAGTTGATTTTTTCAACCATCCTTAAATTTTCGCGATTTTTTTCCTATATATATGGGGGGTATTATTTTTCAAACCATCAAAGTACATATAATTAGAAACACACACAATATGAAACAACTTAAAATCATTCAAAGCATCACGAATCGTTCAGAGGGATCACTCAAGAAATACCTTACAGAGATCAACCGCATCCCTATGGTGACGTTGGAAGAGGAAGTCGCCCTTGCCCAAGACATCCATTCGGGAGGCAGGAAGGGCGAAGAATCCAAAAACAAGTTGGTGTCAGCCAATTTGCGATTCGTCGTGTCTGTAGCCAAACAATACCAGAACCACGGTGTACCTCTCATCGACCTAATCAACGAGGGCAACATAGGGCTCATTACGGCGGCCGACAAGTTTGACGAGACTCGTGGGTTCAAGTTCATCTCCTATGCCATTTGGTGGATTCGCCAAAGCATTCTTCAAGCCATAGCCGACTATAGCAAAATGGTGCGTAGGCCTCAGAGCCAGATAGCCATCAGCAACAAAATCAAGAATGCGACCAACGAGTTCCTTCAGATAAATCAGCATTATCCTTCAGTAGAAGAACTAAGCGAAATCATCTCCATGGAGATCAGCAAGATTGAGATGGCCATGCGAGCCGATGCCCATTTCTCCAGCATCGACGCCCCCATCAGCGAAGACGAAGACACGACATTCGCCGAAACGCTTGCCTCGCCAGCAGAATATGCAGCCGACCGCAAGGTTGATTATGAGTCCATGTGCAGCGACTTGAAAGTGGTGTTGACTTCTGTGCTCAACGAACGCGAACGCACGGTCGTACTCCAAAGTTTCGGCATCGGATGCCCCGAGCGTGGACTCGAAGAGATTGGCAACGAATTGGGACTCAGCCGCGAAAGAGTCCGCCAAATCCGTGAAAGGGGAATCGAAAAAATCCGCAAGAGCAACCAATCAACGTTACTCTTGCGGCATGTCAGTTAACCCGTTGGAATCCTATTTCTGGATTATCTCCCCGTTCAGATAGTCTTTCCACTCCTCTGCACCGAAATCACCCTCCACATACACCTTGTCATGAAGACCTACCGTTTGGTTCCAGTGTTCCATGAGGGTTTGGTTTCGGTTCTTCAGGGGATAACTACGCTTCAAGCTATCCATCGCATCGAAAGCGGGACCAGGTACATGAAGCTCCTTAGGTTCATATTCCCTACTCTCGAGCCATTGTTTCAATTCCTTCAGACAGTCCTCAAGCGTAGAGTGCACCTTCTTGATACCATAATACTTGGCAAGATGTTTCAGATGGCTGATACCCGTCAAATCCTCCACCTCAGGGTCTAGTCCGAAGATGATCTTATGGCCTCGGGCGCAATTCTCGGCAAACTCCATTCGAGTGGTAATGGCATATACACGATGGGGTTTCATCTCACGAGTCTGAGGGGGTATCCAGAAAAGGATAACGTCGGCAATACGAAGACCGAAGGTCTCCCAATTAAGCTGGGCAGAATGACTTACAAAGCGGTCGGTCTTTCTGGGATTCAGAAACGTGACATTGTCAAGTCCAATCTTTTTTGCCACCTTGGGAACTTGCGCCTGCCACGAGGGAGCGCCATTCATCGGTCCAGCCAGAAACACCATCCATTGTTTCTTCTCAACAACGGGCTGAGGGCTTTTTATCACTTCTATCATCATCTCAATTTTCAATCAATTTCCTAATCAGCGGCATCAGGTGCGCCTCAATCTCCTCATCCTCCATCCTGTGCCCTCCAGGGAAGGTGTAGATGTGCTTGTAGTGCTCCGCGAAGATGGGTTTGCAATGCCCATAGTCCTCGTCGTGGTCGCCGAAGAGCCCATAGCAGTTCTCGCGGTCAAAGTCGGTGATGCCCTCAAACTGGTGGGCCTCCAACCTGCGATAACCCTCCTGCATCTCGGGTGTGATCTCATACTTCTGCACACCATCCTGTCGGTTTATCAAAAACTCGTGCCTACCCACCTTCACATCCGCATCGTTCGACATGTCGAGGGCGGGATTCACACATATGCGCTTGTATCCTCTCAACATCTGGGCATAGTATCCACCCTGACTGCTACCTACAATCAAGTCAGGCTTCTCCCGCTCACACAGCTCCTTCAGCATCTGCAGACACTCTTCAGCATCCACCGGACAATCTGGCGTCAGCAACTGCCAATCCTCAGGCAAGCACTTCAGTATACCCATCGATGTGTGGCTATATCCTGCCGATGCAGAGCCATGCAGATACATCAGTTTCTGCGTGTAGTGAGGCATCTCCAACGTGTCGTCCTGCTTCTTGAAGTTCTCATCCGCATGAATCAAACCCTTACTGCCATAGAAACCCACACTATATGAGGCCATCGTCTGTGCGGTGGTCAGCACCTCTTTCACATCCTTCTCCGTCATATCCTCCACCTTCAGCATATTCCTGCTGCAGAGGGCGGCAATCAGCGTTGATGAAGTCCAGTCGCCAGCACCCTCGTAGTCCTTATAGTCAGGATTCACAATGGGGTCGAGCTTGATCCACTGTCCTCCACCCAACTTAAACCGAAGTCCCTCTGCGCCAAGCGTCTGGATGAAGAGTTTATCCTGATAAGCGTCAGCAAACGTCAAGTCCTGAATATGCTCTCCCGACATCTTAATCACATCACTGGCCTCCACACATTTGAGGAAAGCCCTATAGGTGGACAGTCTTCTTTTTTCATCCTCAATCTTATGTCCGTCCGAATCACACTCAAAGTACACCAGTGTGCCCTTTTCACGCAACCGTTCTGCCAGGCTCCTATGCCCGGCCTGTGCCACGTCAAAGAAGAATACATCGGGAGTGAAGTCCATGGTGTTCAGTAGAGTCTCAACCTCACCATTCTGCGAGTTGAGGTACTTCTTGTTTTGATTTGCCGAGGGTCCCGTCCAAGGCCTGCCAGCAGCCGATCCCTTGTGACCCATTGTAGGTTTGCCATCCTTATCCAACTTATGGGTACAGCGCAGAATTGTGGTACCACCTTTCAGAGTGTTACTCACAAACCTAACGTCAGCCCCATAAGCCTTCATGTCGCGTTTCATCAGATAACCTTGAGGCGACATGTCCAACTTGGCCACAGGGAAGGTCTTCACGCCCAGATAGGGCAGCATCGTCATCACGTTGCCACAGGTGTTGCCAATCTCCATCTTCAAGATCTTCTCCTCAAACTTGTTGCGCCTGCCCACCACAAAGCCGTTTGGATACTCCCGTTTGATGATGACGTCTAAACAGTAGTTGCCAGTTCCCATGCAGGTCTTCCCTGCCGTCTTCTCTCTCAGAGAGCCAATCAATGTCAAAATGTCATTTTTCATGTTTCTCATTTCCGTGTTTAATAGATTACTACGGCAAAGATACAAAAATTGTGCCAAACTTTTCGGAAATTATACGAATAAATTCTTTGTGAGATTGACAAATAATTCATATCTTTGCCATCAGATTATTATTTACAAAATTATATCATGGAAACATTCTATCACGGCACATCAGTACTATTCAAAAAGTTTGACATTGCCCATGCACTTGAGGGCGATGGTAAGGCAAAGTTTGGGTTTGGAACTTATGTCACAGAAGCATATACCTCTGCCGCCCACTATGCTTACAACAAGAAACGCCCTGAGAACAAGGATTATTATGTCTATACTCTAGAGATTCCCGACATGACGGATGATAACCATTTGTTCTCTGTTCGCCCCGTACATCCTTCAATCATCGAGCGCACGGAAAAAGCCCTTGGCGAGCAGATTCCTGCCGAAGCAAGAGCCGTTGGCAAGTACTTCCGCAAGTACGTGGGCAACCGACTGACGGGCAAAACGGGGACTGTCAAACAGCTCATTGGCAGTGCCGACCTCGATGCCGAGAAGGCTGCCGCCAAGTTCTTCAGCGAGATAGGATTGGAGTATTTTGCTTGGCCACAAGCCCAGTCAAAGCCCGATGGACTGACCAACCGCGTGGTGCTCAACATCGACAAAATCCGCATCGTGCGCATCGATAAGGTTGATCTTGACCCCAAGCACTTCCAACTCATCGAAGGCTCCCAAAGAGAAGTCCCATTAGACAGCTTTTAATCCCCCTGCACGCCTATGAGTTTACACGAGCAAATCAAGCTATACTACCCCCAATATAGCGACATACAGCACTATCCAGCCACCCAATGCGCATGCATCCGAAAGACCACAGAGGAATGGGGCATACTGGGCAATTTCTATCATGCTCCTATAGTTGTCGAGGGAGTCGACATCGACTGCACAGAGCGCCTTTTCCACCTCATGAAGTTCCGCCCCACAGCCGTTGAAGGAATCCGTGGCGAATATGCGGCGAGACGCGGAATGCACATCAAGCACCACATGAAACCCATCTACCGCGAACATCCCGAGTGGCTGCGCGACGACTGGGGCGCTATGGTGGTCGACGCCATGAAGTTCTGCCTCCAGACGAAATACGAGCAATGTGAGGCGTTCCGCAACGAACTGGAGCGGAGCAAGGGACTCTACATCGTTGAGGACGAGACAAAACGAAACGCGCGAAGGAAAAGAGACGCCGACTCCTGGGGCGTGAACCTCGTGGGCGACCAATATATAGGTCCCAGCCTCCTCGGCCGCCTCCTCATGGAACTACGCGACAACGGCAAACTGCACTACACCCTACCCGCCGATGCCCTCAGCTTCCTAGGGTGCCTGAAATGAAAATGGAATGTTGACACCTTGCTTATTGTCATTTGTCATTTGTCATTTGTCATTGTCATTTTCCTTCGGGCAATGAAATAGCGGTTGACCTATAATTATACTAAAAATGAGCAGCCAAATCAATGACTGCTCATTTGCTGTTAATGTGGTTTGGATGGTGTTGAACCATTCACATTAATATTTGTTTCGTAATCCTCTCTTGAATAAAGATAGTTAGAAATGAATGTCAGCAAATTGTTGATGACTTTTTCATTATGGGGGATTAATGTATGCAATTTCCTACTGCGTGTAGTCTTGTCTGAATATGACACTCTGAAGAAATCTTGCGTATTAAAATTGTATTCAATAGCACCTGTGCCAAATGGTCTCAATGACATGGTTAATTGCCCATGTAACACCACTCGTTCGTTGTCGATATACTTTATATCAGTAAATCGCAAATCAACAGGATATGATTGATTAGTTTTCTCGTTATGCTCTACGAACTCAAGATTCAAGTTGGGGAAATTGTCATGTATTGCAAGTGACAATGCTTTCATTGTCAAGTTTTCACTGCCACCCATTTTTGTTCTTGCATTAGGATTCCTACTGTTCATATAATCTTGTTTTGCATCAGTTTCGGACAATTCCAGAAGGTTGATTCAAATACCCCCGACACACCGCCTTGGAAATCAACTCGCTTGAGATTGATGTCGGAGGCGAAAGTATCGTAAGACACCTCAATAGGTTGCCTCACGGTGATGGTCTCCACCACGTCGTTTCCCCCCATGTCGGCAATGCGCCTGACACACTCGGGCACCACATAGTGTTTCTGCCGTGTCCAGCAGCATAGCAGTTCCTGCTTCTCATCGTCAATCAGCGCATCGTTCTCCACATGATAGCCCTTTGCATGGCATTCAATGCCCTCAAAGCCTTCGTGTGAGCTGACAATGCCAAACTCAATGCTCGTCACACTCTCAGGAATGACCAGCCGCTTCAGATGGCGACAACCCCAGAATGCCCAATAGCCAATCTCGGTAATCGATTCGTGGATCTCTATGGATTCTATGCCGCTGCAACAAAACAATTCAGGACTAATAAACCTAAGTTTCGGCGGCAATACAATCTGCTTCAAAGATTCACAACCTTGGAAAGCACAATCTTCGAAGAACTCGATATTATCAGGCAGATTGATTTCCTGAAGTTTCCGACAACCGTTGAATGCCCCTATTCTAACTCTACTGGTGGTCGATGGCAATACCACTTTCTTCAACTCTTTGCAACACTCGCACATACTATCAGGAACCTCATTGACACCTTCTGGCAATTCAAGTTCCACCAAAGGGTAACAAAGAAATGTATTATACCCCAGTTTTCGCAAAGTGCTGGGTAAATGAATCTTTCGCAGTCTTGGATTTTTCATCAAAAAGGCATCATCCATCACCTCCTCCACTCCCTCAGGAACCGTATATTCCTCGCAGGTGAACAACTGGGGGTTGACCTCCTGCAGAGTGCGACCTCCGTTTGTATAGGTCACACCCCACTCATCGGTATATAGCTCGGCTTTTGTCATCTTATTGGATATTTCTTTTTTACTTCTTGAATCTGCTCATCAGATAATTTCTCAATAATGTCGCCTTCATCAACTAAACAAAACCACTTTACCGTGAAGGTTTCTATTCCATATAAGTACCACTTCATGAAAACACATTGCACATCCTTAATCACACCAATATGTTCTTTCCTTTCTATTTTCAGATCACCATAAGCATACCTGCTAAGATATGCACTGGGCTGATCGGAAACGAATTTAACCCAATCTCCTTTTTTATACTTACTCATACTGCATTCAAACAGGTTCTCCACAAATGGCAGGACAACCTCGTCTAGCGTACGATTGTTCATGCGATGTCCGCCCTGAAATGTCGTAATATTGGGTGCAAAGTGCTTTTCAAACTCCTCGCGGCAGTTCACCGTGGTATCATTATCGCCAAAGAATCCCCAACAAAAATGTCGATTCATTTGATTATAATCGTCATACATGTGAGCTTCCATCTCACGGAACTGTTGTATGGTTTCTTCCGTTATCGTGAAATGCGTCTCACCATTCTGGGGAGGTGTGAAATACTTAAAAGTACCAGGCTTGAGAATATCTGGCAGTTCCGACATCCTTAGCGCAGGGTTTACACAGATGCGCGTATAGTTATGCATCTGCATGGCGTACATCCCCCCCATGCTGGTTCCGATAATCAAATCGGGATTTTTTTCTTCACAATACTTCTTCAGGAAGGGAAGAGCCTCTGAAGGATTCACGGGAATATCAGGAGCAAGTACGGTGTATTGGGGAAGCTTCTTCCTGAGGTGTTTCACCGTGTTACTCTGCCCGCTTGATCCAAAGCCGTGAAAATAGATAATCGTTTTCATAATAATTCGTTGCATTAATGTTTACGCTTGCAAATATATGGTTTTTAGTTGAGGGCAACCCCCGAAGTTATACCTATAAATTACAAGAGCTGTCCTTTGACACGGTCGTTTGTGGCATCTGAGCGCCTCATTCCATAGCTCTGACACGCTTAAAGGATAGCTCTAACCGCCTTACTCCATAGCTCTGTCTTCGCCATTGCATAGCTCGAATTCAGCACCACCTCCATTGTGGCAGATGGGGTGCAGGAATGACAATGACAAATGACAAATGACAATAAGCAAGGTGTCAACATTCCGCACCCCCATCCCTCGCGCAAGAAAAGTGCCGGGGGGTATTATAAATTAACATATATTATATAAATTATAATAATATTATATAATATAATTATTACTATATATTATATATATACTACTAGAATTCTACCAGCACACGCTCTCCTCATGGTTGGGAACGTTGTAAGGTTGCTTATTGTCATTTGTCATTTGTCATTGTCATTTTCGTTTTCACGGAATTGCCTATAACTCACATAACCTTTGTCCAGAATCTCCATCGGAATCTTGTCAAGGTCGAACACATCGTCAGCGTGAGGAAGAGCAGTTTCGGTTAAGAACCTCTCCATTTTAGCAATCACATCTACGAACTCCTTTGGAAGATAGGTGTAGGCTTTCTCCTTGATGTTATCAGGTACTCCGTAGTATGCGCCTGCAACAGCGCCTGCAACGGCTCCAGCCGTGTCAGTATCCTTGTTGGTAAGCATTGCCTTGAAAATGCAATCCTCGTAGCTTTCACTCTCGAAGAAGGAGATGAGTGCTTCTGGCACTGTTGTCTGGCAGATGACATTAAAAGTGTAATCGCCATTGTAGAGGTCGAGATAGGTGCGGTTCAGGTCATAGTCGAAGAGGCTCTGCAAGGTCGTCTTTATCTCCTCCTTCGTCTTTTCCTGTCGCGCCAATACGATGGCCACAGCAATAGCTTGTGCGCCCTTGATGCCCTCAGGATGATTGTGGGTGGGCAGAGCACTGTCTTTTGCCAATTCCAACGCCTCTTCCACACTATTGGCCTTGCAACCCACAGCACTCACTCGCATTGCCGAACCGTTGCCACAACTGTTGTAGGGACGAGGATTCCTCATCATGCACCAACGCCCAAACTGAGGACCATAACCCGCACGGTAGTATTTCCGCGCATAGCGGATGAGGAACTCTTGCAACTCGCTTCCTGGCGTTGAAAGCCAATCGGCAACAGCAATGGTCAGCACTGTGTCATCCGTATAACTGCAGTTTTGGTCAAACACTTTGAATTCTTCCGACTCAACACCTCTGAACTCGTAAGCGGAGCCTATAACATCTCCGGCAATGGCTCCGATAATTGCATCTACTTTTGTTTTCATATATTATTCATTTATTTTGGTAATTCCGTGCAAGAATGACAATGACAAATGACAAATGACAATAAGCAACCTTACAACATTCCCTTTTTAATATCCAACTTCAAACCGGCGGCTGATGTCGAAATAAACCTTTTCAATATCGCCCTTGTAGTCCTTGAACTCCAGGCAGTCAATCCCATTCGCCACACTCTGCATGACGAGTTGCAAACCAATGAATCGACTCGACCTATTGATGAATTCATATTCCTGATGAACGTCAATCACGCAGAAAGCCGTTTCAGGCGTCTTGCCGTCTCCCGTGCTTTCAATCGCCTGCATCAGGAGCCTCTCTTGGGGGGAAAGGTCGAAATACTCATCGTACATCGCGTCGATGATGGCCGGATCAGGATCTTCCCAGAAGTCGATATCCAAATCATCATTCTCCAGATGGTATTCCTCCCAATAATCCATCGACAGCTCGTCGGGAATCTCTCCTTTTGCATATCCCTTGGTATAAGTGTAGCCATAGAGATTCTCTCTCATCGTTTCGACATCCACGCTCTCAGGAGACGTTTCCATTCTCGATTTGATTTCCTTGTCGTACTTGTCCTTGTAGGAGGAGTAGTTCACTTTCTTCTTTGTTTCCATGATTCTTGTTGTTTTTATTTGTATTTCTCGTATAAATCCATTAAGACCTTCACTCTTCTTGAGGACACCTTCTTGGTTGGCTCAAACACGCAGATGGTGGGCGCGTGGTCAATTTCACCAAAGGAATAAGGAATCACCTCGTAGGTGTCAAGACTGCGGTCAAACTCGCAACTCAACGCATGGTCGCAGAGGTCGAAACCACTATGAGTCTCGAAATACCGCTTCCTCATATCCTCGACCTCAGCGATTGTTGGCGGAGTCTTCACAACAATGGCAAGATCCACCATCTCGTTACCCCAATAATCGTTTCCTGGGCAACCCAGCACTTCCACAATGTCGCCCGGTTTGAAGCGAATCTCTTCAGGATGCCGACCCCAGAACTGATTCCTGCGCCCCCAATAATTGAATTCATCTCCTATCGCGCATCTTGGCATGAAGTGCCCATAGTCGTTCTTGCCCCATAGAGTGCCATCGGGCAAGTATGTTCTGAATGAGAGATAGTGGTCAAGAACGTCCACATTCACCTCTTCGTTTAAAGGAATCTCAATGACCACATAAGCATACATGTCAATGTAATCATCATCCAATGGATGCTTGTTGCAGAACTCCGCCAGCCTCCGCATATAGTCTTCCACTTCTTCCAAGGTCTTGAAATAGATCTCATCACTTCCATGAACCCTGAATGTCGGATAGCGCAACTTACTTTTGCGGTTCCTTGTATGTTCATAGTGCATCACTTTGAAGATACTCTCTACTTGCTTTTCCATCTGTTGTCTGTACGTTTATGATGATTACTTATCGGTTTTCAACTCCAATAGAAACTGCTTCCATAAAGCCTGCCCCTGTTACAGAATCTATTAAAACCAGAGGGGGCTGTGAGGCTCGTCTCTATTCTTCTTTCGGCTTCGTTGGGGTCTTTAATGTTCTTTTTGATGGTATCATTCACATACTGCATGGTTTCGCTCATTACGTTCTTATTCCCTTCACTACCATCAAAAAAAGGTATCTGGCATTCAAATGCACGACTGACCTGAGTATGGAAATCATCAGCGTGCGCCACATCAAGTTGTTGGCTTATTTCCTTCTCATCTATTTTCAAATAGCCTCCATCAGCTGTTCGTTCCCAATACTCGCAATGGCCTCCTTCAATGAAAACAATTGATTCCACTTTGGAATTCCTGCTTAAAAACAGGGCATTGTCTAATGATATATTATAAACGACATACATGACTGCTCCGACTTCGTGCTGACCCTTAATCGGAAACCATGCGTAATGTCCGAGCATTAGAATATCTTCAAAGTCTTTCCTTCTCTCTCTTGTAAGAATTGTCATTGTCTTTATCATATAGCAAAGTGTTGTTTCTGTTAAACGTGGCTTATGGATTTCCTCCATCCGGTTTCAATATAGCAAAAATAATACTTTTATTTAAATAATGCAATCGAAATTATACGTATAAACGATTGGAATTCCCAAATTTTTTTCGTATATTTGCATCATAAATCTTATACCATTATGTCAAATAGCAGAAAACCTTATGCTCGTGGTGGAAAACCACTAATGAGCGATTTACTAAAAGACACACGCAAGTACATCGAACAAGCTGAACAGACCGACGTGGAGCCTCTGCGCCAGTTTCTCTTCAACGAACCCGAACGCCCCCTCATCACGATGGGACATGGTGGTTCGCATTCTTCCGCCTCGTATGCAGCACTGCTCTACGGCACGAACTGCGGACTGAGCAAAGTGGTGACACCCTATCAGTGCAACTCGCTCTCTGACGAGACGCTACGCAACTCAAAACTCCTGCTCATCAGCAAATCGCTGAAGAACCAAGATGCCGTGTATATCGCTGGTCGTATGGCTCGCGTGAACCCTGAACACAGCTGTGCCCTGACGATGACTCATAGTGACAATCCCAACATGAAACGCATGAAGAGGGCCTGTCCCAATGGGGTCATCAACCGTGAATTTGAGTTCCCCGACGGATTTATTAGCGTGAATGGCACCTTCGCGTACTTCTCCTTGTTATACAAGGCCTTCACTGGCGACAACGACTTCTCACGCAAACTGGCTCTCTCTGCCAAGCCCGAAGACAACTTCACGTATTGCTGCGTAGATGAAACCATTGCCCCACCCGACCTCAGTCAGATCTCCCAATTCACCGTGCTCTATGGTTCGTATGGCGAACCTGTAGCCCACAAGATGGAGAGTAACATGACCGAAGCCGGATTGGCCTCATGCGTCATCTCCGATTTCCGCGACGAGTGCCATGGACGTTTCCTTGCGCTCTCCAACTTCATCCAAAGCCGGAAACACTCTCAGACCGACTGCGCCCTGGTATTGCTTGTCACCCCACGTGAAGAAGCCATCTGCCGCAACTTCATGAAACATCTGCCAGGCCATCTGCCCATCGTCCTCATACGCACCGACTTCACATCACCCCTGGGCTCCATCGACCTGCTCTACAAGATGTGCGTGTTCACCTGCGTCTTTGGCGAACAACATCGTGGTTCCAATCCCAACGATCCCAACAACCTTGGCGGTTTTGACAAACGCGTATTCCGCGACGGTGTTTACTTCAAGCCCGACTTCGAACTCTACGGACCTCTCTCCCTGTCTGCGCCACAACCTGCATCTACAGACAGTCTCACCCCTAATGCCACCAGTAGCGGTATTGACATCCTTGGTGTTCATTTCGATAGTATTGAATCAGCCGAACTCATGGCCAAATTCGATGACAGTCGAAAAGCTGCACAATATCAAGCCAAGATTGTCAACCCCGAGAATGGTTACCTCAATAACCCTCAACTCATCAAGAGCGACTTCATGATAACTCGTTATGGCACTCCTCCAACCCGTTCTAAAGAACTCAGGAAAGGAAGCAACCTTTGGTATGCCGAGTGGCAGAAGTGGCTGCATGGAGAACCTGCTGATGTCGACCTGCTTAATAGCGCCTACATCAACTGGCTGGGTGGTGTGCTTCGTTTCCATCAGGAAACCGATGGACACATCAGCGTGGAGCGTGTCGAGCGTACTGCCCCTGAAAACCTCCCACAGACCGGCCTCATCGGTGGCATCTGTGGCGAAGTACTCGGTTCTATGTATGAGCTGGAAAAAGACAAAGACAAGGCCAAAAGACTCGCCAGCAAGAAGAGCATGAAAGTGCTGGCCGGCATGTCGTATACCGACGACACCATCCTCTCGCTCGCCATTGCCAAGTGGCTGATGGACGATCCTTCGCACAACAAAGAGACGCTCATCGACCTGTTCAAGCATTTCGCCAACCGCTATCGTGTTTTCACCTTTGGCAGAAACTTCCGCAAATGGGTTGAGTCAGACGATCGTGCTCCCTATGGCGCCAACTCCAATGGCAGCGCCATGCGTGTGGCTCCTGTTGCCTGGTATGCAAAATCGCTCGAAGAATGTCTGGCGCTCGCCAAGACTACTGCCGAAATCACTCACAACTCCGAAGAAGGCATCCGTGGTGCCCAGGCTGTTGCTGCCGCCATCTTCCTGAACCGCACAGGTAAGCCAAAAGCCGATATCAAGTCGTACATCGAACAAACCTTCGGTTACGACCTGAACCGCACTACCAATGAGATTCGCCCCATCTATACCTTCGAGACCGCCTGCGACAAGAGCGTCCCCGAATCCATCATCTGTTTCCTCGAAGCCGAAGGCTACATGGATGCTGTTATCCGCGCCATCTCCCTCGGTGGTGATACCGACACGATGGCCTGCATAGCCGGCAACATCGCCGCTGCCACCATGCCCGTGCCCGAAGACATCACCGTCGGCAGCTACAACAAACTTCCCCAGGAACTCCGCGAAATCCTCGACCGGTGGAATCAATATACCTCCCAATAATTTGTTATTCTCAAACAATTCTGTATCTTTGCAATCAGATAACTAAAAATACCAAGTCTATGAAGATTATTTATTCACCAGCCTATCAAGGCTTTACCTATTACAATTTAAATGCTTCTCCCAATGGAGTGGCACTTGATATACAAATATGCAGCACCTCTGGATTACTCGATCTCTTGGAATTGTATGCTGGGAAGCATATCGAGTTAATTAATTCAAATAAAAGGACTGCACTCTACTATTCTGCGCTTTTAGAATATACAAAAGAACACCCCAATCACTTATTGGCAGACTCATTCCGTCTTGATGGACTTGGAACTGCAAAAACCTGTCTTCATTGGCGGGATTTATTAATCGAAGCAGGATGGACTGGTCAAGAAGCTTCAGTTACTGGTCGCATGGAGGTTCTATGTGGAATAGAGAATCTTTTCGACTGCCCAGGAAATGGTGAAAGAATACATGATATCATTGAATCTGTAAAAAATGGATGTGTTCTTCCTCCTCAGTTAGAGATAGAGATGGCAATCCCTGAAGATTGCCTGCACCCATCTTTACGGGCCTTATTTGAGATATTGCGTCAACGGGAAGTGAATATCTACCAAATGAACTTTGAAGAAATCGATGGATCAAATCTCTCAATGGTACGTAATTTGGTACAAGGTAAAAAAGATGTTCCAACTGAACTGAAAACAAGCGACAAGTCATTCCAGATCTTCAAGTTTAAGCAACGTCAAGATGCCGTCAACAACCTTACCCTGCAGAATCCATCCAACTATGATGTCTGGATTGACTCAGATAACAAGGCTTTCGACAACACGCTTCGTTTGTCTGGCCAACCTACATGCGGTTCCCATATGAAGGATGTTATTCCTCAAATATCCCAATTGCTGATAATTGGTCTTAATCTCATTCCACGCCCATTGAACATCTATTTCTTGCTTGAATGGTTGCGCTCTCCAGTAAATCCCCTAGATAAAAAACTTCGTGAACCTTTAGCTGACATGATTGTTGACTCAGGCGGATATTATAACAAGAAGTGTCAAGAGGTTATCGACAATTACAGAAACGGTAAGTATGACTCCTGGCCTTCGGATATCACAGAAGAGGAAAAGAAGGAAACCATTCAGAGAAACAAGCCTAATCGCACAAAGCTGATTAAGAAATTCTTGCCTCCTATGGAGCGCCCTGCAGATGTGCTGAAAATGGATGAGCATGTCAAGAAGAACGATGTTTTGACCTTTGTGGACCATCTTTCCAAATGGGTTAAGAATCGTCTCCACAAGAATATCAATCAAACAGAACAGCTACAGCTGCAGGTCATCGTAGAACAAGCAGAAGCACTGACGCTGTTACTTTCAACAGAAACTAAAGAGGATATACCTGTCACTGTTCTGCAAGGATGGATCAACAGTTCATATGAACCTCAGGACTATCCTATGTACGAAGCGGAAAAAGACTGTCGAAATGTAATAGCCACCCCTGCCAACATGGCTGGAGAATCAGACAAAACCATTTGGTGTGATTTCTATGATCACACAAATGCTCCATCTTCTTATGCTTTCCTGTCACAGAAGGAGAAAGAGGCATTGGCTGCTGAAGGTGTTCATATATGGGCAGCTGATGACGAGCGGCGATATCATGCATTCCTGCAACAGATTCCATTTCTCCTGACCAAGCATCAGTTAACATTGGTGTTTCCTGAACGAGATGGTAGTGAGGTACTACAAAAGCACCCATTGATGATTCTATTGGAGCAGCACTTCAATAATCTTTGTGATGTCGTCATTGAACCACAACCTGAGGAGAAGCATTTCGTTGATTGCCCATTAGTTAACAACCAACCAAATGATGAACAGTTCCTGAAGATTAAGAATGCTGACCACCTGAAATGGCGCGACAAAGAAAGTGCCACGTCTTTGGATCTGCTGATTCAGCATCCGTTTGATTATACGATGAAATACCTTGTAGGAATCAAAGACAACAGCATCTCAGCCATGAAGCAGTTGGACATAACGAAAGGCCTTGTCGCCCATAACACGATTGCACAGCTTTTCTACAAGGAAGGCGAAGAGAATACTGCCGACCAGATTTCCAAACGAATTGAATCATCTTTCGATAAATCATTCAGCAATGCCCTCTTGGAAGAAGGAGCCATCTTGTTGCTTCGCGAGAACAGAGTGGACACCAAAATACTGAAAGACCGCCTACGCTACGCCATTGACACTTTGCTAGGTATTGTTAGAGACAATGATTTATGTGTTGTAGAATGTGAAAAGAAAATAATACGCAAACTTGGTTTGGAGTATAATCCCGATATCAAAGGCTATATTGACATGCTTCTCACTGACAGACAAGGTAAACTCTATGTGTTTGACTTCAAATGGACCAGTTCCAAGAATCATTACAAGGACTTGATTGCCAAGAATGGGTCACTCCAGTTAGCTCTTTATAAAGAGCTGGCCAAAAAGGAACTAAGCAAGCCTGTTGCTGCTACAGCCTATTTCCTCATGCCAGAGAATCGCCTGTACAGCACGCACGCATTCCAAGGTTCAGATGCCATACAGTTGGAAGAAACAGAGAACGTGGGCAAAAAACTTTTCACACAAATTAAAAACTCTCACAAATACCGCTGTCAGCAGCTATCAGAGGGCAATATCGAACTTGGAGAAGGCAAGGACACCAGCGAGCTTCGCTATGTTTCAGATAGTTCTGACAAGAAGCTGATGCCACTCAGATCAAGAGATGGCATCAAAGAGGAGAATATCTTCAGCGATTATAACAACTTTAGGAAATAAGAGAGACATATGGAAAGAGTAACATATATTAGCGCAGGTGCCGGTAGTGGCAAGACTTACACTTTGACTCACCTCTTGGCTGAGCATATTGCCGGTAAGAAAAAAAATAAGGATGGGAAGTGGGAATCCTGCGAGCAGGTAGAGCCAGAAAAGGTAATACTAACGACTTATACCAAAAAGGCTGCCGCAGAGTTTCGCGAGAAAGCGAAAAGCGTTCTCTATGAAGAAGGGCGTAATGATGCTTTTCTTCATGAGGCAGCAGGTCGTTTAGACCAGGCATGTATAGGTACCGTTCACTCAGTAGCTAATTCGTTCGTCCAAAAGTATTGGTATTACTTAGGACTGAGTCCACAACAAAAAGTCATTGCCGAGGAAGACATCGATTTCTATATCAGCCAGTCATTGGCTGAGCTGCCCACCTCAGACGAGATTAAGTTTCTGAACAACTTCCGTCATGAATTCAGTATAGAGAAGCTACGCGTTCCTGGTGATCCCAGCAAAGGCAGCTTTGCTGATTATGGCTATTGGAAGGACTTGCTTCAGAAGGTCATCAAGAAGTCTGAAACCTTCGGCATTACTAACCTCCAAGCTAGTCGTGAAGCATCACTCAATCAGGTTCGCTCACTTTATAAGGGGGACATGCCCCTTCCTTCTGATGAACAGAGAATCGAGGCACTCAACGAGTTAATCATATCTATTGCCAACGCAGGCAGATTAAACGATGATACTAAGGAACAATTAACCACAGACATTCTTAAATATAAGGAAAAGCCTCATATTATTTCGTTCCAATGGATTCTCGGTCTAAAGAAAGCTGTTTCTGCAGCAATTGGGAAAGCCTCTGTTGCAAAGAACAGTCCCAAAGGAATAGCATATAATGAGGCACTCAATCCATGGGCAACTCTTCAAGTCAAGCAGATGAACGAGCGTCTTGTCAACACCATCTTCGACATGGCTGAAAGATGGAAAGAGAGATACGAACTGTACAAATCTCAGAATCATCTGCTTGACTATGATGATATGGAGCGATATATGCTCAAACTGCTTCAGCGTGACGATGTCAAAGAGGATATCCGTAGCAGTTATGAATACCTCTTTGTAGATGAGTTCCAGGACAGTTCTCCTATTCAAGTGCAGATATTCGACGAGTTATCGAAACTTATGAAGAAAAGCTATTGGGTGGGTGATTACAAACAGGCCATCTTTGGATTCCGTGGCACAGACACTGCCCTTGTGAAAGCTGTCGTTGATGTCATTGCGAAAGGCCAGGATGGGAACCGCTTGGCAAAACCTCTCGACACATGTTGGCGTTCTCATCCTGTCATCACTTCTATGGTGAATGATGTCTTTGTCCCTGTCTTTAAAGAAGACGGACTGGAAAAAGAAATGGTTGAATTAAAACCAAAGGACATCAAGCCTGAAGAAAAAGTTGTCACCCCTCTAAAGCTGTGGAATCTGAATGAAGACACGAAAGAGATGGCTTATTCTGAGATTGCCCGCAGAATCGCAGTAATGGTACAACAAGGCATCAAACCCTCAGATATAGCAGTTCTGAATAATAAAAACAATGACTTGGACACCTTAGCTAAAAAACTAAGGGCCTACAACCTTCCTGTAAGACGGAGTGACGGCTCTGTTTCTGAAGAAAAGGAGAAACAGTTGCTTTTTGCCTTACTTGCCTTGTTGGTGAGCAAGAACAACTCCATGGCTATGATGCAGATTCATTACCTCACAGATCCTGATACCTCGTTGGGCGGTCTGATTGACAACAAACTTATTGATAAGGATTTTCTGAAGAGTCATCCTCTCATAACCAGACTGTTTGAACACGCAGAGTCATTTAAGCGCCAGTCTGTGTCAGCTTTAGTTGAGAGTGTCATCATAGAAATGGATCTATATGCAGAAAGCCGTCATTGGGACACCACGCCTCGTGGCTATAACATTCTGCGGACATGTAATGAGTTAGCCAGGACGTATGAAGACCACTGCTTGCAGCTTGGACTGCCTGCTACTATATCCGGCTATATGGAATATGTTGATACCACAGAAGTAAAGACTGAGGGCGACAACGATGGCGTATGTCTATATACCATTCATAGCTCAAAAGGATTGGAATGGAAACACGTTATCGTGACATCATTGGAAACTGATTACAATTACAAATTTGACAAGAACAATGTCTTTGGTGTGCAAGAGAATCATGACAAGGAGCCCTCTGCCAATCACCTTTTTGTTCCGATGACCATCACGGTACTCCCTTGGCTATTTGGTGCAGCTCAAAAAGTTCCTGCCGAAATAGGTCCTATAGATTCTGAGAATAAGAGAAAGGCGCAAAAAAGCGAAGCCAAGAGGAAGCTCTATGTAGCAATGACGCGAGCCAGCGAATGTCTTGTGTTAGTGAGCATGAAAACCAAGAAGATTGCTGACCCCATGAAGTGGTTCGCAACGGTAGATGTCAGTGCAGATTCCCTCTTGCAGAAGTTTGATACTGAAGTGGTTTCTATTGTAGATAATCCGGAAACGTTGATGTATCCTTCCTTAGGACACTTCGACAAGGTGTTACTGCTTCGTCAAGACTCTCTGGAAGAAAGGATTGCTCGCGATGTGATGCCAAGCAAAGTGAAACAGGTTGCTGAAAACATTGAAGTTCTTCTGGATGAGAAAGAACAGCGGATTCCTATTGAGAATGCTCCTGATGAGGAAACAATGGCAAAAGTCGGTACCTGCATCCACCATATCTTCTGTACGCTCGACAAGAACAATTCCGCTGACTATATCTCTTCTGTTATTCTTGCTCATGGCATGCAAGCCCAACTCACGAATCCACAGGCAATTGCTGATTCTTGGAACCGACTACTCCTGTTCCTTCAGGAAAAATATGGCGAGGCTGTTGCCGTCTATCATGAGCGTCCATTCAAGTATGCAGACAATGGTCAAATCGTAACCGGCTCTATTGATTTGGTATGGCAGACAGCGAAGGGTAATGTGGTCATAGACTATAAATCATACCCAGACTGGAAACGCTCTGACACATTATCAAAGGAAAATAAGCACTATGTAGGAAATTACAAAGGGCAACTTGACTGTTACCAAACTGCTCTTGAAAAAGCTGGTGAGATTGTTCTGGCAAAACTTATCTACTACCCCGTCACTCAGTTCGTTGTTGAAGTAAAATAAGAATCTTATAGGAAACGATCCATGACTATTGGCAGTGGCACTCCCCTCTCCATCACCACAACAACCACTGCCAGAAACCTTTGACGGTGGGCGCATGCTCAGTTCTTTTGAACGACGAGGCGTCCACTGTCTTGGTTACGTTCAGACCATATTTCTCGTTCAATTCATGGGCCATCTGCATGAATTCCTTACCATGGTCGT
The DNA here is from genome assembly GCA_017538105.1 of Prevotella sp. Taxonomy (GTDB): domain Bacteria; phylum Bacteroidota; class Bacteroidia; order Bacteroidales; family Bacteroidaceae; genus Prevotella. The sequence continues at coordinate 28,816 of JAFYJN010000077.1, read as the reverse complement.
GTTTGCATTCTATTCCGTTCCACGCGATATAATAATGTATCATCTCATGAACCATCAGATTACGAAACGTCTCTTCATCAAAATCGTAGTACTCCGAAAATAGAATGCGCTGATCCTTTATTGGTTTTCTACCATTTTTGTTCTTGTAATACACAAATTCTGCCAGAAGGTTCAGTTTCTTGAACAATCCAAACTTCGGTGTGGGCAACGAGCGCTCGAAATACTTCTTATTACACTCCCAAAACATCATGAGCATTGTATTATAATCTGCTATCATTATTTAGAGTATTTTGTTGTAATCGGTTGTATTTGCAAATATACGAGAAGACCAGTGTTTATGGGGATATATTAATAGGTATAACAGTTTTCTTGAACCTTAAAGTGACTCAAAAGGCAGTATTCTAAATTTATAGGTATACATTTGAGGGCTTACTTATTTTCAAAAGTCTATCTTTGCATACAAACAATAATCGCCATGAGTATAAAAAAGAACCAGTTATTACCGAACAGACCCGTTTTTGAAAATTACGAGAGTGAGTTCGTAGAACCCGCCTCTTGGACTATCATCACTGCCTTGGACAGAGTGCTGACTTTGGCAGAAGACTCTAAGCTGTCCAACGATTTCTGGAATAAGTGCAAGAATCCATTGGACTTCCTCCGAAATGAACTTGGACTCACCAACTTCCAGATTATCGTTCTGGCCATTACGGTAGAAGCTGGAGAACCTGTATCATGGAAACGCATAGCCAACTACCTCAATTGTAGCCGACTTTCCATCATGGTTTATTCTGAGGAGATTGAAGAACTTATCACCAAACGTTGGTTTGTTCGCAGAAGAGTCCATGAGATAGGTGGATTTTTTGATGGATTTGGCCTGGAACAAGGGGTGGTTACCGCTCTTCGTCACAACAAAACATTCGTTCCAGAAAAAATCGACGGTCTCACCGAACAGCAGTTTGTTGAGAAACTCGAGCAACACATCGACAAGAACTGCCATAGCCATAATGCGGAATTCAGTGATGATGAAGAGTGGATGTTACAACTTGTCAAAGCAAACCCGCATCTCCCACTTTGTCGAGAAGTGTTGACGTTTGATAACATTCACGTTCAGTCGCTCCTTCTTTTGATAGTCTACGACTATGCCCAATGGGAAGGCTCAGATGGTGAGGGGTTGCAATTCCGGACCATCGACGACCTCTATCCTGAAGACTATGATTGTAACTATATGCGCGATGAGCTGAGGGACGGCTCTCATCCCTTGATGCAATGTGGCTTAATCGAGCATAAGTGTACCGACGGACAGGCTGATACTGACCAGTATATGCTCACACGCAAGGCAAAGGAGGAGCTGCTCCCTGCTTACAAACCCAGTAGGTCAAAGTGTAGGCGTCAAGCTCCTAACGGTCGTTTCCTGAAGAGTCATACAGCCATCAAGGAAAAGGCATTGTTCTTCAATGCTACAGAACAAGGGCAGATTGAGCGTCTGACAAGCCTTCTGAGCACAGAGAACCTGCCCTCCATTCAACAGCGGCTCGAAGAACAAGGCATGCGCAAAGGTTTTGCATGTCTGTTCTATGGTGCACCAGGTACTGGCAAGACCGAGACCGTCTTGCAGATAGCCCGTCAGACAGGACGAGACCTGATGCAAGTGGATATCGCAGGTTTGCGCGACAAGTGGGTGGGAGAGAGCGAGAAGAACATCAAGGAGGTCTTTCGTCGCTATCGTATGCTGTGCAAGAACAGCGAAGTGATGCCCATCCTGTTCTTCAACGAGGCCGATGCCATCATCAATAAGCGCACGGAGAATGTGGAGCATTCGGTGGATAAGATGGACAACGCCATGCAAAACATCATCCTTCAAGAGATAGAGGATCTCGAAGGTATTCTCATTGCCACCACAAACCTCACAAGCAACCTCGACAAAGCCTTCGAGCGCCGTTTCCTCTACAAGGTTGAATTCCACAAACCCGATACCGAGGTGAAGACAAAGATATGGCGTTCCATGCTGAAGGACATCAGTGCCGAAGATGCACGTCAACTCGCATCACACTTCGACTTCTCTGGTGGCCAAATCGAGAACATTGCCCGCAAACGTACTGTCGATTATATCCTCTCTGGTAAGTTTGCATCATTGGAAGAGATTGAGGACTATTGTAAGGCAGAACTGCTTGACGATAAGAAACAACGTAAACACATCGCTGGATTCTCTTTATAGAGAATCCTCTGCATGCGTACGCGTATTTATGAATAAGGTGTACATGAAAACTACGGAAATTTTACATTTGTTAACTATAATTATTTTGACATTCCAATTTTTTTTCGTATCTTTGCATTCCGAAAAACAACTAGTATGAAAAATTCACTATCGAATAGAAAAATGTAACCCCAACACCCCCTCACGAAGGGAAGACTGAATCGACCATTAGGAATTGCAGCGCACAATCACCTATCCTCTAGAAACTTACACGATCCTTTGAACCTCCATTCTGTGAATGGACTGGGGCGAGATTGGCCATCTCCGCCCTGAAGACACTCATGCTCATGAAACCCCATGAGAATACGTTGTTGCAAACATGACTAGATGAATTCGGAAAACAATTTATGAAAATTTTTGACATTATCGACAAGATGAGCATTGACGAAATCAAACAGCGACTGGCCGAATACATGGCAGCCGACCAACACCTCAAACCACCGCTCGTCGCTGTAGAGGTCCGTCTCGCTGACAAGAACAACACTGGGAGCCGCTACGATGTGCTACTCATCGACGAGGAGGGTAATGAGACCCCAGTGAAGTTCCGCGACCGCTGTTCACGACTCATCTACATCTACACCCTGCTCCATCCTCAAGGCTATCAGCGCCGCAAAGTGGCGGCCGACAATTACCACGACCTTTGTCGGCTATACAGCCTACTCTATTTCAGAGACAGCGCCCCACTTCTGAATAGCATTGAGAACACCGAGGCAGCCAAGCCTGGTCACTTTTTGAGCCACAACATAGCCCAGTCGCGTAAGGCCATACGACTTGCATCCCCACTTGCCGAGCGTTTAGCCATCGACCGTCCACAGTCTCACAACGGCAAGATTCTCATCCCCTTTGTCGCCGAAGGCGGCAATGTCATCATCGACGCTTCACTTCGTAATAACTCGTCTAACATTTAAACCATTCAGCCTATGTACAAAAACGGTAAGAACATCACTTTCACCGACCGCAGTGTCCCCAGTGTCAATCTATTTCTCAGCAACATCAGCAAGTCGAAACCTCTCACGAACGAAGAGGAATACGCCCTCTGGTCCGAAATGCAACAAGGCAGCAAGAGCGCACGCGAGAAGCTGATATTCGCCAACTTGCGCTTCGTCGTCAGTCTCGCTAAGAATTACCAATGGTCAAAAGCTGCTTTCGAAGACCTCATCCAAGCTGGGTGTGAAGGTCTCATCAAAGCAGTCGATAGGTTCGATGCCACACGCGGGGTCCGCCTCATCAACTATGCCAGATGGGACATCGAGAACGAGATTAGCAAGGCTGCCAAAGACTATATGACCCATGATTCCATATCTCTCGACGACCCAATCGACACTGAAGACGAAAAAGGGGCCACACGTGGTGACTTCTTTACCACCTACCCCAGCCAGTCCACCGATTGGAACGTGCGTTACATCGATGCCCTCACCAGCCTCAAGGCCAAAGCCGAGGAGCGTCAATACGGATTAGGGGAACTGACCGCCGACCTGCACAAGATGCTCCTCAGCGGATACACCACCTACGACTTCGCACGCAAGCATCATCTCAATGAAACACAAATGAAACGCCTCCTCACAATCCTTCGTGAGGAGGCCACTCTTTCCCTTTGTACTGCAGCATAGGAAAGTAATATAGGAACAATTACGTCGTAAAGCAGATTTTATTGTTTCTTTCTTTGTTATTTAATTTTTTATTTCTATTTTTGTAGACGATACTAAGAACCTTAAACAACACCATTATGTCAAAATTCAGTATTGAGTGTAAGCAATCATTAGGAATGTCGCATAGCGGCGAAGTGATTGCCGAGGGAGACAGCACCGTGGAACTCACCGACGAGGAAGTGAAGGTGCTAGTCGATCTCATTCGTGAGAAAAACACCACCGATGTCGAAGAATTAGAGTTGGAGGAGAAATACCCCAAACTCTACGAAAAGCTCGATGACGCCTACCATGACATGGCCTACCGTGCCGAGGAAACACATTGGCTGTGGGAAGGCTACGAAAGCGGTTATTTCGAGTATAATGAGTATAAACTGATGAGGTATTGTGAAAACAACCTCGGCTTCACTTTCGAATTCAAGCCAGAAGAGTATTTGGAAGAATACGAACTCGAAGACTATTATGAAAATCCTGAGTCGTTCGAGGATCAAATTAATGACATCAAGAGCGAAGTCTTCAACAAGTGGCTCGACAAATACGTCCACAGCTTGTCAGACGACGAAGCCTGCCGTTTCTTCTACGACCACATGAATCCCGAACTCGAAATGGGTTCTGTGGATTACGAAGTAGGCATCCCTGCCGCCATCATCGAAATGGCAAAACAATCATTGTAAACATGTAATCATCTAATTAATCATTAATTCGCAAAAGCAAGCACAAGCAATTTGGAGTATAGCGCTCGCAAAATGACGGTTTTATCAATTATAAATCAAAAAAATCGGCATTTTTATCAATTATGTTGATATAAATTTGTATATTTGCACCCAAATAGGTTATTATTATCAAAGAAATGGATAAAGAATTGCTACGAAGGGTGATTTTAGAGTACCAAGATGTGGTATCACAGATTCCATTGGTAGAACGTCCGTTCACTTTCGAAGAGAATGGTAATTATGTATTTGTGGGAGTCCGTCAGGCAGGAAAGTCCTACTTGCTATACCAATGTGCCAAGCAATTGCTGCAACAAGGTCACAATTTGGAAGACATTGTATATATCAACTTCGATGACGAGCGAATCAGTGATATTAGCAAAGAAGAGTTAGACCTGATTCTACAGGCCCATCGTACCCTCTCCGACCACCAGCCCATTCTGTTCCTGGATGAGATCCAAAATGTCGATGGTTGGGAGCATTTTGCACGACGTCTGGCCAATCAGAAGTATCGTGTCTTCATCACTGGCAGCAATGCCAAGATGCTGAGCCATGACATTGCCACCGTCCTTGGCGGCCGCTTCTGGATGAACCAAGTTTTCACTTACTCTTTCCATGAATATCTTACTGCCATAGGTATACAACTGCGTAAGAATTGGCAGAGCACCCGTCAGCAAGATGAGGTGGCCAAGGCGTTTAACACCTATTTCTATTACGGAGGATTCCCAGAATTAACCAGTGTTACTGATAAGCGGTCATGGCTCAATGGCATTTTCAAAAAGATTCTATTGAGTGATGTCATTGTCAGAAACAACCTTCGTAATGAGGAGGCTGTTCGAATGTGTGTTCGCAGAATGGCAGACTGCGTCAAGCAACCCACCTCATACAATCGTATCAGTAACCTTGTAAAGTCCACAGGTGTCAGTACCAATGTCCAAAGCATCATCGACTTCGTGAGATTTCTTCGCGAGAGTTGCCTCGTCTTTTCTCTAGAGAACTATAGTTCCAAGTTCGTAGAGAAAGAGACCATCAAGAAGCATTATTTCATTGACAACGGCCTACTCAACATCTTCCTGACCGACCCAGACACTTCTTTGTTGGAGAACATCTGTGCCATTCATCTTTATAAGCAATATGCTGAAGAATTGTACTACTATTATAAAGATTTTGAAGTAGATTTCTTCGTTCCAGAGAAGCAGATGGCCATCCAGGCCTGTTACAGGCTCGGCGACGATGAAACCACTAAGCGCGAAGTCCAAGCATTAGAGAAACTCGACAAAGCCTTCAACCTACAGGAACTCATCATCATCTCTCGCGATACCGAAAGTTCCATTTCCCTTTCCAATGGAAAGAGCATTCGTGTCGTCCCAGTTTGGAAGTGGTTATTAGAATCCTAAAACAGGTGCATATATGAAGAGTTAGCCCCTCTACTTCTCCACCATCTTATACTCTTTCCCTGCGCCCACACGACGGCTCTCGAACGAGAACTGGCTGTCATTCAGGGCGTTGCCCATCGCCATGTTGCTCGTTTCCGGGTCGAAGGAGGCATAGCAATTGCACAACACCTCCTTGATCTCGTCGATGGTGAGCCAGCGGGCGTCCTCCGAGGGTCTCGGTTTGCGGAACGTCTCGGCTATCATCTCCTCGAGGGTGTAGAGCTGCTGATAGGGCTCGTTCTCCTTGATGAGTACCTGAATCTCGTCGTCATTCAGCCAGAAGCGCTCTCCATGATTGAAATAGTGGAGGGCTTGGGCGAACAGTTGGCGATGGTCGAGCGAGTCCTCGTAGTCGATATGTCCCGTCACACCGACACAAACGAAGCGGCGGCTACCCGTGGGATCAGTCAGCGGCTTGCGTTTGTTGGTGGTGCCGATGAACGAGGTGTAGCGGCGATACTGCTTGATGGTCTTTCCGTAAGGTGGACGGAACTTCACGTCAGCCGACGACAACAGATACTTCAGCACCACCTGCTGGCCCTTCGTGGTCTTGTCGAACTCATCGATGTTGATCAGCGCGAACGAAGTGAGGGCGATGTTCAGGTCGAACTCATTCTTGAAGTTGATCTTGTCGTTATAGTAGTCGCGCAGTTCCGGTGGCAGGAGGATTTTGCAGAAACGTGTCTTTCCACAGCCCTGTCGTCCGATGAGCAGCGGCACGAGGGCGTTACCCGTCAGCTGCTTGTCGCTCTCCCGCCACTGAGCGACCATACCCGTCAGCCACATCTTGAGATACTTTTCCCAATGCGGCTGGTCAGTGGGCACACGCTTGGCGAGATCGGCGATATAATCGTGGCCATCCCACGGCTTCAGTTTGTCGAGCCAGGTGTTCACGGGGTCATATTGCTCGATGCGGGTGGAGTCGATGAAGCGGTTCACGTTCTTGTCCCACGCCTTTATCCCCAACTCCACAGCCCTGAGTGTCATATCGTTACGCACCTCTTCTGTCAACGGCTTGAACTCCTGGTCGTCAGAGAACTTCTCGCGATATTCGGCAACACCCGTCAACAAGTTCTTACGCATATCGAAGTTGGCATTCAGGAAAATCTCCGTCCTCATGGCTTGGATGGTTTCCTCGGGCACGCTCTTCATGGGGCGTATCTTGTGCTTCTTCCTATAGCTCTCTTGCTGGGTGACGGAATAGATCGACGAAAAGACGTTCTTCACCAGCATCTCATCCCTCGCCAGCACAGGATGGCACAACGTCAATCCCTGGGCATGCGCCATAGGGATACCCTCGTCGAGACAAGCCTTTGCCACCCTCATTAGCAACGTCATCTCACGTTCCTCGTCGGGCAGGTCGAAATAGTAGCCCAGCACATTGTTCACGATGGCAAGCCAATTCAGATGGTATGTCCTGACAACGGTACGACCAGGCATCAGCATGTCGCTCTCGTCGCTGATGCTGACAGCCTCCTGCTGCTCCGGCTTCCTGCTGTCAGCCAGAAAAGCCCTCGCATCCAGTTGGTAGTACATCTCCGGATCGGCACTCAGATAGACCGTCCTGTCCAAACGCGGCTCCAGATACTCGATGTCCATCTGGAACTGGTTCTGGTATGCCATTCGCGCCGTATTGTACAGGTTGAGGTGGAACTGCATGATGTCAGCCTCATCCTGAGGCAACTGTCCTCCGAACGGCTCTCCTCGGCACACTATCTTCACGCTCCTGCCCGACCCTCCGAGAAACGCCATCAGCGTCTCAGGCATCCTACTGGCCTGGTTCCTCAGAGCGACAGCCTGCTCGTACGATTCCAAGCCATTCAGCTCCAGCACCACCAGCCCGTTGTAGGCCACCATCTGCCGCGCCTTGTTCCTGTTCACATATTCAGCTGCAAAACAGATGCGTGGCAATTGGATCTCCGGCAATCCCTCTGCTGTCACCCGTCCGTCCTCCAGTCTTCGGGGTTTCATCAAATGGTACACCTCACGAATGCGTTTCACCTCCTTTGCCGATGCGCCCTCCTTGATAAAAGTGGCAATATCACTCAACTCAAGGCGATTGATTACCTCCTTGTTTCTGCTTTTCTTAAGTAACGTAACGTTCATAAGCACTATTCATCGAGTTTGATTTTGTATTGTATTAATGCAATCTGTCCCATATTCTCTTCCCTTGAATCTTTGTGAATAGCACAAGAGACATTATTGCGATATGGAAGAATGCGCAGAATTCCATAAGGAAAGTTCCCATAAGAAATCCCCATGAATGAATCCTACGTCCCAATTCATTTAGATCATCATAAGGGAAATACTTGTAGTTAGAAGCGACATCTCTAATACGATAACAAAGTGCACATAACAATAGTATTTCGATAACGTCCAATAAGCACAAAATATAAAAAGCCATTCTTTTCTTCTTATACAATTGATAGGTAAAATATAGTGTGCCACAAAGACAGACGCATAATAACATATTGAAACAACTTGTCATTCCGAATGGGTGATTGTAGACAACACCTATGCGATACATAGTCAAAAGCGAAATCAGTATGCCTCCAAAAAGCAGGGCTTGTACAACAAGGGCTATGTTAAATATCTTTGACAAAAGCCCCTCCTTTGGGGGAGTTGGGGGGGGATCATCATTATTATCAGAATCAGTTCCTATATTAATCCATTCTACGAGATCCTTCATCAGTTTATTTCTCTGATCTTGTTCTGAATAATCAATTATATCCGTTCCCGAAAAAGTGAAAAGGAACCAACCATTTGGAGTACATCCATCTATATTGACAGGAACAACTTTCTTTCGTTTTTTATAAGCATATCTAATCTCTTTTTGGGAATATTCCGATTCCATAGAGTTTTCTGACAAAAGAAATAATACTACTTTTGCGTTATCAATTGCAGAAATAATGACATCTTCAAATTGCGAACCACTTTCAATTCCTTCCAAATCCATCCAACATCTGGTAGAAGTGGCTTTTTCAATTTCTTTTTTTATTTGCTTTGCTTTTGCAAGATCTTTTCTGCAATAGCTTATGAAGATTTCTTCACCCATAAATATAATAATGAATTAATGTTCGAAAAAACAAAACTGATTTAAACTTTCTCCAAAACCGATTGTTTATATGCCAGGATTTTCTTTTTTCATAGCCATCGTAAACTTCGAGAGGTCATCCCGGTCTTCGTCAAGCAACAGCATCTTTTTTACTCTCTTAAGGCAGAATTTGTGCATTTTAACGCAGAACCATATCAATGGTATGAATATCAGAGTACCTAACACATAGTGTTCTTCCCCTATAAAACATATGGAATCATATACTCCATGAGCGACAACAGGGGCAACCCAAATCATGTTTTTATACTTACCAAACTTTTTGGGACGGAAATGGACTATTGAATAGAAGAACCCCATCAGAACCCCAAAGATGTAATGACCAGGAACGGCAAAAAGGGCTCTTATAATGGCAACTGCTTGCCATGGTCCTTCTTCCTCTTTGAATATGTACATGATATTTTCAAATCCAGCAAATCCCATTGCTATGCATACTGCATACACGATGCCATCAATATTCTGGTTAAACTCCTTGTTCTTTCTCAGCAAAAGCCATAACATGAACAATTTGGCCGTTTCTTCAGGAATGGCAGCGTTATAAAATGAAATGAAGATTCCTCGAACTATGGGGGTGTTATATAACCAACCAAAACCCATTAGATACGGAAGTGGTTCCCATATCAGCGAGATTAAGGATGAAACGATAATAGATAAAACTCCGTAGAAAACTCCCTTGGCGATTTTACTCCAAGGCTCAGGATGCAGTTTATCTCTATACCTCACATATAGAATGAGTAGAATAGCGGGCAAAAGACCTGCAAATAACATAATGATTATATCCCCCATGTCCATATTTCTTCTCTTTTTAAGTTATCAATTCTTTCAGAAAGAGCAATGTCGACTTGTAACCACGTTGCAACATCTTTGAGGGATTGCATTTCTGTATACTCCACCTTTTTATCGGCTTTGACTATCTTGATCAAGAATGACATTAAAAGCATTCTTTGTTCCTCTGTAGTGTAGTGGGTTAGTTCTATGGCGCATTCCTTGATTTTTGAAACCCATTCATCATGAGGATACTTTTTTGATTCCTCAAAAAGATTCAATAATAGCCCTATATATTTCTCTTTCTTTTCTATGCCATAGTTCTCGGCAAGGAATCCACGCAAATACTCTAATTCAGAATGCATGATCTTTCCATCAGCTTGAATTATATATGAAGATATAACCATCAGAGAAAGCAAGAAGCCATCATGCTCTTTAGGAAGTATTATCGAGTGATAGTCTATATCTTTCAGTAGGGTGTCAATATATTTGTTTCTTATATTCATATAAAATTTACATTAGTTCGGTTACAAATAAAATAAGAAGTGAATCGTAATTATTTATAAAGATTTATCCATATTTTCATCAAAAATAATTCAACTATACTTGGTTCTTGATCTTCAGAATCCTTTTCTTTTCCAAATAGAAGCCCCCACGTCGAACTCCCGTTAAATCTAAGCTTTAAAGTATATGTGAGAATAAGCATTGCAAACACAAATAACAAAAATAGACTTGCAGGTCCAATTAATTTCAAATTATCTGACCATAAGTTATAAGACGATGCTGCAAATATGACAGAATCTATCCATAAAATATAATAACCCAGTCTTCTAAGTCTATAAAGACAAATAATACCGATGGAACCTAAAACGGAACAAAAGAAAAACAATAATGATGTAATAATGTCTATGCTAAATGCGCTGGAAATACTAAGGCAAGCCACAGTTATGAAAAAATCCATTGCTAATATTAACGCACCATATGTTGTCAGATGTCTATTATACCATCCGGGTACATAAGAAGAATTAGTTGAGAGATGTGTAGTATACATCGCTAAAAAATAGGCCACCACTGTACTTACAAATAAAGAAAAGGTATGTGATAGTATACCCATCGGTATAAGACAACATCCTATTATTATCAACCATATCGCTTCACATAAGGCAGTAAAGACAAAAGCCTCACATCTTATCTCATATTTTGAAGCCAAACGGCTATTTGCCACGTTTATTTGCTCTTGAACAAATGGAGAAGTATTATTATTTCTACCGTCTATAGGACATACTTGTTTGGTAACAGGGCACGACTCTTGGTGGTCTTTATTTCCTATTTCACGTTCGACAGAAATGAGAATAGTTTTTTTTACATCTTCCTCAGATTTGGAAAACTCCTCAATGTGTTCAACGCCAGATAATAGAAGTTGAAGGGATTGGTTATATTCTGAAGGGTCGAGGCAAATGGGGAGGATCATTTTATTATGCTTATCAGCAAAAACAAGTTCTCTCTTTACCCACTTGGATGAATTCGAGTTTATTGAGGAAAAGAATAATAAGATACTACAATTTTGTATAGCTTTTGTTATCTCTTCGGGAAATTCATGTCCATGAGAGATACCCACTTGATCTATCCAAACAGAATAACCATGCCTTCGTAGAAAGCTCACATAAGATGAAACTTTCGCTTGGTCTTTACTTGAGTAGCTTATGAAAATATCATATTTCATATTACATGTATGTATCTTGTTCAAAAGGATGCATATTGATCCTTGTATTTATTAAACCACAAATGAGTCAGAAGCAATAAGAGGTATATTCCTGACAATCAGCTTATCGTTTTCACGAACATCTTTCCCATGTTCATCGGTCTTTAATCCTTCATAAGGCCGAATGTCATAATGGATGTATTGTTGTTTCTTTACAGACTTCAGAGTTCTATTATCATCTATTGCTTGATCTTCTTGTTTAGTGACAGGCCTGTAACCAAGTAGGAGCTCCTCAACCATCCATCGATTATGTTCCATCTGAGCAAGAATACTTATACGGCTTTCAATTTGTTCTTTGGTTGGTTGCACCTCGTCCGTACCTGTCAGACTACGAAGCTTTGTCCAGATTGTAGATGCACAATAGATATTCGACCAACGTTTGGAGATCCTAACGTCCTCCCATTGATCTGCCGCGACATTATCATCAATGCTATCTGGGGATATTCCATTGGCATAATAGTAGTTATAGATATAATTGATGCGCTTGCCATATTTAATCAATGTTGTCAACTGATCTTCCAAATCTTCAGTGAGCATACCAATTGGCCATAAATTTGCATATCGAGTTCCAACCTTTAATGCCTTCACCATGGAATCTGTCTGACGCTGATTCACCAAGACTGGTATTGAATTCTCATAAACGGCATTAGGCAAGTTCATGGCTGCTTGCAAAGATTTATGAGTTTCGTTTAAACATATTGCAATTGTCGTTATTGAGTGAGAATCATGTATACAATTCTCTATGTATTCACGAACCTGATTGTTAGCATCATATCCATTAATAAAATGCCATTCTATATCAATAAAATCAGCATTATTTTCATCTGTAATTAGATGTCGATACTTATCAGAAATGCCGCCAGCCGTATTATTTTCCGCATTGAACACATCTGTATATGTCCATCGACATAAATTGAACAAATCGCCACATTTTTGTTTAAAGATGTCCATTTCAATTTGCATATTATTATCGATAATAGTAATCTTGGTCTTCTTCTGGCGATAGTTTGGAAAATGGCAGATCCTTGCCGCCTCTAATGCAATAGCTTCACCTATTCTTGAAAGACCTATAATAATAAGATGAACGAAGTCTTCAGATGTTTCTGATGTGATGGGACGGTAATCAAGTGGTGTCCGGAGAACATGTCTATCAGAATCATTATTGTACTGAATGCCCACAAACATCTTACGAGCCCATAGCTCGTTGAAATTATACGGAATGAATTTTATGGTGTGTTTGACGTCATCTTCCAAATCTGCATACTGGTAGATATGATATGTTGCGAGGTAATCGAATGCGACAATACATGGAAGTAGTTCATTACAACCCTTGCGTAATTCTGATATAATCTTTACACATTTGATGTTTAAGGAGTCATGTATTTGTTCTTTTCCATCAACTTCACTATCTTCACCAAATACATACACCTTTTTAGCCGAACTAATACAAATGTCTGTCAAATCTTCTATGGAATCACGACTACCATAGTTTAGTACAATGCGTTTCATGGCTTCATCACCTAATTGAGCATTAAGTGAGCGTCGTACCTCATCAACATCCGACATGGTCAATACTGCAATGAGCGCATTTGTTTCCTTTTCTAATAGGCGTTTTACAGTTCCAATGGCAGTAGGGGCAGCACCAATGACCACAATATGATTCTTCATAGAATAGTGCGTCAACCCATTCCTATAGAGTTCCACACGACGTTCCAACATATTACTTAATGTTGAAATCAGCATTCCTCCAAAGATGATAGTTCCCAGAAATGTTGCTATCGCCATTACCACCCTACGCCATCCTAAAGCAGAATCAATACTATCTTGCTGGTTAGAATCCGAAAAATTATAATACAATTGCCAAAGGTTCTCTGTGAGGCTGTTTTTTTCATCTCCCCATTGTATTACAACAGAGAATATCAGGAAGATTATTATTGCGACAACAAACAATAAAAGAATTTGCTTCATGGTGCCGCTATAAAGCATTCTGTCGAACGAAGGACTTATAAAATGTTTGCCTTTCATATAACCACCTATTATTGTGAAACTACATTATATTCCCACGTTAAAAGGAATTGAACCCACCATACCTTGGGGTAGGTATGGTGGGGAACGATAGTCGTCAATCTCCAGAATTACTGGATCTTACTGTAAAACTCGTGCTGAGCAGCTCGAAGAATAACGATAGCACGAGGAAGAATGTCTTCGATGTTAGGAGTGTGATCAAGAAACATTTCACACATCAGCCAGACCTCATTCTGCTCGTCGATGACCATGCATTTTGCAGCTTTAACTCTGCGTGTAACATCATTGCAAGCCTCAAGAGCCATTTCGCGGTTGTCTTCAGTTACATCAAAGATGGCAGGCATTGCCAACTGGAAGAATTCATTGTCTTCTTCGTTCCCGTAATACAAATAATTACGACCTTCACACTTGAAGAACACATCTCCATCTTCGTCCACATGGGGACAGAAACCTTCCTCGCGGAGGAAGTCTACTACTAAATCTCGTGTCATTGTTTTAAAGGTTTTAAATGAATAATATCAATTATTATATGTGGTGAATCCAATTGGTTTACGAGTTAGATTACGGCGTTCAACCCCCTCCATATTCTCACGAATCATCTCATACTGCTCCAATACTTCTTTACGAAGTGAGGGATGAGTGTTATGGATAGATTGTTCTATCAATTCTTCTGTTATATCTTGGCCGGTGAATGCAGCCACCATTGCTGCATCATTTACAATATATGCGATGTCACTAGCTATATATCCGTCAGTCATGTCAGAAAGCTTATCAAAACTGATCTCATTCTCCTGATAAGGTCGTCCATTGAGGTGAATCTTGAACATCTCTGCACGAGCATCATGATCTGGTAATGGAACATAAACCTGTTTGTCAATTCGACCTGTACGCAATACTGCAGGATCAATCTTGTCTGGGCGATTCGTGGTTGCTACGATAAAGATGCCACGTTGTGAGCAATTGTTCAATTGTGATAAGAATTCATTTACTTCACCCGCCACAAACTGTGTTGCTGTTTGAGACCTGTCGGGGACAAGCGCATCGAACTCGTCAAAACAGATGACAATGGGGGCGTTACTTTTAGCTTGTTTAAATAGTTTTGCAATCTTCTGCTGCGAACCATGTACAAACGAGGATGCAAGATCTGAAGACTTTACAAGTATGTAGTTGAAGTTCGTCTCTTCGGCAAACTTCTCAGCGATAAACGTCTTTCCACATCCAGGAGGACCATATAAAAGCATGGCATTAGGAGGAGTGAGACGGTATCTCTCTGCCAGTTCCTTGTTTTTTATAACAAATATTATCTTCTGGTTTAGATAATTCTTCAAGTCATTCATACCAGCAATATCCTTGAAGCCATTACCTCCGCCACATTTTACTTCAAACTCCACATGGTTTGGGTCATACTCCATCTCACCATTTCTTCCTGAAGTATTATGAGAAGAATCGTTCAAACGACTTTGGGGAGATTCTGATTCGGATGCTTCTGTTTTAACCGCAGGAGCATCTTTTGTTGGGTCCAAGACGGCAAGCAAAGATTCTACATTTCTTACACGACAATTGAAATCAAGAGCCAACCCCATAGAAAGGACTGCCTTGGTACGATCACTGAAAGCAAGTTCATTCCAATTTATAGGATTGCTTTTCCTGAAATCTTTTAACAGAATAGACTTCCTCCCACGATTTGCACTTTCAGGCAATTGAGTGTTCCATGGAGCCTCTCCTTTCAGCATTGCATAAAGTACTGCAGTTGCAGAGAAAATATCAGATTGCTCGTCATACATGCCAACAAACGTTTCATTTGCCGAATACATCACTTCAAGATCAGTCACGTCAAATGGGACCTTACCATTACACCGTTCTGAGATATGTCCCATATCAATAATTTGAGGTTCAATGTCAGCATTACGAGAAAGCATAATATTTCTCGGGGTAATATCATTATGGAATAGACCTTTCTCGTGCAAATACTGAAGACCTTCAAGAATACTCTTGTAGATCTCTATTGCTTCATCTTCCGACAATGCCCCCTCTCGATGAATTCTATCGGCAAGGACCTCTCCTGTTAAATAATTGGTAAGGTAGTACTGAATACTGCCTTCCTCATGATGCATTGTACCGCTTTCTATAAAGCTAATCAAGTTTTTGTGTTTGAGATTCTGAACATGCTCTATCTCATATACAACACCAGTTTCCTGGTTTATCATTTTTTCTGGCATTTTTTTCGTTAAATAAGCCTTCAGAAAAAAAGGATTATGATTTTCATCCTCAACTCGATAAGTTTCGGTATATAGATTTTCCTTAATCAAACTTTGGACAAGATATCTGTCAACATGTTTGCCTGTGCTTAGAATTGCCATAATAGTATTGTTTCCAGGTTTTCAGTATTATATTATAAAGTAAGTAAGAAGCATTAGTGTTCCCAAGGTATCGGATGTGTTCTTTAGCTTCCTCCAGAGTCCCAACTATTACAACGCCCCGTGGCGCCTTTTTGTATAGGACACCGCAAATATAGAAAAAAAACAATTACGTTCCAAACAATTTTGGTAATAAAAACATCATTGGAGGTAATACTTAGCAAAAAAGCAGGCTGCAGCGCCTCTTTCTTCCCATTTTTCTTAAATAACGAGTTGTTCTTCTAATAAAATTTGTATTCTGCTCTACAAACATACACTAAATTTCTTGAAATAGCAATAAAATAAAGGGATTTCTGTCATTTTTAACATACACTAACTCTGCATTTTACATACACTAAGCCTACACTAAAATTATTAGTTTGTCATATGTATGCTTTAACCTTGCCAGATGTATGGTTTGACCTTGCTATATGTATGCTTTGAGGGCGTTAGATGTATGTTCTAGTAATATCATTTTTAGTGTATGATGAGTGTAGGTTTAGTGTATATTTAGTGTATATTTAGTGTATATTTAGTGTATATTTAGTGTATATTTAGTGCATGTTTGGTGTATGTAGAATCAAAACATAAATAGCTGTATACCAATGATATATAACTCAATAGTGTATGTTTATCAAAAATATATATTGTTTAATGATTTGAACCTTTAGATTTTGCATCATAAACTTCATACGTATTAAAATTCGCCATAATCTACCCCCGTTCCGGTATCTTTGCCTGTAAAAAAATGAAACAAAAACCGTAGTTTATTTGCTTATTTCATTTGATTTCACTATCTTTGCCGCTATATACTAAAAACCTTATAGTAAACATCTAATATTCCGTAGCCCCCTAAAAATACGAAAATCTATAACATATGACAAACGAATCAAAGCAATACCTTCTTAAAGGTAAGATTTTTGGTACTTACGATACCATTACAGTTGATATCCACATATCGTTGTCTGACAAAGAGTTAGAGCACATAAAGTCTCTGATAAAAGCATCGCCCAAATGCGACGACTTAGGTCAAATTATCGAAGACGAGTTTCCTGAGTTATATGATCAAATCTACGATACGCTCAGAAACGCCGCCTACGACCACTATATCCAAGAGTATAAGGACTATTTCGCCGAGAGTGAAGACGACGAGCCAGGCGATATCGAACTCACTGGCGAAGAATATTCATGTCTCATTCCCGAAGAATGGAGATAGGCGAAAATGTGTTTAATCAAAATCTAAAAAGGCATATGGATAGAGAAAAATTAAAAGAGCAGTTTATGGAAATGGCAAAGAATGCCAAAGAGCCTGTTTGCCCTGATGTATTAAACGACGAACGATTGGAAGATGCGTTCAAGACTTCTGAGTGTGATGAAGAAGGCTATTCCGAATCTATTCCCGCCATATACGGAGATTATGGTTATGGAATGTATCCCAATGGTGTCAAGTTCCTGACCTTGAGGAGTGCCTCTTTGGAAACAAGCCTATATTCAAAATATCTGGATGAAGAGGCTTTGGTTTGGGATTCCGTCAAAGAAGAGCTATTCTTATATGTTCCTGACCCAGATGGACCGAAGGTTGCTTTCAAAGGCAGCAGGTGGCAGTATGCTAAAAAGCTAAAGCCCGAATACTCCATGCTGTCTCTTGTTGATATCTATCTGGAATGGGAAAACTGATGAAGGAAAAGCCTTCATCGACACCAAAACAGAAAAAGAGATACATCTTGATTCAGATTGGGAAACAGGACAATAAAAACCTTTCAATAAATGAACAAACAACAATTAGCAAATAGAATCTGGGCATCAGCCAACAACATGCGTAATAAGATAGAAGCCAATGAATATAAGGACTATATTCTTGGCCTTATCTTCTATAAATTCCTGTCAGATACAGAGGTAAAATACTTCACAGAGGTATGCGACTGGGAAGAGGACGAACTGCCCGAACTCGTAGAGAATTACGAGGATATGAACATGAAGAATGCCATTGCGGAATGTCAGGAGCGCATCGGTTTCTTCATTGAGTATAAGTATCTGTTCTCTACATGGCTCGACGACACCAGTTTCAGTGTGCAGACACTGAGCGAAGCGCTGAGTAATTTTGAGCGACTGATGAGCGATAACTATGCCTCTGTGTATGATGGTATTTTCAAGACGCTGCGTGAAGGTCTTAGCAAACTTGGAGAAAATCCTCCAGCTCAAACAAAGGCTCTGAAGGGGCTTATCAAACTCATCAAGGACATTCCTACCGATGGTTCTCAAGACTACGACGTGCTGGGTTACGTCTATGAATTCCTTATCAGTAATTTTGCTGCCAATGCCGGCAAGAAGGCTGGTGAGTTTTACACCCCTCACGAGGTGGCTATGATTATGTCGGAGATTGTGGCTGAGCACCATAAGAATAAGGAAAGTTTGGAGATTTACGATCCTACATCTGGTTCTGGTTCTTTGCTGATTACCATTGGTAAGGCTGTGAGCAAGCACATTCGGGGCAAGAACAAAGTGAAATACTATGCGCAGGAGTTGAAGGAGAACACCTACAACCTTACCCGTATGAATCTCGTTATGCGTGGCATCATCCCACAGAACATCGTAACCCGTTGTGCTGATACGCTAGAAGAAGACTGGCCAATCCATGAGGAGGGTTCTGATATAGATAAGCCACTCGCCGTGGATGCAGTTGTTAGCAATCCACCATACTCACAGCATTGGGATTCCAAAAACAAAGAGATGGATCCTCGCTTCGCTCAATACGGACTTGCTCCTAAGACTAAGGCGGATTATGCTTTCTTGCTTCACGAGCTTCATCACTTGAAGTCAGATGGAATACTCACCATCGTCATGCCTCATGGTGTATTGTTCCGTGGAAAGACTCCTAAGATTTATGACAAGGATGGCAACATTCTCCCCATAGAGCAGCGAGAAGAAGGTCAGGCTGAGGGCAAGATTCGTGCCAACCTTATCGAGAAGAACAACATCGACGCTATCATAGGACTTCCTGCCAATATCTTCTTTGGTACAGGCATCCCAACAATAATTATGGTGCTGAAGAAGAACCGTGGTAACGAAGGTGTACTTATCATCGATGCAAGTAAAGGATTTGTGAAGGACGGCAAGCAGAATAAGCTCCGTGCTTGTGACGTGAAGAAGATAGCCGACACCTATCGTGAGCGTAAGGAGATACCAGGCTTCTCCCGTGTTGTAACACGCGATGAGATTCGCAAGAATGAATACAACCTTAACATTCCTCGCTATGTAGATTCCAGCGAGGCACCCGTGAAGTATGACATCTACTCAACTATGTTTGGTGGCATACCCAACAGCGAGATTGCCGATCTCCAGGAGTATTGGGATGCATTCCCCACCTTACAACAAGAGGTGTTCGCACCTGAATCAGACCGTCCTTACTCTATAGTCAAGACTGCAGATATTTTGGCCTCTATCCATGATAATAAGGATGTAAAGGATTTCAAGGCCCGTTTTGCTACTGCCTTTGAAGACTTTAAGCGTACTTTGCACATCCGTCTTATCGACAATGTGGAGCAGGTAAAGGAAGTTGTGGAGAGCGACCATATCTCTGCCGACATCTTCCGTCGTTGCGATGGTCTTCCTCTTGTGGATAAGTATGCTGCCTATCAGATACTGGCCGACAACTGGCAGGGCATTATGGGCGATGTGGAGATTATCCAGACCGAGGGCTTTGCCGCTTGCAATGTGGTTGAACCCAAAATGAAGATGGTGAAGGACAAGAACGGTATCGAGCAGGAAGTGGAAGATGGCCAGAAGGGACGCATCATTCCTTTCGGACTGGTACAGGAAACCTATCTTACAGAAGAACTTGCAGCTCTCAATGCCTTGCAGCAAGATAAAGAAGAGACAGACAATAACCTTATCGAGATTATGGAGGGCCTTGATACCGAAGAGCAAGACCTGTTACTGAACGATGACAACACAGACTTTGACAAGAAGAAGGTAGGCGAAGCATGGAAGCAAGCTATTGCAGAAGTGGCAACTCCAGAAACTGATATGCTTGACGCTTATACCAAACTAAACACAAAGGAGAAGTTGGCTTATGTCGTAAGTCACCCCTCTTCCATTTGGGGAGGAATGGAAAAGGCAAAGAACGGCACCTACTCCAAGTCTGTTGTCAATAAAGAAATTGCTAAACTTAAACTCGAGCACGAGTTTGAGGAAGAAACAACAGAGGCAAAGCTAAAAGACATCGTCCTGTTTCAAGCCCGTTCTACACAACTTAAGAAAGACATTACTGCGGCAGCTCAAATACTTGAACAGCACACCATAGAGACTATCGAGGCTCTTGATATGAAACAGATTATCAATTTGCTTGAGCTGAAATGGATTGTCCCCATCACCTCTGCTATTGAAGTATTGCCTGATGCTGTCATTCAGTCCCTTGCCGATGCAATAACTGCACTCAGTGAGAAATATGCCGTGACATATAATGATATTGAGAACGGCATTGTAGAGTCGAGGAATAATCTCGCTAAACTTATAGGTCAGCTAACTGGTGACGAGTTCGCCATCAGCGGTTTGTATAACCTTATCAAGAAGTAAGTATGGAGCCAAAGATAAGAATAAAAGGATTTTATGGAGAATGGGGAAAGAAGAATATAACCTCCATAGCATCCCTTAAAGCAGGTAAAAGTATTGACACCTCACAAGAAATTCCTTATCCAAGTCAAGGATATTATCCTTGTTATGGTGGAAATGGGTTAAGAGGATATGTGCGTGATTATACACATGAAGGTACATACAGTATTATTGGTCGCCAAGGTGCATTATGTGGAAATGTAAAAATAGTATCTGGTAAATTTCATGCAACCGAACATGCTGTTGTTGTTTCACCCATAACACCTACAGACCCTTATTTTCTCTATAATGTACTAACAAAAGCAAATATTAATCAATATGCAACAGGTGTAGCTCAACCAGGAATATCTGTTCAAAATGTGAATAAAAGTCTTTTTGTAGTACTACCAAAATATGATGAACAGCAAGCATTGGGGTCTTACTTCCTGCACTTCGACTCTCTTATTCAATACACCACAAAGAAGATTGAGTCGCTTAAACAGGTGAAGGCGGCTGGTTTGCAATCCATGTTTCCACAGGAAGAGGAAACTACTCCACGAGTAAGATTCAAAGGTTTTACAGGGGAATGGGAAAAGGTTCTTGTCGGGAAAATGGGAACTACATATTCTGGATTGTCAGGTAAAACCAAAGATGACTTTGGGATTGGTGGAGCTCGCTTTGTAACTTTCCTGAATGTTCTTACTAATGCCATAATCGACACCTCAATCCTAGAAGCCGTTAATGTTTTCGAGGGTGAACACCAAAACGAGGTTAGAAAAGGCGACCTTCTGTTTAATACATCATCCGAAACTCCAGAAGAAGTGGGCATGTGTGCTGTAATGGATGAAGATCTTACCAATGTTTACCTGAATAGTTTCTGCTTCGGATTTAGAGTTACTGACGAGAACATTTATTCCACATTTATTGCCTATCTTATGAGAAGTCACATAGGAAGGCGTATAATGTCAATCTTGGCGCAAGGTGCTACACGATATAATTTGTCAAAGAATAGTTTCTGTAAGGCAGAGCTGTTGTTACCGAAGACAAAGGCCGAACAACAGCAGATTGCAAATTATTTCGCCTCTCTCGACTCTCAAATCACTCTCCAAACCCAGCGTCTGGAGAAACTGAAGCAGATTAAATCTGCATGTTTAGATAATATGTTTGTATAACCTAAAAACAAAGATATATGCCAGTAGATGTTTTAATTCGTCCTTTTCTGAAGGAACTTGACTTTGAGAAAGCTCTTGCCGAATTTCTACCCCAACACGGTTGGGAACCCTACGTGATGATGAACCCCACTGAGGAAATCCTCATTAAGAACTGGGCTGCCATCATCTATAACAACAACCGTGACATGAACCGTTTAGGGGACTTCCCGCTGACAGACAGTGAGATGCAGCAGATTATGACACAGGTGGACGCATTGAAGAACCCATACGAGGTGAACAAGTTCATAAATGGAGGCCAGGTAATGATAAAGCGTGATAACCCGGATGACAAGATAAACTTCGGCAAGGAAATCTGGCTTACCATCTTCAATGCCCGTGAGATACGTGCCGGACAGAGTGTCTATCAGATTGTTCGTCAGCCAAAGTTCCAGACGAAGCATCCTCTTGGCACTACTCGAAGAGGTGATGTGATGCTACTCATCAATGGCATGCCTGTTGTCCACATTGAACTGAAACGAAGCGGGGTGGATGTCACTCAGGCTGTGAACCAGATTAAGAAGTATGCCCACGAAGGCATCTTCTCGCATGGTATCTTCTCGTTGGTACAGATATTTGTAGCGATGACACCTGAGAAGACGCTCTACTTCGCTAATCCTGGAGCATCAGAGAACTACTCTCCAAGTTTCTACTTCCATTGGGCTGACTTCAATAACGAGGAGATTCGCGACTGGAAACGTATTGCTGCCAATCTGCTGTCAATACCAATGGCTCACCAGATGGTAGGTTACTATACCATTGCTGATGATAAGGACGAAACACTGAAGGTGCTTCGCAGCTACCAATACTTTGCCACTACAAAGATATGGGAACGTGTGCGTGAAACCAACTGGGACGACCATTATCATAAGGGCGGCTACATCTGGCACACTACGGGTTCGGGTAAGACGATGACCTCGTTCAAATCTGCCCAGCTCATTGGCAAGGCTAATGATGCAGACAAGGTCGTATTCCTGCTCGACCGTATAGAACTCAGCACTCAGTCGGCTGACGAATATCGTGGCTTTGCCAATGCTGATGACAATGTGCTCGATACAGAAGATACCAGAAATCTCGTCCGTGTACTGGAAAGCGACAGCAAAGACGAGTGCCTTATCGTAACCTCCATCCAGAAGATGAGTCGCATCAACAGCGACAACAATATCCCTCAGTCAACCATCGACAAGATTAACAAGAAACGTGTCGTGTTCATTGTAGATGAATGCCATAGAAGCGTAGCCGGTTCTGGTAGGGACAGCGGTAGCGGTATGCTTCTGACAATTAAGAACACTTTCCCTCGTGCCGTCCTCTTCGGATTCACTGGTACTCCTATCTTCGAAGAGAATGCCCGTGGAGAGATGACAACAGAAGTTATATTTGGCGATATGCTCCATAAATATACCTTGGCCAGTGGTATTCCAGACAAGAACGTTCTTGGTTTCGACCTCTATCGTGAGGATACATTCCAAGAGCAAGACATCCGTGAGATAGTGGCATTGAGACAGGCAGACCCAGAGGCAGAGACAGTTGATGACATTGCAGAGGATAAGGAGAAGATGGACATCTATTACAAGTGGATGAACGATACCGATATGCTGAAGGTGGAAGATGAAGCAAAATCACTCTACACCACCGATGCACATCACATGGCGGTAGTTCAAAAAATTGTTGAGGAACGTCCGATGCTCAGTCATAATGGTAAATTCCATGCTATACTGGCTACAAAGAACATCCCAGAGGCGATAGAATACTATCATCTGTTCAAGGAGCATTATCCTGAGTACAATATTACCGCTATCTTTGATGATTCTATCGACAACAATGGTGGTGGAGAGTACAAGGAAGAGGCTATCCTTGAAATACTTGATGACTACAATAAAAAGTTTGAGACTACATTCCAACAGTCAACATACGCCAAGTATAAGAAAGATGTAGCAAAGCGTCTTGCACACAAGATGCCATATCAGCATATAGAGAAAGGCAAGCAACTGGACATGCTCATCGTCGTGACCCAGATGCTGACGGGCTACGACTCGAAATGGGTAAACACACTTTACGTGGACAAACTGTTGCAGTATGTGGATGTCATTCAGGCATTCTCACGCACCAACCGTTTGTTTGGGCCTGACAAGCCATTCGGCATCATCAAGTACTTCACACGTCCTAATCGAATGGCAAAGAATATTGATGACGCTCTAGCTCTGTATGTTGACCAACCGTTGCTTGTGTTCACAGATAAGTTGGAGGCAAATCTGGAGAAAATCAACCAGTCATTCCTTATTATCGATCAACTGTTCAAGGCTGAAGGTATAGAGTATTATGCAACATTGCCACAAGCAGAAGCTTCAAGGAAGAAATTCGCCAAGGAGTTCTGTGAAATGACAAAACGATTGGAAGCTGCCAAGATGCAAGGCTTCTTGTGGGAAAAAGCCGAATACGAGTTCCAGCACACCAATGGATGGGTAAAACTGAAGATGGAACTTGACGAGCAGACTTACAAGATTCTATTGGCACGCTATCGTGAGCTGTTCCAAAAAGGTACTGGAAGCGGTGGTGGTGACGATGATGTTTATCAGTTGGAGGCATATATCACAGAAACCGGCGCAGGAACAATCGATGCTGAATATATCAACTCGAAGTTTATCAAGTTCATCAAGAACCTCTATACGTCCGGTCCCGGCAGTGAGCATGTAAAAGCTGCTCAGGCTGAATTGCATAGTGCCTTCGCTTCACTTGATCAGCGTGATCAGCGTACAGCACAGCGTATACTACACGATATAGAGAGTGGCGATTTACGTTTGAGTCCTGGTAAGAACATTTATGACTACATTCTCGACTATCAGAAACGTGAGTGCGATCAGCAGGTTTATACCCTTGCTGAGGCAACAGGTTTGAACATCACCAAACTGCAGGAACTCATCAGCAAAGATACAACAGAACAGAACATCAATGAACAAGGTCGCTTTGATGATTTGGTGCAGATACTTGACAAGGTAAAGGCTGTCGATTTCTTGAAGAAAGTTACTGGCCAAGATGTACCCAAGCGCTTTGTCATCATTAACATATCGAGCATCCTTCGCCGCTTCATCCTCGATCCTTCAGACAGGGCAAAGATTATCTATGCATACCAGAATGACGATTTCTTCTTGGATGTTAATATTCCAGAGGAACTTCCCGAAGACGAAGAACCGCAGGAGACACCAGAGCAGAAGGAACAGCGCGAGGAAAGCAATAAACTATCGTTTAACGAGGCCAGAGAGAATATACGTGAATTGGTCAAAAAAGAATTGAGAAAGTGCGCTGGTATGCCGCTGACACAAGATGTTGTCAGTTCTTTCTTTAAGATTCTTACAACCAATACCATTCCGAGTGTTGATGGTGTAGGATTTGATGTGTATAAAGCTATGGATGAGCTTTTCGGAAGGAAGAAAGTGAATATAATCGATAAGCATGTTCACTCTGGAAATCTGTCCGTAAAGTTTGAGGTGTATCTGAAGAAGTTGTATTATATGCTTCATGGCGAAGAGATTCAGCCTCAGAATAAAGGAGAGCACGTTACTCTGTCTAACTGCATCTTTGCATTCCCATGCCTGAAACGACTGAAATGGAGTACAAAGGAAACAGAGCAGAAACTTTCTGGCTATCTTGATATTATCAGAAACAACAGAAATACGGATATTGGCAATGGCGCTCATTCATCTTATTTGTTGACCGAACAACAACTTGATAGTAATATTAAAGCGTTTGTAACTTTGTACATCTATGTAACTGGCATGTGTTTGAAGGAGTTAAAAGAGAAATACGATATATAATTTCATCTGATGACACAGCTTTGTCTAGACAAAGATAATAAGAATAATAATTCAGTAAAAACGTATAATTTACAATTCTATGAGTTACAATGAACAAATAAAAACTATTATTGACGCAATTAGACCAGATTTCGATGTTTTAGGAACCTTTGCGTTTCAAGGATTCGGAGACCCTATGGCTGTTACTAGTGCATTCGTCAGCGTTTTCGAAGCTTACCAAAAGGCAAAGGAAGAAACGGCAAAGACATTTGGCTCAGAGTCGATAGAAGTTGATGATGGCTCTATGTTGTGTACGCCAAATGGAGGTCAGATTGAAAATGATGATTCTGAAATGTTGGCTGTTTACACTATTGCCAAAGAACAAGGATTTCTTCCTCCTCCTATGTTAGGACTGATAGGAGATTTTACTATGCAGATTAATCGTTTCTTTATGGCTGCGCAGAAAAGGTAACGAGCGTTTTTTTTTATGAGTGGATGATTATGCACAACCCTGTTTTTCACTGTTTAAGAAAGAATTGGGTAGTACAAGCCGAAAAACTACAAATCCGATGGAGCACAGACTTCATCGGATTTGTAGTTTCAAGCAAATAGGCCTTTTTCAGTTTGTTATATGTATAAGTTTTTTCCCTGCTCCTTTGGTATCTCAAATAAAAGTGATATCTTTGTAGTCAAAGTATTCATCAAATATATATTACGAACAAAATGAATATCGAAAAAAAACAAACCAAGGGATGCGACAAATTGAGTCGAGTGTATGAGGATATGTTTAATATTCTCCAAGAAGTGATGAATGATGAGGATAAACTGAAAGAATTATCTCCTCTTGACTATTCTGCACTTGGAATGTATATCGGCAAGTTCGTAGAGCAGGAGATAAACAGTTCGGTTGTTCAGATAATGAGGGCGTTTTGCGGAATAGACATGCCAGAGTACTATTGTAAACGTTATCCAGGTTTTGATGTTGATGCAAACGTGGAAGGAAAAAATAAGAAGATTCGTCTTAATGAGCAGAAACCAAACGGAGATTTGAAATCGTTGAGAACGATTCCTCTAGGAGATGCTTTCTATGCGCTTGAACTGTTGAAAAAAGAGGATGACGAAGGATTCTTTAATAATTTTCCTTGGCTTAGCGACAGAATATTCCTGGAAGCTTGGCGTAACCTATTTACATTTCGTAACAAGATGGCCCATATCGGTGAAATTATTGATATCGAAACATTGAAGGAGAATTATGAATACTTCCTTAGATTCTTAAGATATATGCCAGATATTCTTGAAGCAAAAAAGAAACTGGCTCCTGATGATTATATAGAATCGTTACCCACTTCCGAAAAGAAAGGAAAAGATGTGTCGCCATATATCGTCACAGAGAATCCACCTAGTGATAAACCTTTTGCTCCAAAAGAAATTGCTGAACGATACTGCAAGTTAAGTAAAGCTGGTGAATGGACTAACGAGTATTACGACATCGCAAATAAATATAATCTTGATGCCATCATTTTTGAAGGAATGAATGGTAAGAAGGGGATAAAAGATTGTTGTGAACATATATTGGTACCTGCAAAATATGACGGTTTTGGATTCATCCCTAAACCATTTATTGTAAATCGCAAATCGGTTAATGCTTTACGTAACGGACAATTTGTTCTGGTAACGCTCGATGGGTCAGGTGAAGAGCTGACTAAAGAACCTTACGACGAAATTAGGCTTGCGACGTATCATCATCTCGGATCACCATACGTATATCGTAAGAATGGAATGAAAGCATGGGGATTCATGAATACGTTGGGTGATGAGATATGCGAAAACATCATCGATCATTACGCATGGGGACTAAATAGTATGTGGTATGATAGCGGTGACAAGATGGGATATTGGCAGTTTGGTATCATCTTTTTACCTCCATTATATGACAACATCGAGATGACTGGTGATCCTGAAGATCCACTATTGTTTACACTCGATGGTGTTCAGGGATATGTAAAACAAGACGGTAGTTTTCTGCCTTTGTCCGAATTAAAAAAGATGGAAGAGGAAGACGAAGAAAGTATTATATGGGATTTTATTTGTGAACAATATGACATATGACTATTAAAAGTTTGAGCAACATTGACGAGAGAATCATATTTGAACCAACAGGGTTCGACTATGTGAATTCTAAAGAATAATTGGGTCGTTCAAACTGATAACACACAAAATCCGATGAAGCATGACTTCATCGGATTTTTTATTTCGAGGCATTTTCCCTGTTTACGTTCTCTTCATCCAACCCCAAGTACATTTTGGGCATTTATAACTGGTGAAACATGATGAACAAACGCGGTATCCACACTTATCACATACCCACCAAGACCAATCCTCAGGGAGCTGTCGTCCACAACACATACAAGGTATAAACATAAGCGTTATAGTTTTTAGTTATTATTGGTATTAGCTCCTGCAAAAATAACGAATTCTGTTCAAACATGCAAGTATTTGAGCCGATATCTTTCATTAATCATTTATCATACTATTGGAAAGTCTGCGCTTGGTATTATTCAAGTTGAATAGTCTTTTTCTATCTCATGATTATTCCTCCAACGGTTCGTTGAGATAGTCGTGCATGGATTGCATGAAGCTGAAGGAGGACTCTTTGCCGTCGGGGTCGTCATAGAACCGGATGATGTCGTGCACTCGCCATTCGGCATCGTCGCGGCAGAAGAGGAACTTCATGTGGACGGTCTGAATGGAGCTATGAAGAACGAAGTCGACCAGCGCCCTACCCTTCTCCACGTCCAACTGCTCGAACTGGATGTCGCGGGCCTCCAGATCGTCGGGGTTGGAGTCTTGCATCATGGTCCAATAGTCGTCGTTGAAAAATCCGATTTCCTCCAAATTGGCGTCCTTCGCATTGACGGCGTCCACGGTGTCGCGCCAGACATGACAGGCAAAACGTCCGTCGATGTCGCCTTCGTTCTTGGATGCGGCGGCATAGAGTTTGTTGATGATGCCGACAATCTCGGCCTTCGCTTTGAGGGCGGTCGAGTCGGTCGCAACAGACGCGGTCGCGGCAGTGTCGGCAACGGCGGTTTCCACTTTCTCTTCTTGTGCTTTCTGGCCT
>JAFYJN010000076.1 GCA_017538105.1 Prevotella sp. | reverse complement strand
GAGGAGCGCGCACCTCCCGCATTGCTTATCTCAAAGAAAATGGATGGAATCATGATGGTATTCATGTAAAAAGCATCTGTCTCTTCCATTTAGTCACTTTTTTCCCTTTTTTCCTTATATTTTTCCTTTTTTTCCTTGCTACTTTCAAAAAAAAACATTAATATTGCAGAATAATTCAAAATATGTGAATGATTTTAGAAACTTAATAACTCTCGAATTTATCAATTCTCAAACTTAATAATAACCTAAAGCAGTTAGCTTATGAAAAAGCATCGATTACTTTTCTTATGGCTCTCTCTATTGCTATGTGCGGTAGGGGCAAGAGCGGATGAAGTGCAGATTGGTTCTGGCGATACGAACAACCAGTACCTGCCAGGCTATAATTACTACAATTATAGCTATACGCAGCAAATCTACACTGCCGATGAGATCGGCGCGTCTGGTGCCATCACCAGCATCGCCTTTAAGAACACGGGTGCTCAAAAGACCCGTAACTATTCGATTTACATGGCCCACACGGATTTAGACGCCTTCGCTGATGACAACAGCTGGGTGCCCTTGAGTGCCAGTGACTTGGTGTTCGCAGGAGAACTCACATTTACTGTGGGTGAGTGGACTACGATTGAATTAGACACTCCTTTCGAATACAATGGTAAGTCGAACCTGCTTGTCGCCGTGGCTGACAATACAGGTAGCTATTCAAGCTCGCCCCACATGGCTTGCTTGGTATTCTCTGCTGGAAATCAAGCCATCCGTACATACCGTGATGCTTCAGCTTACGATATTACCAATCCTGGCGTGGCCGGCACCTTGTTGACCGTCAAGAACCAAATTATTCTCAACATTGGCGATGCGCCCACTTGTCCCAAGCCCAAGAACTTGGCGGTCAACTATGAAGGTGGCGCAACAGCAGAAGTTACATGGACTACCGAAGCTTCTTCGTCGAACCTCTCCGTCAATGGAACTGTTATCAATGACGTCACCAGTCCTTACACATTGGAAGACCTCGAACTGGCTACAGCTTATGAAGTGAAAGTGCAGTCGGCTTGCGGCGGCTCCGATGTGAGCGATTGGACAAGCGCGGTGTCTTTTGTCACAGACATCTGTATGCCGGAAGACCAGTGTCTCATCACCCTTAAACTCACCGATAGTTATGGCGACGGTTGGAACGGCAATGCCATTGAGGTGGTGGATGCGGAAACCGGAAAAGTGTTGGGCACGTTCGCCAATACCAGCGACGCTGGAGCCGGGGAGGCTCAATCCTACACCCTCTCAGTCTGCAATGGCCGAGCAATCAATTTCCAATGGGTGAAAGGCTCTTATCCTGGAGAGGCTTCATGGGTTATCTATGATGTCAATGAAGAGGAAATCACATCTGGCGAGGGAACATCGTCCATGGCTACTGGCGATGTGATCGCCACATATACCGTCGACTGTACCCAGGCCACTTGTCTTACCCCGAAGGACTTGAAGGCTGATGAGGTGACCGCGTATAGTGCCACTCTGAGCTGGACACCGGGAACAGAAGACCAGAGCGCATGGGAAATCGTTTATTCCACGGAAGAAGACTTCGATCCCGACACCGATACGCCCATGGCAGCCGACAGCAACCCGTTTGAGTTGACGGGACTGCAGCCGGAAACCACCTATTATGCCTATGTCCGTGCAGCATGCAGCAGCGACGACCATAGCAAGTGGAGCAATAAGGTTTCCTTCACCACCATCGAGGCGTGTGTGACACCTACCAACGTGACGGCTTCCGACATTACAGCCAACTCGGCCACTATATCTTGGGAGGGCAACGCCGACAATTACGAGATTCGCTATACTACAGACTCAGGCAAATGGCTCCAGTACGATGATGATACCTATTCGACAAGTATCGGTAATTCATCTTCAATGACTTGGACTTGGGGCGTAATGTATCCTGGCAGCATGGTGACTATCGACAAATTGTCGAAGATTGCGATTTATGAAAACAGCTACAACACGGAACCCATCACGGTGAATATCTATTCCGGTGGCGACGATGCTCCTGGCACGCTTCTTTATACAGAAGAGGTTACCCCAGTAGGCAATGGCATGCATGTGGTGACTCTGGATGAAACCGTGTCTGTTACTACAGGTGAGAACTTGTGGATTACACTTACAGAAACGGGTACCTGGGTCTTAAATGCTTGTGCGAGCACTGAACCCAACAGTGATTGGGTCCTCAATGGAACTTCATGGGGCCATCTTAGTGAACTTGCCTCTTCGTTGGCTGGTAATGGATGGATGATACGCGGATATCTCGGTGAACCTCTCGATCCGGAAACGGCAGAATGGACCACTGGTTCTTGCACCGAAAACACTTACCCGCTCGATGGACTGGATCCCGAAACGGATTATCTATTCCAGGTACGTGCTAAGTGCGATGAAGAGAGCTACAGCCGGTGGGCGGAGACCAACTTCACCACAGAGGCGGCTGATGCGACACCCGAAATAGAGATTACCGAAGTGACGGCGACAACAGCCACGGTAGACTGGACTGACAAGGGCACGGATCCAACATCTTGGGATTTGAAGTACAGACTCGCTGGTGAATCGTTCGAAAGAGGTGTGCTACCCAACGGATGGACAACGATAGATGCCGACGGTGACGGCAACAATTGGTATGTTACAAGTGTTGGCAGCCGTACAGGAAACTATTGCATCACATCAGCCAGTTATGCCAATAGTACAGCCCTCACACCCGACAACTGGCTCATATCGCCTGAGGTGACACTGGGTGGATACATGACGTTCTTTGCTGCCGGACAGGATCCCAGCTATGCTGCAGAGCATTTCGCTGTGTACCTCTCGCAAGACGGCAACGACGACCCGTCGAAATTTACTCAGATTTACCCCAACACGGGAGAGCTAGAGGCAACGGGTGAGTATTTAGTGCACTACGTTAACCTGAACAAGTACAAAGGAACGGGTTATTTGGCCATACGCCACTTTAATGTCACCGATATGTTCCGTTTGAACATTGATGACATCAAGATTATCGCACCGGGACAGAGTACTGACTGGGTGGAGATGAACGGACTGACAAGTCATCCCGTCACCATCGAGGGATTGGATCCCGAAACTAACTATGAGGTGCAGGTGTGCACCCACTTCGCTAGTGGCGATGTTAGCGACTGGGCTTCGACAAACTTCACCACGGCTCCCCTTTCCATCACACTGCTTGATGAAGATGCTGGCAGTAACAAGGGCGTAATCAATTCTTATAACGGTCTTACCACCGATGTGGTCATCTCTGGACGTAACTTCCTCAAGAACGGCAATTGGAACACCCTCTGTCTGCCCTTCAATGTGGATGACATCGAGGCGTCGCCGCTGGCTGGAGCCACCATCAAGGAACTCACTGCCGCACGCATCGAGGGTACCATGCTCTACCTGACCTATACCGATGTCACTTCCATCGAGGCCGACAAGAGTTATATCATCAAGTGGGATTCCGGTGAAAATGGTGACATGACGTTCGAAGGGGTTACCTTGAACATATCGGATGGCCCGGCATACTATGGCTATTACCTCTCTCAGATAGGTACAGACATCTATTCGTACTACACTTATACCCAGATATATCTGCCTGCAAATGAGTGTTATCTCTATCTTGGCGGTGACAATAAGATGTACTATCCTGATTCCGATGGTATCAATATCAACGCTTTCCGTACATTTATCGAGATACCCGAAGATGCGGGCGTCAACAACACGATGTTCGAGATTGACGGTACAGCGACGTCCATCGAGGAAGTGAATGGTCTGGAAATCGTCAGCAACAAGTGGTTCACCATCGACGGTCGACAGCTGCCGAAGCAACCCACTCAAAAGGGTATCTACATCAACAACGGCCGCAAGGTGGTAGTGAAGTAAGTAACTCATAATAGTCTGTAGGGACGGGTTCGTCTGTCCCTACAGAACTTAAAAGTTAATAACCAAATAAAATGTTGATCCTATGAAAAAAAGTCAATATATACGACCGACAGTAAAATACCTGTCAACGACAGCTGACGGAGAACTGCTCATCACTTCCATCAATGGCGGTGGCACGGGTATCGGCTACGGAGAAGAAGGAAACGAAGGCAACGGCGGTGGTACTGCCTACTCCAACGAATACACCTTCTTCTACGTCTGGGACCAAGAAGCTGAAGAAGAAGAGGAAGAGGATGACTTCTAAATAAGAAGCAAGAAAACTATAATATACCTCTCATTATTATTAATCCCCAGCCCTTAAACAAGGCTGGGGATTATGATATGCTTATCATTCGTCCAATCCGTAATATGTACTATTACATCAATTCGTGGAATTCGTCCAATTCGTTGTTAAGAACCATACGTAA
This sequence comes from Prevotella sp., assembly GCA_017538105.1. Taxonomy (GTDB): domain Bacteria; phylum Bacteroidota; class Bacteroidia; order Bacteroidales; family Bacteroidaceae; genus Prevotella. The sequence continues at coordinate 130,387 of JAFYJN010000076.1, read as the reverse complement.
AACCGTTGTTAAAACCTACTCGTACACATCGAGGATGTCATCCTCCACAGGTACGATACGTTCATCACAAGGTTTCCATTCCTTCGGCACATCGAACTTCACGCTCTGACTATAGTTCAGGCTGGCATCGGAGTACACCTTGCGCATGAAACGACCCCAGATGGGTAACGCTGCTGCGGCACCCTGGCCAATACCTGTAGAATAGAAGTGAATGTCGCGGTCCTCACCGCCAACCCATACGCCGTTGACCAGTTCAGGAGTGACACCCATAAACCACGCATCGGCGTTGGAGTTCGTCGTACCCGTCTTGCCGCCCATCTCGGCGTGGATGCCGTAGCCGCGAACACGACGACCTGTACCACTCTCAATAACGCCACGTAGACAGACAAGCATCTTATAGGAGCTTTCTTCGCTGATGGCTTCGTTGTAGCGGGGCTGGAAGTTTGCGATGATATTGCCGTCGCTGTCCTCAATGCGTGTCACCATGAGTGGAGCTGTGCGGATGCCTTTGTTGGCAAAAGCCGTGTATCCGCTTACCATCTCGCCCACAGTCACCTCGCAGGGACCGAGGCAAAGCGACATCTTGGCTTGGATATTCGGGTTGTTGAGACCATATTTGTGCAACAGGTCAACAAGCGACTGCGGCGTGAATCGGCTGATGAGGTAGGCCGAGCACCAGTTGCTCGAACGGGCGAGACCGGTTCGTAGGGGCACGATGGCTCCGTTGCCCAAACCACCGCCACCTTTGGGGGTCCAACGGCCACCGTCGACGATATACGTCTGCATGCGGTTGGGTATCTTGTCACAGGGGTTGTACCCATTCTCCATGGCCAATGAGTAAAGGTAGGGCTTCATCGTCGAACCTACCTGACGACGGCCTACCATCGCCATGTCATATTGGAAATACTGGTAGTTGGGACCGCCGACATAAGCCTTCACGGCACCGGTCTTAGGATCCATACTCACAAAACCGGCACGTAAGAACTGCTTGTAATATTTGATGGAGTCAAGTGGAGTCATCGTTTTTTCCACATCGCCATGATAGGTGAAAACGGTCATGGGAACGGGAGTGTTGAATGATTTACGTATCTCCTCTTCTGACGCTCCTTCAGCCTTGAGCACTTGGTAACGTTGGCTCTGGCGGATGGAACGGTTCATCACCCTTTCATAGTCTTCCTTCGACATGCGAGAGGAGAACGGACCGCGGGGGTTGCCTCTTGTCTGTGCGTCGAAGGCGGGTTGCAAAGTGCCGGAGAGGTGCTCCAACACGGCTTCTTCGGCGTACCGCTGCATGCGCGTGTCTATGGTAGTGAAGATACGAAGACCATCGTTGTTGATGTTGTACGGGTGACCATTGCGCTTCAGGTTCTTGTTGCACCAACCATAGAGGGGGTCTTCCTCCCACGCGATGGAGTCGATGACAAACTGTGCTTTTTTCCAACTGGGATAGTCTTTCCGATCGGGTTTCACAGCCATCATATATTGGCGGATGTATTCACGGAAATAGGGGGCGATGCCATCTTGCAACTGGCTCTTGTCTGTCTTGCGGAAATGCAGTTGTACGGGCTCGGCGGCAAAACGGTCATAGTCTGCCTGAGAGATATAGCCGCTTTTCTGCATCTGAGAAAGTACGATGTTTCGGCGCTCGCGACAGCGCTCGGGATAGCGTACGGGATTGTAGTAAGATGGATTCTTGCAAAGACCGATGAGCGTCGCGGCCTCATTCACCGTCAGGTTCTTCGGGTCTTTGCTGAAATAAGTGTTGGCAGCACTCTTCACACCGATGGCATTGTAGAGGAAATCAAAATAGTTCAGATACATGGTGATGATTTCCTCCTTGGTGTAGTTCTTCTCCAGTTTCACGGCGATGACCCATTCTATGGGCTTCTGGAAAAGACGCTCCATCTTGCTGTGAGCCGTCTCGGAATAGAGTTGCTTGGCTAACTGCTGGGTGAGGGTGGAACCACCGCCGGCGCTCTCCTGTCCCATAAATCCACGCTTGATGACGGCACGAGTCAATGCGATGAAGTCAACGCCTGAATGCTCGTAGAAACGCTCGTCTTCAGTGGCTATCAAGGCATGGATGAGGTGCGGCGACAGATTGTTATAGGACACGGAAATACGGTTGTCACGACTGGTGGAGTAGGTGCCCATCAGTTTGCCGTCGGCGGAATACACCTGGGAGGAATAACGGCTGATAGGGTTCTGCAAGTCTTCAATGTCTGGCATATAGCCTATCCAGCCGTTCCATATGGCCAGGAAAAGGAGAGTGAGACCCACGATGGCGATGGACATCAACCACCACAGTATGCTAATGAACTTTCTCATGTCTTTTTAAAGTGTGTTCTCTACGATGTGAGCTATGCAAAATGCATTTCCGCTGCAAAATTAATATAATTCTTTTGAAATATGACAAAGAAATGAAAAATAATGCGTAACTTCGCAGACGAAATCTTCAACAAGAATCACCAGCGATGAAAAAGCATGACTTTGTGACCTTTGCCGACATGTCGAAAGAGAAGATTCTCTACATGATACGTCTGGCGCAGGAATTTGAGAAGCACCCCAATCGTGACATACTGAAAGGAAAGGTGGTTGCCACGCTGTTCTATGAGCCTTCCACGCGCACCCGTCTGTCCTTCGAGACAGCAGCCAATCGTCTCGGCGCACGCGTCATCGGTTTTAGCGACGCCAAGGCGTCGAGTGTCTCAAAAGGAGAGACGTTGAAAGACACGATACTTATGGTGTCAAACTATGCCGACGTCATAGCGATGCGCCACCACATTGAAGGTGCGGCCCAATATGCCAGTGAGGTCTCGCCTGTTCCCATCATCAATGCCGGCGACGGGGCACACCAACACCCATCGCAGTGTATGCTCGACCTTTATACCATATACCAGACACAGGGAACTCTCGAAAACCTGAATATTTGTCTCGTGGGCGATCTGAAATACGGAAGGACTGTCCACTCTTTGGTGATGGCGATGCGGCATTTCAACCCTACATTCCATTTTGTGGCTCCCGCCGAATTGGCGATGCCCGAAGAATACAAACTGTATTGCCGAGAACAAGGAATACGGTATCAGGAACATACCGATTTCACCGAGGACATCATTGCACAAGCCGACATCTTGTATATGACCCGTGTACAGAAAGAACGTTTTTCCGATCTCATGGAATACGAACAGGTAAAAAATGTGTATATCCTCAAACGGGAGATGCTTAAAGGGGCAAGAGAGAATATGAAGGTGCTCCATCCCCTGCCAAGAGTGAACGAGATAGCGATGGATGTGGACGAAGACCCACATGCCTACTACATCCAACAAGCTCAAAACGGTCTCTATGCTCGTGAAGCCATCATCTGCGATGTGCTCGGCATTACCATCGACGATGTTCGCTCCGACCCCACTATCATCGAGAAATGAACCCCCTAACATTCCCTATAATCTCCTAATATCCCCTAGCATTACCTAAGATTCCATAGGGTTGCCCCCTAGGATTGCCTACATTAATATCCCTTAGGATTGCCAAAAATAATAACAAATGAACAAAAAAGAACGCCTAGTGGCCGCCATAGAGAACGGCACTGTCATTGATCATATACCTTCCGCGAAAACGTTCGAGGTAATCAACCTATTGGGACTCCAAAACTTGACGACCCCAGTAACAATAGGCTATAACTATCCTTCCACAAAAGTGGGGAAGAAAGCCATCATCAAGGTGAGCGACCGCTTCTTTACCGATGATGAGATTTCGCGACTGTCTGTCGTGGCTCCCAATGTGGTGTTGAACATCATACGAGACTATGGGGTGATAGAGAAGAAAACGGTGGAAACACCCGATGAACTGCGGGGCATCGTAAGATGCAACAACCCTAAATGCATCACCAACAATGAACCTATGCAGACGCTCTTCACCGTGGAAGACAAGGAACATGGGATATTGAAATGCCACTACTGTGACAAAGAACAGGAGATGGATAAAGTGGAATTGGTTTAGCCATCAATCCTATCTTAGCTATCAATCCTATATCAGCTATCAATACTATAGCAACTATAGTAACTATATCAGCTATCCCCTATCAATACTATAGCAACTATAAAAAACTATACATAATAAAAAAATGAAAAGAGACAACCAGATTTTTGATTTGATTGAACGCGAACATCAACGCCAACTAAAAGGAATGGAACTCATCGCGTCAGAAAATTTCGTCAGCGACCAGGTCATGGAGGCCATGGGCTCGTACCTCACCAACAAATATGCAGAGGGATACCCCGGAAAACGCTATTATGGTGGCTGCGAGGTGGTCGACGAGGTGGAACAGCTGGCCATCGACCGTGTCAAAGAACTGTTCGGTGCCGAATATGCGAATGTGCAACCCCACTCGGGAGCACAGGCAAATGCCGCTGTGCTTCTTGCTGTGCTTAAACCTGGCGACACATTCATGGGCCTGAATCTGGCACACGGTGGACACTTGTCACATGGTTCGGCGGTGAACACCAGCGGTATTCTTTACAAACCAGTGGGCTATAACCTGAACAAGGAGACAGGACGTGTCGACTACGATGAGATGGAACAACTGGCGAAGGAGCATCAACCGAAACTTATCATTGGCGGTGGTTCCGCTTATAGCCGTGAGTGGGACTACAAACGGATGCGTGAGATAGCTGACAGTGTCGGAGCGTTGCTGATGATTGACATGGCGCACCCTGCTGGTCTCATCGCTGCAGGACTACTGGAAAATCCCGTGAAGTGGGCGCATATCGTCACATCGACAACCCATAAGACGCTGCGCGGTCCGCGTGGTGGTATCATCCTCATGGGCAAGGATTTCGACAATCCGTGGGGATTGACCACTCCGAAGGGCGTGGTGAAGAAGATGAGCCAGCTGTTGAACTCGGCTGTGTTCCCAGGCCAGCAGGGTGGTCCGTTGGAGCATGTCATTGCTGCCAAAGCGGTGGCATTTGGCGAAGCACTGCAACCAAGTTTCAAGGAGTGGGCTAAGCAGGTGCAGAAGAATGCGAAAGTGTTGGCGGAAGAACTTGTCAAACGTGGTTTCACTATTGTCAGCGGCGGAACGGACAACCACTCCATGCTCGTCGACCTGCGCGATAAATATCCTGACCTGACGGGTAAAGTGGCAGAGCAGGCACTTGTCGCTGCCGACATAACCGTGAATAAAAACATGGTGCCTTTCGACACGCGCAGCGCATTCCAAACCAGTGGTATTCGCCTTGGAACGCCTGCCATCACCACACGTGGGGCGAAGGAAGACCTGATGGTGGAGATTGCGGCGCTTATCGAAGAGGTACTCAACGCACCCGAAGACCAGGCGGTCATCGACAATGTGCGCAAGAAGGTGAATGAAAAGATGAAAGCATATCCCCTCTTCGCATATTAACCGCGACGAATCCCAAATTCTCCGAATTGTATTGGAAATCATTAATCCGGGCACGTCTTTGTGCCCGGATTAATGTGTCAAATAGGGGAGGGCGTTTTTGTAATTCATGAATGCTCAAAATATGCCTGATAATGCAAAACAATAGTTTCATGGATTGTTCTGTTGTCATTTCATCTTGAAATTTTGAATTTTATATTATTTTAATCTTCAATATAAAAGATTATTCGTATTTTTGCCTGTCAAAAATACAATGTCTCATGTTGAAATATGTACAAATGGGTATCGTGGCGTTGCTGTGCCTTTGCGCAACGCCAGCAATGCCACAAGGTGACACCACAGCGACATCACCGCAAACAGTAGCTGCAACGGCAACATCCGCCGAACAAGTCGAGGACGACTCCCTCGACATGGCGCTTGACGAGGCGGTGCAGCAAGAGGTGGACACTCTTGTCGCACCTATGGAAAGCGGCGGATTGCATCAGTCGCTAAAAATGAAGTTCATCGAGGGTAATGCGGGGTTCATGTCGCTTGTGGCATTGGCGTTGGTCATCGGTTTGGCGTTCTGCATCGAACGCATCATTTACCTCAGCCTTTCGGAGATAAAGACAAAAAGGTTCATTGCCGACGTTGACGCGAAAATCCTTGAAGGAGATATTGACGGGGCGAAAGAGCTGTGCCGAAACACGCGCGGACCAGTGGCGTCCATCTGTTACCAAGGATTGGTACGGGCCAATGAGCCTATCGATGAGGTGGAACGCTCCGTGGCGGCATACGGATCGGTACAAGCGGCGAACCTTGAGAAGGGTTGTTCGTGGATTACGCTTTTCATTGCCATAGCACCTTCTCTCGGATTTCTTGGAACGGTCATCGGTATGGTCATGGCATTCGACCAAATCCAAACAGCGGGCGATATCAGTCCTACCATCGTGGCGGCGGGAATGAAGGTGGCACTTATCACCACCATCTTCGGTATCATCGCGGCTCTCATACTGCAAGTGTTCTATAACTATATCCTTACCAAGATAGAACGGCTGACGGCGGAGATGGAAGAAACCGCCATCTCACTGCTTGATGCTCTTGTAAAATACCAGGCAAAACGATGAATGACAATGTGCTAAGCGGAGGAAAGACTGCTAAAGTGGCTCGATGGACAGGATACGGCTTGTTGGCGGTCATCGCTGTGGTCTTTGGCCTCTTCTTCATCATTGGATATGACCGCCAGTATGCGGAAAATCCAAACTTCCGTGAACCGCTGTTGACGGGCGTGGTGGTGACGTTTGTCCTGCTCATGCTCCTTGCTGCGGTTGTGGTGGCTCTGTGGAGCGTCACAAAATCATTGCAACGGCGCGATGACTCCATATCTGAAGGCAATGGTATACCGGCAAGGTACATTGCCATGGCCGTGGCTGTGGCGACCGTCCTGCTTCTGGCGCTCACATGGATTTTCGGTTCGAAAACTCAGATGTTGGTCAATGGTAACAACTTCGATGATGGCTTCTGGCTCAAGACAGCTGACATGTTCGTTATCTCCATCCTGTTTATGATAGCTGCCGCAATAGCTGCCACTCTCTTCGCCACATGGCGCTCACGACACAACTCACAATAAAACGAACTCGGATTTTACAGAACCCTCTTTCAATTGTCCAACAATGTTCAACCGACGACATAGAAGATCCGTACCGCAACTGAACACGGCGTCCGTGGCAGATATCTCGTTCATGTTGCTCATCCTTTTTCTTGTCGTCACATCAATGGATATCGATAAAGGGCTGACACGTCAACTGCCACCTGTCACCGACAATGAGATGGTGCGCCCAAAAGATGTAAGCAAGAGGAATGTGTTGCAAGTGACCATAGACAACGATAACAGGGTGAAAGTAAATGGCGTGTTCGTGAATATGAATCAATTGCATGAACGGCTGCTCCAATTCATTGATAATCCACTAAACAGCGATAGTTTGCCGGAAAAGCGGCAACGTGACATCCCGCTGTTGGGAGAGTGTAACATCACCGACCGGCATGTCATACAACTCGAGGCGGCACGCAATAGCAGCTACGATGTCTATTTCCAAGTACAGAACAGCATCGTTGGCGCCTATCGTCAACTACGCGATGGGCTGGCCTCAAAACGATTCCATTGTTCTTATGCGCAATGTAGCGAAGACCAAAAAATGGCTCTCCGCGAGTTTTATCCACAGAGGGTAAGCGAAATTTACGCGGGAAAGGAGGAACAGCCATGAGGATTTATAGACAAAAACGGGGCGGGGTGCCGATGCTCAACACATCGTCGATGCCTGACCTCATTTTCACCGTTCTCTTCTTCTTCATGATCGTCACACACATGCGTAAGGTGACGCTGAAAGTGCAATACCAGGTGCCACAGGGAAAAGAACTGACCCGTCTCACCAAAAAAACGGCCGTTTCATACATCCATATCGGAAAACTTTTCAATAACCCTACAATAGGTCCTTCTTCGCAAACAAATATTCAACTCAACGATAAAATCGCTAATGTTGAGGAGATAGCACCATATATCTCAGAAGAGAGGGAAAGGATGTCGCCTGCCGACCTGATGAATATGACGGTTAGCATCAAAGCTGACAGACAAACACCAATGGGCATTATCACCGACGTAAAACAACAACTGCGACGGGCAAACGCTCTCCGTATCAACTATTCTGCCACGGAATCTCCATAACAGTTTTCACTCCTTTCCGTTCAATCCTCTTTCTTTCCTATCTATTTAATTCCCTCTATGGCGTCTGTTCCTCATTAAAAAACAACCCTTTTGATGATAGATTGATGCATTTTTCCTCGTTTTGTTTGCAAATTCTAATAATTTAACGTATCTTTGCAACAAATGTACGGCTTCATGCCCAACTTTAAACCCTCAAAAAAACAAACAATATGGCTCATCGCTTAGATGCTTTAGACAAAAAAATCCTGCGACTTATCGCCGAGGATGCTCGTATTCCTTTCCTTGAAGTGGCACGGTCATGTAACGTGAGTGGTGCTGCAATACATCAAAGAATACAGAAACTTACCAGCCTGGGAATTATCAAAGGGTCGCAGTTTGTCATCGACCCGGAGAAAATCGGGTATGAAACATGTGCCTATATAGGATTATTCCTAAAAAATCCGGAACATTTCGATAGGGTGGTCGAAGAACTGAAGAAAATCCCCGAAGTGGTGGAATGTCACTATACTACGGGGGGATTCGACATGTTCATCAAAATATATGCTCGAAATAACCACCATTTGCTCAATATCATACACGACAAACTGCAACCTTTAGGTTTGTCGCGAAGCGAGACAGTTATCTCTTTCAATGCGGCTATTGAAAGACAACTGCCTGTTGTCGACCTTCCGCTCGATGAAGATTAGACGTGGTCTCTCATTCACCTCTCACATAATCAACAAAAGAATAACGGAACGCATGCTTCTCATCTGCGGCATGCGTTTCTTCTTTTTCCTTTCGCCAATTGTCGTAGGGAGGGAAAAAGACATCCGCTTTCAATGGCTCGTCGTCAACCTCGGTAAGGCAGAGTCTATCAGCTAACGGCAGAGCCTGTGTATAAATGCTTGCTCCACCGATGATGAACACTTCTTCGTCTGCGTCACAGTGATGTAACGCTTCCTGCAATGATCCATAGCATTCACAGCCCGGCAATTCTTTCGTGCGACGACTCAACACGATATTCCTTCGGTTGGGTAATGCTCCTTTGGGCAGTGAGTCGTATGTCTTCCTGCCCATGATAATGGTATGGCCGGTGGTCAATGCTTTAAAACGACGCATGTCGTTAGGTAACCAATACAACAGTTTGTTCTTATAGCCGATGGCGCGGTTTTTTGCCACAGCCGCAATAATTGTCACTTCCATAATACCAAGAATAATATGTTCCTCCTTAACTCACTTCTCCCTTGATAGGGGAAGACTTTCCATTTTTACACAGAAACTACGCCGGCAATATGGGGCCATGGATCATATCCCACCAGTTGGAAATCTTCATATTGGAAATCTGTCAGTTCCTTCACGTCGGGGTTGATAATCATTCTTGGCAATGGTCTCGGCTCGCGGGTAAGCTGTAGCTGTACTTGCTCCATGTGGTTCAAGTAGATATGAACGTCACCGAAAGTATGGACGAAGTCGCCAACCTCCAGACCAGTCACCTGGGCCATCATCTGTAGAAGCAGTGCGTATGAGGCAATGTTGAAGGGCACGCCAAGGAAGGTGTCGGCACTGCGTTGATAGAGTTGAAGACTCAATTTCCCCTCGGCCACATAAAACTGAAACAGGGTGTGGCATGGCGGCAACGCCATCTCGTCCACTTCGGCCACATTCCAGGCGCTAACGATGATACGACGGGAGTCGGGATTCCTGCGGATGGTGTCTACCACCTTGGCTATCTGGTCGATGGTGCCGCCATGGTAGTCGGGCCATGAACGCCATTGGTGACCATATACGGGACCGAGCTCACCATTCTCGTCTGCCCATTCGTTCCAAATCCTTACGCCATGTTCTTGCAGGTAACGCACGTTGGTGTCTCCGTGAAGGAACCATAGCAACTCATAGATAATTGATTTCAAATGTAGTTTCTTGGTCGTCAGCAATGGAAAACCGTCGCACATTCGAAAACGCATCTGATGGCCGAAAACACTCTTGGTGCCTGTGCCAGTGCGGTCGGTCTTCACCACACCTTCGCGCATGATACGCTCCAACAAATCTAAATATTGTTTCATATATGTCTGTTTTTCTAATTCATGATATCCTATTGTAGAACCTTTTTCACTCGCCACTCTGCGGGATAGAGATTGTTTGCTCTATTGCCGATATTCTTCACAAATCCAAGCGTTTCGCCTTGATAGCACACCAATAGATACCCCATAGGCGCATCATTGAGAACCAAGGACTCACCGCGAAGGTAGTGAATGGCTTGTGTGTATTGAAGGGGAATCTTTGGAAAAACACCCGGCTTTCGCGCTATGGAAAGAGTCCACCGATGGTCGGGTTTGAGTTCTTTACCCTTCTTCATGGCCAGGGGGACACCGGCTTGTAACACCCGAAGATGTTTTAAAGCCACGTCCGTTTCATACATCCAATCGCAACGTATGGCACTGTACACATTGTTAACCATCTTCAATGCCCATCCGTTTTCGTTGCGAATCACATACATCCAGCTTAACAATTCTTGTTCTTCCTTTGACAATTTGATGGTTTTTTTTGTCGCCTTATGGTCTTTATGACCTTCTTCTGTGGATGGCTTTTTCCTTAACACTGCCATGAACAATCCTTCGCCTCTGATGAATCCCGGAAGAAAGCGGTAACAAGGCCCGGCATAATCATCTGTCATCGAACCCTGGATACCCCATTCGCCATCGTGTTCAATGGGCCATGGCTCGGCTCCCAGCTCGTCAACCATCCACTGGACATTATCCTCGTTTTCCTCACGATTGAACGTACAGGTAGAATAGATGAGAAAACCGCCGGGGCGAAGTACCTTCCATGCGCTTTCCACTATCTCACGCTGCAAATGGCTGCATCGCTTCACGTGTTCTTCCGACCACTCTTCTATGGCAACGGCATCTTTGCGAAACATCCCTTCACCGGAACAGGGCACGTCGCATAGTACGATGTCAAAGGTCAGTCCCGAACGCTCATAGTCCTTGGGATAGTTGTTTGTCACGACGACGTTGGGATAACCGAATTTCGATAGATTCTCGGCTAATATATTGGCACGTAAACGAATAGGTTCGTTGGCGAACAATATGCTGCCGTGAGGCAGGGCGCCTAAAATGGCGGTGCTCTTTCCGCCAGGCGCAGCACACATGTCCAGGACGGTCAAGCTGATATCTCTAATTGGCTGAGTCAGTTGACGTACCACATGACTGACAAACATCGAGGAGGCTTCCTGTACATAGTACGCTCCGGTGTGAAACAACGGGTCGAAGGTGAACACAGGACGTTCCTTTAGATAAAGACCATCTGAACACCAAGGCACCATACCGTCAATTTGCCAATCGTCATGGTGACAACATCCTGCACTTTTCCACGGATTTGTCCGCACGCTCACCGTTGGTTCATCACCAAGGGCGCGTTCCATAACCGACCATCGCTCATCGCCCAGCAATGCTCGTGTCCGTTTGCAAAAAGCATCAGGCAGCATCATCGTTTATAACTTCTCAAAAGTCAATATCAAAACCGTCGGGTTCCAAACTCTCTCTCTCCTGTTTACGTGCAGGAGGTGGGTTCTTCAAATTGCCGTCTTGGTCGAACATGCCGTAGGTGGTGCGCAGAACGATAAACTCAGTGCGGCGGTTCAGCTGGTTGCATATTTCCTGCTGGTCGTCTTTCAATTGCTTGATGAACTCCTCAGTAAGAACGTCTCCTTCTTTCAGCCAGGAAAAAGTCTCGGCCAGTTTCTTACGGATGGTCTTGGGCTTGCCCTTGCCGTAACCTACAGGGGTGAGACGGTCGCTGCTGATGCCATGTTCGATGAGATAGTTGACAACCGACTCGGCCCTGCGCTGCGATAGGCGCTCATTATAGGCGTCAGAACCTTTGTAGTCACAATGTGCGCTTAGCTCGATGGTGACGTTGGGATTCTGTTCCAATAGTCTCACCAGGTCGTCAAGGGCGGCGGTCGACTCAGGACGCAATGTCGCTTTGTCGAAGTCGTAGAAGATATTGTCTATCATCACGGGCACGGAGATGCTGGCCAATGGAAACTGAAGGGTGTGTTCCTCTGACTCCTGACTCTCCACGATATGCAGCTCTTCCTTGTGGTTGAGATAGCCTTGACAGGTAGCCATCAGGATATAGTTCACTCCGGGGGTGAGCACTTGTTCAAATGAACCGTCACCCTTCACCGACAATTTTAAGTTGGTGCCGTCATCACCTACCATATACACTTGGGCGGCGGGCAGCTCATAACCATCCACCTCATATACCCAGCCTTTGACGGTCTGGATAATCTCAGGTTTCTCAAAACTGTAGATATGGTCCCAACCGCGTCCATCGCCTCGGTTGGAACAGAAAAAGCCGCGGTTGTGAGGGCCTTCGAAGGTCATGCCAAAGTCGTCTCCCTGTGAGTTCAAGGGATAGCCGGGATGCTCAAGGTGCCAACGGCGGTCGCTACCTACCGTGGCGATGAATATGTCAAGACCGCCCAAACCGGGATGGCCATTAGACGAGAAGTATAAGTCGCCGTTGGGACGGAATGTGGGAAACATCTCGTCGCCGGGGGTGTTGATGGGGGCTCCCACGTTCTCTACTCCACCATATCCTGCTGAAGTGATGCGTACACGCCAGATGTCAAGACCGCCTTGACCTCCGGGCATGTCGCTAACGAAATACAACCAACGACCGTCTGGAGAGATGGCGGGATGGGCGAAACTCGATAGGGTGTCTTTCGAGAGTTCCACGGCCGTCGGCTTTCCCCACGCGGCATCACTTCGGTTGGAACGCATGATTTTGGCATAACGGGGATAACTGGCATCCATGGTGCATTGGGTGAGGAACATCTCGCGCCCGTCGACGCTGAAACAACAGGCTCCTTCATCGGAGTCGCTGTTCAGACCACCGCTGACGGGCTCGGGACGGCTCCATTTGCCTTTGTCGTCTTTCTGCGACATGAAAATATCGGCGGCCTTGGTGCCTGTGATGCCACTCAGTTCATCGCCCTGGGATTCATTGCGTGTAGAGGTGAAATACAATTGCTCGTGCTGGTCGCCAAAAAGCATTGGGGAATATTCGGCGCGACGACTGTTGAACACGTCCATCTTTTTCACGCTGTAGCGGGAACCGGCTTTCTTCCAATCGGGAGCCTGAGTGGCGGCGGTCAGTCCTTCGCGCGCAAGTCGACTGTCGGGAATAGAGTCAATGGCCACACGATATTCCTGTGCCGCTTCCTTGTAATTGCCGTTTTTCAACAACTGACGGGCCAACGCCAAGTGGGTCTCTCCATCATCTTGCTTGTAACGAATCACGTTCCTGTAAGCGGCGATGGCTTTCTGTGTGGCGTTGATACGCTCATAACAGTGGGCCATCTTGCGAGCGATCTGTCCCCTGCGGGTACGGTCCTTTGGGGGAGTCTTTGAATAGGCCTGTTTAAACTCGTTGCCGGCATCGAAATATTCTCCCAAAGCAAGGTATTTCTCGCCACGCTTCATATTCCTGTCAGCACTGCATGAAAACATCGTCGATACAAACACCGATACCACTACGACCTTCATCACCGATGCCAACTTCTTCGTCATCACCGATGCCCCTCCAACCTTCATCACCGATGCCAACTTCTCCGTCATCACCGAGAACAACCATTTATATGTATTCGTAGGATTCACTCTTTGATAGTCTTTTTCACGCTATAGCATTGTTCCTATAGTTCCTATTGTCTCTATAGTCTCTATAATAGCTATAGTCTCTATAGTAGCTATTGTATCTATAGTTCCTATTAATAACGCACAACCCTCCCTTTTATTGTCCCGTCTTACCAACCACCACTCGACCCACCACCATCATAGCTGTCGTCGCCACCATACGAACCACCATCGTCATAGCTGCTACTGCTGCTGCTATAATCATAGTCGTCATCATCATCATCATCTGAACTGTAATAGTGGCTGCCACTATAGCTGCCCGTGTATACTGTTGTGCCGTAATATTCCACCATGGTGGAACGGCGCTGCCGTAATTTCCACAGAAGGAATAATATGCCCAAACTGATGGCGGTGCCGATGGCTCCGGCTGTACGTTCCTCGGCAGGGGTTAGTTCGCTGCCACTGCCTTGCGACAATCTGCTGGCATATACTTGTCCGCTACTTTCCAAACGTTCGAATTCTTCACGACTCAGACTGTCGCCATCAAGATGGGGATAGCCGTCGGCCATGGTGTAGTAAAGGGCTTGACTGGTGCGGATGACGGCAGCTGCCGTATTGCCGGCTTTCATGTGGGGTATGATGTGCTGCTGGGCGATACGGTTGCACATCAGGTCAGTGAGCACACCTTGCACACCCTGCGACGTGGCAATGGTGTATTTCCTGTCTTCAACGGCTACCACCACAGTGACGCCACGGTGTTCGTCGGCACTGCTGATACCATATTTACGTCCTAAGTCAATGGCAAAACGGTAGGTGTCTTTGGAAGGAACATGTCCCACAAGGATAAAGGCCGACTCTGTGCGTTGTTCATGTTCCAAAAGATAAAGGAAACTGTCGGCATAGGCCTTCTGGGCAGAGGTAAGATAACCATCGGGGTCGCTCACATATTCATTCTTGTGTTCGAGATGCGCCATTGGCACGTCATCGATGGTCCAGACCTTGCCGCTGCTCTCCACACTGCGTCGCTCGGCAATGACAGAACTGTCTGTTGGCGTGGCGAAATGAGCGGCTTGTGTCGTTCCCGTAGGTTTATCGTCACCAAGGTTAAAAAGTAAGCCTAATGACCCTAACAACATAAAAACGGTGATGGTGAAAGCGCAACCTAATCCCTTTCCCATCCCCCTGCGTCGGTAATACCGTTTTGGTGTGCCGTTTTCAGTCGCAGTCGCAGTTCCTTGAGCTGGCGCAGGGCTATTTGTCGCTTCCATCTGCGTCATAGCATCTTGATACGCCTGCTGGTAGGCATCTTGATAGGCTTTTTGGTAAATTTGCTCTGTTGTCGGTTGTTCGGCAGGAACATAGGGAGGGGGTACCGAAGGCTTTATCGGATTCTCCTCATGCTGATTATATGGTGGTGGAGTCTTCATCCTTTAAAATATTCCCTGTACGTACATCCCTCTTTCCACCGGCTGCATCCGTAGGCGGTTTTACCTTTGATAATTGTCCCTTGTCCACACAATGGACACTTCGTGCCAATCAACGCATCTGAAGGCTTTACCTTGATTGTCTCTGGCTCCTTGCCCCTTGCTTCTTGTTCCTTACTTCCATCTCCTTGCTTCTTTTCCCTTGTCCCTTGCTTCTTGCTTCTTGCTCCCTCGCCTTTCTTCGCTTTGACTTTTCCCATCTTCTCCTGTTCCTCCAAAAGGGTGATTCTCCTGTTTGTGGGGTCGGTCATCACCTGTTGCACGATGGCGGTCACTTGCTGTTTCAACTCGTTGATAAACAGTCCGGCATCATATTTCTTATGTTCTATCTCGCGAAGTTTCTTTTCCCAGATGCCTGTCAATTCGCAACTCTTCAACAACTCCTCCCGGATGAGGTCTATCAACTCGATGCCTGTAACCGTGGCTACGATATTCTTGCGTTCTCTGCGGATGTAATGGCGTTTGAAAAGAGTCTCGATAATGCTGGCACGTGATGATGGCCTGCCAATGCCGTTTTCTTTCATAGCGGCACGTAACTCTTCGTCGTCCACGAATTTGCCGGCTGTCTCCATAGCTTGCAACAAGGTGGCCTCGGTGTAGTACTTGGGTGGCGTGGTCATCTTCTCTGTCAACGTGGGTTCGTGAGGGCCACTCTCGCCGACAGTAAAGGCGGGTAACATGCGCTCTTCGTCTTTCTTCTTCGAATCATCATCATCGGATATGGTGGCGTCTTTGGCATATACCACCCGCCAGCCGGGATCCAATATCTGCTTGCCGCTCACTTTGAAGTCGGTGGCCTCCACACGACCGAGAACGGTGGTGGTGGCATATTTGCACACGGGATAGAAAACGCTGATAAAACGACGTGTCACCAGGTCGTAAACATGGTGCTCCAGGTCGGTCAAGTGGGTGGCGGCAACGCCGGTGGGGATAATGGCATGGTGGTCGGTCACCTTTGAGTTGTCAAACACCTTCTTGCTCTTCGACAACGTTTTGCCCTGCAAGGGGGCGGTGAGCGCTTCGTAGCCACGTAAACCACGCAGGATGTTTGGACATTTGGGGTACATGTCATCGGGCAGGTACTGGGTATCTACACGAGGGTAGGTGGTTAGTTTCCTCTCGTAGAGGGTTTGGATGGTGTTCAGCGTGATTTCGGCACTCATCCCGAATTTTTTGTTGCAGTCTACCTGCAGGCTGGTGAGGTCGTACAAATGGGGAGGAGCCTCAGTGCCGTTTTTCTTCTGAACATCAATAACAGTGAATGGCTTGTCGGCAATGGTGGCGAAGGCCTGCTCTCCCTCTTCCTTAACAGTGAAACGACCTTTAGTGGCAGTGAACACCACATCTCGGTATTTTGTGGCGAGAACCCAATAGGGTTCCGGAACGAAGCGGTCTATCTCTTTCTGGCGGTTCACAATCAAGGCGAGGGTAGGGGTCTGTACCCTGCCGATACTCAGCACTTGACGGTTCTGGCCATAGCGAAGAGTATATAAACGGGTGGCGTTCATGCCCAATAGCCAGTCGCCAATGGCACGGCACAGACCAGCCATATACAATGATTGGTATTCACTCTGGTCTTTCAACTGCTGAAACCCCTCACGAATAGCTTCGTCGGTCATCGAAGAAATCCATAGTCGACGGACAGGACAGTTCGCCTTCGCTTTCTGCATCACCCAGCGTTGGATGAGTTCGCCTTCTTGGCCGGCATCTCCACAGTTAACAATGCTGTCGGCATGCTGCATCAAATGCTCAATGACGGCAAACTGTCGTTTAATGCCGTCATCTTCAATCAGCTTGATGCCGAAACGGGCAGGGATCATGGGCAGCGATGTCAGCGTCCAACGCTTCCATGCGTCGGTATAGTCGTGGGGCTCTTTCAACGTGCACAGATGACCGAAAGTCCATGTCACCTGATAGCCGTTGCCCTCCATGTATCCGCTCTTCTGCTGCGTGGCGCCGATAATTCTCGCTATATCCCTCGCCACGCTTGGTTTCTCTGCTATGCAAACAATCATGCTGCAAAGGTACGGATAAACGAGCGAAAAGCCAAACTTGTTTGAACTTTTCCGAGTGAGAGTACCTTCGACGAAGTCAAAGGTACGGATAAACGAGCGAAAAGCCAAACTTGTTTGAACTTTTCCGAGTGAGAGTACCTTCGACGAAGTCAAAGTTACAGATAAACGAGCGAAAAGCCAAACTTGTTTGATTAATTAATTTCTGTTCAAACACCCATTTTTTAATCTTTTAATTCTTAAATCTTTTAATTTTTCTTTATCTTTGCAACGTAGTTATAAAATACTTTGAAAAATGAAAACCATGGATGTTATTTGTTTCGGCGAGTTCATGATGAGGCTTGATGACGCCAGTCAATCAATAGAAACGTCAAATCCCGAAGAGGTGAAATTCGCTGGCAGCGAGGCTAATGTGGCGGTGTCGCTGGCGACATTGGGCGACAAAGTGGGATATGTCACACGTCTGCCCATTGGTATCGTGGGAAATGCCGCAGTGCACCGCTTGGCGCAATATGGTATAGACACTTCGCGCGTGTTGCGTTCAGAAGGAAAGATAGGGTCTTATTTTCTCCAACAGGGGGCGTCACGACAGAAAGCAAAAACGGTCTATGACCGTGACAATACGCCTTTTTCGTCACTACGACCGGGCATCATACTCTGGCACGATATTCTCAAGGGGGCCAAGGTCTTTCATACTTCGGGCATATCGGCAGCCATCTCGCAGTCTTCGGCCGACGCTACCTTCGAGGCGCTCGATGTGGCGGATGAGATGGGACTGACGGTGTCGTTCGACATCAACTATCGCAGTGCGTTGTGGAAATATGGGGCAGACCCGAAGGAGACTCTTGTGCGAATGATGCAGCGGTGCGATGTGATGTTCGGTGATGTCATCGAATTTGAATATATCACAGGAAAACGTATCCCCTTTGAGGCTACGTCAGCAGATTATAAGATGGATCTCAAGGCTTACGAAGAATGGTGTAAGGAACTCCATGCGTTATGTCCGCGATGCAAACGCATGATTATTGGGATAAGGAGCCAGCCCGAACCCCGTCATCATGTGCTCACGGCCATCATGATAGCTGATGGAAAGATGATGCCTTCGGTCATCCATGACATCACAGATATCGTTGACCCTGTGGGAGTGGGCGACGCCTTCGCGGCGGGAAGCATACATGCAGCGTTGCATTTCCCCGACGACCCACAACGATGGGTCGACTACGCTCTCGCAGCCGCTACACTCAAGAATCAAGTGCCAGGTGACTTCAACCTCGCTTCCGACGAGGAAATCAGCCAATTGGCATTCAAATAATACACATTTAATTATTTACCACATCGTCAATCTTCAAACCATCGGGAGTGTCTATGACGCGGATGCGTAATACTTCCGATCGGCTTTCGTGCTTGTTGGTTACACGGTACCAACCATTGCCTGTGGGAACAATGGTGCGGCTCACAAAATGGCCGGCATCTTCACCTGCGTCGGTGTTCATCATCCAGAACAACCACATCGCCAAACCTTCGCCATCATAATCATAATTCGACCGCAGCTTGATGATGCACTTGCCGGTGAGTATCTTGTCGAGGTCGGCAGGAGCTTCAGCAGTCGTTGTCCACTGGGTGTAGTATTTCTTGTAGAATTTCTCAATCAGTTTGATGGCTTTTTTGTCTTTTTTGGTAAAACGGTTGTTCTTGCCAGGCATTACCGTTCCTTGCACGGTTGTGGCTTTCACCATCTGTGGCATACCAATACTTAGCGTCAATGCGCTCAATGCGATTAATAATGTCCTTTTCATATCTTTAATTCTTAAATTATTCTGTCTTCATCCCCTCCCTTCGATAGGGTAAGGGGGATAACGTGGTAAATGTTAGTCTTCATTGGAATCTCTGATAGAAACCGCCCAGGGGGATTCGCTCCATTTTCTTCCCTTTTTGGCGCATCAGGAAATAGTGTGCCGTCTCATCAGTGTTCATGTGCAAGGCATAGATGTCAAACCCTTTTTCGCCTTTGAGAACGGCGAGAATCTTTGGCTCCATATATTCGTCAGGGTCATAGCTTGACCAATAAACGCGGTGTTCTTCTTTCACCACTTCGCAGGTGTCGGTCCAGACACTCACGTCGTCGCCCCCTGCGAGTACCCATGCTGCTATGCCATATTGATCGTTGGGTTTGGCTCTCATCACCCCAAATCGGTATTCCTTGTCATTAGCCGACACAATGTAAACAATACGGCTCATTTCCACTTTCTGTCCAATCATTTCCTCCACGTTAGCAACTACATCAGAGGGGAACGTGGGCTCGCCGGGTGCTTCGGTGGTCGTGGCTGTCACCTTCAGGGGAGAGCGTCCTTTGAGATAATCAGCGGTAACGAGAATACCGTCGGCATATTCTTGCGGGATAATTTGGCCCTCGGCCGTCATGTCGCCATGTGTTTTCATGTGTTGTTCAATGGCCTTCGGATCCGAATAACTGTAGAGTTGCCCCTTCATCGAATCTTGAATCTTGAAGTAATACTCGTTCAGGTAACTATCATCCTCCTTGAGGTCTTTGTTCTTCTCTCCTTGATAGGTCACATCATACACGGCATCATTGAGGATGTATTTGGTGTATTTCTCTGGATGATCTTTCAAAACGCGTCCACCGTCTGCGATGTCGCCCCCGTTGAAGGGTGCGAACAGAGGCAAACCATTGACACTGACGGCAAGCACTGGTGGTGCCTCCGTCTCTACTGATTGGGATGTGGTGGCGTTTTCCTTCGCAGCACCAGCCACCTGGTCGCCTGATTGTTTCTTGCAGGCGAACAGCACCATTGCTACTGTCAATACAAAAAAAATAGTTCTTTTCATCATGGTTAAGGTAGTTTCGTTAATACTTATATGCAAAGATAAACAAAATCTGGAAAAACATACAAAAAAAGTGCAAATATAAGTGTTTTTTTGTAACTTTGCAATGAGGAAACAGTATATCAATATGATTACAGGAGAGATTAAGAACCGCATTGATTCCATTTGGGATACCTTTTGGACGGGAGGCATCACCAATTCCATTACCATATTGGAGCAGATGACCTATCTGTTCTTCATGAAGATGCTCGACGATGCCCAACGCACGAAAGAGGCCAATGCCAATGCCTTCGGCGTGGCGGTAAAAGACCCGACTTTCAAGCAGGGAATGTGGCACAATCCCGATACTGACAGGGATGTCGATTATAATGACCTGCGTTGGAGCGTGTTCAAGAACAAGGAGCCTGAGACCATGTACCGCACGGTGAGTAAGGATGCCTTTATCTTCATCAAAACGCTCAATGAGGGTAAGGAATCGGCATACAGCCGTTTTATGCAGAACGCTACATTCCTCATCCAAAGTCCCCGTACACTGACCAAGATTGTGGAGGGTATCGACCATCTCGACATGAACAATCGTGACACGATGGGCGATACATATGAATATATTTTAGGAAAAATGGCCGCATCAGGCAACAATGGCCAGTTCCGCACGCCACGGCATATCATCCGCATGATGGTCGAAATCATGCAGCCTACCTTGAAAGACACCATCTGTGACCCTGCGATGGGCAGTGCGGGCTTTATCGTCGAGAGTGCCAAATATATCAAGGAGAACTATCAGTCCGAATTGTTGAGAAAAGAGAACGCCGACCACTATAAGAACGGCATGTTCCATGGTTTCGACACCGACTTCACGATGCTTCGGATTGGAGCAATGAACCTGATGTTGCACGGTGTGGACAACCCCGACATAGCGTATCAGGACAGTCTTTCCACCGACAACACCGACGAGAACCGCTATACGCTCTGCTTGGCCAATCCGCCCTTCACGGGGAATCTTGACTATGAGGTGGTGAGCAAATCGCTGCTTGCCATCACCAAGACCAAGAAGACCGAATTGCTATTTGTCAGTCTCTTTATCCGTATGTTGCAGATGGGTGGCCGTTGTGCGAGTATCGTTCCCGATGGTGTGCTGTTCGGCAACAGCACGGCTCACAAAGCACTGAGGAAAGAGTTGGTAGATAATCAGCGCCTGCAAGCGGTCATCTCCATGCCAAGTGGTGTGTTCCAACCTTATTCGGGTGTCTCCACGGCCGTTTTGGTGTTCACCAAAACCAATGCAGGCGGCACGGACAAGGTGTGGTTCTACGACATGAAAGCAGATGGTTATACATTAGACCAAAAGCGCACGGAGTGTCAAGAGAACGACATCCCCGATGTTATCGCTCGTTTCAAGAACTTAAATGCCGAGGCTGACCGCACCCGCAAAGAGCAATCGTTCCTTGTTCCTGTTGAAGACATCAGAGCCAACGACTACGACCTCAGCATTAACAAATACAAGGAGGTAGAGCGTGAAAAGGTCGTTTATGATGCACCCGATGTCATTTTTGATAGAATTGCTTCGCTGCAAGAGGAAATCAACAATGCCATGGCTGAGTTTAAGGAGAAGTATCTATGAGGGAAGGATGGGAATATAAGAAATTGGGTGAGATGGCAAAAATCTCTTCGGGTAAGTCTATTCCTGCTTCAGAGATTTTTGACAATTTCTCAGAAGGTCTATACCCTTGCTATGGTGGAAATGGTATAAGAGGTTATGTAGGTCATTATTCCAATGATGGTTTAGTACCCGTTATAGGTAGAGTTGGAGCACTATGTGGAAATGTTCATTTGCCAAATGAAAAGTTTTATGCTACAGAGCATGCTCTTGTCGTAAATCTTAAAACAAATGACAAACCACATTTTATAGAATACCTTTTAAGTTCCCTCAATTTAAGACAATATGCAAAAGGTGTTGCTCAACCCGTTTTATCTGCAAGCACATTATCAGAAATCCCCATCCCTGTTCCTCCCCTCCCTGTTCAAGAGCGTATCGTTTCTGAACTTGACCTTCTTTCGAGTATCATCGAGAAGAAAAAGGCACAACTCAAAGAATACGACCAACTCGCCCAATCCATCTTCTATGATATGTTCGGCGACCCCGTAATGAATGAAAAGGGGTGGGAAGTAAAGAAGATAGGGGAACTTTCATTAGAAATGCGTTATGGTACAAGTAGACCTGCATGTGAAGATGGTCAGTACAATTATCTTCGAATGGGTAATTTAACCAACGAAGGATATTTGAATCTTAAAGATTTGAAAAGGATTAATATTCCTGAAAGTGAGATAGAGAAATGCTTAGTGAGAAAAGGTGATGTCTTGTTTAATCGTACAAATAGTTTGGAACTTATCGGTAAAACGTGTCTTTTTGACCTTGATGAGCCAATGGTAATTGCGGGTTATCTTATAAGGGTCCGTTTTAATGAAACTATCCTTCCTTTATATTTTACTAGATTATTCAATCTATCGGAAATAAAGAAGAAACTCCGTTCTATGGCGAAAGGTGCAGTCAATCAAGCCAATATAAATGCAAAAGAATTAGCAAGTATCACTATCCCTCTTCCCCCTCTCTCCCTCCAACAATCCTTTGCTGAGAAGATAGAGGCGATAGAGCGACAAAAGGAACTTATAAAGCAATCCATCGCCGAGGCAGAGGCCCTGTTTAACAGTCGTATGGACTATTGGTTTAATTAACCCTGCTGAAAGAAGAATTATAAAAAACATAACGACCTTGACAGACGAGCAACTGACCGCGAAAAAGAGATTTGCCGGAGAGAAGAAGGCATCGATGAAACGCCGTGATGACCATCACGACTACACGGAGCGTCGTATGTACATGATAACGATGGAAGTGGAAGGAAGGCGCCCCGTCTTCGGTCGTCTCGTGGGTGATGCCTTTGCAGAGCGCGGCAGCCTTGACGAGCCGAGGATTGAACTGTCTGCGCTGGGTCGTGCTGTGGAGCGCGAGTGGCTCGGTATCAGTGGCTATTTCCCGCAGATAGAGGTGAAGGCCGTACAGATGATGCCCGACCACATGCATGGCATCATCTTCGTGAGAGAGCCACTGCCCGTACATCTGGGACAGGTTATTTCGGGCTTTAAAGCCGGGTGCAGAAAGGCGCAAAGAGCCCTGGAGGCGGCAGAAAACGGCGTACTGGCTGCGGCAAAGCCGCAACCAACGGAGAAGGGAACGGCAGTGGAACAGGGCGCTCAGGTTTCTCCGCAGGTGACGGCTCCGCCGTCACCCAAAAGCGAATCGCCGTCGCAAAAGCACCCCCGAACTTATCGTCCGCTTTTTGCGAAGGGCTATAACGACCTGATACTGCGCTCCTATGACGAGCTGCCCACATGGCAGAACTACCTCCGCGACAACCCCCGCCGTTTGATGATGAGACGTGCCCGTCCCGACTGGTTGCGCCCTTTCTTTGACTTGCGTATCGGTTCTCATACCTATAACGGCATTGGTAATCGCCAACTGTTAACTGCCCCGAAGCGAATGGCCGTGCGAGTGTCAAGGCGATTTACGGACAGTCAGATAGCCGAGGAGACCGCCCGTTATCTTGAAGCCGCCCGACAAGGCACCGTACTTGTGTCGCCTGCCATCTCGCCGGGCGAGAAACGGGTGATGCGTGCTGCCTTTGACGCGGGCCTGCCCACCATCGTCATCATGGAGAACGGCTTCACCCCGCTGTCAAAGCCTCATGGTGAACAATTTGATGCCTGTGCCCAAGGGCGGCTGCTGATGCTTGCACCCTGGGAGCACCATCAAGAGAAAAAGAAGATTACGGCTGAACAATGCCAACAGATGAACCTGATGGCACTGGAAATATGCCATCAATAACAGAATGAGTATGCGAAACTTCGACTATCTACAAGAATTGGGTCTTTACGAACTGCACGATTTCTGTGCTGCGGCCGAGGAACTGCAAGTAAGCAGCCCCGACCTCAGTGCCATCAGTGCACGCAAGGCGTTGGAGTATGTGGTCAAGGCTCTCTACACGATGAAGAACATCGAGGTGCCCGAAAGGACATCGCTGTTTGAATTGGTAGATGGCGAAGTGTTCCGTGAGTTTATCGGCGACGACCGCATCATGATGGCGGTGCACTATGTCCGTAAGGTGGGCAACAACGGGGCGCATGGCGTGAAGGTCACGAAAAGGGAATCATTCTTCTGCCTGTTGAATATCTACAATGTTGTCGCTGCCATTCTCCATAAACTGACCGTCATCAAAGAGGTCAAGCCTTTCGACAGGTCACTCATACCCGACCAACCGCAGACACCGCCCCTGACACCCGCCACGGTGACAGTGACACCACATTCCACCATCGTCGAAACGGCAAGCAAAGAGGCCGTTGACGACAAGACCCCCATTAAGGAAATACCGACTGACATCTCCGAGGCTGAGACACGCCGCCTGTATATCGACCTCATGCTGAAAGAGGCAGGGTGGGAAGTATTGGATATGGAAGGGGCGATACAGCCCTCAAAGGCTTGCATCGAGGTGGAGGTGCAGGGTATGCCCAACGCACAGGGAATAGGCTATTGTGATTATGTGCTGTTCGGTAGCAACGGGCTGCCTCTTGCCGTTGTCGAGGCCAAGAAAACGAGTGCATCGCCCGTCAAGGGGAAACACCAAGCCGAACTATATGCCGACTGCCTCGAAAAGAGATACGGGGTGAGGCCTGTCATCTACTACACCAACGGCTTCGAGACACATATCATTGACGGATTGGGCTATCCCCCACGCAGGCTGTACGCTTTCCACTCCGAGAGCGATCTGGAACTGCTTATACAGAAACGAGGTCGGCACGACATCAATGATTTCAGCGTGAAGGACAGCATCACTGACCGCCATTATCAGAAGATGGCCATCAAGTCGGTCTGTGAGCACTTCAACACCAAGCATCGCCGAGGTTTGTTGGTCATGGCCACAGGCACGGGAAAGACTCGTGTCGCCATCTCATTGGTCGATGTGCTGACCCGCAACGATTGGGTGAAGAACGTGCTGTTCTTGGCCGACAGAATACCATTGGTCAGTCAGGCACACAAGAACTTCGTGAAGTTGCTGCCCAACATGACCACCTCCGTATTGAGTGAGGATAAAGACCCCGACACCACGGCACGCATCACGTTCTCAACCTATCAGACGATGATCAACTACATCGACACCGACGAGAAAGCGTTTACCGTCGGGCGGTTCGACCTGATTATCATCGATGAGGCTCACCGCTCCATCTTCGGCAAATACTCAGCCATCTTCAACTACTTCGACAGTCTGTTGGTCGGCCTCACCGCCACGCCAAGAGACGAGATAGACCGCAGCACCTATCAGGTGTTCCAAATGGAACAGGGTGTACCCAACTACGCCTATGAGTTGGAGGATGCCGTGGCCGACAAATACCTCATCAACTACAAAGGCTTTAAGCGAGGCTCGCTCATACTGAAAGAGGGTATCAAATACAACAACCTGAGCCAAGAAGAGAAAGACCAACTTGAAAAGGTATGGGACTATGAGCAGGCGAGAAAGGCTGTTGAAGGCGAGGGATATACCTATCAGTTCTCCCCAACCGAAAGGGGCATGGCGGCCGAGAGTACCCCTGTCGGCTACGGCTACCACCGAGATATTGAGAACAACGAGATATTCAGTTATATCTTCAACATAGACACCATTGACCGAGTACTTCAAGACCTGATGGAGAACGGCTTGAAAGTACAGAGCGGCGAGCGGATAGGAAAGTCCATCATCTTCGCCTACAACCATCGTCATGCTGAAATGATAGTGGAGAGATTCAATGCTCTCTATCCCGAATACGCCAGCGAGAGCAGCGAGTTCTGCGCCCTCATCGACAACTATGTGACGTATGCCCACGACCTCATCGACAAGTTTGAGATACGGGACGGAAATCCCCAAATAGCGGTGTCCGTGGATATGTTGGATACAGGTATCGACGTGCCCGACGTGCTCAATCTCGTGTTCTTCAAGACGGTCAAGAGCAAAATCAAGTTCATGCAGATGATAGGCCGTGGCACACGCCTGTCGAAGGACATCTTCGGAACGGGGCGTGACAAGGAGTATTTCTACATCTTCGATTGGTGCCGGAACTTCGAGTATTTCGACAAGAACCCCGAAGGAACGAAAGGGGTTTCTGTGCAGTCGCTGACGGAAAAGATTTTTACGCTCAGGGCAAGGATAGCCTTCCACCTGCAGCATCAGAAATGGCAGGAGGACAAGTACGCCAAAGGGTTGCACGACGAAATCAAGTCGTTGTTAAGAGAACAGGTGATGGCTCTCTCCGACAGCCACATCACCGTAAGGGAGAAATGGGCAGATGTCAGTCATTTCAAGGATGACGCTTCATGGGTTTATCTGTCGGAGGTCGATGTAAACACCTTAAGCACAGAAATAGCCCCCTTGTTGCCCAAAAACACGTTAGACGAGGGCGCGAAGAAGTTTGACGTTTTGGTGCTGATGATAGAACTATCCTTGCTTGACGGAGAAACCAATCCCGTGAAGCCTGTCCGCTCGGTGCAGACCATAGCCGAGAAACTGCAAGAAAAGGCCACGCTGCCACAGGTACAGGCGAAGATGGACATTATCAAGGAAGTGCTCTCGGAGGTGGCATGGCAAAACGTTTCGCTGAATTGGCTCGAAAAGGTGAGGGCAGACCTCAGAGACCTCATCAAGTTCTTGGTGGGTCAGGACAGCCAATGGTTTACTGTTGATATCGACGACAAAATTTCCGACGAGGGAGAAATCGAGGGCATCACCCCACGGATGTCGTATAAGCAGAGCGTGTTGGATTTCCTCTCACAGAACCGCAACCTTCCTGTATTGCAGAAGATACGTGGCATGGAGCAACTGACGGGGGCTGACTTCGCAGAACTTGAACGCATCCTGTGGCAGGAGCTGGGCAGCAAAGACGACTATGACAAATACACCATTGGTATGCCCTGCGGCAATAATGTGGCGGCTTTTGTACGCTCAATGGTAGGTGTGGACAGGAAAAACGCGGTCAGACGGTTCTCTGAGTTTATCTCGGGCAACGAACTGAACGCCGAACAAGAGGATTTCCTGTTGACGATTATCGCATACGTTTGTGAGAATGGGGATATCACAAAAGAAATTGTGGTGAATGAACCACCATTCGATGAGCGATTGACGGTGTTCACACCTTTATGTTACCACTTGCTAAGTACATCGACACCATCCATGCTGTGATTTTACCGCAGACAGCATAGTATGTTGAGATATTCCCTATATTGATAGCAACAATGTAAACTAATATGTAAACCTATACAATGTGAAAGTCAAAAAGAAGTTATATAATAATAAAATAACAAGTATACTATTCATTTGTTTAGGCAATATCTGTCGCTCGCCGGCAGCCGAGGCGGTGATGAAAAAGATGGCGAAGGACAGTCAACTGGGACAAATTCTGCATGTAGAATCGGCCGCCATCGGACCATGGCATGTGGGAGACTTGCCCGACAAACGGATGCGGCGTCATGCGGCAGCACGGGGATATACACTCGACAGTCGTGCACAACAGTTCAATGCCTCATATTTCCAACGCTTCGATATTATCGTGGTCATGGATGAGGAAAACTATCAGGCGGTAAATCGACAGGCTCGTTCTGATGATGACCGTCACAAAATATGGCAAATGGCCGACTATTTCATTCAATATAAAGGTCGTTCATCCGTGCCAGACCCTTATTATGGCGACGACAGCGATTTTGAAATCGCCCTTGACCTCATTGAAGATGGTTGCCAAGGTTTAATCCGCACAATCTGTAGTGAAATGAATCATTCGTGTAATTACTGCGAGCACTCGTGATCGTTGGTTCGTAGTGAATAACCTAAAGAAATTGTAGTGAAATCAAACATGAAATACATAGCAAAAAATCAATCGTGGCGATTCGTGTTGATCCTGGTTGTGGCCTTAGTTTTCGCCTCCTGTCGTGGCAATCGTTCACAGTCTGATGTATCCCAAGGTGATACGCTCGCCTTGAAGTACGCCACACTTCTACATGTGGTTAAACATGCCCAATATACTACCGTTAGCATTGACAATCCATGGAAGGAGGGGCAGACGCTTCATCGGTATGTGCTCATTGACCGAAATGCCCCTATGCCCGACAATCTTCCTGTGGGTGATGTCATTCGTGTGCCGGTGCAGAAGGCAGTGGTCTTTACTACAGCGCATTGCCAACTGTTACAATTCCTCGGGGCGGATGATTGTATCGCCGGGGTGTGCGACAGTCGGTATATGGTCTTGCCAACGTTGCTCAAACGAGTGGCCGACGGACAGGTCGTCGACTGTGGCGATGGGATGAATCCTATGGTGGAGAAAATCATCGACTTGCAGCCAGATGTGATGCTCTTGTCTCCCTTTGAGAACACGGGCGGATATGGCAAGGTGGAGGAGATAGAGATTCCATACCTCGAATGTGCCGATTATATGGAGCCGACGGCTCTCGGAAGGGCGGAATGGATGAAATTCTACGGTATGCTTTTCGGAAAACAGGCACAGGCGGAACGACTCTTCATAGAGGTCGACTCGGCATACCGACATCTTACACAACAGGCTGCGGCGCTGCCGAAGGGACGTTCCATCATCACGGAACGGAAAACTGGTTCGGTGTGGTATGTGGCCGGTGGAAAAAGTGTCATCGGACAGGTCATCAGGGATGCCAATGCGGGATACGCTTTCGCCGATAACGATAAGGCGGGAAGCTTGTCATTGCCCTTTGAGGCGGTGCTCGACAAGGCGGGCGACACGGACCTGTGGCTTTTTAAATATAACGGCGACAGACCATTCACCTATGCCGACCTGATGGCGGAATATCAGGGATATAGTCAACTCAAGGCGGTGCGGGAACACCAGGTGTATGCATGTAACTCCTCAAAAGTACCTTTTTTCGAGGAAACGCCTTTCCGACCCGATTGGCTTCTGCGCGACTTCATCATCCTATCACATCCCGACCTCTCTATCGGCTCTCCTAAATACTATACCAAAATAAAAGAGTAATACCTTCCAAAGAATATGCAACGGCCTTTCTTCCCAATAATGACACTCCTCTTGTTGGCTCTCGCTGCAGTCAACTTGATGGTGGGCTCAGTACGCATCCCGGTGGCAGATGTCTTCGCGATACTCTTCGGCGATGATACTGCCAAGCCCAGCTGGCAGTATATCGTTATACAGGCTCGACTGCCTCAGATGATAGCGGCTATTCTATGTGGGGCGGCATTGGCGGTGAGCGGTCTCATGTTGCAGACGGCATTCAAAAATCCTTTGGCTGGACCGTCGATCTTTGGTATCAGCAACGGTGCTGGACTGGGTGTGGCTCTGGTCATGCTGCTCATGGGAGGTCAATTGCAGACAGGGGTGTTCTCGGCTACAGGATTCATGGCAATTTTGCTCGCGGCTTTCTTTGGCGCGATGGTTGTCACTGCCATTATCTTTTTCTTCTCCACGATTGTGCGTAACCATGTCATGCTGCTCATCATTGGTATCATGATTGGATATTTGGCATCGTCGGCCATCTCGTTGCTTAATTTCTTCGCTACCGAAGAGGGGGTGAAGTCGTTTATGGTGTGGGGCATGGGCAACTTCGGAGGGGTGTCGATGCGACAACTGCCAGTGTTTGCCGTGGTGACAATTCTGGGGTTGGCACTCGCACTCATGCTGTCGAAGCCGCTCAATGCGCTCCTCCTCGGAGAACGGTATGCGGAAAATCTCGGTATCAACACCCGACGAACACGCAATATCCTTCTTCTGGCAACAGGACTGCTCACGGCCATAACTACGGCGTTCTGTGGCCCCATCGCATTCATCGGACTGGCTGTGCCTCATATTGCGCGGCTCCTGCTACGTACCGATAACCACCGGTTGCTGATGCCGGCTACCATGATAACGGGGGCTGTGGTGGCGCTCTTGTGCAATGCTCTGTGTTACCTGCCAGGGGAACAGGGCATTATACCGCTCAATGCCATCACTCCACTTGTCGGAGCGCCTGTCATTATCTACGTCATCCTCAGACGGAGATAAAAAAACGCTCCTTGACGGAGCGTTTAAATTTTCAGCCAAATTGGCATTTAGAACCTGAAGTCCAACTCCAAATCCAAGAAATTGTAGTTGTGCTTGGCCAGTGCGCGGTTGTTGACAAGACCATATTCGAAATTCAATTGCAGGTTCTTGCAGAAGAAATAGTTCAAACCTACTTCATACATTGTCTTCGACGAGGCCCAGTCCTTGGCTTGGCGGTAGGTCTGATAACGGGCCTTGGCGTGCAACTTCGACTTGATCACGGGAACGATGCCGAACACGTACCAACCGTCGGCCTTGTTGCCGTTGCTGTAGTCAATCACAGTGGAGCCCTTGCCGGCCTGGCTGGGAGCAACACCCCAACCCTGACTGTGGATATACTCGGTACGGAAGGTGTACTCGTCCTTGTCCCACTCGGCGGAGAGACAGTAACGGTTCAAGCCCACACTGCCAATGCTCACCTGCTGGCCATACATGGGGTCAGAGGGATCTTCGACAACGGCCGACATGCCACCATGGCTGCCCGTCCAACCGAATGCACCAATACGCATACCCTTGATGGGCATCACCCACATACCGCCGATAATGTCCTTGCGGTGGTCCTTGTCTTTGCGGTTGATTCCCTCACCGTTGTACACGCCTACCTGATAGTGAACCAAAGGACGGCCTTCGCTGTTGGGCAACACGTCACCTTGCACCTGGATACCGATGTCACGGCCGCCACTCGACTTCTCGCCGGCTCGGTCGCCAAAGCCCGACAGGTTGTTGACCACCAAGGCATAGGAATACCAGCCTTGTGTAATGGGGTGGGTGGGGTTCTCAAACGTAAAGGCACGCTTGAACTGACCGGCGCGAACGCGGAACTCCTTGTATTTCACCCATTCGGCATAGAGGTCGACCAACTGAACGGTGGGCTCTCCAGGACCTTTGGCATTGGTGCCTTGCAACTGTGCCCGCCAGTCCACATCGCCAATCTTGCCGTCGGCTATAAGACGGAACAAACGGAGGTTGAACTCATTGTGGTCACCGCCCTCAGGGTCTTCATACTGATACTGCAACATACCGTATCCGCTGAACTTGATGTTTTTCACCCATTGGGGCACTTCGATGCCTCCTTTGCTATCCTGGGCCCTCGCTGACAGCGTAACCCCCGATACTAATAGGGTTATAATCAATAGTTTCTTCATAATAGATCGTTTATTGGTTAATAATTTTTCTTTCCTCATTATATACTCCCTCCCTTTGGGAGGGTTGGGGTGGGTACTATTCCTTCTTCGTCGTACACTCATTCACCAAATACACGATACTCATGTACGGGATGCCTGTGTTCGTTTCAAGACCTATCTCACAAGTGCGACTGTTGGAATAACCTACTTCGATGTGATGCTCTTCAATCTGGGGACGCAGCTTACGCAGACCGTAACGATTCAACTCGGGATAGGTAAAGCCACGGTCGCCGGCAAAACCACAACAACCCACACCTTCGGGAAGGTACACCTGGGTGCTGCATAGTTTGGCTAAAGCTATCATGTCCTTATCAACGCCCATTTGACGCGTGGAACAGGTGAGATGAAGGGCCACAGGACGGTCGATGGGGTGGAAGTCCAAACGGTCTTTCAGGTAGGTCATGATAAATTCGGCAGGCTCGTAAAGTTTCATCTTCTTCATCACCTTGCGCATACGATGCAGACAAGGACTTTGTGCGCAGAGGACGGGATAACGACCTTCCTCGGATGCCTTCCATAACGCAGCCTCCAATTCAGCGCTTTTGCGGTCGGCAATATCAAGCATACCCTTGCTCTCCCAGATCTGCCCACAGCACATACGCTCCATGCCTTCGGGGAAGATGACTTCATAGCCGCTCTTATGCATGAGCTGCACCACCTCGTCGACAAGAGAGCGTTCGGCGGGCGACTTCCTCGACAGGCCCATTGTCTGGTTGATGCAACTGGGGAAATAAACCACCTTCAGGTCGGTGGCTGGTTCCTGGTGTTTTTCGGAGTGGGGCAGGCTCTCGTCGATAATCATCTTTGTCAGGTCTGACTGTTTCGGCTGGCGACGTTTCTTCGGCATGGCAGTGGTCCACAAGGGCAACCCCATCTTGTTCATGCCTCGGCAGACGCTGCTCATCAACTTTGGACCTAAGGTGATATGACCGAAATGGGCCACATCGAGAACCACTCGCAGACCTTTCTTGATGCCTGCCAAGTGGTTGGCGGCAAACTCACCAGCTTTATATCCCATCTTGCTGTTCAGCATGTCAAACTGCCGAATGAGATGCGTAAGCTCACCCGTGTTGATTTTCATCGGGCAGGATGTGGAACATAAGCCATCGGTGGCACAGGTCTGGTCCCCATAATATTTGTATTGCTTGCGCAAAGTGGCGGCACGTTGGGGGTCGGAGCCGGTGGCTTCCAACTCACGAATTTCACGCTGAACGGCAATGCGCATACGGCTCGACAAGGTCAGACCGCACGACATGCAGTTGACCTCGCAGAAACCACACTCGATACATTTGTTGGCGCGCTTCACTTGTTCTATCGTCTCCTTGGCAGTCGACAGGCTGGGGTCCATGAGGTAATGACCGCCGTCGGGAATGCTGTCGAAGTCATAGTCCAATACGGGCAATGGTTTCAGACACTTGATGAAACAGTCGGGGTCGTCGTTGAAAATGACACCGCGGTTCAACAAACCGTCGGGGTCGAAAATCTCTTTCAATTCCTTCATCACCTCGTAGGCCTTGTCACCCCACTCGTATTTAACAAAGGGAGCCATGTTACGGCCTGTGCCATGTTCGGCCTTCAGCGAGCCATCGTAACCTTCCACGACCAACTTGGCCACGGCGCGCATCATGTCGGCATAGCGGTTCACTTCGCTCTCACTCTTGAAACTTTGGTTCAAGATGAAATGATAATTGCCTTCAAAAGCATGGCCGTAGATGCAGGCGTCGCTATAACCATGGTCGGCGATGAGCTGTTGTAGTTTCACGGTGGCTTCGGGGAGAGACTCGATGGGGAAGGCGACATCTTCTATCAGACAGGAGGTGCCAACAGGGCGGGTGCCGCCCACGGAGGGGAAGATGCCGGAACGGATGGCCCAATACTTGCCATAGACAGCGGGGTCTTCGGTAAACTCGGCGGGGATATACAAACGGAAATGACCGAGGCATTCCTTGATCTTTTCAATCTTTTCAAGCAGCTGCTCGTGAGTGATGCCTTTGGTCTCGGTGAGGATGGCGGTGAGGTTATGGTAGTCACCGGGCGACACTCCGTCAATCTTGCCAGCGTCCACGTCTTTCTTGTACTGAATAAACACGGGGTCGTCAACGGAATTCAACGACATGTAGTCTAACATCTCGGCACTCTTCACCATCAAATCCTCGGCACTCATCTGCAGGTCCTCGGCGCCAGCCTTCAACTTCTTCATGGCAACAACGGCCTCGCAACTCTCTTTCATCGACAGGAAATAGACCATGGCAGAGGCTTTGTACTTGTAATCGCGTAACGTGCGCATGGTCACTTCGGAGAGGAAAGCAAGGGTGCCTTCGGAACCGACAATGCTGTGGGCAATGATGTCGAACGGGTCGTCGTAGGCT
This sequence comes from Prevotella sp., assembly GCA_017538105.1. GTDB lineage: Bacteria > Bacteroidota > Bacteroidia > Bacteroidales > Bacteroidaceae > Prevotella. The sequence goes on along the minus strand of JAFYJN010000076.1, from coordinate 96,640 downwards.
ATCAGTGGACGGAGATTCAAACCTGTGACGTTTTTAATAAGGTACTTATTGCGTATGCGGGTCGCCATTTCTTCATCGGCACGTACCTTGTCGCGCAAGGCTTCAATCTTCTTTAGAAATTCGGGATGACTCTTGCGGAAAGCGTCTTTGCTGGCTTCGTCACCAGTGTCGAGAATGGTACCGTCTGTAAGAATCAAACGGGCAGAAATCAACATGCGGTCACTATTGGCATGTACTCCACAATTCATGCCGGACGCATTGTTGCAGACAATGCCGCCGACCATGGCGGATCCGATGGAGGCAGGGTCAGGTGGAAACACCCGTCCGTAGGGCTTCAAGACGTCGTTGACACGGGAGCCTACAATGCCTGGTTGAAGACGGATGGTGATGTCGTCGGTTGACGGGTCTTTTAGCAACTCGTATTTCTCCCAATGTTTGCCCGCTACGATGAGTACACTGTCGGTACAACTTTGGCCGGACAACGAGGTGCCTGCGGCACGGAAAGTGTATGGAAGATGGTGCTCCTTGCATAATTTGACAATTTGGGAAATTTCTTCTTCGTTGTCGCTGCGGATGACCACTTTGGGTATTTGACGGTAAAAACTGGCATCGGTACCCCAACCAAGGGTACGCAACTCGTCGGTGTAAAGGCGGTCAGGTGGAATGATGCGCCTAAACGCCTTAAGAATTTCATTTGTCATAAGCTCAATAGGTTTTTAGATTGTTTGCTACAAAGATAGTAAAAAAAAACCGAATAATGCACTTTTCTCGCTTTTTTATTGTATATTTGCAGCAATAATCTATTATTTGACTACATAACCTAATTTAATATACACATACAAAACCGAAAAACCTATGACAGCTTTAGTATCTGTAATCCCTATCGTGTTACTCATCGTTTTGATGATGGGATTTAAAGTTTCGGGCTATAAGAGTGCTATCGTCACTCTGGTGGTCACCATCCTTTTGGCGCTTTTCGCTGCACCTGCTATGGGCATCATTCCAGAAAAGTATGCTGATGTCAGCATCGGTGGCATCACTCTGTGGTCTGTTGTCGAGGGCTTCCTCAAGGCCTGTTTCCCTATCATCCTGATTATTATTTGCGCTATCTTCAGCTATAATATCTTATGTGAGACGAAAGAAATAGAGACCATCAAGACACAGTTCATTCAGATGACTTCCGACAAAGGACTGCTCGTGTTGTTGCTCACTTGGGGTCTCGGAGGCGTGCTCGAGGGTATGGCGGGCTTCGGTACGGCCGTGGCCATCCCGGCGGCTATCCTTATCGGACTGGGGTTCAAACCGATGTTCTCGGCTGTCATCTGTCTTGTTGCCAATACGGTGGCAGTGGGATTTGGGGCAGTGGGACTGCCGGCAACTACACTGGCCAACCAGGTGGCTGCCAGCGGAGCGGCTACTCCCGCTGAATTGTGCGAGGTGGCTACCTTCATCATTCTCCAGCTGTCGCTCATGTTCTTCATTACGCCGTTCCTCATCCTCATGATGACCGACCGCAAGAAGATTCTCAAAAACCTTTCTATAGCGCTCTTCGTGGGTATCTTCTCCATTACCGTGCAGTTCTGCTGCGCTCACTTTATCGGTCCTGAAACACCTGCCATCCTCGGCTCCGTGGCTGCCATTATCGCCATGCTCCTCTACAACAAACTGTTCCTCAAGAACAACGAAGCCGAAGTCAATGGGGTGAAGGTGGAGAAAAAGAAATTCGGTACGGCCAAGACACTCAAGGCTTGGAGTGTTTACGCTCTCATCATCTTCTTCATTCTCATCTCCAGCAAGATCGTGCCCCCCGTCAACGAGTTGCTCAACAATACGTTGGTTACCAAATTCGACCTGCCGGTCACCGGCAATGCCTTCAAGTTCGGATGGCTCTCCAATGCAGGTCTGATGATCTTCCTCGGTGCTGTCATCGGCGGTCTTATCCAGGGCTTGAGCTTCGGACGACTGATGAAAATTCTGGCCAAGACAACCATCAACCTGCAGAAAACCGTAGTGACCATCTGCTGTCTGGTGGCCATGGCCATGTTGATGAACAATACAGGTATGACCAACGACATCGCCAAGGGCTTGGTAGAACTTACAGGCTCCGTCTTCCCGTTCTTCGCTCCGCTCATCGGCTCCATCGGCACCTTCGTAACAGGTTCCGCCACCAATGCCAACATCCTCTTCGGCAAACTACAGGCCACGGCCGCACACGATCTCGGACTCGTCAACCAGGGCACCTTCTTCGGGGTGTCGGGAAGCGAGACCAACTGGCTGGCAGCGGCCAACTGTGCTGGCTCTGAGGGTGGTAAGTTGCTCTCGCCGCAGAGTATCGCCATTGCTACCGCTGCATGCGACATGGAGGGGCAGGATGGTGAAATTATGCGTAAGACCATGCCATTCGCCATCTTCTGGATACTGATGAACGGACTGATGGTCTTCCTCGGACTCCACGTCATCTAATTCATACAACATAATGACCGAACAAGAAAAACAGCAGGCGTGGATGCGTGAGCGGAAACGCCTGCTTTCTGAAAACAAAGAATACCAACAGACTCTCGATGGGTATAAGATGAAATCGGGAGCCGATTGGTTGCTCTTCGCCATACCGGTGGTGGCGGGTATTGTAAGTTACAACTATATCCCTATAGCCAACGAGTTACTCAGGTGGCTGGCTACAGTGGGCGTGACTATCATTGCCTTCGCTATCTGTGTTTTCATCAAAAGCACCACAATACCAGGCAGAACCCTCGAAGAGATAGAGAACGAAGTCAAATCACAATATCTACGTCAATTGGATTAGTGAAAGAACCCCATGGGTTAATCCTTGCGTGTCATAGAGTTATCAGTATATTCTAAGAAGGAAAATAATAAAAAACTAAAAAGAACAATGAAAAAGCTATTTACTTTAATGGCATGCCTCATGGCTTCCATTGCCATGATGGCGCAATCGCAGCGCACGGTAAACATCATTGCTGGAGGGCTCGCTCAAGCTCTCGGACCATCGCGTATGTCGGTGACAAATCTTAAGATTACAGGTGAAATCAATGGCGATGATATCGTCACTTTGCGTGAGATGAGTAGCGCGAACGGTCTGCTACAAGACCTCGACTTGTCTGAAGCGCGTATCGTATCGGGTGGGGGGCGCTATTTTGGTACAGGTACCGACCAAGACTGCTATACACACCGTAACCAGATAACGGCACGTATGTTCTACGGATGTTCCATGCTCCAGCGTATCACCATCCCCGACAAAACACGTTCCATCTCGAACGACGCGTTCTCTAACTGTCCCAATCTGAGGGAATTCCGTACGGTGAACTGCACCAAATACAAGGCGGTGGAAGGCATACTATATACGGCCGACATGGAGACGTTGGTTCGCTGCCCCGAAGGGTTGCCTCTCGATGAGGTGGAGGTGCTTGATGGGGTACACCATATTTACACGGCGGCGTTCCACGGCTATTCAAAACTACGTCAGGTGGTACTGCCCGCAACACTTGAGAGTGTCAGTAACATGGCTTTCATAGGATGTCCTTTGCAGGCTATCATGATGCGCTCTCACAGGGCACCGGCCATGGAGAACGCGTTCGATGCTGCTGTGGTGTCCAACGCTATCTTGTACATCCCAAGAGGTGCTCGGGAGTCATACCTCAGCGCAAACTTCTGGAACAAATTCTCACACATCCAGGAATTTTAGCAAGGAAAATTTCCCTTTTACCCCTTTACCTTTATAAAGTCTGTCATAACCATGTCGCTTACATGAATTCCCTGACGGGTGAGACGTAGGGCCCCTTTTTCAATTTTCAATAGTTTTTGCTCCAGATGCACTTTTGCATTCTGGAGCAAAAATTGTAAATAGGCTTCACCAAACTCCTCACGAACGTCATCGAGATGAATACCTTCACGGGTGCGAAGGGCGGTGACGATAAGGTCGTTCCAACGTGACTGCCCGTCCAATACCTCTCGTTCCATGGGTATGGTTCCTTGACTCACCTGTTGGATATATCCCTTCAAGTCGCTGATGTTCCACTGGCGGCTGTTGCCGTCATAGCTGTGGGCCGCGGCACCAAGACCGAGGTATGGAATACCGCTCCAATATCCACTGTTATGACGAGAACGATAACCTGGCAGGGCGAAGTTGCTGATTTCGTAATGGTCATAGCCGGCGGATTCTAAACGGTCGCACAGTAGGTCATACATGCGGCGGCTGTCTTCTTCGTCGATGGCACTGACGAGTCCTTCACGCAAATGCCGCTCTAACGGGGTCCCCTCTTCATATGTCAGTCCATAGGCGGAGATGTGGGTGGGGCGCAACGACAGTGCATGGTCGATGTCGTGCTCCCAGTCTGCTATGGTCTCTCCGGGGAAACCGAACATCAGGTCAACGCTGATGTTGTCGATGCCGGAATGGCGTAAATGATGGATAGTGTCCTCGCACTGATGGGCGTCATGGCGACGATGCAAGAACTGTAAACGTAAGTTGTCAAAGGTCTGGATGCCCAGACTGACACGATTCACGCCAAAGGCGTTCAATGCAATACTAAATTCCTCGCTCACATCGTCGGGATTGCATTCGATGGTGGTCTCTTCAACCTTTTGTCCGTGGTTGCGAGGTGCAACAATCTGTTCGTCGATGGCGTGCAGTAAACGTTCAAGAAGGATGGGGGTTAGTTGAGATGGGGTGCCGCCTCCTAAGTAGATAGTGCGGATGGGTTGGTCCGATGGCAAGTAGTCGGCACGTAACAACATCTCTTGCTTCAATGCGGACACGTAAGAGGCTTCCATGCCACTGCCTACCGTGGAATAAAACCCGCAATAGATACAACGGCTTGCACAAAACGGAACGTGAACATACACTGATGACCAATGGTGGCCAGTGTTATTGGAAAGTCCCAATCCTTTCATCCCCCAATTCCCTGGTTATTGCTAATTTGTTTTTTTGATTTCTATTTTTTGTATTCTTCTCAAACGCAAAAATACTAATAATATTAAAAGAATACGGGTTTTATGTCATTTTTTTTGGCTGTTCGTCAAAAAATGCGTACTTTAGTGCCCAAATTTTGAAAAACAGTGTTTTGAACAAGAAATAATATATATAAATCACTTAAACCTATACATCTTTATGAAAGTCTATAAGACTAACGAAATCAAAAACATCGCACTCATCGGCAGTGCGGGTAGCGGCAAGACTACTCTTGCCGAGTCTATGCTTTTCGAAGCTGGTGTTATTAAACGTCGTGGTACGGTTGAAGGTAAAAATACCGTAAGCGATTATTTCCCTGTGGAACAGGAATATGGCTATTCCGTGTTCCCCACTGTGTTCCACGCTGAATGGAACGGGAAAAAGCTCAATTTCATCGATTGCCCGGGTTCCGACGACTTCGTGGGGGGCACCATCACGGCACTTAACGTGACCGACCAAGCTCTCATCGTGGTTAACGGACAATATGGACCCGAAGTGGGAACGATGAACGCTTTTAGGAACACGGAGAAATTGGGAAAACCAGTTATCTTCCTGATCAACCAACTCGACCGCGAACATTGTGACTTTGATACCATCATGTCGAATATGCGTGAAGTATATGGTCCGAAATGTGTTGAGGTGCAATATCCGGTGGCTACAGGACTGGGATTCAATTCGCTCATCGATGTGCTCACCATGAAGAAATATACATGGAAACCAGAAGGTGGAGCACCAACGATCGAGGATATTCCAGCCGACCAAATGGATAAGGCTCAGGAACTGCACGCTGCCCTCATCGAGGCGGCTGCGGCAAACGATGATGCGCTCATGGAAAAATTCTTCGAAGAGGAAGACCTTTCTGAAGACGAGATTCGCGAGGGTATTCGCAAGGGACTCATCACAAGGAGCATCTACCCGGTGTTCTGTGTTTGCGGTGGAAGAGACATGGGCGTAAGACGCCTCATGGAATTCCTCGGAAATGTGGTGCCTTTCGTCGACGAGATGCCAGCGGTGAAAAATACAAAGGGCGAAGAGGTGGCTCCCAATGCGGCTGGACCTGTGTCGTTGTTCTTCTTCAAGACGGGTATGGAACCGCATATCGGCGAAGTAAGTTATTTCAAAGTGATGAGCGGAACCGTGAAGCCGGGCGATGACCTCTCCAATGCCGACCGTGGGTCGAAAGAACGCATCGGACAAATCTATGCCAGCGCAGGAGCTAACCGTATCGCTGTCGATGAACTGTGCGCCGGTGACATCGGTAGTACCGTGAAACTGAAAGACGTAAAAACGGGCAACACCCTCAACGCTAAAGAGGTGGAAAACCAGTTCGACTTCATCAAATATCCAAATTCGAAATATTCTCGTGCCATCAAGGCTGTCAACGAGAGCGAAATGGAGAAACTCATGGCGGCTGTTCTCCGTATGCGTCAGGAAGATCCCACATGGGTGGTGGAGATGAGCAAGGAACTCAAACAGACCATCATTCATGGGCAGGGTGAATTCCACCTCCGCACGCTGAAATGGAGGCTCGAAAATAACGATAAGATTCAAGTGAAATACGAGGAACCGAAAATTCCATACCGTGAGACCATCACCAAGGCTGCACGTGCTGACTATAGGCATAAGAAACAGTCGGGTGGCGCCGGACAGTTCGGTGAAGTGCACCTCATCGTGGAACCCTACACCGAAGGAATGCCGGATCCCGTGGCCTACAAGTTCGGTGGACAGGAGTATAAGATGAACATCAAGAGCAAAGAAGAAATCGATCTCGAATGGGGTGGAAAACTTGTTTTCCTCAACTCTGTGGTCGGTGGTGCCATCGACTTGAGATTCATGCCGGCCATCCTCAAGGGTGTAATGGAACGAATGGAGCAGGGACCGCTCACTGGTAGTTATGCCCGTGACGTGCGAGTCGTGGTATACGACGGCAAGATGCACCCGGTAGATTCCAACGAGCTCTCCTTCATGCTCGCTGCAAGAAATGCGTTCTCCATGGCGTTCAAAGATGCAGGACCGAAAGTGCTGGAGCCGATTTACGACCTCGAGGTGCTTGTTCCAGGTGATTATATGGGCGACGTGATGAGCGACCTGCAGGGACGCCGCGCCATCATCATGGGTATGGACAGCGAAGCGGGATATCAGAAGCTTTCGGCTAAGATTCCTCTCAAGGAACTGGCCAGCTATTCCATCGCTTTGAGTTCTCTCACCGGTGGACGTGCTTCATTCTCCACGAAGTTCTCAAGCTATGAACTCGTGCCGAACGATATCCAGCAGAACCTCATTAAGGAACATGAAGCTGAACAACAGGAAGACTAAATCCACATCGTTATTATTCAAAAGCAGTCCAAGAAATTGGACTGCTTTTTTGTTCACAAATACTACCTATACTTAAAGTGGCCTAATTCTATCGGCAATAGACTATCCTCCCATATGCTTAAATCATACCGGGATATCCTGGAAAAATCTATATTCATTTAGAAATACAAAAGAAACCGAAAGGCGAACAAATGCATACTTGATAATTATCAAGTTAAATTAATTAAAATGTTAATTTAACCAAATTACTGGCGAATAATTAACTATTGTATACTATCAAATTAAGAATTCACGTTATATTTGCGATATAAAAAAGTGATAGCATGACGAAAAAAACAATTTGGACCATAGCGGTCATCATGGGCTTCTCGTTTCTCGCGCTCATCTTTCTCCAACTCAAATATATTCAGCAGATGGCAAGGATGAAAAAGGAACAGTTCGATGAGTCGGTGAATAGATCGCTCAACCAAGCTTCACGAAATCTTGAACTCAATGAGACGCTGCGATACCTCGAACATGATGTCAATGAGACGGAACGGAGGGCGCAACAGACTGACTCGTTGTCGCTCATAACGGTCGATGGGGATACGCTCCTGCAACAGTCCCATCAGTACAGCGTTACCGATGAACAGGGGAATGTGTATTCTTCTTTCCAAATGAAGACATCACGACTGAAACCGTCGACAATGCCAAAGGCGATGATATTGTATAGTGATAAAAATTCACTGTCACAAGCCAGCCAGTCGATGAAGGAAATCGTCAGAAACCGATATGTATACCAGAAGGCGCTGCTTGATAGGGTGGTCATGAATATTCTGTATTCGGCTTCGGAAAAGCCACTGCGCGAAAGGGTTAATTTCAAACTACTCGACCAGGACCTCAAGGTGGAGCTCATCAGCAATGGCATCAACATTCCTTACCACTTCACTGTGTCAACGCAAGACGGAAGGGAAGTGTACCGGTGTCCAGACTATTCTGATGAGGGGGAGGAAAACGGATATGAGATGGTGCTGTTCAGAAACGACCCGGCCAACAAAATGGGAGTGGTGAGGATTCATTTCCCTGATATGGACAGCTATATATTCTCCAGCGTCAAGTTCCTCATACCGTCAATCATCTTTACCATCGTCCTTCTTGTGACGTTCCTGTTCACCATCGTCGTCATCTTCCGACAGAAGAGGTATTCGGAGATTAAGAACGACTTCATCAATAACATGACGCATGAACTGAAAACACCGATTTCGAGTATATCGCTCGCTGCGCAGATGCTCAATGACGAATCGTTGACAAAGTCACCGGCAATGCTAAAACATGTGGGTGGGGTTATCGGTGATGAGTCGAAAAGACTGCGTTTCCTCGTCGAAAAAGTGCTGCAAATGTCGATGTTTGACAGGAAAAAAGCGGTGTTCAAACGAAAAGAACTCGACCTCAACGAATTGGTGGAGAATGCGGCCCATTCATTCCAATTAAGGGTAGAACATACAGGAGGAAAGATAAATGTTGATATCGAAGCGGTCGACTCGGCTATTTATGTCGATGAGGTGCATTTCACCAACATGATATATAACCTCATGGACAATGCCATCAAATACCGTAAACCAGACAAACCGGTAAACTTGACCATACATACTTGGAACGATAAAGACCGACTGTTCTGTTCCATAGCCGATGACGGTATAGGCATCAAGAAAGATAACCTCAAGAAAATCTTTGATAAATTCTACCGTGTGCATACAGGAAACGTTCATGATGTAAAAGGATTTGGACTGGGTCTGGCGTACGTCAAGAAAATTATCGACCTGCATGAAGGGGAGATAAAGGTTGACAGCGATTTGGGAAAAGGAACAAAATTCACCATCTCACTGCCTGCCATCATCGAGTAATTTAACTGCCAAATAAACGCTGGAAATCTATTTGAATTTTCTGAATAAAGACGAGTATTTCATGGAAATGCTTGGATGGACTTAGAATTAAATATATTATTAACTCATAAAAACTACAATTATGGAAGAGAAATTGAAAATCCTATTGTGCGAAGACGATGAAAACCTCGGTATGCTGCTTCGCGAGTATCTCCAGGCCAAAGGCTTCATGGCTGAGTTGTGCCCCGACGGAGAAGTCGGATATAAGGCTTTCCTCAAAAGCAAGTTTGATATCTGTGTCCTCGATGTAATGATGCCTAAGAAGGATGGATTCACGCTGGCTCAGGAAATACGACAGGCCAACGCTGAAATTCCCATTATTTTCCTCACTGCAAAACAACTGAAGGAAGATATCCTCGAAGGATTTAAAATCGGTGCCGACGACTATATCACCAAGCCGTTCTCCATGGAGGAATTGGTGCTGCGCATCGAGGCTATTCTTCGACGTGTCAAGGGCAAAAAGAACAAGGAGAGTACCCTCTATCAAATCGGACAGTTCACATTCGATACGCAGAAACAACTGCTCACGATGGGCGAAAAGCAGACGAAGCTCACCACCAAGGAGAACGAACTGCTGGCACTCCTCTGCAGCCATGCCAATGAAATCCTGCAACGTGATTTCGCCCTGAAGACCATCTGGATTGACGATAATTATTTCAATGCGCGTTCCATGGACGTTTACATCACCAAATTACGTAAACATCTCAAGGACGATCCGCAGATAGAAATTATCAATATCCACGGAAAAGGTTACAAACTCATCACACCCGAAGAGGAATAATAGATTAGTTCGAATCTCATAAGAAAAGACCGGAGTGCTCCGGTCTTTTCTTTCTTTTATAATCTACTCGCAATTCTTAAATATATTTTCCTTGGTAATTTGTATCCATCACGATTATTAGTTATATTTGCATCGTAATAACCCTAAAAAACAGATAACGATGAAAACCTTAGCCATCAAATCGCTCGTCAACAAGGGATGGGTGTTGTTCATGTTTTTGCTTTTCAGCAATTTCGCCTGTGCGAAAAGGACATCTCAGGATGTGGCTTCAGTGAATAATCTTACTGAGAAAAAAGCCGATAACCCATTGTTCCAACAGTGGATTATTACTTATGAAGATGGTACGAAGATGCTCTATGACCTCAGCGACGGACAACATCTCGTTGAGGCAAGAACATATTCTGACGAGGACCTGAATTATTTCCATGGCGCTTTTGATAAAGATGTGTTCTATCTCATCTCGTCAGATAAATTCCGAATGGTGAATGTCAATGGCAATAGAGGCGAGGTGGAAATAAATAGTGATGGCAACGATGAATGGTATTCTTCATTCATCTATTCCAACTTGTCGGAATCCTCGGTCAACTTGCTCTTTGAGGGGGAATATGAGTGGAAAGCCGAGCCTGCTACAAGTAAGATTACCGTGGTCAATCCAAATGACCAGGAACTGAATGTAGAAGATATGGTCAATGTCTTTAATTTCCATGAAATAAACCCAAATATAATGGCGGAAACATGCCAAGGGAAAGAACTTCAACTGCTCGACAAGAAGACAGACGACCCTAACGACTATATCTATGAAACATGGGGCAGGGGTATCGAGGCAAAGAGCTGGTTGTTTACAATGACCGCTGACGACGCACTTGCCATCCATTTCCTCAAGAAGAAAAGTGAATATATTGAGGTACGAATCATCTTTTCAAATCCAAAACTCATTCCCGCTTATGAAAAACAACTGTCACAGCATGGCTACTTCAAAAAACGTACACGTGTTGTGGAAGGAATGACGGAAACAACCTACGCTTCAGACGATTGGACACCAGGTTCCGATGACTCCACTTACACCCTTACCGATGATGGCCAAGGACTTTTCCACCTCGTCTTCAACATTTAATCTTCTAATCTTTTAACCTTCTAATCTTTTATTTTTTTAAATTTTTTAATTTTTTAATCTTCTAATATACCACCCAATACCTCCCAAAATAATAAGTATAGGCAATGCCAGAAAGACATTGCTTTTGGTCCACCCCAAAAGATAGCCGGTAAATAGCAACAAGGCACCTAATAGCACCAAAGCCTCGCCTAAATAATGCTTTACTCGCTCGAAGAAAAATGGCTCCTTGCCCATAATCATACTTTTTGGGGCGAAATTACTAAAAATATTTGGCCAACTGAAAAAAAAACACTAATTTTGCACCGCATTTTGCAAAAATCTTATTATTTAACATTTTATCAACCATCTAAAGTAGTATGAATCAATACGAAACCGTTTTCATTTTGACTCCCGTTTTGTCTGATGAACAGATGAAGGAAACGGTCGCAAAATTCAAGAAGATTCTCACTGACAAAGGTGCAGAAATCGTGAATGAAGAGACCTGGGGACTCAAAAAACTGGCTTACGCCATCGAGAAAAAATCCTCGGGCTTCTACTGCATGTTCGAGTTTAAGGCTGAGCCGGAAGTGATCAACACACTCGAAGTCGCCTTCCGCCGCGATGAGAAAGTGATTCGTTTTATGACCGTGAAGCTTGACAAGTATGCTATACAGTATGCTGAAAAGCGTCGCAACAAACTAAGTAAAAAAGAGGAGGCTTAAACCATGGCAGAACAAGATCAAGAAATTCGCTACCTGACACCACCGTCAGTCGACACCAAGAAAAAGAAGTATTGCCGCTTCAAGAAAAGTGGTATCAAGTATATCGATTACAAGGATCCCGAGTTCTTGAAGAAATTTCTCAATGAACAGGGAAAAATCCTGCCTCGTCGTATTACTGGAACGTCGCTAAAATACCAGCGTCGCGTGGCTCAGGCCATCAAACGCGCTCGCCAAATAGCGCTCCTGCCCTATGTAACCGATTTGATGAAGTAATAAAGAAGGAGGACTATTTATGGAAATTATACTGAAAGAAGACATCATCGGTCTGGGTTATAAGAACGAAATCGTGAACGTGAAGCCGGGTTACGGACGTAACTATCTCATCCCTCAGGGGAAAGGAGTTATCGCTTCACCCTCTGCAAAGAAGGTTCTCGCCGAGAATCTGCGCCAGCAGGCTCACAAAATTGAAGTACAGAAAGCGGCTGCACAGAAACGTGCCGACGAGCTGCAAGACGTGGTGGTGGAAATCGCCATGAAAGTGAGCGCCACAGGCGTCACCTATGGCTCTGTCAACGCAAATGTGGTGGCTGAAGAGCTCAAAAAACGTGGATTCGACATCGATCGCAAAATCATCACCATGCGTGATGCCAAACACTTAGGCGAATTTGAGGCTATCGTTCATTTCTACAAAGATGTGGAAGTAAAACTGCCTATCGTGGTCGTTGCCGAAAACGCTCCAAAAGAGGAGGTGGTTGAAGAAACTGCCAAGGCTGAAGTTCCATCCGTGGAAGAGGCTCCTGCTGAAGCTCCCGTGGAAGAGGCTATTGACGAGGAGAACGCTCCTGCAGCCGAGTAATCAGAGTATTTTTCGCACTGTAAAGCAGTTCAATAAGTCGAATCCCGACAGATGCAACGCATCGTCGGGATTCTTTTTTTATGCTTACTCGTCACCTGTTCACTCACCTCAACGCCAAATTATAGTTGAAATACCGGGTGTCTCCCGTTATTTCTTCCAGAACCTTGATGAACGGGGGGAATTTCACGTCCTCTCCCTCAACGATACCCTTGGTTTCCAAGATAATTAATCCTTGCCGTGGCGTGTAGAACTTGTCCAGCTCAAAGAACTGTCCCTTCCAAATGAAACTTCTACGAACTTTATGGATGGTCTGGCGATATGGATCGGCCTGTTGCAACAACGATTGGTACAAATTGTTGCTCACTTGACGCTCGGTTTCCAACTGTTCGGTCTCGGATATTTTTTTCTTGGTGGTGTGCACATTCACGAACTTACTGCCCCAGCCACGACGGCGTAGACGTACTTCGCAACCGGGTTCGGCCACCAGATAGGTCTGCGTGATGTCACTTTCTATGTAGTCGGGCAATTCACCTGTCACCTCTACAATGTACTTACGCTCTTCTTCGATAGGCTGGGGGATGCCCAAGACATTCGAAATCTCTTTTAACACACGATTCAACTTGTGGTCAAAATTCTCATGGTTATTGATGACGCGTAGGTGACTGTGACCTGTCCATGCCTCTATTACACGCTTGTCCAACATACGCGCGATCTCCAATCCCTTCTCGTCGGCTGCTTCATTACGGCTGCTGTTGTTGCTTGTTGTATAAAACTGCTCAGCTCCGTCGGCAGCACTCACTAAATGGAGTACGGCATCGTATCGTTGGTCTCGCAATGTAGCCGTCGACGTTCCTACAATACTCATGAGTTTTGACCAGTCTTCGGGTGTCATATAGGCTGAGATGTCCATGGCACCACGGTCGCACACAATGAGGCAACGGCCGTCATAGGCCTCCGCCATGCGCATGAATTTGTCTTCCAATGCTAATTGGACTTCCAGCGTAGCTTTCTCACCTTCAAAGAAAAAGTCCTTGTTCTTCGTCAGATAGTCCATGCCCGATTGAGTAAACATCGTGGGTACTTCAGGTATCGTAAACACCTTGTAGCCCAAACTTGAAAAATGTTCTATTACCTTCACCAATGCGGTGGTTTTGCCGGCACAAGGCCCGCCTGTAAGTACAATTTTCTTGATGTCGTTCATAGTTATTTGTCCTTATGTTCTTATGTCTAAGAAAAATATGTCCCTCTGTCATGCAAAGATAATCAAAAAAACTTATCCGTCCCTATGTCGTTTCAAAAAAATGTTGACTTCTAATGCCTTTTGCTTTTTTTTGAGTAATTTTGCACCGTCAAAATAGGAACAGACACTTCTCGGTGTCGGATGTAATAACAAAATTAAGGTAAAAAAAGATGAAAGCATTCGTTTTTCCCGGACAGGGAGCGCAATTCGTGGGCATGGGTAAAGATCTCTACGACACTAATCCCCTCGCCAAGCAACTATTCGAAAAGGCCAACGATATCCTCGGTTATCGTATCACAGATATCATGTTTGAAGGTACTGACGAGGATCTTCGCCAAACGAAAGTGACACAGCCCGCAGTGTTCCTGCATAGTGTTATCAGCGCGCTTTGCATGGGAGAAGACTTCAAACCCAATATGACGGCAGGACACTCTCTTGGAGAGTTCTCGGCGCTCGTGGCAGCAGGTGCTCTGTCCTTTGAAGATGGACTGAAACTGGTGTATGCTCGTGCCATGGCTATGCAGAAGGCGTGCGAGGCTGCCCCCTCTACAATGGCGGCTATCGTGGGATTGGCTGACGACAAAATCGAGGAAATCTGTGCAAAGGTCAACAAACCGGGTAATGTGGTGGTGCCGGCAAATTACAACTGTCCGGGACAACTGGTTATCTCTGGTAATGTGGAGGCAATCAATGAGGCATGCGCACTGATGAAAGAGGCGGGTGCCAAACGGGCTTTGCCTCTCAAGGTGGGAGGGGCTTTCCACTCACCACTCATGCAACCGGCTAAGGATGAACTGCAGGAAGCCATAGAAAAAACGGAAATCAACACACCGAAATGTCCCGTATACCAGAATGTTGACGGGAAACCGCATACAGAACCTGCTGAAATCAAGGAAAACCTCATTGCTCAACTCACATCAAGCGTGAGATGGACACAATGTGTGATGAACATGATTGCCGATGGTGCCGATGATTTCACGGAGTGTGGACCGGGAAAGGCGCTGCAAGGCATGATAGGGCGTATCGACCGCAATGTCAACGCCCATAGCATAGAATAACAATGAAGCAAGTCATCTACCAAGTCCTGCCACGATTCTTCGGTCGTTATAAAACTGGGAATGTGCCAAACGGATCCATCATGCAGAATGGGTGCGGTAAGTTTAACGACTTCGACGACCGCGTGCTGCAACAGATTCGGGACCTGGGGGCTACTCACGTGTGGTTCACTGGTATCATACGCCATGCCACACAAACGGACTATTCACGATATGGCATTCCTCGCCAACACCCCGACATTGTGAAAGGGAGGGCGGGGTCGCCTTATGCCATTGCCGACTACTATGATGTCGACCCCGACTTGGCGGTGGATGTCAGTCGGCGGATGGATGAATGGATGGCGCTCGTGAATCGTACTCACCGTGTGGGGTTGAAGGTAATCATCGACTTCGTTCCCAACCATGTGGCACGACAGTACCATTCCATAGCCAAACCTGAGGGTGTGAAGGACTTGGGAGAAGGTGACAATACAGACTACCATTTCTCTACGGGTAATAATTTCTACTATTGTTGGCAACAACCACTGGACCTCTCCGGCATTCCTGCGGAAAAGGATGACGAACGTTATCAGGAGATGCCAGCAAAGGCTACGGGAAATGACCATTTCGACAACCATCCTAGTAGAAATGATTGGTATGAGACGGTGAAACTGAACTATGGTATAGACTATTGCGATGCGGGGGGACGCTCGGTTCATTTCAATCCAATTCCCGACACATGGAGCAAAATGACGGACATCCTTCTATTCTGGGCGCAAAAAGGGGTGGATGCCTTCCGATGCGACATGGCGGAAATGGTGCCCACGGCTTTCTGGCATTGGGCCGTCGACAAGGTGAAATACATTCATCCTGACATACAGTTTATCGGCGAGGTGTATAACCCTTCGCTATACAGGGATTATCTCAACGCAGGGTTCGATTTGCTCTATGATAAGGTGGGTATGTACGACTGCTTGCGTGCCGTGATTTGTCATCAACGAAACGCGGCGGACATCACGCAAGCATGGCAGGCTACTGATGACATACGTGACCATATGCTCTATTTCCTTGAGAATCATGATGAGCAGCGCATCGCATCCGACTTTTTCGCTGTCGATGCGAAAAAGGCTCTGCCTGCACTCGTCGTGGCTACACTGCTACAACGTAACGCGTTTATGGTTTATGCGGGACAGGAATATGGTGAGAAGGGCATGAACCAGGAGGGATTCAGTGGACATGACGGAAGAACGACAATCTTCGACTACTGGACACTGGATACTATCCAGCGAGGGTTCTTTGACAGACGACGGCTGCATAAAGAGGAAAGGATGCTGGAGAAATCTTATCGGAAAGTGCTAAGCCAGTTGATATGCGAAAATGCGGTACACTCTGGACAGACCTTCGACCTCATGTATGTCAACCCCCAACTGTCCCAACGTCAATTTGCCTTCCTTCGTAAGGCGGCTACCGACATACTGCTCGTCGTGGCAAACTTCGACGATAAAGATGTTTCTGTTGATGTCAACATCCCGCAACACGCCTTTGATTTCCTGGCCATACCACAACGGAATTTCAAGGCTAATGATCTGCTCTCGGAAGAGTCTCTTTCTGGCAAACTATCTGCAGCGGAGCCTATAACCATGCTCATTCCTGCCTATGGCGCTCGTGTCTGGAAAATAAAACTCTGATCCGTCGCACCCTAAATCGCCTCTAATAACCAATGGTAAGAAAAATGTTGTGGATCCTTCTCACACTCATCGTCCTCGCTGTAGTCATGGCGTTCGTCTGCGATAGACTCATCGCTCACAATGCTGATGGGAAGTGCTTCACAGACATGCAACAGATACCCAAGCGCCACGTCGCCGTTGTCCTCGGCACATCGCCGATGTATAAAAACGGAATGGAGAACTTGTTCTTCACTTACCGCATTCAGGCGGCGGCAGAACTCTATAAGGCGGGAAAGGTCGACTTCCTCATTCTCAGTGGGGATAACAACAAGCGGGAATACAATGAACCGGAGGAGATGAAAAAGGATCTCGTGCAACAGGGGGTACCCGAACAAGTCATCTTCCTTGACTATGCTGGGTTCAGAACGCTCGACTCGATGGTGCGTGCAAAAGAGGTGTTCCAACAGGACAGCATTACAATCATCAGCCAGCCGTTCCATAACGAAAGGGCTATTTACCTGGCTGAACATGCTGGCCTCGAGGCCGTGGCGTTCAATGCTCAAGATGTGCCAGGATCACATGGATTCAAGGTTCGCTTGCGGGAATATCTGGCACGCGTAAAGATGTTTATTGACCTGCTCTTTAACAAACAACCTCATTTCCTTGGCGAGACCATTGAAATTAGATGATATGCCTTAATCTTCAAATCACTTCAAAAATATAACCCCAAATCTCATGCAACTCAACGAACACAACAAAGAAGAGTTTCCACCTGCACATACGGCCGAACACTTACTCAACCAACTCATGGTACGCATGTTCGGCTGTGAACGTTCTTCTAACGCGCATATCGAACGGAAAAAAAGCAAAATAAGTTATATCCTTGACCATAAACCAGATAGACGCGATGAGAGGGAGATAGAAAGAGAGATGAACAGGCTCATCGAAGAGGATATGCCGGTCACATTTCAATTTGTGTCAAGGGCTGAACTCGAAGGTATCATCATGGACGCTGATCCCGATTCTCCTGATGCCAAATTGTCGCTCGAAAGACTACCTGACGATGCGTCCGACACCATACGTCTGGTACGTATTGGAGATTACGATGTTTGCCCTTGCATCGGAAAGCACGTGCGAAGCACTGCACAGATAGGACGATTCGAGATGCTCGGAACTAACTGGGACGAGATGGCTCACTCATTC
This sequence comes from Prevotella sp., assembly GCA_017538105.1. Classification (GTDB taxonomy): domain Bacteria; phylum Bacteroidota; class Bacteroidia; order Bacteroidales; family Bacteroidaceae; genus Prevotella. The sequence goes on along the minus strand of JAFYJN010000076.1, from coordinate 78,840 downwards.
CGCATTCGATTCAAAATAGTTTAATCCCCATCATCTTCCATAATCACTTTCATAACTATAGAACCTATAGCTACTATTAATTATAATAACTGCCAACCCTATGAAATCCTTAATTCTGTACATTTTTTCTTTCGTCGCAATAACGGCATCGGCGCAGCCTCAAGCCGACTTTAATGTCGTGCCATTGCCAAACACCATCATATCGGTGAAAAACACACCCGACATCAACCTCGCGTCCATAGAGTGTATATGTTATGGCAACAATGGCGCTGATGACAAGGATATGCAGCGCAACGCACGTTTTTTGGCGCAATATATCAATGAGGCTATTGGCGAACAACTGCCGCAGCAGATTGACGTGTCGCGTTCTATACCCCATATTCAATTGGCACTCAACAAAAAGAGAATAACCAATCCTGAAGGATACATCATCTCCGTGGGAAAAAAAGTCATTCGTATTGAGGGAGCCACACCGCAAGGGGTGTTCTATGGTATACAGACGTTCCGTAAAGCGCTTCCACTGACGGATGCAAAGGATGTGGTTATCCCGGCTGTGGAGGTTACAGGACAACCGCGTTTCGCATACCGAGGCATGCACCTCGACGTGAGCCGACATTTCTTCGGTGTCGATTTCGTCAAGGAATACATTGATATCATGACGCTTCATGGCCTCAACACCTTGCATTGGCATATCTCAGATGACCAGGGGTGGCGTTTCGAGGTGGATGGATATCCGCGACTCATTGAGGTGGCGGCATACCGCGAAGGTACGGTGATAGGGCGGAACACGGGGCTTTACGACCACCAGCGCCACGGCGGCTATTTCACCCATGACCAGATACGTGACATCATTAACTATGCCAAGGAACGCTATATCACGGTCATTCCAGAAGTCGATATGCCGGGACACATGGTGGCGGCATTGGCGGCGTACCCTGAGCTTGGATGCACGGGTGGACCCTATGAGGTGGAGCAGAACTGGGGCATTTTCGATGATGTGTTATGTATGGGAAAAGAGGAGACGTTCCGTTTCGTCTTCGCTGTGCTCGACGAGGTGATGCGGCTCTTCCCCTCGGAATATATACATATCGGTGGCGATGAAGCACCACGCACGCGATGGAAGGTGTGCCCTCGATGCCAACAGCGCATAGCCGACGAACATATCACCTCTGATGGAAAACACTCGGCTGAGGATTTGCTTCAAAGCTATTTCACCAAAAGGGTGGAGAAGTACCTCGCTGAACGAGGAAGAAAAATCATAGGGTGGGACGAACTGCTCGAAGGGGATGTCAATCCCACGGCAACGATCATGAGTTGGAGAAGTGGGAACACCGATGATGACGTGAGAGAAGCGGCTGAAAAGGGACACGACCTGATAATGGTTCCTAATTCCACACTTTATTTTGACTTCTACCAGTTCTCGGAGGATGAATGGTATAAACCGCTGCTCATCGGCGGAGAGTCGACACTCGAAAAGGTGTATAACTACGAACCGGCTCCGGCATCATTCTCGAATTCGGTGCGAAGCCATATCATTGGTCTCCAAGCAAACTTGTGGACGGAATACATTGCCTATAAAGAACTGGTGGAGTATCAAGTTCTTCCTCGAATGGCGGCGTTGGCAGAACTCCAATGGCTGCAACCGGAAAAGAAAAACTATTCCCAGTTCCTCGAAAGGACACGGCGGCTCACTGCTTTCTACGACCGCTATAACTGGAAATACTGCGACTACGCCTGGAAGAAAAAAACAGACTAGCACCTTACACAAAACCAATTATCCGCAAGCCATCCCGCTTGCGGATAATTGGTTTATTCGTCTAATCTGTGCAATTCGTTGTGTAGTAATTCTATTTGTGTTCGGCTTCATTCGCCTCTCTGATGTTCCGCATCAACCCCTCATATTTCGCTCGTTTCACGGCACTGCCCTTGAACAAACGTCGCCATTCTTCTTCGCTAAGCGTCTGCCAACGCTCGGCGGTCATGCCTAGCAACTCTTCTGAGGGTTGTAACTGCGGCTCATCGGTAGGACGGGAAAAACGGTTCCAAGGACAGACATCTTGGCAACGGTCGCAACCATAAATGGTGTGGCCCATCTTCTCGCCAGTGCCCTCGGGCAGGGCACCACGATTCTCAATAGTGAGGTAGGAGAGACAGCGACGGGCATCAAAACGGGTCATTCCTCCGTCGGCAAGGCTAAGCGCATGGTTAGGACAGGCATCCACACAACGGCGACAATTGCCGCAACGAGAGGCGAGGGGACTGTCGTATTCGCATTCGAAATCGACAAACAACTCTCCTAGGAAAAACATGCTGCCAGCAAAGGGAATAATCAGAAGGTGGTTTTTGCCGATCCATCCAAAACCGGAACGTACAGCCCAATGACGTTCCAACACAGGGGCGGTGTCGCAAAAAGCACGATATCGCTCTGCTCCAATGCGCTGCGCCAACTGGTGCAACTTCTCTTTCATCACATCATGGTAATCGTGACCGTAGGCGTATACGGCCAACTGGGGCTCACTGTCAGGAATGCGGTGCTTGGGTGCGTAATTCAAAGAAACACAGATGATGCTCTTCACGCCAGGCATCAATTCGCGGGGGTCAAGGCGTTTGTCCACATGGTTGGCCATATATCCCATGTCGCCATGTGATCCTTCGGACAACCATTCATGGAATAGTTGTTGTGTGGCGGCATCTACAGGTTCGGCTGGAGCAATACCACACGCACTGAACCCCAACTCTAACGCTGCAGCCTTGATCTCATTCGAAGATCTTGAACTCATAACCCTCTTGTTGAAGCCATTCTATGCTTTCGGGCAAGGCGGTATGCAACTTGTCGATGCTTTTGAGTGAGTCGTGAAAGGTGATGATGGAACCGTTGCGGGCATAACGCTTAACGTTGTCCACAACGTCGTCGGCAGTCATCCATTTCGAATAGTCGCGGGTCACCAAGTCCCACATTACCACTCGGAACACCTTGCTCAACCAATAATATTCACTCCAACGCATTACACCATGGGGTGGTCGAAACAAATGGGAATGGATATGCTCGTTGGCTTTCATCGTGTTGATGATGTAGGTCACAGTCCAATGCTTGAAGGCTCCCAGGTGGTTGTGGGTGTGGTTGCCCACCTGGTGACCTTCAGCAATGATACGTTCATACAGTTCAGGGTGTTTAACAACATTGTCGCCAACCATGAAAAAGGTGGCTTTGATGCCGTAACGGCGGAGGGTGTCGAGGATGAACGGCGTCGATTCGGGGATAGGACCATCGTCGAACGTCAGGTATACAGAACGCTCATTCTTGTCCATGCGAAATAGGGCTTTCGGAAATGCCCAACGGAACCAGAAGGATGGTTGCTCAAGTATCATTGGCTACTCGTCACTCTCCATTCGTCATTTATCTCATCATTTGCCCTCCGCGACTCTGGTATGTACCAAAGAGATTGCTCATTTCGTTGTAGTGCTTTTCCACCCATCCTTCATCCACAGTCTGCATGGATTCGACGATGGCAGAGACGAACATCATGTGCATCTGGCACTCGCGCTGGTAAGTGAGGAAGTCGGCCTGGTCGAGATTCATATACCAACTGAGGTATTGCTTCGAAGTCTTCCACATCTGGTCGGCAACATGGGTGGCCTTAGCTTTGTCGCCAACAGCGCCAAAGGCCTTGATAAAGTCCAAACCGCCACTGAGATATTCGTAAGCCACGTTATACTCGGGCATTTCTTTCTCCATCTTTGCCAATACTTGTTTGGCCTTCTCTATGTCACCGCGGTTGGCCAAAGCAAGGGCTAACTGGGCAAACAGACGTTTGTGGGTGCAGCACATTCGGTAGACAGTTTGGTCTAGATAAAGACCCTTCTCGCTCAGACCGCCATATTTGAACTTGTTCATCATCATGTCGTAGGTCTTGTCTATATCGAACTTCTCACCTTCCTTGGTTGTGAAGGGAGTGATGCGGTAAGCAAGACCTTCTTGGATGGTGTTGTCGCCAAGGTTCATATAATTCTCATCGCCTACGGTGATGGCTACGTAAATAGGACGGGTCCAGTTGCATTGGGAGAGCATCTCCAGAATCATGAGGTCGCCCTTGCCTAACGAACGGTGTCCCTTGAGCGAAATAACCATCTTATCGGGAATGCTGTCGCCGGGAATCATCATACCACTCTTTCTGACAGCTTCCTTGTCGATGGTCATGAAGACGCTGTCGGTGGGGATAACCTGTATCTTCTCGGCGCTGCCACCATTGGACAGACCAAACATGGCATTCATAACAGCTTGTTGTTCAGCACTGACATCACCGCGAACCCAGATTTTCAGGATGTTCTTCAATTCAAACGGTTCTTCGCCAAACACTTTCTTCGCTCCTTCGGGGTCGCGTTTGTACAGGTCAAGAATACCTTCCTTTAAGTCAGGCTGGACACTGACTACCTCATTGGTGCCAGCGCAGTAGTCCAAACGGGGCCATGTCAATGGCACCGCCGGTGAGTCGTATGCGGGACGTTTCATCTGGTCGATGTACCAATCGGTCTGCAGATAGCTGAGGTTGCACACTCGGGCATCGGTACGTTCTCCTTCAACCTCTTGGTTGTACCACAGGGGGAAGGTGTCGTTGTCGCCATTGGTGTAGATGATGGGATAGCCGCTCTCTTGCAAGGACATCAAGTAGTTCCTGCCAAAGTCACGGCAACAGTAACGACCGCTGCGATCATGATCGTCCCAAGTCTGTGACACCATTTGGATAGGAACCAACAGACAGGCGACACCCACGACGGCGGCGGCGAGGGTTCCCTTCACGTTGATGCGTTTCAACAGGTCAATCAAAGCTACGACGCCAAGACCGCACCAAATGGCGAAGGCGTAGAACGAACCGGCATAGGCATAGTCGCGTTCACGTGGCTGTTGGGGCGTCTGGTTAAGATATAGAACAATGGCAAGACCTGTCATGAAGAATAGGAAGAAAACAACCCAGAACTGACGGATGCCTCGCTGGCCGCGGAAAGCCTGCCAGAAGAGACCAATAAGGCCGAGTAACAGAGGCAGACAGTAGAACACGTTGTGTCCTTTGTTGTTTTTCAGGTCATCGGGCAACGTCTCTTGGTCGCCCAAACGGGCGTTGTCGATGAATGGGATGCCTGTAAGCCAATTGCCGTGTTCAAACTCTCCATAGCCTTGTATGTCGTTCTGGCGACCGGCAAAGTTCCACATGAAATACCGCCAATACATGAAATTGCACTGGTAGGAGAGGAAGAATTTCAAGTTTTCAATGAAAGTAGGCATCTTCACAGGATCCATGCCGTAGGCGGAGGGCACGTACCTACCCGTCACACCTCCCATCCAACTCTCGTAGGCTTGGGCATGGGCGGCACTGTACATACGCGGGAAAAACATATTTTGAACGTACTCCGCGTTCTCCTTTCGACTAACAATGAAATAGGAGTCGGGCTCGTCGGCACTGGCTTTCTCTTTGCGCTGCCAAATGGGGGCGCCACCCGACATCTTCACATGACCATCGTCGGTTGCAGCGTATTCCGAGGTGTACGCCTGGCCATACAGCAATGGGCGGTAGCCGTACTGGTCACGGCTTAGGTAGTTACCCAAAGTGAAGATATCCTCGGGGGAGTTTTGGTCCATCGGCGGATTGGCCGACGAACGGATTACAATCACGGCATAGGTGGAATAGCCGATCATCAACATCAGCATGCAGAGCGTGATGGTGTTCTTCATACGGGCGGTTACGTACGCCACACCGTCTTTACGAGTGCGCTTCAATCCAAAGTATATCAATGCCAACACGATTACTCCAATGAAGAAGGCGCTCCAACCATAGCCGTAGAAAGGTATGCCTAACATGGCGATGGCAAGGATGAAAGAGATATTCTGGCGTTTGAGGCTCTTGTCTTGGTAACTTTCTCGGATAGCCCATAGCACAACGCCCACCAACAAGATGATGTAAATAATCAGACCTGTGTTGAACGACATGCCGAGGGTGTTAACGAAGAACAACTCAAACCAGCCACCAACGGTGATGATACCAGGAACGACGCCATATAGCACGGCGGCGACAATGACAGCCGATACCAACAGGGCGAACAACGACCCCTTCAGATTGGCATTTGGATAGCGCTTGTAATAGAACACAAGCACGATGGCGGGGATACAGAGAAGGTTCAAAAGGTGTACGCCGATACTCAAACCGGTCATGTATGCAATCAGCACGAGGTAACGGTCGCTGTGGGGCTCATCGGCATGGTCCTCCCATTTCAGGATCAACCAGAACACCACGGCGGTGAAAGCGGAAGAGTAAGCGTAGACCTCACCTTCAACGGCACTGAACCAAAAGGTGTCACTCCATGTGTATATCAATGCACCTACCATACCCGATGCCTCGATAGCAATCAACTTGGCAGTGGTCAACTTCGACCAGTCCTTCAAGATTAAACGCCGTGCCAAATGGGTGATGGTCCAGAAAAGGAACAAAATACACAAGGCACTCAAAAGGGCGTTCATGATGTTCACCAAATACGCTACTGTTGAAGGGTCGCTCGTGAACTGCGAGAATAGGTTGGCGGTCAACATAAAGAAGGGGGCACCTGGGGGATGGCCCACTTCAAGTTTATAACCAGTTAGGATAAATTCCGGACAGTCCCAAAAACTGGCTGTCGGCTCTACGGTCGAGCAATACGTTACGGCGGCAATCAAGAAAGCCAACCAACCCAACGTATTGTCTACCAATCTGTACTTTTTCATTCGAAAAATATGTTTTTTTGATTATTCCGAAATAATGGCTACAAATTTACTGCAAGTTGAGCGAAGTACAAAAAGAATAAAGTTATTTTTTCTTTATACTTCAGCAACGTAGCGTAATTTATCTAAAAATACTGCAAACCGAATACTTTACAAAATATAAAACAAAAGTAGTATGTCATTATTTTAGTATAGTAGAAAAATAGTTCCTATGTTCCTTTGTCTATAATATGTCCCTATGTTCTTATGTCTTAATACAACCTTTTGTTTCTATGTCTAAAACAGAAGATGAGCCCCTTGCATCACCAGCACATATCGTAAAAATTTTCCAACAAATGTGCTGAAAGCGGTGATTGGAAGATTGGCCCGCATCAGTCCCAACAAAATACTGATGGCGGTGCCCAACAACGGAAGAAAGGCGAAGAATCCCATCCAAGCCCCACGGCCGCCTAGAAAACGCTGGGCTTTGTCGAGCGTTTCCTTTTTTACATGCAGGTATCGCTCAATCCATTCCGTCTTGCCCATATGCCCCACACCATAGTTGAACATGCTACCCAGCCAGTTGCCTATGGTGCCATATATGGCTAATGGCCAAGGCTCCAAACCGTAATACAACAAACCGACCATGACAGCCTCGCTGCTGAAAGGAAGAAAACTGCCTGCCACGAACGCGGCAATAAGCATTCCCCAATAACCGTAATTGATTAAAAGATCAGTGAGGGCATCCATAGATGATAGATGGCAATGGTGAAGGAAAGCAACAAAATGAGGTAAAAGGCGATGTTAGTCAGCCATGTGCGTGTGAGAGTGATGAAATGCGCTAATAATGGCGCAGTGTTCACTATGAGCAGACCCATTAAAGGCTCGTAGTGCTGGGGCTGTAACACAAGGAACAATAATGCCATTATGTCCATCAGGATGAACACTTCATATAACATGCGAGTCTGTATCTTGTCACTATAGCTGTTGCGCATGTAATGGATGATGCCGGTCAGGGCGCATAGGGCTACAAAGCCGAATGTCACCAGTTGGTGTTCACTGACACTGTCGTAGTCGAATAGGGGAGCAAAATGGCTCAATGCAACGGCTTGGTCGACAAAGAAATGCTGGTCTTTGGAAAAGATTCCGTAGCCGAAAAGAAACCAATAGGGGGTGAGCAATCCCAATAACGAGGCAAAAAAGGTCCTGGCATTTAGGGTGTAGAGGTTGAATGCCATGGCACCCCATAAAAACGGTATGAAGAAAACTATTTGGGGAAAGACGAGACTGGCCAATCCAATACAGAGAAAAGCGTAAAATACCCAACCCGATGACTTGTGCTGCTGATAACAGCGGAAAAGCATCGTGTACAAAGCGGTGGTGCATAACGTGATGATGCCCATGCGAAGACTGGGGAAGAGGGGATTGGCGGCGATAAGCAGCAATAGAAAACTACCGCTTACCATCTTGCTGTAAACACGTAATAACTGATTGGCGTTGTTCAACTCTATCAATAGGTAGGTCGACATACCAAGACAGATCGCTTGCATCCACAAACGTTCTTTCCATAGGCCACAGAAGACCCATGTGGTCAATGTGACCACCATCAGGAAGGGCAGGGAAAATCTGCTCTCCGCGAAGATATTTTGAAATCGCTTGAATGCCACAGCGCTTTTCTCTTTTCGTTTTTCCCCCTTTTCTTTTAATCCGTTACCTTTTTATCCTTTTACCCTTCAAAGGTCTTTTCCTATGTCGCTGCGGAAATATTTGCCAGTGAATTGTATCTTATTGGCTTCTTCGAAACTTTTCTTCAGGGCGGCAGTTTTGTCACTGCCATAACTGCTCACGGCGATGACACGGCCACCAGCAGTCACCACATTGCCTTCTTTCAATGCTGTACCACTATGGAACACAATACTGCCATCAACAAAGTCCAAACCGCTAATGGGGTAGCCCTTTGTGTATGCCTGGGGATAACCGCCACTCACAAGCATCACGCAAACAGCGGCACGCTCGTCAAATTCTACCTTGTATGTGTCCAATGTCCCTTTGGCCACACCTTCAAACAAGTCTACTATATCACTCTTCAGACGAAGCATAACGGTTTCGGTCTCGGGGTCGCCCATGCGACAGTTATATTCAATAACCATCGGGTTGCCGTCCACATTGATAAGACCGAAGAAGATAAACCCTTTGTAATCGATGCCTTCGCTAGACAGTCCTTCTACTGTGGGACGGATGATGCGGTCTTCCACTTTTTTCATCCACTCTGCAGTGGCAAAGGGAACGGGACTGACACTACCCATGCCACCGGTGTTGAGGCCTGTGTCGCCATCGCCAATGCGTTTGTAGTCCTTGGCTTCGGGAAGAATCTGGTAATGCTTGCCATCGGTAAGAACAAAAACAGAACATTCTATGCCGCTCAGGAATTCTTCTATCACCACCTGGGCGGAGGCTTGGCCAAACATGCCACCGAGCATCTCTCGTAGTTCTTTTTTCGCTTCATCCAACGTAGGAAGGATAAGCACACCCTTGCCAGCGCAGAGTCCATCGGCTTTCAAAACGTAGGGGGGCTGGAGTGTCTCCAAGAAACGTAAGCCATCGTCAAGCATCGTACCGTCAAAAGTCTGATAGCGGGCCGTGGGAATATTGTGGCGCATCATAAAGCCCTTGGCAAAGTCTTTGGACCCTTCCAGTTGGGCTCCGGCTTGCGAGGGACCGATGACGGAGACATGACACGTAGAGGGGTCATGGGCAAAGGCATCGTAAATACCTTTTACCAAAGGGTCTTCGGGACCCACAACAACCATCGTCACGTCGTGGCTGAGGGCAAATGCCTTCAATGCTTCAAAATCGTCGGCCTTGATGTCCACGTTTTCGCCGCAATTCCCTGTGCCGGCATTGCCGGGAGCGATGTACAATTTGTTTAATCGTGCGCTCTGCGCAATCTTCCATGCCAAGGCGTGTTCACGACCGCCACTGCCTAATAACAATATGTTCATATCTTGATTTTGATTTGTAGTTATTCAATAATTAAATACCATGAAATTCGTGTAAATCGTTGTGAAAAAAACTCACTTCAAATAATCATCAAAATACTGGCTAATACGCTCGTGCAGGTGGGTGCTCTGGTGTCCGCGCATATTGTGGGGCTCACCGGGATAAACGAAGAAGTCAGGCTGTGTGCCAGCCTGGATACAGGCGGCAATGAACGACAAACAATGCTGGGGCACCACCGTGGCGTCGTTGTAGCCAGTGATAATCTGTAGCTTGCCTTTCAGGTCCTTGGCGCGAGAAATGAGCGAGGTCTGCTCGTATCCTTCGGCATTCGTCTGGGGTGTGTCCATATATCGCTCACCATACATCACCTCATACCATTTCCAGTCTATCACGGGACCACCTGCTACGCCAACCTTGAAAACCTCGGGGTGGTTCACCATCAGCGTGATAGTCATGAATCCACCAAAACTCCATCCGTGAACGCCCATGCGGTCGCTGTCGACGAAAGGCAATGAACGAAGGAACTCCACTCCCTTCATCTGGTCGGCCATCTCTTCCTGACCCAGATGACGGAACGTTACTTGCTCAAAGTCGCGGCCACGGTTCTCAGAGCCGCGGTTGTCAAGGATGAAAAGTACATATCCTTTTTGTGCCATGTATGTCTCCCAACTACGGCTGCTATAGTGCCAAGAGGCATCAACACAATGGGCATGGGGACCTCCGTAGACGTAAATGATGGTAGGGTATTTCTTCGTGGGGTCGAAATGGATGGGCTTCACCAATCGGTAAAACAGGTCGGTAGTGCCGTCTGCGGCTTTGATGGTGCCGCTCTCATAGGTGGGCACCTCGTAATCTTTCCATGGGTCGGCGGCATGGAGCCAATTATAACGCTGGCTCTTATTGCCACTGAGGTCGATGATGTCTATGTCACGTGGGGTGGAGGGGGCGGAGGAAATGTCGCAGAGATAAAGGCCGCTCTTACTCAACTCGCCATGATGATAGCCCTGGCCGTTGTCCAGTAGCGTAAGCTTGCCGTTGGCGATACTCACCTCGTAAAAATTCGCTTGGATAGGATTCGTTTCGTTGCTAAGGATAATAACTGATTTCTTCTTCTCGTTGAAGCCTGACAATTCCATTACCACCCAATCGCCCTTGGTCAACTGCTTGAGCAACTTGCCATCGGTGTTGTAGAGATAGAGGTGGTTGTGTCCGTCTCGTTGACTCTGTAGGATAAATTTGTTTGAATCCCAGGGCAGGAAGGTGATAGGGTGAAGAGGCTCAACATACTTGTCGCTAGTCTCGCGGTACAATTCGCCTTTCTTTTTGCCTGTAACGGCGTCATAGCTGGTAAGACGACAGTCGTTTTGGTCGCGGTTCAACTCAAACATGTATATCGTATTGCCGTCAGGACTCCACTGTATGTTGGTGAAATAACGGTCGGTGGGGTCGCCGGCGTCGAGATAGACCACGCGGTCATTACTTAGGTCGAAAATACCGACGGTTACTTTATGCGAAGTCTCGCCGGCCATGGGATATTTGTCGGGTTCGTAACTGGCAATGCGGGGCTCGATGTCTACTTGGGGATAGTCAGCGACCATACTCTGGTCCATACGATAGAAAGCGAGACGACGGCCGTCGCCGCTCCAGAACGTGCCTTTCTCAATACCGAACTCGTCACGGTGGACGCTCTGACCATATACCAATTCGCGGCTGCCATCACGGCTTACTTGATGCAGACGGCCGTCGCCATCAGTGACGTAGAGGTTATGGTCAGACACGAAAGCGACGGCACGCGATGTGCTGTTCCAGTCCTCGTTGTTCTCGTGAAGACCATTCACCTGACGACTCTGACGCCACACGCAACGTTTCTGTTGCCAATCAACCAACATACGCTCTTGTTTGCTACTGAGCAATACGAGAGGCTCGCCAGGGTATGGGAACGTGGCATAATAGAAATGACGGATGCGGGTACTGTCAACGGTGCCTGCCCATTCGTTTAATTCCACAAGGTGGAACAGCAGGGTCTCTTCGCCAGTCTGCTTGTCCACTAATGAACAATGGTCATACTCGGTGCGCACCAATTCGTCGCCCCACCAGGCGGTGTAGCGATTTTCGGGTATCAAGTTGTGATAATTGGTACCTCCGTAGTTCAGGTCTTCTAATGTGAATTGCTTCTTTTGGGCCATGGCGTTTGTTGAAAAGAACAAAAACAAGGGAAGGATGGCTAGCCAAAGGTGCTTAATTGTCTTCATGACGACCTCCTTTCTCTCCTTTGATGTGTCCGTTACGTGACTTGTTCTCGCGTTTCCACGAAGGACGGGAGTCTTTGCCTTTGCCACCATCGTCGAAACGTCCCTTGTCGCGGTTGCCGAAACGCTTTTTGCCACGATCGCCAAAACGTCGTTCGTTCCCTTCATCGTTATCATGGTGCCAAGGACGGCCGCCGCGTTTGCGGTCTGCTCCTGATTCCTCGAAACGACGTTTGCGGGCTTCACGTTCTCGCTCACGCTCGTCCTGACGCATGATGGAATGGAAAGTAAACGAACGGATGTCGCCTTCTTCGTTCTCTTGTTCTTCGTCTAGTCGCTTCTTAAACTCTCGCACTTTTTTGAAACGGTGCTTTTCGGCCATGGCTGCTCGCTCTTCTTCGGTTTGCACCGAACCGCCTTCTTCACGGAATTCTCTCAGCTTGCCACTGAAAATATTATATTTGCGAAACTCGCATTCCAAAGAGCCGTTATAAAGGGGAATCTTAATCGAGGGTTTCAAGCCAATCTGGTCAAAACATTCTTCACGATAGCTCAACACCCAGGCTTCATTATCCTGGAAGGCGTGTTTCAGACGTTCGCCAATCATGCGGTAGGTACCCAGTAGGTCGGGTGTGCTGATACGTTCGCCATATGGGGGGTTGGTCACGAGGATACTCTTGTTTGCTGGTTGCACAAAGTCTTTGAAGTCGGCTTGTTCCACGGTGATGTCCGACGACAAACCTGCTGCTTTCACATTCATGCGGGCTTTGCCAACGCATTTAGCATCTACATCGTAACCGTAGATATGTCCTTGAAAATCACGCTCTTTAGAATCGTCGTTATAAATTTCGTCGAACAGGTCTTTGTCAAAGTCAGACCATTTCTCAAATGCAAATTCTTTGCGGAAAACGCCTGGAGAGATGTTGCGGGCTATCAGCGCAGCTTCGATGAGAAGGGTACCGCTGCCGCACATCGGGTCGATGAAATCGGTCTCACCATGCCAGCCAGTAAGGAGTATCATGCCGGCGGCAAGCACCTCGTTCAAGGGGGCCTCGGCCGCCTCCTGACGGTAACCGCGATGGTGAAGTGATTCGCCGCTTGAGTCGAGACTGAGTGTACAATCTGTTTCTGCAATGTGTATGTGCAGACGGATGTCGGGATTGGTTACGGAGATGTTTGGACGTGAACCCGTTCGCTCCCTAAACTGGTCGGCAATGGCGTCTTTCACCTTGTAACTAACAAATTTGCTGTGACGGAACTCCTCGGAGAAGACCACGGCATCTACGGCGAAGGTCTTGTCGTTGTCCATATAGTCCTGCCACTCTATCTTCTTCACTTCTTCATATACCTCATCGGGTGTGCGTGCTTTGAAATGCTTGATAGGCTTCAAAATGCGTATGGCTGTGTGTAACTGGAAATTGGCACGGTACATCATCTCCTTGTCACCAGTAAACGAAACCATTCGACGACCTATCTGTACATTGTTGGCACCAAGCTGAATAAGCTCCTTGGCCAAAACAGACTCCAATCCCATAAAGGTCTTGGCTATCAATTCAAATTCCATGATATCTTGTTTTTTTACTTAATTTACTTTTTTACCTTTTCCCCCGCTTCCATATCTTTGGTTACCCATAAGTTGGCTCCTACGACACAACCTTCACCGATGGTGATACGGCCCAAGATGGTGGCGTTGGAATACACCACAACATGGTCCTTAAGGATGGGATGGCGTGGTATGCCTTTAATGGGATTGCCGTCTTCATCCAAGGGAAAGCTTTTCGCTCCAAGGGTCACGCCTTGGTATAGCTTAACATGGTTGCCGATGATGCAGGTGGCTCCTATCACGACGCCAGTGCCATGGTCAATTGTGAAATGATGTCCGATAGTGGCTGCTGGGTGTATATCAATGCCTGTCTCCGAATGGGCCATCTCGGTCATCATACGGGGTATCAATGGAACGCCCAAAAGATATAGCTCATGGGCGATGCGGTAATTGGTGAGGGCTTTGATTACGGGATAGCACGAGATTATCTCACCGAAGCTTTCGGCGGCGGGGTCGCCGTTATACGCGGCTTCCACATCGGTGGAGAGCACCTGGCGTATGTCAGGCAAACGGCTGATAAGTGTAGTGGCGGCTTCTACGGCACGCTGTCGTTCTTTTTCTTGTTCTGCCTCGTTTTTCTCCTGGTCATCGGAAAAACAAAGACCGGCATGTATCTGCTCTGAAAGCAGTTGGTGAAGACGTTGGGCTCTCACGCCAAGGTGATATTCCAAGGTGGAAAGGTTTACGGTGTCCATTCCATAAAAACCGGGAAAAAGAATGGCTCTGGAAATCTCAACGATTTCCTGCAATGTGGCACCGGATGGCAATGGCAATCCGGTTTGGTGCTTGTGGAACAGTCCCTTCAGCGACGTGGGCTCAGAAAGGGCCTCAACGGCTCGCGTAAGTGTGAGGGTCGTGTCGCGTTGACTCATGATGAGCGGTGTGTCAGTAAATGATTCTTATAAGATGTTGCAAAAGTACACAATTTACGCGAATTACTCTTAATATAAAGCTTTTTTTTGCTTTTTTTGTTTTTGTTGTCGACAATAATAGTTAACTTTGCGGCCTAATGTGAAAACGTGGGATGACTCCCAAAATGAAATACGTGTGGTCATGAAATTCGCCATCATTGCGGCTGGTGACGGTTCGCGGATTGCGGCAGAGGGGCTGGCGTGCCCGAAACCGTTGGTCACGGTGGGGGGGGAGTGCCTCGTCGACCGACTGGTCCGAATTTTCTGTGATCATGGGGCAGAGGACGTCTCGGTTATCTGCAACGACAAAGTGGACGAGGTGGCCCAACACTTGCAAAAGATGAGACAGAGAGGACTGCCCGTACAGTTCATGGTGGAAAACACGCCTAGTTCCATGCACAGTCTTTATCGTTTGCATGGGCTCATCGGAGATGGGAAGTTCTGTCTCACCACTGTCGATACGGTGTTCTCCGAAAAGGAATTCACATGCTATGTGGATATGTTCGCAAATCTCTCAGAGGGGGGGAATTGCGACGCGCTTATGGGGGTCACTGATTTCATCGATGATGAAAAACCACTCTATGTCGACGTTGATGAACACATGAACATCAAAGGCTTTCGCGACGAGGGGGCAAACTGCAAGTATGTGTCAGCTGGTATATATGGACTGACACCTGCCGTGTGGCCGGTGCTTGAAGAGTGTGTCCTCCATGGCGAACAACGGATGCGTAATTTCCAAAGAGCTTTGCTCCGAAAGGGACTTCGCTTGAAGGCATTCGCATTTTCCAAGGTGATAGATGTCGACCACGTGGCCGACGTAGCATTGGCTAACAGGTTTATTCTCTGTCATGATGCGTAAAGTGGCTATACTACGTGATGAGTCCTACTCACCGCATTGCGTTGAGAAGGACAGGGCTATTCTCGAAGAGGTGGCTCGGCGTATGGACATTGGAGAGATTATCGGCGAAAAAGAACTGATGGGAGCTGAGGGACGTTTCAATGACTATTCGCTGTTCCTCTCCATGGGAAGATTGCCGCAAACATTGTCATTTCTGACGAGAATGATGCGGAAAGGGGCCGTGGTAATTAATCGACCGCAAGGGGTGGCGAATTGCTCCAGAACAGTGTGGCAGCGTGTTATGAGAGAGATGCATGGACCATTACCTCCTGATAACGGATCGTTCGGTCACTGGGTGAAGAGGGGAGATGGTGCCGCGCAGACTGTAGACGACGTTGTGTTTGTGCCCGACGGGGAATCGGTGGATGAGTGCGTGGAGCGTTTCCGCAAGAGGGGTGTGATGCAGGTGACAGTGTCGGCTCATGTGCCAGGAGATGTAGTGAAATTTTATGGTGTGGCCCGAACGGTTTTTTTCCGCTGCTGTTATCCCACAGACGACGGTGACTCGAAATTCTCATTGGAGAGGATAAATGGATGCGCGCATCACTATAACTTTGATGAGGGGCGGATGAAGATGATGGCGGAAAGACTGGCCACAGCTCTTGGGGTGGATGTCTTTGGGGGCGACTGCATCGTCAGTGAAGATGGTAACTTCTTCTTCATTGATTTCAATGACTGGCCAAGTTTTTCGCGCTTCAAGGATGATGCGGCGGAGGCTATTGCAGAAATGGCGACTAGACGGTTGGAGATGAACATAAAATAGGAATAGTCATGACGTGTAAGGATAAAATGGCAAATAACGGCAAAGAGCCGTCGTTCGGCGAATTGCTGAGAGCTTCTCTGAAATCGAAGGATACGGAGGAGTGGCTCGATGTGCATTTCACACGTCCCATAGGGCTGTTCTTCGCTCTGATATGGAAACGCTTGGGGGTACATCCGAATGCTATTACCATCCTTTCCATATTTTTGGGCATCGCCGCGGCGGTCATGTTCTATCATACCGATGTATGGCATAACCTGGCGGGTGTGGCACTTCTCATGACGGCTAACTTCTGCGATAGTACCGACGGACAGCTGGCAAGACTCACTAACCAAAAAACACTTGTTGGAAGGGTGCTGGATGGATTTGCAGGAGATGTGTGGTTCTTCTCTGTTTATTTCGCCATTTGTATGAGGACGATGCCACAGTTAATGCCTGGTACCGACATTAAATGGGGTGTGTGGATATGGATCCTCGCAGCTGTGGCAGGATTGATATGCCATTCGCCGCAGAGTTCCGACGCTGATTATTATAGGCAGATTCATTTGCTTTTCCTGAAAGGGAAAAAAGGGAGCGAATTGGATACCTATGCGCAGCAGAGGGCTATTTACGACAGCCTACCGAAAAAGGGTGCTTTCCTGAAAAGGGTGTTCTATTTTAACTACGCCAACTACTGCAAAGGACAAGAGAAACGAACCCCGGAATTTCAACGGTTACATGCTGCCATGAAGGAAAAATACGGCGAGGTGGAAAATGTGCCGGACAAATGCCGTGAGCGTTTTCTCGAAGGGAGCAGGCCGCTGATGAAATATACGAACATCCTTTCGTTCAACACCAGGGCTATCGTGCTTTACATCACATGTCTGGCGAATTGCCCGTGGGTGTATTTCCTCTTCGAAATCATCGTGCTCATGTGCATTTACATTCATATGCATCGATCACACGAGAAACTGTGCAGAGAGATACGAAACGAATGGATGGAGGAGAATGGGAATGAGGGATGATGTGAGCGCTCTAATATTTGATTTTGGAGGTACGCTTGACACGGGAGGGTGCCATTGGGGGCGGTTCTTCTGGCATGCATACCAGAAACTGAATGTGACGCTAACGTGGCACCAGTTCGCAGAGGCATATGTGTATGCTGAACGGTCGCTGGCCAGACAACGGATCATTATGCCGGATTTCTCTTTTCGCCGAACTCTTCAGACGAAAATAAATCTCCAAATGCAATGGCTAGCGCAAAAGGGACTCGTCGGTTCGGAGGACAGACAATCTAATATGTTGTCACCCGATACTTTGTTGGACTTCTTATACAATAAGGTGAGTGAATATACGTTTGAAAGCAAGGGGGGGCTAGATGTTCTGGCACGACACTTTCCTTTGGCACTCGTCACTAATTTCTATGGGAACATGGATGTGGTGCTGCGTGAATTTCAACTCGAAGAGTATTTCTGCCATGTGGTGGAGTCGATGAAGGTGGGAGTGAGAAAACCTGACCCTGCAATATTCAGAATGGGGGTGGAGGCTTTAGGGGTGGAACCAAGTAGGGTGCTGGTCGTCGGCGACAGTATCGATAAAGATATCATTCCTGCCAAGCAGGTGGGATGTAAAACGGTATGGTTGAAGGGGGAAACGTGGGACGGGACAACACCACAGGATGTATGTGCCGACTATGTAGTCTCTCATATTAGCGGTCTGAAGGAACTGCTTAAATTGTAATTGTAATAATATCTGATATGATCTCGAAAAAGAAACAGACAAACGTGTTACCGGCTGAGGGAAAACTGGGCGTGATGATTGTTGGATGTGGCGCCGTTGCCACCACTTTCATGACTGGGGTGCTCATGGCTCGCAAAGGACTGGCCAAACCCATCGGCTCCATGACGCAATATGACAAAATACGTGTCGGAAAAGGTGACGAAAAAAGATATTTGCATTATGCTGACATTGTACCGCTGACAAAACTCGACGACTTGGTGTTTGCTACGTGGGACGTGTACCCACAAAACGCGTATCAGGCAGCGATGTATGCTGAAGTGCTTCAAGAAAAGGATATTGAACCGGTAAAACAGGAATTGGAAGGCATCGTCCCCATGAAGGCTGCATTTGATAGAAATTACGCCAAACGAATCAATGGTGACAACGTGAAAGATTGCAGCACAAGGTGGGACATGGTAATACAATTACAAGAGGATATACGAAGGTTTAAGAGAGAAAACGGCATCAATAGGGTAGTGGTCATTTGGGCCGCTTCCACGGAGATATATGTGCCGTTGTTCATGCCGGTGCATGGGTCGCTGGATGCTCTTGAAAAAGCCATGAAGGAAAACGACACGGTGCATGTGGCTCCTTCGATGTGTTATGCTTATGCCGCTCTCGTAGAAGGGGCTCCGTTTATCATGGGGGCGCCTAACACCACAATTGATATCCCTGCCATGTGGCAATTGGCGGAGAAATGTAGGATGCCTATCGCGGGAAAAGATTTCAAGACAGGGCAGACATTGGTGAAAAGTGGATTCGCTCCCATCATCGGCACAAGGTGCTTGGGACTGAGCGGGTGGTTCTCTACTAATATCTTGGGTAATCGTGACGGGTTGGTGCTCGATGAACCTGATAATTTCCGTACCAAGGAGGTGAGCAAACTGTCAACACTGGAGACGATACTGCAATCGGAAGAACAACCAGACTTGTATAAGGATTATTATCATAAAGTGAGAATCAACTATTACCCGCCTCGAAACGACAACAAGGAGGGATGGGACAATATCGATATCTTCGGATGGATGGGTTATCCCATGCAGATTAAGATAAATTTCCTCTGCCGCGACTCCATCCTGGCTGCTCCGCTGTTGCTTGACTTATGTCTGCTGTCCGATTTGGCGGCACGGGCGGGAAGGTTTGGCATACAACGTTTCTTGAGCTTCTTCATGAAAAGTCCTATGCACGACTTCACCAAGAATGAAAAACCGGTGAATAATTTGTATCAACAATACATAATGCTGAAAAATGCTCTTCGAGAGATGGGAGGCTATGAATCTGACGAGGAAATTGACTAAACACTGGATAATATTGCTGTTACTTTGCGTGGTGGCTATGACGGCCAGCGCGCAGATTACGGGCGTTGTCATCGATAATGTGACAGGCGACACGATAAAGGCTCCTACTGCGGCATACAAAGGGAAACACATTGCCGTGGCAGGTGACTCTTTGGGTCGTTTCTCTATAGAAAGACACAATGGGTGGACGCTTACCGTTAGTGCGGTGGGGTATAAGCCACAACGGATTCAGATAAAGGCCAATACTCCTGCCAACATGGTAGTCCGCCTGGTTTCGGATACCCGACATATCGACGAAGTGGTGGTGAAGTCAAAGAAGAAATCCAAATACTCTCGAAAGAACAATCCGGCAGTGGAGTTGATGAAGAGGGTTATCGAGGCGAAGAAAAGAACCGACCTGGCTAACCACGATTTCTACCAATACAACAAATATCAGAAAATAACGCTGGCGGTGAACGATGTCTCGCCGGAAGAATTGGAGAATGCTCAAAAGAAAAAAATGCAGTGGATCATCGACCAGGTGGAATTGTGTCCGTACAACGGAAAACTGATTCTGCCCATCAGCGTCGACGAAACAGTGTCGCAACATCTCTACAGAAAGAATCCGCGAAGCGAGAAGGACATTATCAAGGGGCAGTCGAGCACGGGAGTGAACCAACTGCTGCAGACTGGACAGGTGCTTAACGAAATGCTTAAGGAGGTTTTCTCCGATGTCGATATTTACGATGATCAGGTCAGACTCTTGCAATATCCTTTCACCAGTCCCATTGGAAAAGATGCCATAGCATTCTATAGGTTTTATATTGAGGACACGGTGTTCGTTGGACAAGACAAGTGCATTCACCTGCAGTTCACGCCCAACAACCAACAGGACTTCGGATTCAGAGGAGAATTGTACATCGTCAACGATAGTTCGCTCCATGTGAAAAAATGCAGCCTTACCATACCGTCGAGAAGCGATGTCAATTTTGTTGAGAATCTGCGTGTTGACCAGGAATACACGAAACTGCCCAATGGGGAATGGGTTCTCTCGGTCGATGATATGATTGCGGAAATGGCACTCACACAGTTCCTCTCCAAAGCGTTGGTCATGAGAACAACAAGGCTTTCTGACTATGCTTTCGATGAACTTCCTAAAAAACTGTTCAAGGGTAGGGCTACGACAAGATACGATGCGGAAGCCAGAATGAGGGATGAGAAATTCTGGCAGCAATATAGATCGGTAGAACTGTCTAAAGGGGAGTCATCGATGGACGCCTTTATTCATAGGATGGAACAGACGAAAGGGTTTAAATATGTGCTTTTCGGGGTAAAGGCTCTTATTGAAAACTTTGTGGAAACAGGATCACAGACAACGAAAAGTAAATTCGACATAGGACCCATCAATACCATTGTTTCAAACAACTTCGTCGATGGCATGCGACTGAGGGCGAGCGGACAGACAACAGCGGCACTCAACCCTCATTGGTATTGGAAAGGATACTATGCCCATGGAATGAAAAGCCATAGAAATTACTATAGCTCTACCATATCTTATTCTTTTAATAAAAAGGAATATCTACCCACGGAGTTCCCCATCAGGACCATCTCTCTTGAATTGTCCAACGATGTGATGGCGCCTACCGATAAATTCCTTGGCACTGACAAAGATAACGTGTTTACGGCAATTAGGTGGCAGCGTAAGAATCAGATGTATTTCTACAAACGACAGAAACTGAAGTTTGACTGGGAAACGGACTGGGGATTCCGAACTACCTTCGACGTGAAGATGGAAAGCAATGAACCAACGGGAGATTTGGTGTTCGAGCATCTCAACGACGGACAAATTGTAAGCAAGATAAGAACAACGGAAATGACACTGGCTTTTCGCCTGCAGCCGGGTTGTACTTATGTCAACTCCAAAAACAGGAGGATACCGGTTAACCTCGATGCTCCAGAGTTCACCCTTTCTCATACCATGGGCTTTGATGGCTTCCTCGGAGGACAGTATAAATATAACTATACTGAAGCGGGAGTATACAAACGTATATGGCTCAAAAGCTGGGGAAAAATGGATGTGCATGCTAAGGTAGGTGCGCAATGGAACAAGGTGCCGTTCCCCTTGCTCATTATGCCGCCCGCAAACCTCTCTTTCCTATTGAACGAGAGGACCTTTTCCTTGATGAAGAGCATGGAATTTCTTAACGACAGAATTGCCATGATGGATATAAAATGGGACATCAACGGAAAAATCCTGAACCGAATACCACTCATCAAAAAGTTGAAAATGAGGGAAATCGTTGGTATTAGGGGAATGATGGGCTATCTCACGTCTAAAAACAACCCTTTCCTCGAGAATAATGCTAATGATCCCTTACTTTTTAAGTTCCCAGAGGATGTGGGAGTAATGGATAAGGGACGGCCATATCTAGAAATGGTGGCAGGATTCCATAACATCCTCAAATTCTTCCAGGTTGTCTATGTACGACGACTTACCTATACCGACCTGCCAGGTGTCAAAAAACATGGTGTCAGATTTGGTTTCGAATTTACATTCTAAATCAATTCACATAAACGGAAGTCTTCCTCTACATATCTATTCATCCGAGCTTTCCACCTTTTCCTAATCATTCACTCTCATGCGAAAAATCAAAAATCCTTGGCTTAATAAAGAAGGTTACAACTGTTTCGGTTGTGCTCCTGAGAATCCCATAGGTTTGCACATGCATTTCTATGAAGATGGCGAACAAGTGGTGTCGTACTGGCAACCGCAACAACATTTCCAAGGGTGGATAGGCACTCTTCATGGTGGAATCATCGGCACGCTCATCGACGAAACGGCGGGATGGGTGGTTACTCGAAAATTGCAAACAGCGGGCATGACATCACGACTCAATGTTTCTTTCCGAAAGCCTATCTCTTCCGAAGACCCGCAACTGACGATAAGGGCATGGATAGCAAATAGGAAACGTAATTTCGTGGAGATACATGTAACTGTGGAAAATGACCAAAAAGAAATATGCGCTGAAGCGGATGTTACTTATTTCGCCATGGGCGAAGAGAAGGCTCGCGAAATGGGATTCTCTCACTGCGACGTAGAGGAAGAACAATTTTTCCCTTTCTGATGGTTACCAATTGACCTCTATCATAGGGCGTATTTGTATGAAAATAAAAAAATGGATTAGGGTGTTTCGCAACATCACTAATCCAGTTCTAACTAACTTATTATCAACTATTCATTACTCATTCTTACCTTTTCGCTTGCAAAACTATAAAGATTATATTAAATCGAAAAGTAATTGAATCTTTTTCCTTCAAAAAAGTACGTAAACGTTTGCGAAAAAAAAAGAAATGTTATATATTTGCACCATCTAACTTATTATCACACTTTTTATCAGCAACGTGAAAAAACGTCGTACTTCATTAAAAGACCTGGCCGATGAACTGGGGGTAAGTATAGCTACTGTGTCACGGGCCCTCAGAAATAGTCACGAGGTGGGCGAGGAAATGAGGGAAAAAGTGAAGGCCCTGGCCAAAAAACTCAACTATAGACCTAATCCCTTCGCTCAAAGCCTGCGCAAAGAGGCTCCGAAAATGATCGGGGTCGTGTTGCCAAATCTTGTTACCCATTACTATGCGGCTGTACTCGCCGGCATTGAGGAAAGGGCACGGCAGGAAGGATACTCGGTATTCAGTAGCAATAGCCATGAAGACCATAACCTGGAGGAACGGGCCCTCGACAATTTCATATCTCTCCATGTAGAGGGTATCATCGCATGCTTGGCTCAGGATACGGTCGACTATTCCCATTTCCAGGAAATACATGATATGGGGATTCCTCTCGTCTTCTTCGCTCGTACGTGCCTGCCTGAACTGTTCTCTCAAGTTGTGGCAAATGGCGATGAAGCGGCTTACGAGGCTACTATGCACATGCTGGCCACGGGAAGCCGAAGGGTGGCTTTCCTCGGAGGACCACATCATCTTGATATGGTGGTGCGTCGTAAACATGGTTATTTGGAAGCTCTCAGAGAACACCGCATACCTATCGATAGAGACATTATCATTTGTGACAAAATCGATTTCGATATAGCGCGCAACAATACGATGAAAATGCTGGAGAGTAGTAATCCTCCTGATGCCATATTGGCTTTCAACGATATTATTACCTATGGCGCTTTCGATGCCATAAAAAGCAAAAAACTGCGTATACCACAGGATGTGGCTATCATTGGTTTTACTGAAGGAGAAACTGCGGCCTTCGTAACGCCTAAACTGTCGGCCATTATGGATCAGGCGCGGGTACAGGGTATTAAGGCGTGTGAACTGCTCCTAAAGAACATTGCCGGCGACCAGACCATTTATCGCGAAGTGGTACCCATGATACTGAAAATACGGGAAAGTAGCGACAAAAACGAGGCTGCGCAATAATATTCAGTCGTTGTGAGAATAGCCTTGGATGATATGTCTTCTCCCGTTTGTAAATAATGATATAAAAAACGATAATAAATTTGGAGCATACCATTTTCTTTCGTATCTTTGCCAAATAAACCAACTAACTAAATGATATTATGATGAGAAAACTCTACTTTATTATGGCTTTTGCCATCCTCGCACTTGCGGCTAATGCCCAACAGACGCTCAACTTGAGTACTACTAATGGTTCTAACCTCCAGAAATACGATGGACAAGTATGCAAGGTGAACGTCAATCGTTATGTATTTAACGGATGGAATACCATATCACTGCCATTCGCCCTCTCTGAAAACGAACTTAACGAAGTCTTCGGCAATGATTGCCGTCTTGAAAAACTGGTGGCAGTGGAACAGAGTGGGGCGGCAGTGTCCCTATTTTTCCAGGATTGCAAAGAAGTGGGTATAGAGGCAAACGTGCCTTATATCCTTTATTATTCGGGTGAGAACGGAACGAAACGTATCTCCAAGGAAACCATCGTAACAATGGGTGAAGCTGTTGTGGGATTCCATGCTGGTAGTGAGTACCTGCAGATGGCGGCAGCTCAGAAAGCCTGCAAGGGAACGGGATTATATGGAATCCTCGCCGCTGATAACAGCGAAGCCAAATTTGTGGCTGTCGACGAGGCAAAGGGTGGTTTCCATGCCACACGATGCTTCGTGAAACTTGATTCGGGCAACAACACCGTACTTACTACTTATCACCTCGCTGCTGGTGCGACAACGTCCATTAGTGCCATCACCGCTACTAATGGCAAGGTGGATGTATACAACATTGCTGGTGTGAAAGTGGCTTCAGGCATTAATGCCGAACAGTTGCAGAAACTTCAGCTGGGCGTATATGTGGTCAACGGACAGAAAGTGCTCGTGAAATAATCAGAAATCATTATATATCAATACGAACAGTGGGACCTCAGGTCCCACTGTTCGTATTTCGTTTATCAAAAAACTCAGTACTAATATTCCTTGTTATTGCTCTTTAACGTCCCATTAGTTTTTCAGGGGATTCCAACCTTGGGCGGGAAGGTCGAAATCCTGACCATCGCGGCTCACTAATTTCATACCAAGTTCTTTGCGTGTGATATGGCCGATGAGTTTCACTCCTTCCAACAACTCCACCTTTTCGTGGTCACCGATGGGTACGGTGAACAACAACTCATAATCCTCACCGCCATTCAGGGCACAAGTGGTGACGTTCAAATTCAACTCTTCAGCCATTACGGCAGTTTGGTAATCTATGGGAATGTTCTTCTCGAAAATACGGCAACCGCAGACACTCTGCTCGCAGATATGGTGCAATTCGCTGCTCAGACCATCGCTGATGTCCATCATCGACGTGGGACGAATGCCATATTGGCGCAGCAGCTGAAGTATGTCGCCTCTCGCCTCGGGTTGTAACTGACGCTGTAATAGGTATTCCCTGCCAGCAAAATCGGGCTGGAAATCGCTGAGGGCGTCTAAAGCGCGCTGGTCACCTTTCTTTCTCGCGTCGTCAACCTGTTGGTAATAAACGCGTTTCTCGCGCTCCAATAACTGTAGGCCCATGTAGGCGGCTCCCAAGTCACCACTGACGCAGATGAGGTCAGTGTCTTTGGCTCCATGGCGGTAAACGATGTCTTCTTTTTTCGCCTCGCCGATGCAGGTGATACTAATAGAGAGGCCAGTATATGATGATGTGGTGTCTCCTCCTACAATGTCGACGCCCCACTTGTCACAGGCCATGTGAAGACCATGGTAGAATTGCTCCAAGTCTTCCACCTTGAAACGCTTGCTCACAGCCATACTGACCAACAGTTGACGGGGGGCGCCATTCATGGCGAAGATGTCGCTCATGTTCACCATCGCCGACTTATAGCCCAGATGGGCCATGTCGATATATGTGAGGTCGAAATGAACACCCTCAACAAGCATGTCGGTGGTCACCAAAACCTCATTGTCAGGGTAATGAAGCACGGTACAGTCGTCTCCTACGCCATATTTTGTCGATTCATTCTTTATCTTGATGTTCTTGGTGAGATGGCGAATCAAACCAAATTCCCCCAATGTCGATATGTCTGTCATTGTAAACCTCTTTCTTTGCCTATTACTCTTTTACCCTTCGATCATTTCTCTCATCAATTTCGTCATCAGAGGCTGTGCCTTATTGGCGGCATCCTGCACCTCATCATGGCTAACGGCCACTGGAACGTCGAAACCGCCAAGGTCGGTGATGATACTGATACCGAATGCCTTAATACCGCAGTGGCGGGCTACAATAACTTCGGGAATTGTGCTCATGCCAATGGCGTCACCGCCGAGGATTCGGTACATTCGATATTCGGCAGGGGTCTCAAAAGTGGGACCTTGAACGCCTACATACACTCCATGCCGCAAAGGGATGCCGTGTTTGAGGGCTACTTGGTCGGCTTTTGCAATCAATGCATGGTCGTATGGCTCGTGCATGTCGGGAAATCTGGGACCGGTGGGGATGTTTTTTCCTCGCAATGGATGGTCGGGAAACATGTTGATGTGGTCCGTGATAACCATCAGGTCGCCAATCTTGAAGTCGGGATTCATGCCTCCAGCGGCATTACTCACAAATAAAGTCTTGATGCCCAATTCATACATTACCCGCACAGGAAATGTCACCTCCTGCATGGTATAACCTTCATAATAATGGAAACGCCCTTGCATGGCCATGATGTCGGTAGTACCCAACTTGCCGAAAATTAACTTGCCGGCATGGCCTTCAACAGTACTTACGGGGAAGTGAGGAATTTCGGTATAGGGTATCTCGTAGCTATCGGTAATTTCAGAAGCTAATTGTCCGAGGCCGGTCCCCAGCACGATTGCTGTCTTTGGGCTTGAGGTCAACCTTTCCCGTAGCCAAGATGCTGTTTCTTGAATTCTTTTGTACATAACTGAAGATTTTTTGGGTGAAGATGTCTTCCTGACCCAACAAAAAGGACACTTTGATGGGTAATACGTATAGATGGTGGCGTACGTCCTCACTCAAGCCGGTGAGCGACATCATACGAACGGCATCTTTCTCGGTGGTGATGATGAGCTTTGGAGAGGGAAGCGACTCAAAGGTGCTGTTGATGCGGTCTTCGTCTTCAGGTGTGAAATCATGGTGGTCGCTGAAACGCATCGTGGTGAGGGATGTGCAGTGCTGACGAAGGTCCTCCTCAAAATGCTCGGGGCTGGCTATGCCACTTATGGCTAACACGTGCTCATCGCTACCTATACTCTCCAATGAACGGTCCTCACCACAGAACAAGGGATGGAGTTTGTCGTAAACCATACGACTGAACAACAGGGTCTGGTAAGGATAGAGGTCCATGGCGCGCATCACCACACGATAGTCGATGGGGTTCAGACCTTCAGGACATTTTGTGATGATAACCATGTCGGCCCGACGCTTGCCTTCCTTGGGCTCGCGTAACCGACCGGCAGGCAACAGTTTGTCGTAGATAATCAAACGGTGGTAGTCTACCAACAGTATGTTGATGCCAGGCTTCACGTATCGGTGCTGATAGGCATCGTCTAAAAGTATCACATCGGTGTTTTTCGTTTCATCGTCATGAGTAAGACGGTCGATGCCCTCGCATCGGTTGGCGTCGACGGCGACATGGATGTGGGGAAATTTCTTCTTCATCTGGAAAGGCTCGTCTCCTATGTCAGATACTGTCGACAGGGGGGATGCCAATTGGTAACCCTTGCTCTTGCGCTTATAGCCGCGACTTAATACAGCTACGTTTAGGTGGTCTTTCAACAAATTCACCAGATATTCCACATGGGGGGTCTTGCCACTGCCGCCAACACTGATATTGCCGACGGAAATGACGGGCACACTGAACGAACGGCTCTTGAGAATGCCTAATTCAAAGCATTTGTTGCGAAACCGCGCAGCCAACCCATAGAGCCAACTTAAAGGCAAAAGCCATTTGTTCACTTTAATGTGGTCACCTTCCATGATAAAACTGTTGTCTCAAAACGCGAAACGACTTGTTACCTTATATTAAAATAATAGGGTACTCGGGCTTGTATGGCATTGTGCATGTTCATGTTTTTCATTAATGTGAACAACTGCATGTAGTCGCCGAGGCTTGAACGCCATTCATCAAGATAACTTTTTTGAAGCTGGCCGCCGAGCAATGACTCCAAGAAATCTTTTTTGCCAGGATAATAGCTGGCATGATATTCTTCAAGATTGGCCAATTGGGCAGCTTTTTTAACTGCGGAATCAAGACCGCCAAGTTCGTCCACCAACTTTATTTTCAAGGCATCTTGACCTAACCATACATGTCCTTGGGCGATGGCTTCAACGGAGTCAATAGGGAGTTTCCTGCCGTCGGCAACACGCTTACGGAACAGTTGATAACCACGCTCAACATAAGCGTCCAGATAGCTCATCTCCTCGGAATTGAAAGGACGTGACATGGTTCCGAAACCGCTGTTCTTGTTCGTCTTCACCTCATCAAACTTGACGCCCAGTTTCTCGGTGAGCAACTGACTGACATCGGGGAACATGCCAAATATGCCTATCGAACCGGTTAGGGTGGTGGGCTCGGCGATAATCCAGTTGGCGCCGCAACTGATATAATAGCCGCCAGAAGCAGCCATGCCGCCCATGGAGACGACAACGGGCTTCTTCTGTTTCAACATCTCAACTTGATGCCATATCTGTTCAGAGGCGTAGGCACTGCCGCCGCCGGAATTGATGCGCAATACTACGGCCTTCACCTCATCATCATTCATCAGGCGTTCCAAGTCCTTGCACACTTCCTGTGCATCGATGACGTGACCTTGAGCCATCATGCTTTGGGCGTTGCCGTCAACAATATCACCATAAGCGTAGTACACGGCTACCTCCTCGCCATTACGCTTGTATTTGGTTTGAAGCATGTCCGACATGCTCAGACGGGGAATGCGGTCGTCTTCGGCAAGGGCTAACTGCTCTTTCACTACTTTCTTCACTTCGTCGGTATACAACAGTCCGTCAACCAACTTATATTTCACATAGTTTTCGGGGGCATCAAAGGTTATCAGACGGTCGGCCCAAGCGTTTAAACTGTCAACGCTTATTTTTCTGCTCTCCGACACGCCCTTCAAAACGTTATCCCAAATGCCAGTGACATAGGCGGTTACCTGTTCACGGTTGGCATCGCTCATCTTATCCGATGTGAACATCTCAGGAGCACTCTTATAAGCGCCTACCTTGGACAATTGTACCTTAACACCGAACTTGGCCAATACGTCTTTCAAAAACATCGGCTCGGAAGAAAGACCGTGCCAGTCTATTTGACCTTGGGGATTGAGATACACCTTGTCGGCTACACTGGCCAGGTAATAGGTCGATTGGGTATAGCTGTCACCATAGGCGATGACCCACTTGCCTGACTTGCGGAAGTCGGAGAGGGCATTGCGAACGGCTTGTATCGAAGCATAGGAGTCGGCGCCGAACATGCCGGCTTCAATATAAATACCGCGAATGTCTTCATTTTCCTTGGCCATACGGATAGAGGCGAGCACTTCGTCCAAACCAATGCCGCCTCCTTCTCCGGTTATCATGTCAAGAACGCTGCCTTCACTGCGCTCTTCCATGGAACCGGTAAGATTCATCACCATCACGCTGTTATTCTCCACGCTGCGCGTACCGCTGCCGGAGGCTACCATGCCTATAATGCACATCACGCCAAGGATGGTCATCACCAAACCGAAAAGCAACATGCCAACCATCGTGGCAAATACCATCTTGAAAAATTCTTTCATAACAATACAGTGGGTTTATTTGTGCAAAAATAGTGTTTTTTCTGACAACGACCAAATAATTACCCTTTTTTTACCCCATTCCCTTTTTTTTCATTACCTTTGCACCCCAAACTCCTTCACTCCTTCATTCTTATAAAATGAACACCCAAGTTAAAACGCTTCTGATACTTTTCAATGTCTGTATCGTTATCTTCACTTATGCCATCAGTCCGTTGAGTCTCTCCCTCGGCGATGAACCGGTGAGGAAGGTCGACATGCAGGCTTCGCTGGCGGCGTTGGACAATGACTCCACAGCGACGCAACCTGTCGACTCGGTACCAATGATACAACACAAAGTGAAGGACGAGAGCCCACAACGATTCCTCTTCGTAGGCGACTCCATGGTAGAGCCTATCGCACACTACTTTTGGAATTATGCGAAGGAAAACGGACACGAACTGTATACTGTCACATGGTATGGTTCATCGTCATACAGCTGGGGTGGGACGCGTACGCTTGAACATTTTATGGAAGAAGCAAGGCCAACGTTCATCATTCTCTGTATGGGTAGTAACGAACTTACGCTCAAGGATATGAACACGGTCACCAATAATGTTAACAAGGTACTCGAGAAAGTGGGCGATATTCCCTTCGTTTGGATAGGGCCGCCGAGCTATACGAAGAACAATCCTAATGGTGTGAAACGTTGGATTGACAATGGCTACAACGACCAACTTATTCAGCTGGTGGGAGCCGACCGCTTCTTCGATAGCCGAGACATGCAGATGGATCGTGCACGCGATGGACTCCATCCTACTATGAAGGGAGCGGTGGTATGGATGGACCAGCTGGCGCAATGGATGCAAAGCGATCTGACCAGACATCCAGTTCTGCTCAATGAACCTCAGCAGAAATCCACGATTCAGAACCTAACGGTGATGCAGACAAAGGACAAGGGGTTCTATTAAATCTCGGTTTTGCACAGTGTGTAGTAAATACTATGTGTGATTTATAGTAAATATGTGTAATTTGTTTTTGTTAAAAATATAGATGTTCAATCTTCGACGTTCCATATTATGCTTTTTCTTCCTTGTGGTTGCCATTGCGCAATCATGGTCGTCAAACTTTATTACAGCTGCCGATTCCAACTTTGTTTATATGGGGCGTGTTAGCAGGACCAATCCCGGAACGGTGGCCTGGACGTATCCGGGCGTACAGGTTATTTGTCGTTTTACGGGTTCGTCGGTTAGTATGAAGACCAACCCTGGAAGTGGATTCTATATCATCCAACTCGACGACAGAATGCCGTTCAAAGTGGAGTCGAAAAAAGGGGAGGAGATAACAACAATAGCCAAGAACTTGAAAAATGAAACTCACGAACTGCATATCATCTATGCCATTGAAGGACATGGAAAAAAACCGGTGTTTTACGGATTGTTCCTTGACGATGGGGCGAGGTTGCTAGAACCACCTTCACTGCCGGATAGGAAAATTGAGTTCATCGGCAATTCCATAACATGTGGATACGGCATCGAGGGAAATGGAAAGGAAAAGACATTCTACTACAGCCTTCAAAATTTCTGTCTTACTTACGCTTTTCTTACTGCGCAGGCTCTGGATGCACAATATCATGTGGTGGCGAGGTCTGGAATCGGTGTATACCGAAACTACATGGGTAAGATTCCCGAGCAAATCATGCCCTTTATTTACCCCCATACGATGTATACCACAAAGGGGGAATTGTGGGACTTCTCTCTTTACCAGCCAGATGTGGTTTGCGTGGCTCTTGGAACAAACGATACAACAGGTTCTTATTCGGTAAGTGGGCTTACCGGAGGGTTCCGACGCTTCGTTGCAATGTTACGAGAAAGATACCTCAATGCAAAAATCGTCTTCCTTGTAGGACCAATGATGGGCGAAAAACGACGCAACGACCTCAAAACCGCACAACAGACGGTTATTGATGAATATGCGGCTATGGGCGATACCAATCTTTTCATCTTTGAATTCCAAGAGTCTGACAAGGAACTGGGAATGGGAAGCCAGGGGCACCCTAATGCGGCTCATCATGCACAGATGGCGGATGAACTCACTCCCTATCTGCGAAATCTTATGCAATGGCAATAAGCTCTCTGCCATATATGACAAATAGGTGTGTCAAATCTGTCATTGTTGCGGGTTTGGCACACTTTTCGCTATAACGGATAGTGTAATTTGAATTTTTTAAACCTTTAAATATTTAAAATTATGAATATCAAACCTTTAGCTGATCGTGTGCTTGTCCTTCCTGCACCGGCAGAAGAGAAAGTTGGTGGAATTATTATCCCCGACACGGCAAAAGAAAAACCATTGCACGGAAAAATTGTCGCAGCTGGCAACGGCACCAAAGATGAGGAGATGATTCTCAAGGAGGGTGATGAAGTGCTTTATGGCAAATATGCTGGAACGGAAATCGAACTCGAAGGTGAGAAATACCTCATCATGCGTCAAAGTGATGTGCTCGCAGTCATCCAATAATGATGGTGTTTGCCCTCAATGGTAAACAGTACAACTTTTTTCAACTAGTAAACTTGTAAATAGAATACTTGTCAACAAAAATACAACGAAATCATGGCAAAGGAAATAAAATTCAATATTGATGCCCGCGACTTGCTAAAAAAGGGCGTGGACCAGTTGGCTAACGCGGTGAAAGTGACGCTTGGCCCGAAGGGACGTAATGTGGTAATAGAAAAGAAATTCGGAGCGCCACAAATCACTAAGGATGGTGTCACTGTGGCCAAAGAAATAGAACTCGAAGACCATTTCGAGAATACGGGTGCACAACTTGTTAAAAGCGTGGCTTCGAAAACTGGTGATGATGCAGGAGATGGTACGACAACAGCTACCATACTCGCTCAGGCAATCGTCAATGAGGGCTTAAAGAACGTGACAGCTGGGGCTAATCCTATGGATCTCAAGAGGGGTATCGACAAGGCTGTGAAGGCTGTCGTTGATTTTATAGCCGCCAAGGCTGAAAAAGTGGGCGACGACTACGATAAAATTGAGCAGGTGGCGGCTGTTAGTGCCAATAACGATGCTGAAATAGGTAAACTGTTGGCAGATGCCATGCGTAAAGTATCGAAAGATGGTGTCATCTCCATCGAAGAAAGCAAGAGCCGTGATACTTATATCGACGTGGTGGAGGGTATGCAGTTCGACCGTGGGTATCTCAGCGGATATTTCGTTACCGACGCCGACAAGATGGAATGTGTCATGGACAACCCGCTCATTCTTATCTACGACAAGAAAATATCCAATATCAAAGAGTTCCTGCCAATATTACAGCCAGCGGCTGAGTCAGGACGTCCTTTGCTCGTCATCGCTGAAGATGTTGATTCCGAAGCGCTTACCACGCTCGTCGTCAACCGCCTGCGTTCAAACTTGAAGATTTGTGCTGTTAAGGCTCCTGGATTCGGTGACCGTCGCAAGGCAATGCTCGAAGATATCGCTATCCTTACCGGTGGTGTGGTCATTAGCGAAGAGAAGGGCCTCAAACTCGAGCAAGCTACCATGGAGATGCTCGGAACATGCGAGAAAGTAACCATCTCGAAAGATAACACGACTATTGTCGACGGAGCAGGAACAAAACAGGCTATTGCTGATCGTGTGGCGGCTATCAAGAATGAGATTGCCAACACCACCAGCTCATACGACAAGGAGAAGCTGCAGGAACGTCTGGCCAAACTATCTGGTGGCGTGGCTGTTCTCTATGTGGGCGCCAATAGCGAGGTGGAGATGAAGGAAAAGAAAGATCGTGTTGACGATGCTCTTTGTGCCACACGCGCAGCTATAGAAGAGGGTGTGGTAGCAGGTGGCGGTAGTACGTATGTACGCGCCATCGAGGCTCTTAAAGACCTCAAAGGTGACAACGCCGATGAACAGACGGGTGTCAATATTGTGGCAAGGGCCATTGAAGAGCCGCTACGCCAAATCGTCATCAACGCCGGTCGCGAAGGTGCTGTCGTCGTACAGAAAGTGCGCGAGGGTAAAGGTGACTTCGGATACAACGCGCGTACGGATGTCTATGAAGATATGCGGAAAGCGGGTGTCATCGACCCGGCAAAGGTAGCTCGTGTAGCTCTCGAGAACGCGGCATCCATCGCTGGTATGTTCCTTACGACGGAATGTCTCATTGTCGACAAACCAGAGGAGAAACCTGCAATGCCGATGGGTAATCCAGGCATGGGTGGCATGATGTAATCCTTGTTCAAAGAGACGATGTTTGAATAAAGTGTCAATTTGACAACTGAACTTTGCAAAAATGGGAGTATCCATATGGGATGCTCCCTTTTTTTGTCTTTCTGATGTTTTTTTTGAGTTTTTTTTTCCTGTTTACTTGGCAGTGTGCGCGGAAACAATTATATTTGCAAAGCAATACATAAAGAAGTATCGGAGTGATTCCGAAACATGATATTTTTTTGATTTGTTTTAGTAGATTAGTTTTTAAGTAGTTTGTTTTTTGGAAATCGGTTGTCGAGAGACATCCGATTTTTTTGTATTCCTAATGTTTTTTTGATTTTTCTATTCTATTAATTTCCTGTTCTTCCTTTTTTTCTCTACTTTTGCACCATAATGGATAAAAAAGCAAAAATACTCCACATTATCATGATTTTCATCGTATCCGCCGGACTGCTTTACATAACGGAATCCTGGTGGATGTCGCTCGGTATACTAATGCTCCTCATGCTGGCAGATTCATTCATCCAGGTCTATCAAAAAAAGAAGGAGCAAAAAGACAAAGAAAACGAGCCATGAAATTGTTGGTACAACTCTACGAGCAGCATTTCCAGAATCAGCCGGCTCGTATCGAAAAGATGCCGAAGGCGGGAAGTAATAGACAGTACTACAGATTCTTCCAACAAGATGGTTCTTCTGTAGTGGGTGTCCTGGGCACTTCTCGTGATGAAAACCATGCGTTCATTTATCTCGCGAAACATTTCCGTCATCGCCAACTGCCTGTGCCAGAAATTATTGCTGTGAGTGATGATGAACGACGTTATCTCCAAACGGATCTCGGAAGGTATTCTCTGTTCGATGCGTTAAAGGGGGGTAGGGAAGCAGGTGGACGATACAACCTTAGCGAACGGCAGTTGCTTATCAAGACCATTCGGTTGTTGCCGGAAATACAGATAAGGGGGGCTAGGGGACTGGACTTCTCTCAGTGTTATCCCCAGCCAGAGTTTAACGAGGACAGCGTGCTTTTCGACCTCAATTATTTCAAGTACTGTTTCCTCAAACCTACCGACATCGATTTTCATGAACTGAAGTTGGAGGCGAATTTCCGACTCTTGGCGAAAGACCTAACAGCGGAGAAAACGGACAGTTTCCTCTACCGTGACTTCCAAGCGAGAAATGTGATGCTTGACGATGAAGGTGCCCCGTTCTTTATTGACTTCCAAGGTGGACGACGTGGACCCTATTACTACGACTTGGCTTCATTCATCTGGCAGGCTTCGGCGAAGTATTCAAACAAACTGCGACGTGAACTCGTGGCTGAATATTACGATGCTCTTAAAAATGTGACGGAGGTGCCTGCAAAACGCCATTTCGTCGATCGATTGAGTCTGTTCGTGCTATTCCGTACGCTTCAGGTGCTTGGTGCATATGGCTTCAGAGGCTATTTTGAGCGAAAAAGGCATTTCATCGAGTCCATACCGCCAGCTATGGACAACCTCCGTGAGATGATTGATTCATTGCAATTTCCTTATCCTTATCTTATGGAGGTGCTCCAGCGACTTACTCAGTTGCCACAGTTCGCCCCAATACGTCATGGCGTGGCGGCAAGGGCTGATGGATTCAAGACAACAGAAGTGAATGTCTACGACGCACATCCTAAAGATGGACCGGCAACATACTCGAAATATGATGGAAAGGGGCCACTCGTAGTAAGGGTATTCAGTTTCTCTTATAAGAAAGGTATACCTGAAGATGAGTCAGGAAATGGAGGAGGATATGTCTTTGACTGTCGGTCTACCCATAACCCGGGACGATATGAGCCATATAAACTTCTAACAGGACTTGATGAACCGGTCATTCGTTTCCTCGAAGATGATGGCGAGATCCTTACCTTCCTTGATAGTGTTTACCGACTGGCGGATGCTCATGTGGAACGATATCTCCAACGAGGTTTTACGAACTTGATGTTTTCATTCGGTTGCACGGGTGGCCAACACCGTTCTGTTTACTGTGCACAGCATCTTGCTGAGCATATTCATCACAAATATGGCATAGAGGTGCGTATCTCTCACCGAGAACAAAACATATCACAGACATTGTTTTCGCAAAACCCTCTATGACCTTATACCCCCCTTGCCGTTTCTAGAAAATTACTTTTACTTTTTATCCTTTTATATTCGAATAGAATCCCAACCGATACAAGTTGAATGAACGAAGCGTGGGACGTTCACCCACACATTTCTTTCGCCAGTGCTTGCCAAAGATGCGGAATCCCAACCGCACCAACCACAGCATACGCCAACGGCGCAGTTTCTCAGATAACTGTATCATACGGGAATAACCCTTTAGTTCGTGGCGGAAAGTGTAGAGGGTATAAAGGGCAACTTCGGTCTTCTCGATGAATGTTTCATTGCTTTCGAAACCGCTGAATAAAACGGCGTTGTCAATGTGGTGGACATCCATTTTTCCTTCTTCTAACCGCCGACCGTAAAGAACGTCTTCATACCCGTAGTGCTTGAAGCGCTCATCAAATGGAATGCGATCCAGTACGCTACGGCGGATAAGGAAATTTGAGGTGTGAAAATCGTGATAGGGATGTCGCTGGCGTTCTGTGGCTGGATGGAGTAGCAGGAAATGCCGCTCGTACAGGTAACGTAGACAATGCCGCATCATGACATCTTCTTCCACAATATAACCACCATATACTACGTCGCTGTTGTCTTGCTCCAGATAGGTCTGGAGAAAATCCTCCTTTCTTACCCTCATACGGCTGTCTATGAACAGCAGCCAGTTGTATTGAGATTCACGGACAAGGAAATTGCGGATGGCTGAACGGCCGGTATTCTCCTTGCATTCTATATAACGGCAGTGTGGAAAAGTGTTGATGTGACGGTTCAATGTGATGATCTGCTCGTCTGTCGAACCATCATCGGCCACAATAATCTCATAACGCAAACTTTCAGCCTGCGATGCCTGCCCGTACAATACCTCAACGAGTTGAACACATTCTTTGTTGTACGTGGGAATAACGATGCTCAGCTCCGAAATCATCTGTGCAAATGTACCCCTTTTTTCTCATTTTGACATATTTTCTATTAATAATTTTGATTATTCTACCGATTTCATTAAATTTGCACGGAATATATAATTAGAACAACTATGAAAAAACTCCTATCGTCAATAATTCTTCTGGCCACTGTACTCACTATGAGCGCCGTTCCCGCAAAGAGAGTGTGGAAGTCTGTTCACCAAGCTGACGGCACACAGGTCACTCTTATGCTCGTTGGTGATGAGAATTGCCATTTCTATCGCACAACCGACGGGCTGCCAGTGCTTGAAGAACAAGGAAACTATTATTATGCCACTGTGGAGGGCGAAAACTTGAAAATAACAAACCAACTTGCTCATAATGTCGAACAGCGTTCCGCCTTGGAATTGCAAGCAATCGCCGACCTGCCTTCACAAGAGCGATTGGCGGAGGCAATGCGCAAGGCTCCTCGGGTAACGCAACCGCGCTTCGTAGGTGAACCTATCGGCGACCTCACGGGTAGTAAAAAAGGCCTTATCATCCTCGTACAGTTCAGCGACCTGTCTTTCTATTCCGACGATCCTATGGCAACATGGAATGATATAGTTAATACCGTGGGGTACCGCAATAATTACGGAGCCATAGGAAGCGTTCATGACTATTTCCTTAAACAGAGCAACGGACTATTCGACCTCACTTTTGATGTCGTCGGGCCATATACGGCACCTAAAAGTGTCACCTATTACGGAGCAAACCGTGGTGGGGGCGACAACCCGCAGACAGTGAGGGAATTTATTCGTTATGCCATCAGTGCGGCGAATGATGATGTTGACTACCAAGACTATGATTGGGACAACGACGGCGAGGTCGACCAGGTGTTCATCCTCTATGCTGGTTATGGCGAGGCGGGAGGAGCGCCTTCTTACACCATTTGGCCCCATGAGTCGCACCTCGGTTCGTATGCCATGTCCTTCGACGGGATGACCATTGACACTTATGCGTGCAGCGAGGAACTGTCAGGTGATGGTGACGGTGCCGACGATCCGACCTATGTGCCGATGCTCTCCGGACTCGGGACGATTTGCCATGAGTTCTCACATTGCCTCGGACTGCCAGATTTTTACGATACGGCCAGCAACTCTGCATTGGTCGAAGGGCAATATGGCATGGGATTCTGGGATCTTATGGATGCAGGATGCTATAATTACAATGGTTGGGTGCCGTCCAACTATAGCGGATATGAACGTAAATTCTGTGGATGGGCCGATTATCGGAAACTCACAGATCCATGTAAGGTTACAGGGTTGAAATCCGTGGATAGCGGAGGAGAAACGTATGTCATATATAACCCGGGAAACAATAACGAATACTATCTGCTCGAAAACCGATACAAGGCAGGTTGGGACAAAGGATTGGAAGGTGAAGGATTGCTCATCTACCACGTCAACTATATACCAGCACGTTGGATGTGGAACACGGTGAACACGTCTGGATCCGGAAATCCTTGTTTTAACCCAGTCCCTGCTGATAGAGTATTAAGTGTATATATCTATAATAGTAACGGTGACCCCGTGGGTTATGGCGATGCTGGTGATGCTTGGCCTACTTTTGTTACAGATAAAGACACGGGTAAAA
This sequence comes from Prevotella sp., assembly GCA_017538105.1. Classification (GTDB taxonomy): domain Bacteria; phylum Bacteroidota; class Bacteroidia; order Bacteroidales; family Bacteroidaceae; genus Prevotella. Next base: position 40,577 of record JAFYJN010000076.1, on the reverse strand, counting down.
AAATAAACAACAACACGCTTTCTGACACGTCAATACCAGCATGCACTCTTTATAACCCTAACACCGACGGCTCATATCTTCTGCATGCTAAGGTGAGGGTGTCGAAGAGAGGTGGAGTCATCGATTTCGTATACAACGATGGAAAAACGGAATGGAGCGATGCTTCAACAGGCATCATGGAGATAGGATTGGACTCTAAGGGTGATGTTTATGGAAAGAGGGCAGACATCTATACGACAAACGGTATTCTGTTGATGAGAACCGATTCTTTCTCGGGCAATGAACACCTTCCACAGGGTCTATACATTGTTCGAACAACCGATGGACAGTCCATTAAAGTGTCATTCCCGGCAAAATAACAGGCGATACGACAAGATTTAAAGTTAATATCTGTTAATTATTGGGCCCAGCCGCAAAAGGCTGGGCTTTATTCGAAATAATTCTAGTAATTTTGCACCGCCATTACGAGCTAATGGCATTTAATTCAAACCTAAAATACAAAATTAATGGCAACAAAAATCAGATTGCAGCGTCGCGGACGCAAAGGCTATGCCTTCTACAGCATCGTGATCGCTGACGCAAGAGCACCACGTGATGGTCGGTTTACTGAGAAGATTGGTACGTACAATCCCAACACCAATCCAGCTACTGTAGATTTGAATTTCGAACGTGCATTGTATTGGGTCGAAGTGGGTGCCCAGCCTACTGACACTGTGCGCAACATCCTCAAACGTGAGGGCGTTTACATGATGAAGCACCTCAAAGGTGGCGTGAAGAAAGGCGCATTCGACGAGGCTGCACTTGAACGTAAATTCGACGCTTGGAAAAACGACAAACAGAAAGGCTTGGAGAAAATCCGTACTGAAGAGGAAAAAGCCAAGAAAGCTGCTGTAGCCAAAGAACTCGAAGCTGAGAAGAAAATCAACGAAGAGATAGCAAAGAAAGTGGCTGAGAAGAAGGCTGCCGAGGCTGCAGCCAAGGCTGAACAAGAGGCTGCTGAGGCTACCGCTGAAAATGCAGAGGCTCCTGCTGAAGCATAACAAAAGTTGAGTAGGTTCCGATGATGATCAACATCGGAATGTCATACGACACAAAGAGGCTGGAATCATCGATTCCGGCCTCTTTCGTTCCAAAAACGTAGATATTTCTCGGCCACATGACAGGCGTCATGATGGCGTATGACATAGGCTTGGCTCTCTTGTCTCAAACGGGGAATCTCTTCTTTGTGACTTATCAGGTATTCCAAAGCGGAACGAACGCTGCCGTCCTCAGGCTTCACATTGAGAATGGGACGACAATGATGCTCTCTTAAAAACTCATAATGTTCGGGTTCCCCGCCGCCTATGCAAAGGATACCCTTCGACATGGCCATCAAGGCGTTCATGGCGGGGGTATAGCTGTATAGCTGGTCTAACAAAACGTCACTGTCGTCCAACAGGCGTTGGTATTGTTCAAATGGTACGGACTCGGCTACTGTCAGTATCATGTCTTCGGGGTGTTCGGCGGCTATGGCTTGTGCCTCACGCAACATGATGTCAGTACCTTTGTATGCACTCCGGTTCTTGTTGATTCCAATGAATACTTTTAACTGAGTGGGTATGTCCTGACGGACGACAGGTGGATCGGTACAGTCGATGGGGAAGGGGATATAGGTGCTTTTCTCCTTGAAATGGTGGTCGTAGCAGGTCCAGTATTCATACAGACCACAAATGATACCATCGCAGTCTTCTGCAATCATGCGGTTTAGACGTTCTTTGGGGGTGTCGCACCAATCGGCCACTTCTTCCATGGCACATGCATCGGTACGCAGCGTATCGCCAATGTTGAAGTCGCTGTATCGAAGGTGTTTTTCTGTGCGGCAGGTACTCAACCAATACCAATCCATGCCAAAACCGCCTAAAAACATGTTGGCATTCTGATGGCGCAAAGTTCTGTAAATGGAAAACAGACGATTGGCTTTCAACTCAAGGAACATGGGGTTGATGAGCTGGACAACGTCATAGTCACGAAGATGGGGCAGCAGGCGCTTCACCTTCCAGAAGTAGCGTAGCCCCCCTATCTTCCCAGGACGGCGCACCAAATCGATATCGCGAGGATAGTCTTTCCAGAAATCACCGTTCGACAATACCGTGACATCATGTCCTAATGTCTTTAAGGCTTGCCCCAAAGTGGCATGTACATTGCTGTATTCACCTAACAATAGTATTCTCATTTCAATTCACGATTCATAGGTCACAACTCCTTGTGCATTGGCGAGCACTTTTTCTCTCATCGTTCGGCTTTTGATCCTAACAACAGCAGTCTTCTCCCATTGCGGCTGTTCACCATTCTTCTGAATAACGCATACTTCATGGTGTAATTTTTGGCTGGCAGGGGAAACAGACCTTGGCTGTGTAGCTTGTCCAGTGCTTCTTCCAACAGTGTTTTACTATGGGTGAGGGTAATCACATTGTAAAGATAGTCCATCGTTAGCTGATGAACCCTGCGTTGCAGCGCTTCTCGTTCGGCTTGGGGCAAGGTGGCACTCCGTTCGTTTAATCGAAACAGCACACCGAGGGTGTCATCCAGCCGCTTAGTTACCCATTGCTCATCTTTCTTGTGCATAATTGAAGAACCCCGTGGGCGGTAGTAATATGCTTGGGCGTCGGTAGAGAATAGCCGGTCGGCGCGCAAAAACAGCAGCGGGGTGAACTCTTCGTCTTCATGAAGGATGCCGGGAGTGAATCGCTGGCCCAATAGGAGAGTTCTCCTAAAGATATAGCCACAGGCACTGGCGCGAAGGTTGTGGTGGCGCATGTATTCGCTGCCAGTCATCGGGCCATTGCATATGGGCGTTTTCTGAGAATGAAGATTTTCGGTGAGGTGAAAGGTCACAATGTCGGGGTCGTGGCTTCGAAGCAGTGAGAGACAGTAATCATAAGCGGTGGGGTTCAGCTTGTCGTCGCCGTCGACAAACTGAAGATAGGTGCCACTGCTGTATTGGATACCGCGGTTGCGAGCTTCACTGAGACCGCTGTTCGACTGGCGGATATAGATAATATCGTCTGCATAACTGGACAATTCGTTCAGCGGTGATGTCGCCGAACCATCGTCGATAAACACAATCTCGCGCTCGCTCTTATTCAGCGATAGGGCGAGAATGGAGTTAAGGCACTCGCGTAACATGCTTATCGGCAGGTTGTACGAGGTGATGATAAAACTAATCAGTGGCTCCGTCGTAGTCGATGTCTTAGTCTGTGTAATTTGCATAAACGATATATTCCTAACATGCGTAAGAGCCTGAGTTTCATCTTGTTCTTACGACTGATGGGTAATTTGCTGATGGTTCGGCGGTTAAGGGTGGATGGCACAGGAAGAATGGGTGTTTCCTTCATCAGGTCATACACATCCAACTGTATGTTCAGCACATCGGCATAATAGACAGAGGGGGTATCGATAAGGCCGTATTGTGAAACCATTCCCACATGCACATCGAGAAGTTCCGTCAAACGGCTGCCGTCACCAATGTGGTTTGTAGGATATTGGTACGCGCCTTCTTCTGTGGTGGCCACAACGTGGCAGTGTGATAGAAGGCGGGGGAGGATGAAGGCATCGGCATACGTGATGTCAATGGGAAACACCTCTTCTTCGAATAGTGACCTGCGGAATATTTTGTTGCAGGCATAACTATGGGCATAGGCTCTGCCGTCTATCCAGTATTCTCGCATGTTGGTGTATTCGCGCCGACCGAACTTTTCCAGATACTCATTTTCGCTGCCGGAATGCCACAGGATGGGAAATTCCAGTATGTCATAATCGGGATGGGCTCCCAAACGGGCCAGAAGGATGGGAAGGGTGTACGGAGCCAACTTTGCATCGCTGTCGATAAACATGATATAATCGCCCGTAGACAATTCTATCCCTTTATTGCGGGATGCGGAATAGCCACTGTTCTTCTGATGATACGCATACACCATGTCGTTACCTGACGACAAGGCATCACACAACTCGGCACAATGGACATCTGAACCGTCGTCAATGAGGATAAGCTCGGCTTCGGATATACCTTGCTGTAATATGCTGTCGACGCAGGATTCCAAGGTGGATTCCGCATGATGAACGGGGATGATAATGCTCAGTTTCATGGATGTAAAACTAACGCATTTTTTTAGTTTTTATTATGTAATAATAAAATATTCAAAGCCTTTTGACGTTTTAATAATGAAAGATGCACAAAACCAACGGTAATACTAGCTATTCGCATATCATCAAATATACAGGCCTGTTCGGCGGTGTGCAGTTACTCACCATTCTTCTGGGAATAGTGAGAAATAAACTTGTGGCTATGCTTCTCGGACCGTCGGGAATGGGACTGGTGTCGCTCTTCAATTCTACCACTAAGATGTTGTCTGATGCTACGGGATTGGGCATCCAAATCAGCGGTGTGAGAAATATTTCCGATGCCTACCAAAACGGTGATAGACGACAACTGACACATACGGTGATGCTCATCAGGTCGTGGAGCTTCATGACGGGTGTCGTGGGAATGATGCTTTGTGTTGCGCTCAGTCCATGTCTCGACAGCTGGACGTTCTCTTGGGGAAAGCATACGCTGCATTTCGTATTGCTCTCGCCCATTATAGCATTGACGACAATGACTGGAGGGGAGATGGCGATTCTTAAAGGAACACGTCAACTGAAAGCGATGGCGTCGATATCGGTGATGCATGTGCTCTTGGCGCTACTCATCTCGGTGCCACTCTATTTCTACCTTGGAGAAACTGGTATCGTGCCTTCGTTGGTGCTCATGGCAGCCACGCTCATGGTGCTTACCATAGCTTATTCATGGCGTCTCTTTCCCATACGCCTCTCATTTGTTAGATCTTTCATCGCGGAGGGGATGGGTATGATACGGCTGGGTGTAGGCTTCGTGGCGGCGGCTTTTGTCATTTCTTTTGCGGAATTCGTTGTTAGGGCTTTCCTCAACAATAATGGGTCGTTGGAGATCCTCGGACTGTATAACGCGGGATATATGCTTATCTCTGTCTATGGGGGAATGCTCTTCGCTGCCATGGAAACGGATTATTTCCCGAGTCTGTCGGCTCTTATACACGACAACAGAACGTTCAACGTGCTTGTCAACAAACAGATGGAGGTGTCGTTGCTCATCGTCTCGCCTTTGATTATTTTGCTCATCGTGTTCCTGCCTTTTATTGTGCCGTTGCTCTTCTCTGGCAATTTCATGGAGATGGTGCCAATGGCCCAGATAATGGCTTGCTCCTTGTATCTCAGGGCTGCTAAATTGCCCATCGCTTATATCCCGCTGGCGAAGGGCAACTCGCTCTTCTTCTTGTTGATGGAGTCCTTGTTTGCACTGGGATATATAGTGTTTAGCATTGTTGGTTACAAGCAGTGGGGATTGTTAGGTGCGGGTATAGCTTTCTCAGTGGCGGCAGTGGTCGATTTCGCTATTCAGTCGGTTTGCATGAACCGAAAATTTGGGTTTGTCTTCTCGTCAAGGGTCATGAAGACGATGGCTATACAGCTGCCTTTGGGCATGGTGGCTTATGTGATTGCCATCTCGGTCAACAAGTGGTGGGTGCTCTATCCGTTAGGTATCTTACTAGCCGCCGTCAGTGCTTACTGCTCTTTCCAGTCTTTGAAAAAGAAAACAAAACTCATGACGAAGATAAAAGAAAAACTCTTGCGCCATTAACCAACCCTTTTACCCTTTTTAATCCTTAAATCTTATAATTTTATAATCTTATAATCTTTTAATCTTAATCTTTCAATCTTCCATGCATGTATCTTAATGGAAGTGTCAGACGGGCCAGAAAATAATGATGTTCCAACCAACGTTTTATCCCATTGTCCCAACCGATGACCGCCAAGTCATCTGAAGAACAACCATCCAAGAGTGAGAGAATGGTGTCGTACCCGGAACGGTTCTTGTTCTCCAAGGTTAGCCAAAGCATACTCTGATATTGACGTACGGTAAGGGCGTTCACTTTCCTGCGGATGTTTTCGGCCTTGTCACTGAAATAGTCGGCTATAATATGGTGCGAGCGGACCACTTGGTACTGACAATCCCAGGAGTGCGCGAGTTTTGACATGTAGGATGCTTCATTGGTGCGGTTGTAGTGGTAGGTGAAGACATCGGCCACACACACATAATTGGCATGATAAAGTAAACGTGACATGACCATGAAATCTTCATTGATATTGATGCCTGCCACCCAATGGATATCATGCTCTGTGAACAGCGAGGTACGGATGATGCGATTGGCGACAAACCATCTTACACGGTGTTCAATAAAAGCATTAAAATACGAGTCGTGGTCTAACCCCTTGCCTGTATACGGTTCTTCTTCTATTCCGTCTTCATAATGTATATAATGCTTGCCAATAACAATGTCGGCGTCGCTCTTCTGTTGTTCCGACATCAATTGTTCTACCGCGTCTTTCTCCAACCAGTCGTCACTGTCTACATGGAGAACGAACGTTCCTTTGCTGTGGCTCATCAGGGTGTTGCGCGTGGCGGCTAAACCAAGGTTACGGTCATGATGCACGATATGGATGCGGTCTGACAAATGGGGATATTGTGCCGCTATTTCACCGAGAATGTCCATGCTGCGGTCGTGAGTACAGTCGTCGGCAAATACATATTCCAAATTGTCATACGACTGCTCAAAAAGACTGCGTGCGCAACGTTCCATATAACGCTCCACACCATATATGGGTACTAATATGCTGACAAAAGGCTTATTCATTATTCATCTCCATTCACTCGTTATTCGTCACTTGTCACTCACCCTAATCCAGTCGGCTTCCACCCAACCGCGGTCGCTATTGGCATTGTTCTCAGCAGCCACGAAACCAAATTTTGCTCCTATCCATTTCCCCTCTCGCATCTGAAACTCATCACCACAGGAGGTGAAATTCTTGCCGTCGGTGCTGTAGCTGAAACGCAATTTGCTGTCTTGTACTTTCATACGCAGGAAGATGTCTTCGTGGATGCCTGGCTTGTATTCTATTTTGTCCTCGAAGGTGGGCTTCAATGTGGCGATGAGGTTCTCCGTCTGGGCTTTGCCTTTGTCGGCATCATGACAGGTTATTTGCACTAGCTGAAACACTTTGCCTTCACGCCTCACTACAAGGGCGGAATAGTCTAGACCCATCATGATCAATCCGCCAAATTGGCCATCGGCCTTTGAGGTCATACGAAGCTTGGTGGTCACGGTAAAACGGTCGGCGGGAATCTTCTGCAACAATAGATTGGGCACTTCCCAAAGATTTTTCCAGCCTTCAGACAATTTATAGGTGTAGAGGCGGAAAGTGCCAAAAGCGGTGGGCATGCCGAATTTCTCATCGTAGTTGGCGTGCCACTGCCATTGTTTTCCTATTACTGGACTGCTGAACTCGTCGCTCTCCACAGGATTGACGATTGTCGATGATGAGGAACGGGGTTTCTTGTATGTGCTCACGGGCTCGCCATTCTTGCCCATGATGGGCCATCCACTGCTCCAGTCCACGGGGTTAAGGTGAATGACCCGCCCATAGGCTTCTTTGTCTTGGAAATGGATGAACCAGTCTTCACCATACTTGGTGTGTACCCAACCGCCTTGGTGGGGACCGTTGATATGGGTCTTGCCCTGCGAAAGAACAATCTTGCTTTCGTATGGACCATAGGGCGATTTGGAACGCATGGCAAGCTGGAAGCCTGTGGGCACACCGCCCGCAGGACACATAATCCAATACCAACCGTCACGTTTGTAAAACTTAGGACCTTCGCAGGTGCGGTTCTCGTTGCCGTTGCCGTCGAACACAATGACTGGCTGACCAATGGCACGGGTGCCATCGGGCGACAACTCACGAACGGTAAGTACCGAGGCAAACTTGGCACGTGAATTGGCCCAACCATTGACAAGGTAGCAACGGCCGTCATCGTCCCACAAAGGGGTGGGGTCGATATATCCGGTGCCTTTAATGACGCACAGGGGAGGTTCCCACTCCCCCGCGGGATCTTTTGTCTTCACCATATATACACCGAAATCGGGGTCCCCCCAGTAGATATAGTATTCCCCAGCATGGTAACGGATGGAGGGTGCCCATACCCCTTCACCATGACGGGGGACGCTGAAATGTTCTACCATGAAGGCGTCGCCTGTATACAACTCCTTCAGGGCATAGCCAACAATCTCCCAGTTCACCAAATCCTTGGAATGGAGAATGGGCAGGCCGGGCACACACTGAAACGAAGAGGCCGTCATGTAATAATCTTCACCGCTGGCACCCACGCAAACGTCGGGGTCTGAATAGTCGGCATTGATGATGGGGTTGGTATATGTGCCATCACCATTGTCTGGCGACCATACCTCTGAACGGTACTGGCCATAGGTCACTCTTGGCACGAATGCCAAAAAAAGTATAGTGAACAATGGTAACGTGGACGTCGCTCTCATGTTTCGCCTCTTCATATCGTAGCTTGTTTTTGTAGCTTATTCCTTTTTCTTCTGCAAAAATAACAACAAATATAACAATTACCAAACGATAAACATAAAAACATTTCCCTCCATTCAAGTATCTTACAGGGAAGAACTTGAATGGAGGGATAGGAAACCTTCCTGTTGGGAGATGTTGGGCGTGTAAAAATACCCCTACATTGCTTATTCTACTTCTGGTACTTCAATCTGCGAACCATAGCGGTGGTATTCGTTGGATATTGACTGCTCTTTGATATACATGGCCAATTCCACGCGTCCGTCCTTCACGGGCAATGACGAAGCAATATGCCTGTTGCAAAGAGCGGCAGCTTCATATACGGCATCGGGTACATTGTTCGAGATGGTGCGTACACGTTCATAACGGTTCATGCCTTGGCAGAAGTCTTCAAGACTCTCTTGGCGGATATCTCCCGTAACCTGATCCAGCAACGGATGGTCAGGTGCTACGGAGATGGTCAGCGGTGTGCCAACGGTCTTGGCGGCCAACTGCACCATCTGAATGTGCGCCAACGTCTCATCGCCAAACAGACGTAAGACCATGCCTTTTCTTAACGGCAGGTATCTAAAGACATTCTGTTCACCGCGTATCTTGGGCTGGATGTTACGGGCATGCCTGAACTCTTTTTCATACCATTCGGCATACGATTTCACGTAGTCGGTGTCACTATCGGGTTTGTCGGTGATAGTCATAAACTGCAAGCAGTAGTTGGGACCGCCAGCTTTCAAACCTGGACCGAAGGCTGAGAGTTTCATGCCTCCGAAGGGTTGGCGGTTTACCACTGCGCCTGTGATGCCACGGTTGATGTAAAGATTGCCGGCTTCAATGTGGTTTTTCCAATATTGTTGCTCCTGCTCATCGAGAGACTGGAGACCGCTGGTAAGACCATAGTCAAGACCATTGACAAGAGCCAAGGCTTCTTCCAACGAGTCATAGGGGGCCACGGCGAGTAGAGGGGCGAACAGTTCGGTGCGGAAGGTGAAGGAACTGGGTTTTACGTCTACTTTGATGGTGGGTTTCAGTATATATTTCTTTTCATCGACAAATTCGGGGGCGATGAGCCATCGCTCACCGGGTTCCAACTTGAAGGCTTGTTCCAGCTTCTCGTTCTTGTTGGTAATCATCGGACCAACGATATTGCCGGCATTCCACACGCCACCGACCTTCAGCGACGACGCGCAGTCTTTCAGTTTTTCAAAGAACTCGGGATTGTTATACACTGAATGTTCCACCAAGAGTAGCGAACAGGCGGAACATTTCTGTCCGGCATTGCCAAAAGCGCTGCGGCAGGCGTTCATGATGGCATGGTCGCGGTCACCTTTGGCAGAGAGTATCATCACGTTTTTGCCACCTGTCTCGGCCGATAATGGTTTGCGGGGGTTGGCTTTGGCTATACTTTGGGCGGTATCGGTGCCACCGGTAAGGATGATGTGTCGTACAACCTCCGACGAGGTAAGCAGAGGCGTGGCCTCGTGGTCGGTAATAATCACCTGAAGTGCTTCCTTAGGCACTCCGGCATCCCAAAATGCTTGGGCAAAGAGCCATGCCACAGGGGCGGCCACGGTAGCGGGCTTGAGAATGCAAGTGTTACCAGAAGCCAAGGCGGCAACAACACCGCCACAGGGAATGGCACAGGGGAAATTCCAGGGCGACAAGACTAGAACAACACCTTTTGATTTCATTTCTACATCTGTCAACTGGGCGTATTTCTTCATCGTGGTGGTGTAGAATCGGCAGTAGTCGATGGCCTCGCTCACTTCGACATCGGCTTCTTCAATCGTCTTGCCGGTAATGGCGCACATGGCTCCATTGAGGTCACCTCGTATCGTTCCGAGATTATTCGCGGCTTTGTACATGATGGCATGGCGCTCGTCAATGGTGGTGTTCCGCCAACCGCCTGGGTCTTTATCGGCGATTTCCAATATTCGCCCTGTCTGTTCTATATTGGAACGCGACATCTCGCATACCTTGACATCACCGTCTTGGGAACGGTCGTAATAACTTACGCGATCAACGTTGTATACCAACTCGTTGCCTATTTGGGTGGGTAACAATTGACCGGGATGCCAGCCGTTCCAAGTCGCCTGCCCACCATTCATATTGCCATTGCTCTTCCATTTGGCGAATATCTTCTCCACCCATTCTTGGTTGCAGAAACGGTCGAAGTCAGTGTCTGGCTCGTTCACCATTTCATCACGAGGAGCCTGTCCTATATAGGGCTTGTTGCGGTCTTGGGTACGAGTGGGGGTATGCGACAAATTGTCTTTCATATTGTAGGCGTCGATGAACTGCTGCTCCAATTCGTGCCACTCCTTGGTGTTGGGCTTCAGAGAGAATGAGTGGGTGAGGAAATTGTCGGGCGCGGTGTTCTCGTCCATGCGGCGCACTAAATAGGAAATGGCGTTGAGGAAATGCTCTTTCTTCACCACAGGGGTGTACAGGATGACGTGGTTGCCCAATTTCTTTTGGGCGCGCCATACATGGTTGGCCATGCCTTCGAGCATCTCAAAACAGAAACAGTCTTTTGGGGTGTGGTACTTCTCCGTGAGAAGGTAAGCATAGGAGATGGTGAACAGGTTATGTGAGGCCATTCCAATATGAAGCACCTTCGCATTCTCGGGCTTCAAACCACGCTCGATAATGTGCAGGTAGTTGGCATCCACCTCGGTCTTGTTGCTCCTTACAGGATTGGGCCAACCGCGCAGATCGCTTACGATATTTTCCATGTCAAGATTGCAACCCTTCACGATACGCATCTTGATAGGGGCTCCGCCTGCGGCAACACGTTCGCGAGCAAACTCCAACAACTCACTCTGGAAACCCCAGGCATCGGGGAGATAGGCCTGCACCACAATGCCAGCCTCGTAGTTCTTGAACTGGGGCAATGAGAGCACGTCCTTGAATAATTTCATCGTCAAATGGGCGTCTTTATACTCTTCCATGTCGAGATTGATGAACTTGGGACGGGTCTCGCCAGATGGAGTGGTGTAGGGGTTGTCAATGGCTGCTTGATACAATGCCGACATCCTACGGATGAGTTCAGGGAAACTTTCTTTGTAGTTCAGGGCATGTGTCTGGGCATAAATACCTGATATTTTTACGGAGATATAGTTGATGTCGGGCTCCTTCAATGCTTCAAGATACGATTGGTAGCGCTTGTCGGCCTCGCCGTTGCCTAACACCACTTCGCCGAGAAGGTTGACGTTTTGACCTACATCTTCTTGGAAACGGGTAGCCAAATGCTTCGTCAGGTTAGGACGGGCTGCATTGATTATCACGCGACTGGTATCCCGGCGAAGACGCCATTTGATGATGGGCACGGATGCCCAGTTGAACAGGGGTAGGTAGGCGAATTTCTGGTACATCCAGAACAGGGCATGGTCGGTGCCTCCCAAAAACTTGGGGATGCCGTATTGGTCGATGAGGTCTTTCACACGACGTGCTAACTTTTGGGTGTCGCGCACTTGACTGGTCTCGTCAAGCATGCGGACAATGAACTTTTTGTCGCTCGGTGTGGTGACCATGGTTCCGTACATGTGCTGCTCACCGCGTTCCAAACGGGTCAAGCCGGCATAGCTCTCATCATAGAGCTTGCGCATCCATGTAAACACTTCTTCAATGGTAGGTAGGGAATGTGTTTCCATCGTCTCAAAATTTAAGGTGATGATATGTTTTTTCGAATCAATCGGTTAACTTCTGCAAAGTTAAAATTTTTTCCAATACATTGTTAAAGATTGGCATGAAAAATTATGTGTAACCATACATTTTTTATATGGTTACACAAAAAACAATATGAATCAACACAATATTGATTCTAGACAGAATCTATTGTTCGTACCTTTTTTCTATGACATCCCAGTTGACAATCTGCCATAGGGCGGCGAGATGGTCTGGTCGGCGGTTCTGATAGTCAAGGTAATACGCATGCTCCCATACGTCAAAAGTGAGTAGGGGAGTCAAACCCCGCTGAACAGGATTGGCGGCATTCGTCTCCTGTGTGATGACTAATTTTCCCTCTTTGTCTTTCGACAGCCACACCCATCCGCTGCCAAAGAGAGTAGCACCTTTCTGGACAAATTCTTTTTGGAATGCATCGAATGAGCCGAACTGCTCATCGATAGCCTTTGCTATCTTTCCATTAGGAGCGTTATTCTCCAACGGACTCTTGAATTGCGAGAAGTAAAGGTTATGGTTGAGAATCTGCCCGGCATTATTGAGAATGCCACCTGTTGACTTGCAGACAATATCCTCAAGTGTAGCCTCTTCAAAACCGCTGCCTTCAAGCAGTCCGTTAAGGTTATTCACGTATGCTGCCAAGTGCTTTCCGTGGTGATATCCAATAGTCTTGCTGCTGATGACAGGCTCCAATGCTTTCTCCGCATACGGGAGTGCCAGTAATTCAAATTTAGCCATGATTGTATGATGTTTAGGTTACAATTGCAAAGATAATGTTTTTATCCTTATTTTCCAACATTTACCCCTTCAACTATAGGTGCTATGAGAAGAAAATGGCAAATAACCGATAATAGAGTATGGGAACCGAAGTATACTTCTTGAATTGAACATTATCCTTAGCAAAAGAGGAAATACCCCTTGGAACTGGCTCTTGGTTTTTAATCGAAGAGAATGTCTGGATTCATTTCAGAAGGAGTAAGCCAACGCAAATGGAAAACATGAAATAGAATGAGCTTCTTCATATGCCATGCCCAATGGCAATCTCCAAGCATCTTCTTTCGTGGTGCCATCACGAAATCGATATAATTGTTAACTTTTTCCATAATGCTTATAGGAATGAAATCACGTCTCATATTATTATGACCTTTATTAAAGATATTGATGGAATCTTTTTCAAGATTTATCGGTTCAATTTCATTTAGATTGTCGATGTTGGGCGTAACAATTTCTATTATTGCATCCTGATCAATTAAGTGGGCGTATCTTTCCGTTATCGCAATGGCGTAGGTAACAACATCAGGAAATGGCATAGCACTATTTTCTTTTTTTGAAAAGCCAAAAATTTTATCTGCTTTTGAAAAGGCAATGATAATATCTGTCCCTACCATACCAACTTTAACGATACGTAGTTCTAATCTGTCAAAGGATATTAAAAGCAATTGTAAATGTTTGTTATTCTCGTCACACAACCACTCTCCATCCTTGATTCTTATTACAGCATCGATGTTTGGCTTTTTTCCCTCTTCTCCCTCTTTAGTTGAAAAATATTGATGATTCATAATGATTTAAGTATAAAATATATTTTTAAGAGTATGCTTTCTTCTATTCGTTCATCCTTCATTTACAATCTCCAACCTACGCCGCAAACATTTACCAACGTATCACCATATATTTTCTCCATCTTATTCCAATCGTATTCACTTCCGTCTTCTCTTTTCTTTATACCATGACAATCATAATATAAGTCATGCATCATCCATATTTCTTCAGCTGTACATGTTGCGTCGGGGTTGACAAGTCTGCATTTGGCAATTTTGAAACCATCCTTGTCAAAGTGAACGGCTGCTCCTTCATCCACAAAACGCATCTTGAATGTTTTGGCATCTATATGGTAAATGGGGTATCTTATTGTCCATCCGTTACTGTTGGGCATAATATCTCCTACAATAAAGATATCTTCACCATACCTGTTACTATAGATAGTGGGGAAACCATCATTGTAATACTCATTTCTGAAAAGCACTTTTCGGGGAGAGTCATCGTTTTCTTCTGTGTAACATCTTACCAAGTCGCTGTCCCTTGAAAGATAAATCAATCTTCCCTTTTCCTCATACACGATAATACGCGATGGATTTTGTTTATATATGGAAGAGTCTGTATTTGCTTCATCACATTGTTGTGGATGGAGACACTCATGCGTCTTTTCCTCCGTCGTAATATGTTTTGGTATGGCACCAATTATCGTTGCGACAAATAATGTCACGATAAAGCCAATTATATACTTTTTTATATACTTTTTCATTTCCTATGTCCTGACGTTTTAAAATTCATAATCTCACGTACATCTTGTGATGACAAAAAAGATAATGACTGTTAAATAGGCTGCTCGAATCAGCCCCAATCCGTATCTGTTCATATCTCTTATTATTTTAGTTTTAAATTGCTCTTTTTACACTCTTCTTGAGGACAATAGTGTCCGTACCCAAATCAATGAGCGATTGATTCTTGAACGGCACAGTAAAGTCCAACGCTATGAAGAACAGCACGCTGACAATCCAACCGTTCACATTCAAGTAGGGTTGTATGAGTGCTGCAAGAACTAATAATAACCCCAGTACTCCAGCCCGAATGAACACCCTTTTCCATCCCATTGGAGTGCCATCTTCTTTCCGTACCTCACAGCCCATGATCCTTTTACCTAAAGATGCCTTGAAAAGCAATTCGCAAATTAAATAGTAAAGCAAATTAATAAGAATCATGATAAATACATACTTTTGATAAATGTCCATATAGCTTTTCTCGTACTCGTAATCTTCAATATCTTCGGTTAGCAAGGTGTATCCTAAATATATGTCAACCTCTTTGTTAGACTCATATATACTCTTAGTAGATTCAATCTTGTTGTATTCGCTGCTTAATTCCCCTACAAAAATTCCTAATTCAGAACCTGGCCTTCCTGAACAGAAAGCCATTGCCGTCACAACAAAGATCAAAAGAATAAATACTTTATCAACTATAGTACTCGTCAAACGATGACCTATTGACATAGGTTTCATAACACCATCATTATTGCTCTTGATATTTTCTTGTAGTCTATTAACAACAATTGACAGTTCAGGATTTTTGATGATATATTCATCCTTGTTCTCTGCCATAGTGAATGATGCATACTCGGTGTCATACATCTGTCTGTTCTTCGGAAAGTGCAATATGTTATAGGCTTCACGCACATCATTCAATTTGTTCCAATCGCCTTTTCGTTGCCATTTCTTGTATGCGACCTTAAATGCCATATCGATTTGTTTGCAGGTGGCGTTATTCCCCATACCTAATATCTCATAGTAATCTTTCATGATATTATAATTTTTGTTTAGTATCCGTTTTCGTTTTCCGTCATTTGGGACTATTCTTTTTTTTTTGAGCCAATATAGAGCCAAAAACTCACCATAAGAGCCACCCCTCCCAAACCATATAACATAAATTCTGAAAAGTCATAATAGTCAAGGCTTGATCTTTGAATAGGGTATAAAGCTCTTCTTGCTCCATCAAGAGTATAGGTAGACAAACAATAAAGATTGAAAATAAGCCATAGTGCTATCAAGGCGTATTGGTATCCTTTTAACACCGGTAAATACTTTTTTTCTTGTTGGTTTTTACCACAATATTTACAGAATAAGGAATTGTCTTCAATCTCCTTACCGCATTTATTACATTTCATAGTATCTTGTTGGTTTTTACCACAATGTTTACAGAATAAGGAATAGTCCTCAATCTCCTTTCCGCACTTTTTACATTTCATAGTTTTTCTATTTATTTGTTTATTTGAAGAATGACGAAATAATGCAATTATAGTCCTTACACTGAAGATAATAAAGTTACTTTTCCTTTATAATGATAATGCCAATAAGAAATACAGCTACGGCAACATCCACAATATTCCAGATTGTACGTCCCAAAGCAATTTTGAAAAATGGTTGGAAAAGCAGAGCAAGGGCACCAAATGTAACCATTAGTGCAGGTTGCTCCTTATCATAATATTGATAGGCCAAAACTCCAAAACAAATCATGGCAACGAAACGTAAGAGCATATAATACCCGTATGGCATCGGTGCTAAACACAGAAGCAGCATGGCTGCAACAATCAAACAGAAGTATTTCATGGAAGTATTACTTTTATTAAATTAAAAAAAACTTAGATGCCTTCTTTTGACAGAATAAAAAATCCAAAAATCGCAAAGAACACAATCATTCCAATATAAGTTAGTATCGCTCCTAAATAGTACCAAAAACCATGGCCAATGTCTGAAATAATTACTTCATACGGATGGAGGAACAAAATGTCGAATCCATGAATCAAACCTAAAATACAGATTAAGATAGGGATGACAGCTAACCAGATGTTCCCTTTCACAATCCATTTTGCTCCCATGGCTACTAACCACATGATAGTCCATGCCAAAGGTAACAGAAGACCTCGCAGTGAATCGAAACTAAACAGGCTATGCCATGATATATTAGCGAAGAAGTGGGCCGCTCCTCCGAAAAACAAGAAATGAAACAAAACAGCAATCATAGCAAATACAACTGTAGCAAGTATAGCTCCTATAAACCTTAAAACATAGCCCATAACTATAGTCTTTTTTACTTCTTCTCCGCCCGGCTCCAAGACGTATATACAACGAATAATGATATCTGCCAAAAACGATACAAAACGTGGAGCCTTTCTGATGCTCGCTTCACGTATTGAGGCTCCGGAAATCGCCCTGTCAGTGGAAGACGAGCAACGTTAAAGCCCCACGTGTATAATAATATACACCAAGGGGCGTCACGTTGCCTTGTTTCTGACTGACATTTGAATTTTCCGGATTCCAATACGTCAAAACCAAAGCGCAGTAAACGCCTGTATGTAATTGTCTGACTGACTATGAACGTCATCGATAGGTGCCTCACACAATCAGCCGATGCAAATATAAATAAAAAAACTCAAACATATTCATTATTTGTTTATTTTTGATTTTTTCGTGTGCAAATATATCTTTTTCTGTTATTCTTGCCAAGCAAAATCCAATCACAAGGCTTGTGAAAGTTGAACTTTTGCCTTGTGAAGTCCTAAAAAGAATGTTTAAAAGACGTTATTATTCCCAGACAACCAAGTCTCTGGGCAATGTCACCTTTTTTGCCTCACCTCGTTCTCCGGTTACAAAATAGTTTTTGGCAAGACCTTCTTCGAATTCCTTCACAAATGAAGAGCGAATCCTGGCGCATTTCTCATTGATGGAATTAAGTAAAGGATTTGTAACATCCTCTATACTTTGAATTGTTCGCTTGCTCAATCCCATGGGCTTCAGAATCTTATATATATCTTGCAATTCCTCCCTATAATCAGTCAATTCCTTAAATGCAATACCTTCTGGATGCTTTAGGAACAAGAAATACACTGCTTTAACAAGCGGTTCCATCTTTACCTCGATGTCATTATAGTCGGGTAACAAAATCTTATAGTCTTTGGTGATGATGAGCCTGCTTAGTTGTGCCTTCGTCTTGAACAGCCCTCTGAACGTCCATTCGTTGATGCCTTTACTCCTCAACTTTTGTATTCTAACATCCATATCCTCTAGAATTGTCAGACTTACAAATTCTTGGTCTTCATTGAGTGCCAGGATACAAGGAATGTGGTTATTCTCCTTGCAACTTACAATAAGGTTGTGGTATTCCGTATACATCACGAAACGGCATTTATTGTCGTCAAAGCTATGAATTTCCACCAAAACGTCGTATGACAGTCCGTCGCATGTGAATGATAGTTGGCAATGAGAGTTCTTCAACTCGTATGGTGTAGCCCATGTGATACCCTTGTTGCCCACTTCCGTTTTGATATACTGTTCTATTGCTGCCACAGCAGCTGCTTGTTCATGCAATGATGTCTGAGTTATGACTCCAAATGGAGACCTGCCTCCTAATTGCTTGCACCACCAGTAAGGCGAGGGCTTCACCTCAATTTCTTTGATAAGTCCATCCTCTATTTTCATGCGATGCATCATGTCTTGATACTCGCCGTCAACGGTAATAATAGCACATGACCTGTCATCTGCCCCATCAACATCCGCCCTAAAACACTTCTTTGAATAATGAAGTGAATCAAACACTTGAGCCATCAACTTCAGGTAGTTTTCCTTTCCTTTGATGACTTTATACGGCTCGCCTCCTTTCCAGATTATGTTCTCGTCCAGATAAGGCGCGACGAAACTCATGTCCAGTCTATCCCAGCACATACATATCAGTTCCGCAGCCTCTCTATATGAAGATAGTTTGCCCGGATTTTCTTTCTTAGCTGCATTCCTATTAATGATATAGTCGAAATAATCCATTCTGATTTGCCATACTTTGAGTACAAAAATACGAATAAAATCCTAATGTTATACATCATAAACTAGAAAAGTATCATTCACAAGCCTTGTGGAAACTTTTTTGTTTGGAATATTCGAGGGATTTACCTACTTTTGCAATTAAAAAAAACATTTAACGCATGGCTACACAAGAACAAATAAAATCTTTGAAAATAGACGAAAATGTATTTGAGTTGTTAGAAGACACGACACTTGAGTATCTCGTTCATTTTGCGGCTCCATTTACAGGTTGCGACAAGTGCCTTGTTCCAAAGGGGACGGCCTTTGCACCACATTCACCTATGCGAAGCGATGCCCTGTATATACATCTGGTAGACGAAGAGAATAAAGAATTGTTTGAAAGAATGAGGGCACAGGTGAAGGTAAACTACAATAACCTCTTCAGTCGGCTGCAAGGTTTCTCATTCTTCATCACCGAAGAGCAACTCAAAATGCTACCACTTGAATTCAGGAGCGGTAGTATTGAGCGTGTACTGGAGATAATAAGACAATTGCGTTCTCCTGTTTACCCAATTTTCCAGTAAAGGAAATCAAGCATACAATTGGATTTGTGGCTTTTTTATCTCGAAATGCCGCTTATCTTATGAAACGATAATGTATATCTTTTGTTTTATTTGCAGATTTCATTTTTTTTTACGATATTTGCAATGAGGATTCATCTGGTAATAATGTTTTCAAGTTCCTCTTGTTATGGAGATAAAAGAAGATTAAGGAAGATAGCCGCTTGTCAGCGGCGAAGATAAAGGGCAATACCTTGCCCGACCACGTTGATGGGTTCTGGGCTATTGGCATCTAAAACCTTCTAACTCCTCCTTACTTTTTTAACTCCTTACAACTGGAACTTGTGGAAGTTGAATAATGTTTTAAATCCAAATTATATGGCAAAGATCAAAAGGTCAAAACAGTCAAACAAGAAAGACAGACAGGAGAGACCCTTTAGTTTTGATGAGTTGCTCAATTCTCTGCCGAAGGACGTAGCTGATGAAATGAGAAAACATAATATTCAGAGTTTCGAAGAATTGTTAGGCTTTATGTTGATGAACGGAATAGACCCTCTCAAAGTGGCTTCTCTTTCCAACGATAAACTCTTGAATAACGACTTCGACATGAATGATGTTATGATTGACGATGATAGTGATGAAGACATCGGTGATGACAATTACGGCTTTGGCGATGAAGATTATCTGCTTGGCTTAAAGTTGCCCAAGCAGAAGTTTATCGGGCCGATGAAACGAGAGTACTATATTCGAATCAAATTGAACAATGCCCCAGTCCCGATTTGGCGCGAACTTGTTGTTCCGTCAAACATCACTATGGAATTGTTAGCATATGTGTTGATTAATGCGATGGGTTGGAAACATGAACACCTGTATCAGTTCGTAGGAAAGAACAATCTTTATTATGTGAATTCCAGACAGATGAAGGAGGAGACTGACAGTTTCATGGCTTTCTTTGCTCGTGCACGATATAAGAACAGCGAAGAAACTTCGCTGGAGATGGTTTTGCAACCTAAGGGTGAGCGGCTGAAGTTTGAGTATGACTTCGGAGATTCATGGACACACGACCTATGGGTAAAGGGTGCACGTGACTATGCTCAAGACGAGGAGCCTGTCATAAAACTGATAAAAGCCCATGGTGAGTGCCCGCCAGAAGATTGCGGCGGCGTATGGGGATATGCCGAACTCCTTGAGTTGAACAAGAAGAAACGTAAGTCTGCCGAAGACAAAGAACGCCTCGAATGGTATGACATTACCAACGATTATGATTCCGAAGCCTGTGACCTCGAATGGCTCCAAGATGATGTAGAATCCCTGTGGCTTGAAATCAAAGAGAATATGTAAGGCGTGAAAGATAATAAAAAAGGTGAAGAATTCAACATAGTATTTGATTATTAAATATAAAATAGTATCTTTGCCCCTATGAAACACCTTGTAATTCGTAATCTGGGGCCGCTGAAGGAGGCTGACATCGAACTTAAACGCATCAATGTTATAATTGGTTCGCAGAGTTCGGGCAAAAGTTGTGTGCTGAAGACCGCTTGCTATTGCACATGGGTTGAGAAGCGTATTGAACTGACGCAGACAGCGGATTTCTTTGCGAAAGACAACAATTTCCTCAATGAACTGGAGCGTTTTCATAAATTGAAGGGCTACATCAGAGATGAAACCTTCATTAGTTACGAGTCAGATTTCATGTCGTTCTCATATGACAATGCCACAAAGTCATTCTCCTTCAACTGGAAGGAAGGTAGGTGGGATTACCGACGTTCCAAGGTGACGTATATCCCTGCTGAGCGCAATCTTGTAGCCGCCATCCCCAACTGGTTCCAGGTGAAGTTCGCCGACGACAATATCCGCGATTTCATGGCCGATTGGGAGACTGCCCGACAAGCTACAACAAATGATTTGTCTGTATTGAACCTTGGCATTTCGTATCGCTACGATGCGAACACAAAATCAGATAAGGTTCAAGTTGCTGATGGCGTGACCCTCGACTTTACAAACACATCGAGTGGCTTGCAGTCGCTGATTCCCTTATACGTGCATTTACAGTTTCTCCAGTTTTTGCTCTTTGGAAATGTAAACACGGAAAGCGTAAAAGAACGACAAGAAAACGAAATCCTTTGGAGAAAGATACAAGAAAATATAGATAACGAGAAGGAGGCGATGGATATCTTCTCACATTATTCGATTCCACATTGTTGTGACATCTTCCTTGAGGAACCTGAAGCCAATCTTTTCCCGCCAACCCAATCGCGCCTTGTTGAGTGGCTCCTTGATATGACGAAGGAAGAGCTGCCAAGCAATCTTTTCATCGCTACCCATAGTCCATACATCTTGAATGTTTTTATGGAGAAGCAAGACATTGACATGACTCTTCTATATACCAGAACGTCAGACGGATTGATAACGGTAAAGACCGCAAAGGATCAAGATTTCCAAGACATCTATGACTATGGCGTGGACGCATTCTTCAACATTGAGACACTGGGGTAAGTCATGGAGAAGAAAGACTGGCATATTGTCCCTGAGTGCTATATCGACACTAACTTGGCAGAGTTTCTGCTCGATTCTCATGGGGTCAACCATCAGAAAGGTTGCAATGCTGTTGCAAAAAAAATGATGGAATCCAACTTGAAAGACCAGTTCTCTATTGGTATTATTGACAACGACAAACGGCAACATTCATACGTAAGCGAGTTCACAGAGATTGCGCACACCCAACATGTGACACTCTTGAAACACAAAGAGCGCCCTCACTATTTCGTAAGGATAAGTCCTGCGATGGATCAATTCCTTTTGGATTGTGCTGCCGAGCAAGGTCTTAATCTCCAAGATTATGGTTTGCCCTCTGATCTTTCAGAGTTCACTAAGATAACGAAGGACGTCAAAGCCAAAAACGATTACCGCTTCAAGTCTCTTTTTGGAGCACTTAAGGACTCAAAAGAATTATCAAAGCTTCGTTCTGTAATAAACTACATGAACGACAAGCAATATAAGTGTGACGCAACAGAACTAAAAATGATGTTTGAAGGTTAGCAGCAAGTTTAGCAAAAACAGATACGCCAATGGACAGATAAAAGGCAATACGACATTATAGAAAAGTATTCGTACCCTTTGTTTCGTTGAATTCGGCAAGCAAAGTTTCCATCCTTTACTTGCCGAATGTTTTGATATTATTTGCTTCGACCTTACCCTTCGAGCTTTCCGGGATGATTGTCGTTGCTGCCGTTACCGTTGCCGCCCTCGCCGCCAGAATCAGAGCCACCATCGGTGATGTTCTCTTCTTCGACGGCCGCACCAGTCTCGTTAACCTTCTGCCACGACACTTCCATGTAAACTGCTTGCTGAACTTGATGCTGACCGATGCGCCTAGACGGCTCATGCCCTTCGAGGCGGTCACCTTCTTGGCCGTGGCAGCTTCATTCACAGTGCCGTCTTGGTTCTTCGTGTCCTTCACTGAGCAGTTCAAGTTCGGATAAACCGTAATGAACTGCTCGCCCACAGGAACGCGGAACCCCTTCAGCACGTTCGACAGCACCGTCTTCATATACTCCGACACCGCAGCCTTCATAATCGAAGGCTCAATGCTTGTGTTACGACAAGCCTCCTCACAAAGTTCATTGAAGGTCAGTGTACCATTGGGCACAGGGACAGCATAGAAACTGTGCGTACCTAACTTTGTGTTCTCTTTAGCATAATACTTCACTTTAGCCATAATCTTAAAGGTATTTAAGTTGTTATCCTGAAAACATTACCCGAAAGGATGCTCGTAGTGGGGGTCATTGAGTTCGTGAGTAACTCTATTGCAGTTAGTGGGCAAATCTCTTAGAGTTAGTGGGTAACTCGAAATGGGCTACTTTTAATCACCGAACTACTTTCCGTCCCAACTATCTTTTTCCTTCCCTTGATGTTCTGGGGGCGAAGATAGGGCATTATCCCATACATTGTACTCATTTATAGCCAAAAGATGTAAAAAACATTTTGTTTTTGCACTTTTTGGATGATTCCGATTCAAAACTCAATAAAATTTAGTTAATTTGCAGCAGTATTCTCGAAAGAGAGTGCAAAGACATAGGCTCTTACATCACTGTATCACCACCTCGAAGATAAACGAGCAGATAGAGCTTCTTTCGTTCCAAAAGGTAGAACTTAATACAATTAACGACATGGATTCAACAGAGAACGGAAAGAATTATCTTGAGTCGATTTTCAAATCGGCAGAGCATGGCATGACAGAGTTCAATATGCCCTTGACCAATGAAGGGAAGTTTGAAGTCCTGATGTATGGAATTTGGTTGGGGATGAAAGCATTGGATGAGTTTGGAATACCGCAAAACTATAAGGAATCGCTTTCTAACGTAAATGAGTTCTTGGTAGATTATGCGAAGCGGCTGGGGATTCCGCCAGAAAAAAAAGCGGAACGGCTGTTTGTGCTAAGGAATGAGGATTGGGAGAAAGATACGAATTCGTTAGCTCGCTCAAACTATCCTCAAACGAAGCAATACCTTTCTGATTATCTGTATTTGTGTTTTGTGGATTCTCCTTTAGTCCTCTATAGTTCTAATGAATTGGTGAGGAGGGAAGAGCAGATTGACCCATCTAATCTTGTAGATTTTCTTGCCGTATTTGAAACGTATTATAACAAACTTATAGATGATTATAAAGATTTTGAGGCTGATTCTAATTCATATAAGAACTTGGCAAAGGAGATTGTCAACAACGATTCTGCCAATAAGGGTTTTTATTCCGATTTTGAAGAAAGATTGAAACGTCGAATAAAGAATGGAGACAAAGATATCCCTCTTGAAGACTTACTTATACCGCCTTATATTGAACTTGGAATGATTGACCAGATAGTTTCAAAAGCAGCAATGTCAATGGATTTCATGTTACTAAACTCAGCTGGTAGTAACATAGCTGATATTGCTGATAGCCATATACAGATGATGTCAAAACTGTTTGGGATGACTATTGAACAGTTGAATGCTGAGAAGAATGAGATGCTTTTAGTTATAAAACCTATGTTTGAGCAAGGTTTAGAAACGAGAAAAAGATGCGCTACCCTAATCTTAGCTCTTAATAAAAATAGCAATACAGATGCCAAAAAGAAATCCATAGAAAGTGGCGAGAAATTATTAGCTTCATTTATTAAACTCATAGATGATCATATCGATTCGATAAATCTTGCAATTGACTTGAATTCAAAAAAGAAGGAAGAACCGCCCAATTCTAACGCTAACAGAAAGTCTTCAAATAGCGGTTGCATCTCAGTTCTTGCATTTGCCCTAATACTAATAACATCTATTACACTCTATTTTAGCTAAAGTATTATCCACATGAATATTAAAGCATACTTTAATCCAGCGACAGACTTGCGAGCCTATCGTCTCAATCAGTCAATATTTTTAAGGCCTTTTGATGAAACATACTTAGAGGAAGACCTTGCAGCCCTAAACATGTTGGCATTTGACCAAGAAGTCAAAAAGTATATGTCCGGATTCTACGGCATTGAGCCAGATGCCGTGGAGCGAAGAAAGGAATATCTGGTAAATACAATCATGACTACTCAGATTGGAATTGCTTTTGCATACTCTATCAGGTTGAATGCTGGACTTTGTGGCTGGATAAAAGTTACAAGTCCAAGCCATAACATAGTGACAAACAATTTCTCTAACTGGCTCATAGATTTTGTAACATTGCCGATGTTCCGTAATAAGAACTTGATGAAGGCGTCAATCCCTATCATTTTAGACCTCATGCGTGACGATATGGATGTCGAAGAAGTCTATGCAATGGTAGATTCAGGCAATAAGGCATCAATTCATGTATTAGAAACAGTTGGCTTTGCCGATACGGGTAATAGACAGATGGCAATCAATGAATCAACAGGCAATAAACCATATCTATACGTATATCGTATGTAATAAAGCTTTTGCAAATTGAAACTTTTCGCGAAATCGCATAGGAAAGCATATGTCCTATGCGATTTTTGCGTGTCCGGCGGGAGGTACGGCGGTGGCGCACGCTGCGGAACCATGAACGGTGGCTCGGAATGACTCGCGCATGGTGCGAAACATACTTCGCCGACCTCGCTGGTGGTTTCTACGCCGTAGAATGCCCTTCCGAACCGCCGTTCACGGTTTCTACGCCGTAGACACCCATTCCGCGCCTCCGTCGGCACCCTCAACGTCGCTGACACTCACACCCGAGACACGGGTAGCACTCTCAACGCCGTTGACACCCGCACCAGAGATTCCGGCGATAATCTTAACGGCAAGAAAACATAAAGCAGCGCATCCGATGTGGGTGCCCTGCTTGATATAGAATGAAGATAAATCTTAATCTTCCCAATTCTCCTGCGTCTTGCGGACGTAACTCTCGTAGCGGATCTGAGCCATCTTCTGGGTTTCGTTGAGGAGTTCTTTTGATTTGTTGGGATAAGCCTCGTTTTTTGTGGTAATCACGAGGACGGAGAATGTGATTGTTTTCTCCAACCCCATTGGTTTTAGATTAATAATCTAAGATTTGAGAATTTTTCGGGTAGCTTTTGAGAATTTTTCTTGGTAGATTTGAGAATTTTATTTATCTTTGCGGCAGAAAATCAGTTTGTTATGTTTAAAAGAGCGCAATTCCAAGAATTGAATTCGAGGATTCCTGAGCCAAGAAGTAAGATTCAAGTTATCTCTGGGCCTCGTCAGGTGGGTAAATCTACGATGGTGAAGCAGGTGCTTCAGGAAACAGATGTCCCTTACCTGCTGGTCAGTGCCGACAATATTGACCATGCCAACACGGCTTGGATTGGCGAGATGTGGGCTACTGCACGTGCACGTATGAAGGTGGCACAGGCAAAGGAATACCTGCTTGTGGTTGACGAGGTACACAAGATAGACAACTGGAGCGAGGCTGTCAAGAAAGAATGGGATGAGGATACGTTTAAAGACCTCAACATGAAAGTGGTCATCCTCGGTTCATCAAGGCTACTTCTGAAAGACGGTTTGACGGAATCGCTGGCAGGCAGGTATGAAATGATAAGAATGCCACATTGGAGTTATGCAGAGATGCACGAGGCATTTAATATGGATGTTGACCAATACATCTATTATGGCGGCTATCCTGGAGGATCCATGTATCTCAAAGACGAACGAAGATGGCGTAAGTATATCAAGGACAGCATTGTGGCTCCTGCGATAGAGAAAGACGTACTGAGGACAAAGGTTATCTATAAGCCGGCCTTGATGAAGCAATTGTTTGAGTTGGGTTGTGCTTACTCCAGCAAAGAACTGTCACTGAACAAGATGTTGGGCCAATTGCAGGATGCAGGCAATGTAACGACATTAGCAAGTTATTTGACTACTCTCAACGAGTCGCGACTGCTCTGTGGACTGCAGAAATATGCGTCAGACAATGCACGCAAATACAATTCTGTGCCAAAACTGATGGTTTACAACACAGCTCTCTTCTCGGTTCAGAGTGGTATGACTTTCAATAAGGCATTTACCACGCCTAATCTTTGGGGGCACTGGGTGGAAAGTGCTGTTGGGGCACATCTACTGAATCAGGCTGATGAGTACGACTACAAGCTCTGCTTCTGGCGTGAGAAGGACGACGAGGTGGATTTCGTCATAGAGTTCGACAAACAACTTATTGCCATAGAGGTTAAGAGTGGCCGTCGGACTACCAATAATGGCCTTCCGTTGTTTGGCGAGAAGTTTCATCCTGTTCATTCTTTCATAGTTGGTTCTGGTGGTATTCCCGTTGAAGAGTTCCTTACATGGGATATAGGCAGGTTGCTTGAATGAGGCGCATCAGCGTGGTAGCGCGTCATTACGATAAAGAGGTGAAACTGTGTAGTTCCACCTCTTTTTTCTATGAATTGAGTTAATTCGTTGTCTTACTCGCTCCAATTCTCTTGCGTCTTCCTGACGTAGCTCTTATAGCGGATCTGAGCCATCTTCTGGGCTTCAGCGAAGAGCTCTTCTGCCTCGTTGGGATAAGCCTTCTTGACGGAGAGGTAACGGACCTCGCCCATGAGGAAGTCGTGGAAGTTCTCCCAGTTGGGCTCCTTAGAGTCGAGAGAGAATGGGTTCTTGCCTTCCTCGATGAGGGCGGGATTGAAGCGCCAGAGATGCCAGTAACCGCACTCCACAGCCTTCTTCTCCTCGGCCTGGCTCTTACCCATACCGCCCTTGGCTTTCAGACCGTGGTTGATACAGGGAGCGTAAGCGATGATGATGGAAGGTCCGTGCCAAGCTTCGGCCTCGCGGATAGCCTTCAGACACTGCGCATGGTCAGCACCCATAGCAATCTGAGCGACATACACATAGCCGTAGGTGGTGGCAATCATACCAAGATCTTTCTTGCGGATGCGCTTGCCTTGGGCAGCGAACTGGGCGATGGCACCAAGCGGAGTTGCCTTGGAGGCCTGACCGCCAGTGTTGGAGTATACCTCTGTGTCGAGGACAAGGATGTTGACATCCTCACCAGTGGCAATCACGTGGTCGAGACCACCGTAACCGATGTCGTAGGAGGCACCGTCACCACCGATAATCCACTGTGAACGCTTCACCAAGTAGTGGTCGAGCGTCTGGAGTTCCTTGCAGACAGGGCAGCCCTTGGCAGCGCTCTCGGCGATGCAAGCACGAAGCTTCGGAGCAATCTCCTTGGTCTTGTCGGCATCCTCCTTGTTGTCGATCCACTCCTGAGCGAGAGCCTTGTACTCAGCGCTGGTCTTGTCGCTGGCTATCATTTCCTGCAACAACTTGGCCACGCGCTCTTTCATCTTCTTGTTACCGAGAGCCATACCGAGGCCGAACTCGCAGAAGTCCTCGAACAGGGAGTTGTTGAAGCATGGGCCTTGACCCTTGTCGTTCTTGGTGTATGGTGTCGAGGGGATGGAAGCGGAATAGATGGACGAACAGCCCGTAGCATTGGCGATAAGCTGACGGTCACCAAACAACTGTGAAATCAACTTCACATAAGGCGTCTCACCGCAACCAGCACAGGCACCTGAGAACTCGAACAGCGGCTTGGCAAACTGCGAGTTCTTCACGTTCGAGCGGATATCTACGAGATCCTGCTTCGAAGGAATCTTCACGAGCTTGTCCCAGTCGGCTGCCATCTTCTTCATATCGGCGGCATCGGGATTGAACGGAACCATGGTGAGGGCCTTACCCTTCTTTGGATGACCCGGACAGATGTCGGCGCAGTTGCCGCAGCCGAGACAGTCGAGCACGCTGGGCTCGATAACAAAGTGCATGCCCTTCATGGCGGCGGGTGCCTTCATCTCGAGGGTGTTCAGACCATCGAAGCCGGCCAGTTCGTCGTCGGTAAGCACGAACGGACGGATGGCAGCGTGAGGACAGATGTAAGCACATTGGTTACACTGGATACAGTTGTCCATGTTCCAAGCGGGAACGAAGGCTTCCACACCACGTTTCTCGTAAGCCGCGGTACCCACTTCCCAAGAACCATCGGCGGTGCCGAACTTGGCAAAGGCACTTACGGGCAGCAAGTCGCCGGCTTGGGCGTTGATAGGACGTACCAACTCCTTCACGAAGGCAGGAGCATCATCAGCCTTCACCTCGTCGTCGGGCAGGTTGGCCCACTCCGGCTTCACGGCAAACTGTACATACTCACCACCACGGTCCACGGCGGCGTAGTTCTTGTTCACCACGTCTTCACCCTTCGAGCCGTAGCTCTTCACGATGAACTTCTTCATCTGCTCAATAGCCAGTTCCTCGGGGATGACACCAGTGATACGGAAGAAAGCACTTTGAAGAATGGTATTCGTGCGGTTGCCGAGACCAATCTCCTGAGCAATCTTCGTGGCATTGATGGTATAGACTGTGATGTTGTTCTGAGCGAAATAGCGCTTCACCTTGTTGGGCATGAATTTCTCCAGTTCGTCAGCGTCGAAGATGGTGTTCAGCAGGAACGTACCGTTCTTCTGAAGACCACGGGTCACATCGTACATATGGAGGTATGCCTGTACGTGGCAAGCCACGAAGTTTGGCGTGGTCACCAGGTATGTGGAACGAATGGGTGTGTCACCGAAACGAAGGTGTGAACAAGTGAAACCGCCCGACTTCTTCGAGTCGTATGAGAAATAGGCCTGGCAGTACTTGTCGGTGTTGTCGCCGATAATCTTCACACTGTTCTTGTTGGCACCCACGGTACCATCTGCACCGAGACCGAAGAACTTGGCCTGGAACATGCCGGCTCCACCAAGGGCAATCTCTTCCACTTCGGGGAGTGAGGTAAAGGTGACATCGTCAACGATACCAATGGTGAAGTGGTTCTTGGGTTCAGGCATGGCCAAATTGTTGAACACGCTGATAATCTGAGCGGGAGTGGTGTCGTGAGAACCAAGACCATAGCGGCCACCAACAATGAGAGGACGATCTTCTACGTCGTAGTAAGCATCCTTCACGTCGAGGTACAGAGGCTCACCATTAGCACCGGGCTCCTTCGTGCGGTCGAGTACGGCAATACGCTTCACGCTCTTGGGAACGCTTGCCAACAGATGTTTCACGCTGAAAGGACGATAGAGGTGAACGCTGATCATACCTACCTTCTGCCCGTTGGCGTTCAGGTAATCGATAGCCTCACGAGCGGCATCGGTGGCCGAACCCATCAGGATAATCATACGGTCGGCATCTTCGGCACCATAGTAACTAAACAGATGGTATTCACGGCCGGTAATCTTTGAAATCTCGCCAAGATATTTCTCTACCACTTCGGGTACACTGTCATAGTAAGGGTTGCAGGCCTCGCGGTGGGTGAAGAAAGTCTCGGGGTTCTCGGCAGTACCACGGGTGATGGGACGCTCTGGGCTCATCGCGCGGTCGCGGAAACGCTTGATATACTCTTCCTTAACCAACGGACGGATATCTTCCTGGTCCATCAACTCTATCTTGTGGTATTCATGGGAGGTGCGGAAACCGTCGAAGAAATTCACAAACGGAACCATCGTCTCCAAAGAGGCCAGGTGAGCAACGGCGGTCAGGTCCATCACTTCCTGCACTCCTCCTTCGCACAACATGGCGAAACCAGTCTGGCGGCAGGCCATCACGTCCTGATGGTCACCAAAGATACAAAGAGAGTGGCTGGCCAAGGTACGGGCGGACACATCGAACACGCAAGGTATCAACTCGCCGGCAATCTTGTACATGTTGGGAATCATCAGTAACAGACCCTGAGAGGCGGTGAACGTGGTGGTCAAGGCACCAGCCTGCAATGAACCATGAACGGCACCGGCTGCACCAGCCTCAGACTGCATTTCCTGAACACTGACGGTCTGGCCCCACAGATTCTTCCTGCCACGGGCGGCCCACTCGTCAACATGCTCCGCCATAGGCGAAGACGGGGTGATGGGGTAGATGGCGGCTACTTCGGAGAACATATAACTCACATGAGCAGCAGCCTCGTTACCATCACAGGTGATAAATTTTTTTTCTTTTGCCATAAAATAATAAAGTTATTATATATGAATGTTCAATTTTATTCTCTTATTCTTTGTTCCTCATCGCTAATACAGAAAACCAAGAAGCCATAGTGGCAATTGCTTGCCATATCCAACCTCGGTGTTGTAGCGAGCGTGAATGGTATTGTCGGGAAAACGCTGACGCTGGCGGACGCCGGCATCTTCTATGCTGAACAGCAAATGACCGTCAACAAGATAGGAACCTCTCTTCTCTCCGAGATTCACACTATGGTCTTTCCACAACGAATTAACGAAAAAAGTCTCCATCACATCTTGGAGATTTACTTGAATGGGATAGATGGCATACATCAGGTTGGGATTGTGGACCATTACTTTTGATGGTTTCTTGGGGAAGGAATTGCCAGGGGTGTATATCAGGTTGATTAAACGGGCATCGGCGAGATACTTGATGTAATTCATCACAGTGGCACGACTCGTTTCAATGTCTTGGGCTAGTTGACTGATATTTGGTGTTGACGGACCGCCGACGGCCAATTGATAAAACAACTTCTTTATCTTTGTGAGGTATTTCAACTCTATTTGTTTGATGAGCAGGATATCCACTTCCGTAATCATGTTCATCGTCTTCAGCAGGTTCTCGGAATAGTTGCGGTGCTCTTGAAAGAAGGGGTAGAAACCATGGTGAACATATGAACTGAAGTGCTGTGCGGGGCTGACGTGGGGGAGGATGTGCTTTACGATGCGCTCGTGGTCACTGATAATCTCCTCCAAGCTATAGGGACGGAAATGGTGACCGGTCTGCAAGTTAAGAAACTCACGGAATGAGAAACCGCGAAGATTGTAGCTCTTGACAATGCCGTTTAACTCTGGATTCTCTTCTTTCAGACGCATCACGCTCGAGCCAGTGAAAACAATATGCAGATTGGGATAGTTGTCGTAAATCTTACGAAGTTCCTTGCTCCAATCAGGATGTTTGAACACTTGGTCAATCAACAGCACCCTGCCGCCATGGTGGTAAAACTCTCCTGCAAAATCGGCAATACCGCGCCCCTGAAAATAGAAGTTATTCATGTTGATATACAGACACTGGTGGTCGTGAATATCAAAACGTTCCTTAGCGTATTGCAACAACATGGTGGTCTTGCCAACACCACGCGTACCCTTAATGCCTATCATACGGGCATTCCAGTCTATTTCGTCCATCAATCCACGACGAACAGGCGTGGTGGTGTGCTCCACCAAATATGCGTGTGTACGGAAAAATGCCTCCATGAATACTCCTAATACTCTGATTTATTGCAATACAACTGCAAAGGTACGACTTTTTTCTGTAATTGCAAAGTCAAGTTTGCAAAATATGATTTTTTTTGTTATTTTTGCAGCAGTTTTATACTTTATCACATGAACAAATACTCAATTCTCCAATACAGTTAATAATCAACATTTAACACTCCTCCATAGTGGTTTTCCATATTTTCAATCCGGAACACGACATGGCACTTGCTTTTGGCAAGCCAAATTTCACGCCTCCCCATGTGGTCAGGGCCATGAGGATTAATCTTGGGTTCCTCCCGGCACTGTGGGCTGAAAAAGGGGACGTGGTCATCGTCGACGATGTGGATTATGCTCTGAAAGCTGCCCATAAGGCAGGAAGGCTCGAGGAAAAGGTTCTTTTTGTGACGGTTTCCGAGGCGGCAAGAATGGCGGCGGAAAGTGATCCAGGGCTTGTTGACATTCAACCATGGGGATGGGATGAGGCGGTGCGCAAGCAATTAGAAAGGGCTTGTTTCCCACAATCGTCGTTGCCTGACCATATCCAAATGACCCTCATTCGCAACTGGTCAAACAGGAAGACGGGTGTGGCATTGTTGGGAAACGTCAGAAAGTTCATACCCGAAACAGTGGGGGAGAGCGTTATTTGCACCTCTGTCGATGAGGTGGCTGATATGTGCTCAAAATACCATAATGCGGTCGTTAAGGCACCATGGAGCTGCAGTGGAAGGGGCATACGTTACGTATTGGGACGGTTCGAAGGGGGAATGGAAAGGTGGTTGAGTAACATCATCGACCAACAGGGGGCTGTCACCATAGAACCTTTGTATCATAAGGTGCTGGACTTCGGGATGGAATTTTCTGCGCTTGGCGATGGAACCATAAGGTATGAAGGGTTGTCTGTGTTTCACACGGAAAATGGGGCATACATAGGTAATGTCATAACCACGGAGCGGCGAAAAATGGAGCGGATAGTGAAATATATCCCATCTGAATTGTTGGAAACTGTAAAGATTACGCTGCAGAATGAACTGGCTACTTTGTTCAAAGGTAAATATGTAGGACCGTTAGGCGTCGACATGATGGTGGTGCTGGATGAAGGACGGTTTCTGCTCCATCCACTAGTGGAGATGAACCTCAGACGCACTATGGGCCATCTGGCGCTTGCATGGAATGCGTCGCCGATTGAGCCCGAGAGAATCGTCCGAGTGAGGGATGGCGTCAATTTTGAACTGCACGTTAAACCTATTGAAAACGCGTTCGTCAAAGTATTATAAACAAAACAAACCATAAAACAAAATGAAAAAACTAGCATCAACATTATTATTGGCTTTCATGGCAATGGCAACCAACGCACAAGACATCAACCAACTGTCACGCGATGAAGTTCGTGAACTGAAAACGTCGTTCGTGGGAAAAGAGCTGATGACACAGGAAAATTTCCCCAAACAGTATGCTTTCTTCGATGTTGACAACGATGGACGCTACGAACTCTTCCTCAGGAACGAACAGCAGACGGTAGCTTACGCACATCCAAAGAGAAGCGGATGGACAGAATTAGCTCGCACCGAAGGCAATTCACAGATGGAGGTCGCTGCCAACCTTATTGTAGTGGATGGAATGGCTGGATATAATTATCATCAAAAGCACTGGATTGCTTTGCAAGATGGTGTGGTAATGACAGACATCCTCCTTATTGAAACCCCGAATAAGAATACGGGTGATTATGAACCCAAGCAGATGATGTATTTCGGAGTGGAACAGGAGAGCTTTAAACCGCTTCTTGACATGATAGCGGAATTTCCCGAAACCGATCCTGTCTATAGTCGCCTCTACTGGATGCCATTTAACAGATAAAACAAAACGTTATCCAAATAGAAAGCGCAGGCAAACGCCTGCGCTTTTATTGTGAAAACTTATTTCTCAAATAGTAGCCCCTTCTCCCTTTTTACCTTTTTACCCTTTTACCTTTTTACCCTTTTACCTTTTTACCCTTTTACCTTTTTACTCTTTTACCTTTTTACTTCTTTACCCTTTTACCTTTCATCAGTGTGTATATAACCAAACACATGCCAAAACAATGCAAATGGCAACAGCAGACAAAGCTACAAACAAAACACGGCTGATTATTTTCCTACGTTTAATCGAGGATAACCCATGACGTTTGAATGCCTCAGACGAATCGCCATGGTGACGGTGTTTGCTCTTACTGCTACGACTACTGCTACCACTGCTGCTACTACTGCTGTGGCTATGGTGATGGTGGTGGCTATGATGATGATGGGTATGATGGCTGCTAGTGCTTTGTGTTTCTTCTGATCCCATTATACTATCATTTAGTATTTGTTTTTTAGGTTTTTGAGTTATAGCGTACAAAAATAGCACTAATTATCCATACAAAAGAATAATTAGTGCTATTAAATGTTAAATTAGACAGGTGCGCTACAGGAAAGCCACTGTAAGTCCGGCCATTACGATACTAACCATCGACATCAGTTTAATCAGAATGTTCAGACTGGGACCGCTTGTGTCTTTGAACGGATCGCCGACTGTATCACCCACTATCGTGGCTTTGTGGCAGGCACTACCCTTGCCACCAAAGTTACCTTCTTCAACCATTTTCTTGGCATTGTCCCAAGCACCGCCGGAATTGGCCATGAATACAGCCAGTGTGAAACCGGAAGCCAGACCGCCAACGAGCAAACCTAATACACCGCCAACGCCGAGTACCACACCTACTATGATGGGTATCAATATGGCCAATAGCGAGGGGAATATCATCTCACGCTGGGCACTCCGCGTGGAGATCTCCACACAACGACTGTAGTCGGGGGTACCCTTACCTTCCAGAATACCTTTTATCTCACGGAACTGACGACGTACTTCCTCTACCATCGATTGGGCGGCTCTACCTACGGCACCCATTGTCAGGCCGCAGAATAGGAACGAGGCCATGGCACCGATAAAGGCTCCAACAAGAACTTTGGGATTCATCAGGTTTACTTGGAAAAAGTCCATAAAATCGCCCATCGTCGCGCCTTCTGGATTGAACACCTCACCAGCGGCGGTAAGGAACTTCTCACCTTCGTTCATCGCACGTACCATGGCAATCTTAATCTCTTCCACATACGAGGCCAACAGGGCCAAGGCGGTCAACGCAGCACTGCCAATGGCAAAGCCCTTGCCCGTAGCGGCGGTGGTGTTGCCCAAAGCATCCAAAGCATCGGTGCGCTTGCGAACCTCGGGTTCCAACTCGCTCATCTCGGCATTGCCTCCGGCGTTGTCGGCGATAGGTCCGTAAGCGTCTGTAGCAAGAGTGATGCCAAGAGTGGAAAGCATACCTACGGCGGCAATTCCAATACCGTATAATCCATGGGAGATGCTCGTTGCACTCATCGACATGTCAAAACCATTGGCACAAAGGAAACTCAACATGATGGCTACGGAAATGGTCACCACGGGAATCATCGTCGAAATCATACCGGTACCGATACCTTTGATAATCACTGTGGCGGCACCAGTCTGTGAAGATTCGGCAATTTTCTGTGTTGGTTTGTAACTGTGCGAGGTGTAGTATTCAGTGCCTTGACCGATGATGACACCAGCCGCCAAACCCGTGACTACACTGAACGAAACGCCCAACCAATTCTCGATGCCCAATAAATATAAAATAAGGAACGAAGCGCCAGCAATTAACACGGAGGCAATGTTGGTGCCCAGACCCAAAGAATGGAGCAGGTCTTTCATCGTGGCGCCTTCGCGGGTCTTAACCAGGAAGATGCCGAACAACGACAGGAAGATGCCAACGGCGGCGATGATCATCGGGGCCATGACGGCTTTCAATTGCATGTCGCCGTTCATGGCAAAGGCAGTGGCACCAAGGGCGGCGGTACTCAGGATGCTGCCGCAGTAACTTTCATATAGGTCGGCACCCATACCGGCAACATCACCAACGTTGTCACCAACATTGTCGGCAATAGTGGCGGGATTGCGGGGATCGTCCTCGGGGATGTTGGCTTCTACCTTGCCTACAAGGTCGGCTCCAACATCGGCGGCTTTGGTGTAGATGCCACCACCGACACGGGCAAACAAGGCCTGGGTAGAGGCACCCATACCGAAGGTCAGCATCGTCGTGGTGATGGTGATTAAGGCAT
Source organism: Prevotella sp. (assembly GCA_017538105.1). GTDB lineage: Bacteria > Bacteroidota > Bacteroidia > Bacteroidales > Bacteroidaceae > Prevotella. The sequence continues at coordinate 4,642 of JAFYJN010000076.1, read as the reverse complement.
TGGCCTCACCGTCATAAACACTATTCAAAATTAAAAACCATATGGCGATGTCTAATAGTCCAAGTCCAACGACAGTCAGTCCCATGACGGCTCCACTGCGGAAAGCTACTTTTAAACCGCGGTTCAAACCTGTGCGGGCGGCATTGGCAGTACGAGCGGAAGCGTAGGTGGCGGTCTTCATGCCGAAGAAACCGGATAAGCCTGAGAACAAACCGCCGGTGAGGAAGGCAAATGGTACCCAGGGGTTTTGCACGTGAAGTACATAAGCCATGAATGCAAACAGAATGGCCAATACAATGAATACGATGAGCACTACTTTGTATTGCTGTTTCAGATAGGCCATGGCGCCTTTGCGCACATGGGCGGCTATCTCACACATACGTGGGGTACCCTCGTCTTCGCGCATCATCTGCTTGAAGAAATACCATGCCATGCCCAATGCAATGATGGATGCAATGGGAACTAACCAGAAAATAGGTGTAATGTTCATAATTCAAAAAAATAAGGTATAGACTTTTAATTTGACAGATTTCTATGCTCATTTACATATAAGATGCTGCAAAATTAAGCAAAATAATTGAGAATTGACAATTTTTTTATTGATTATTGTAAGCTATACACCTAATTATTTTAATCTATCTTATTCTTTTTCATTGGAAACGTAAAAAAGCGGTAAGGCCGATTGACCTCACCGCTTTTTGTCATTTCATCAGATTGATTATCCTTCAACTGCTGCCTGTGCGGCGGCTAACGAACACTGATTATCAGCATATTACAGCGAATCTGGGAAACATTTGGGAAACATTATGAGCATGTACTGCACATTCTGCGCCCGATTTCCTCAAAATATCCGACCATTTTTGCCACTTCGACTACTTATTTCGATATTTTATTTGTTAAACACTAACTGTTAGATCACAGATTGCATTACGACTTTTCAGCACGTTCTGCAAATTTTGCTTGCAAAATTAATAAATCCTTACGACTTTACGCACATTTTACACGTTTTTCTTGCAGAATATGTTTGATATTTAACATTTTTAGGAAAAGCAATAACTATTCTCGCAATATGTTTCAATTAAAAGAAAAACAGGTATATTTCAACGATGTAAGTTTAGGTTTAAGTTTAGATGTTCTTATATATAATAAGGTGAGGTAAACCAAAATATGAATTATGAAGGTTTATTTTTGTCAGTTTAGAGGTGCATGTATATATACATGGGTAAACGTAAAGCTTAAACTTGCCATTTCTTCTTTTAATTGAAATAAAATTGATAAAAAAAGAGAGTCCACTCAAAGGTGAACTCTCACAATGCCTTTTCTACGTAGATTATCCAATCTTTTCGCAATTGAAATATCCACTGTTCATGTTATTGACATTAATCTCTATACCATACTTGTTCCGGAACAGCTGTGCCAGCATTGGTCGTTCTCGTGAAACCCCTATCGGAGGTATGGGTGATACTGTACTTGTTTCAATGAACATGCCCTTTTCAAGGCGTTGACGTTTGTCTTTACAAGCAGCGTTTCCGCTGTTCTTGACAACAATTCTCCAAAGTGCCATAATTATTATAATTAAAGATGAAACATTAAAGACTTTATAGAGTCTCTATTAACTATTATCATTCAAAAGTTTATAATCTATTTTTACAGGAGTACAATGTGTATATCCCTTATGGAAAAAAGTATTTAACATGCAGTTGAATTTCTGGCGATGGACTTGAAAATGCCCAGGATGAGAGAACATGAATGGATCATCCTTTTCAATGACCCGTTCTTTTTTCCATCCGTCATAAGTCACATCTACGATTTCAGCCTCTTTAATTTTCTGATTATAGAGCATCCAGAAATTCTTTGTGTGATCTTTGACAAACAAATGACATAGTTCGTGGATGACACACCCTTTAAGCCAAGTTAGGTCAGCGTAGAACATGGTTCGGAGATTGAATTCAATCATACCATCAACCACACGTGCAGCCCACTTGATACGATATGACGGGCAACGGACAACTGTTTTTTGTGGTCGTGGAAATTCCAGCATATCAGCTGCATTATACGTCCATGCGCTGATAGTTGGCTGAATAGAATTGTATAGAGAAGCGAAGTCTTCAAATGGTATTTGGGTAATCTCCTTCATGGGCATAGCCATTATTGCCTGACATCTGCAACTCATCGCTGCCAAATCATTATCATGAATAGGGTTCATACTTTTTATCATGTATTCCTGTTTTATAATACATCATTGACTGTCTTTAATGACCAGATGGAACTCTTCTGAATAGTTTGCTTTCAGGTAAGCCATCTGATAGGCTAACCACGAATAGCAAACAGCATGAGCCTTGTTAAAGGCGTACATACCTTTGTGTTCCCAGTCTTTCCATATTCTTTCAAGTGTGCTCTTTTTATATCCATTTCGAAGACCACCCTCGATGAATTTTGGCTTTAATTCAGCTAACTTATCCTGTTTTCTTTTACCCATTGCCTTTCGTAAGGCATCACTTTCGCCTCTGTTAAAGTCTGCAATCAGACGGGAGAGTAGCATTAGTTGCTCTTGATATACCAGTATTCCATACGTGTCGTGAAGGTATTTCTCCATGTTGGGTATGGCATATTTGATTTTACTTCTACCTCTCTTTCTTTTTAGCAGCAAAGGGAGGTCTTCAATCGTTCCAGGACGATACATGACATTCAGAAGTACAAGATCTTCAAATGTCGTAGGATGGAGTTCACGAAGATATTGTCTCATTCCTTGGGTCTCGTATTGGAAAATATCTTCTGTTTCGCCTTGCTGGAACAGTTCAAGAGTCTTTGGGTCATCAAGAGGTATCTTCTCTATATCGAAGTCTTTCCCTGTGTTTACCTTGATTCTTTCGCAAATCATTTTTAGCTGAGAAAGAGTATTAAGACTCAAAAAGTCAAACTTAATCAAACCAGTTTCTTCGATGGTTCTGCCATCGTATTGGGTACATCGAACTTTTTTCCCTTCAATGTAAGGGTCTTCCTGAACACAAACTGGTGCCCAATCACTGATGGGACTGTCGCTGACAATGAAGCCACAGGCATGTACTCCTATTCCTTTAATTGTGCCTTCCAAGACCTTAGTGTCACTAATCGCATTTTGAACAGTCTGGTCTGCAGAACGTACTAACTTCCTAAGTTCTGGAGTACTTTTTATTGCATTCTCCATAGTCTTCGGATAATATGGGTAATACACAGGAATGGCTTGGTGAATGGCATTAGCAGTTTTTGCCGGCAACTGTTTTACTTGTGCTATAGAACTAAATGCTGACCTCGTGCTAAATGTTGAGTAGCTTATGATATGTGCACAGTATTCCTTCCCATATTTCTTTTCGAGCCATTCTATGACATGAGACCGTCCCTCTTCATCAAAGTCCAAATCTATATCCGGAAGCATTTGCCTATCAGGACACATAAAGCGTTCAAACAACAAATCGTGTTTCAAAGGGTCTATCTTGGTTATTCCCAAACAGTATGCAACCAGACTCCCTGCTACAGAACCACGTCCTGGACCGACCAATGCATCTAACTCCTTTTCTGCATAGTTAACTACATCCTGTATAAACAGGAAGTATCTTTCTGCTCCATTCTTCTTGATGATTTCCAATTCAAATTGGAGACGGTCATCTCCTTCTTCTGGAAGTGGATTCCCGTATATATCCTTTGCTTTTGTATATGTCAGTTGTTTCAAATAGTCAGTGTCATTTTTGAAACCTTCTGGAATTGAGACTGGTGGCATTATAGGAGCATGATGAATATCGTATGTCTCTACCTTGTCGAATATCTCCATCGTGTTAGAAATGGCCGATGGAATATCTGAGAACAAGTCACACATTTCACGTTTGCTTCTTAACCATCGGAATCGTAGTGGAGTTGTATCGAATTCTTCCAAGGTTTTCCCCACTGCAATACATTGTTGGATGTTATAAACGATTAAGTCCTCAGGATTGACATAATGGACATCATTCGTGGCGACTACTTTAACGCCATGTTCTTTCGATTTCTGTATGAGAACTTTGTTTACTTTTTCCTGTTCAATCATAAGTTCGCTTTGAGCGTCTTTTGAAAGGTTATAGTCTGCTTCACGGCGAATTTCTAGATAATAGTCACCGCCAAAGACTTGTTTATGCCATTTGATGGTGTCATCTAAAGCTGTCATATCTTCCTTCATGGCATGAGTGAAAACCTCACTGCTAAAGCCGCCTGATAGGACAATTAATCCCTCGTGATACTTCTCCAAATCCTTACGATCTGTTCGAGGAGCCGCATAGAATCCGTCATTCCAGGCATTGCTTACAATCTTGATAAGGTTCTTATAGCCTATCAGATTTTTAGCAAGAACTGTCAGATGATAGCCCTTAATATCCTTGGCTCCATTCTTCTGTTCTTTAGAACCATGCTTTGCTACATACAACTCACAGCCGATAATAGGCTTAAATTGTTTCTTTCCCTTCTCTTGTCTTACTTTATTGATGCGAGCCACGTATTCAATGAACTCCATAATACCAAACATATTCCCATAGTCTGTGATGGCTATGCCTGGCATCTTGTTTTTTATGGCAGAGTCCACAATTTGTTGGATGGTGGAGCATCCGTTAAGAATAGAATAATGTGAATGTACATT
>JAFYJN010000075.1 GCA_017538105.1 Prevotella sp. | reverse complement strand
AATGAAACCATTAATGGATGCAGGGCTGAAGAAAATAGGGGAGGCTTTTGGGAAATAATATTATGCATTTGAATAAAACAAAGGTTAAATACGTTAATTTTGCCTCCTTATTTCTGACATTGTCCAACCCTCAATCCACCTCTCTACCGTTTAATGTATAAGTTATTGATTATCAATGCTTAATGTATTCTACAATTGCACTTCTCTTACAAGTGTAACAATTGAAGCCACAACACCACCAACATTAGGCAATAATGTATTCTATAATACCAACGAATGCCCAATATACGTTCCTTCTGAGAGCGTAGAAATATACAAGGCTGCAAACGGTTGGAGTAACTATGCATCACGCATCCAAGCAATCCCATAGAATATTTTCCCATATGTAAATATGACACAAGGGGATAGTTCCAAAGGAGGAATTATCCCTTTTTTTATGCTACCTTGTACTGTTCTTTCCACATAGAGTAGTACTTCGCCCTTTGAGCATAGAAACGCTCAATACTGACAACGCTTGAAAGGCTCAGAACGTCAGTGTAGTCAAAGGACTTTGCTGCCTTTTTGAACATATCCTCAAAACGCTGTGAAGCACTCCACTTACGGGTGTTCCAACGATAGGTCTGCTCGTCAATGTAACGCTGTACATAGTCCTTGCTGACACAATGGTTTGTGCTGAATATGACACGCTTAAAGTGCGCCCAAAAGCCCTCAATTCTGTTGGTGTGTATGTCGTTGGCACGGACATATTCACGCTGTGAGTGGTTCACGAAAAGGTGCTCATAGCCGTTCTCAGACAACTTATGATAGATGTTGGCTTCATCCGTATAAGTGGTAGCACCACTTTCAACAAGTTGGCTCACAATGGGCATAAGGGTAGCCCCCTTTGTATCGTCCACCTTCATTGCGACAACGTTACCACCACGCTGAATCATACCGAAGATGGGTTTCTTAGTCTTGGTGGAACGTCCCTGAGTGCCCTCAGTCTTCTTGTTTTCGTGTCTAGCTCACGTCCACCAAGGTACATCTCGTCCATCTCAACCTCACCATCAAGTGCTACCTCATCGGTAATACCATAAAGTCCACGTACCTTATGGAGCATAAACCAAGCGGTTTTCTGAGTTACCTCACAGTCACGCATAATCTGCAATGAAGACACGCCCTTCTTGTGGGAAGAGATAAGGTACATGGCAATGAACCACTTTTGAAGTGGCAACTTGGTGTTCTGAAAGATTGTACCTGTGGTACAAGAGAAATTATGCTTGCAATGGTTGCAACGATAGCGACCATCCTTGCGCTTGGTGCAATGGTGCTGTCCGCAATGAGGACATACGACATCGTCACCCCAACGAACCTCTACAAGTGTCTGCTTGCAGATTTCCTAATTGTTGAAGTGATTGACTACTGAAATGACCGACTTGAAGTGTGTGAAATCTATCATATTTATTCCCGTTTTACTGATTATTATTCCTTTGTCTTAAAGGTAATACAAAGGTACGCATTTTTCCAGTAAAACGGGAATTATTTTAGTTAAGGATAGCTAGACAAAAGCTAAATAAAGCTAGACACCTTTTTCGGGGACAACAGGTATATAGTTCCCTAAGATAATTTTCAGATATTGCAAAATCCATCAAAATAAATGTGGCACTTGGCAGTTTTTTGATGTGGCACTTGGCGAATATTTGGTGTGGCACTTGGCAGTTTTGTTGTCTGTATAACTATACATGTAATCTCATTTTCTTTTGTTTCACTAGTACGTTATTTCGCAGAAGTATAGCAAAAGATGTTTTTTTCATATTATTTATGCAACTATCGTTCTTTTATGCATTAACAAAAAGGCCCATCACCTTCACTCTCAGGGCTATTTTGACAAAATGGAGACACTCCCTTGTGCAGTTCCTCAAAGTTTTGTAGGCGGATGAATACGGATTCCAATTATTTTTATATCTTTGCAGCCGAGAACAAAGACAAGGGATGCATGAAGAACCGAAATCGAAATACGCTATGGATGCTCCTGACACTCACATGTGTCATCCTGCATCTCGCCGCCTGTGGGCAGGAGGCGAGGGCAATACGATGCCCTGTTTGCAGGATTGACTCGCTGTTGCAGACTTTCGCCCCAGCGATGTCCAAAGCCCTAATAGCCAAACAGCAAAAGAATTTCGCTGAGGTTAGCAACTTGGACTCGGACTAGTAAAGATTATTGCCCACAAGCTTACGATGCTTTCTGACGCTCCTCCTTCAGCCTCTCACCAAGGATGAAAGCATCACATCCATTCTCGAACTCCAGCCTTGAAGGGGGTCCCTCCTTACCAAAATCCTCCTCAATCAAATCCTCAATCGGTGTGAGATTGAGTTTCTTCATTCTTTCTCTATCCATTGTCTTCGACATTTGTCTTGTTACAGAAATACTCATTCATAATTCTCGTGGCGATCTCAATCTCCTTGCGTGGTGTCTTCCGTGTTTTCTTCTGGAAGCCGTTGAAGAGTATTACAAGGTTGCCTTCATCCATACAGCAGAAGATCCTGGATATGTTTCCCTAGTCATCCACACGTATGTCAAACAGGCCGGAAACGCCAGTTATTGACTTCATATAGGTTTGCGGAATGATATCCAGCGTCATGATGTATAAGAGAATCTGGTAGATCTTGTTAATCGTCTGCTTTTTCAGCGTCCGCTTGAACTTTTTGAAATAATCACCAAAAGGTGACTCGTCTTTTATATTCTTTTTTTCATGAGAATATGGCGCAAAGTTAACTAATTGGTTTACAATTCCCAAAGATTTCAGCCAAAATCTTTTGATTCTGGCTGAAATCTCTTCATTACTTACCATTATTCATTCTTTTTTCATCATTCAAATAATGATTTCCAGATAGTTAAAACTGGTTGAACTTCTTCATGGCCTCTGCCTTGATGTCGTCAGCCACGTCGATGTACGGTTTCATTGACTTGTAATCACTGTGTCCCGTCCACTTCATGACAATCTGGGGAGATATTCCCATGCCGAGAGCATTGCAGATGAACGTCCTTCTTCCCGTATGGGTGCCTATTAACTCATATTTTGGCTTTACAATGTCTATTCTCTCATTGCCTTTATAGAAAGTCTGTCTGACAGGTTCGTTGAAACCTGCCATCTTGAAAAGCTCATGAAGGTACTGGTTCATCTTCTGGTTGCAGACCACAGGCAGGGCTTTCGAATCAGGAAAGTCAAAAGGCTCGTATTTCTCCAAAATCTTTCTGCTGACATCATTCAACTCAATGCGCAGGCTGTCACATGTCTTCTTGGTGGTAACCTCTATGTAGTCTTTCTTGACATCATATTTTTTCAAGTTAGACACATCGGAATGGCGAAGTCCTGTGTAACAGCAGAACAAGAAAACATCCCTGACGCGATGGAGATAGAGTTTCGTCTTGGGAATTTCATAGTTCTCCAGTTTCGTAATCTCTTTCTTCGTGAGGAAGATGATTTTTTTCTGTGTCTTCTTGAATTTTGGCCGGAATGTCTCAAATTGATTGTTTTTATGGAAACCTTTCTGAAAACTCCAGCGCAGGAACCACCGCAGGAATTCCAAATGCTTTTCTATGGTGGAGTTCTTCATGTTCTTGACATCACGTAAGTACTCCAGATATGAGAGCATGCCGTCATCGTCAAAATAGTCGAAATCGAAGTCGAATGACTTCAGGCCCTGTTTTTTTTTGTATGCCCTGAGACCTTTCAGATGGTTGCGCATGGCTTGGAATTTTTCATGCGTGGATTCTGTCCAGTTGTTCTGTCTGCCACATATGTTTTCAAACTCAATGGCAACCTCCCAAAACTGTAAAGGTTTGTTAATTTTCGGCTTTTCGGTTTTCCCTTCATTTTTGTTAAAAAGGGTTTTGAGCGACACTTGTCCGCTTTTTGAGCGTGATTTGTCCGCAGGCTCAGGAGCGTTGATGACGACCTTTTTAGTGCTGCTTCTGGATTTTGTGAAAGAAGTCTTTCCCGTCTTCACCCGCTCCAAAGTATCTTTAAACTGCTCCGGGGTAGGGACGAGGGACGCACTCTCGTATATTTCAACAACGTCATTCACATACTTAGCCAGTGTCATAATTCGGGCGTTAATCTCTTCAGCCGTCATGCCATCGCGATTAGGTCCGACGGCAACCTGTGCAGTTTCATTCCATCTCAGCGAGTCTATATGGCAGCCAGTTGACAATTCCAGCTTAAGGGATTTGTAGCTGATACGCATGGTAATTAACGCATTCGGAACGTTCGTCAAGGTTGTTGAGCTTGTCAGCTTTCTACTTTTCAATCTGAACTTTACTTTAAGATCTTTTCTCATACTTCTATGTAATATTTGATTATTATGATTATCAGTTTTTTGGATAATAATTGTGAGTTTGCATGTTTGGGCATTGTTTACATATTTTAAGGAGAAGACGGCAAATGTAAGGTCAAAAACAGGTGATCTTTCCTGTTTTAGCTCTGGATTAGTCTCGGGATCACTCGGAAAACACTTGATTTGTTGTGTTCAATTAAAAGAAATTAGCACTTCTGGCATTCTTATATTGAGCGAATAGATTCCCCAAAGCTATTCTTCTCCTTAATTTCTCAATTAGTTGGAGGCCCTCGGATGTTCCCACATTCCTGTTCCCAACAGAGCTTTTCAAGAAATGCTCCCGAAATGTAAACAAACGTTCTTAGAACAAGTTCGTTTATAATCGTTAACATGGTTATTTCGTTCATATTCAATAATTTATATTTCGATTAACTTTATTATCATATTGTTAATGGGATTCCCCATGTTCCCCAAATGGGTTCTCCACAACCGAGTTTCATCACATTTCACTTTGGCACCCTGGGCGAAACATTCAAAAATGTTCCCACGATTCTTCCCTAAAATGTTAACGAAACTGGTGCAAATTTACATAGATGTTTCACATCTTCCAAATGTTAATAAATGTGCAATGTAAAGAAAAAGTTAGTTTTTGGTTAATTAATTTAACAATAAAACGGACAAAAATAGGCCAAAACAGAACCATCTGTTTTAGCCTTGCCGATAATTTCTAATAGTTACAGGTATCAGAATGCTTGCTGTTCTCTCCGCAAACAAAGAAAACCCGCTGAAATCTCAGCGGGTTTTGTTGTTATTTAATGCTTCAAATGGCACCAATAAACCTTTTTGAAAGCGTCATTCCATCGATGTCGGGACACCATCCACGTGGATTGGTAATGCGGATGTTGTTATCGCCTTTCTTGAGAATTATATCTACGGTTACCATCTGACGCTCATTCCAATCGCGTGCAGGAACTTTCAATGTCTTCACGAATTTTCCGTTCACATAGACGTCCATCTCGCGTTCCTCACCCGAGAAACAGCCGATGGTCATCGTGCGACGGCCTGACTTCTTCACATTGACGTGCTGCCACTGCAGGTCGTTCTCGGCGCGGTTGCCCAGGAAGCGAACAATGTATCCGCCCTCAGCGCCCTCCTTTGCCTCATAGATGGCTGTGCCCTCAGCCTGATTGTTGCGTAGTTCCTGATAGCAGCTAAGCCATGCGGTCTCAGCCTCGTAGCGAGTGCGCTCCAAACGTTTATGGCCCTTCACGCGGTAAATCTTCGTTCCGTGGGCAGGCACATGAATCGGAATGGGATTCTGGTCGTATAAGTATGGAGTATGGGTGAAGCAGTCATCGTATTGCACAGCGCCACCGAGGTCTATTGTCTTGGGGGCGAGCCTCACCGTCTTTTTCTCATCGCTAGGGTTATAGACGGAAATGGCACGCTTCTTGCCGCCCAGTTTCTTGATGTCTTTCACAAGAATGAAGCAATCGTTCTGCTTGTCGGCAATATAGGCCTGCAGATGAAGCGGGTCTTGGTTTAGGGCGATAAGGTCGCTGTTGCACATCAGTTCGAGCGCCTCAGGCTTGATATTCGCCATATCGCAGCCAATGAGCAGGGGAGAAGACATGATGCACCACATGCCGAAATGTGTTTCGTCCTCGATCTTACTCATCGAACGGCCTACCTCCAACATATCCATATCGTTGTAGTGGCCATCGTGGCAATAAGCCGACAGGTAGAGGTTCTCAGCTAGGATGCGTTTTACTGAGCGCCAGGCGTCGAAAATGTCGCCCGTTGTGCGCCACGAGTCAGCCACCTCGGCTCCCCAAGTGCCAGGAAAAGCCCACCGGCACATGTTGAACACCACGTCCTTTTTGCCACAGTTTTTGATGGCATTCGATATCTTCGTGTATTGTTCGCGCTCGTCGAGTCGCATGTGGTTGCCACCGCAATAGTCCACCTTGATGAAATCGAAATCCCAATCGCGGAAGTACAGTTTGCAATCTTGGTCTTCATGGCCAGCCAAACCAACCCCGAGACCCCACGCGTGTCTGCCCTGCGAGCCACAGGTGTTGTCGCCAGCATCGCTATAGATGCCAGCCTTCAATCCCAGCGAGTGGATGTAGTCCACCAATGCACGCATACCATTGGGGAAGAGTTTCATGTTCAGCCGCAGGTGGCCATCCTCTCCACGGCCATCCCAATATCCGTCGTCGATATTTACATACTTGAAGCCCACCTTCTGCAGTCCACTACGGTGCATGGCGTCGGCTTGCTGTTTGATTAGGTCCTCGTTGATGTTGAGGGCGAATGTGTTCCACGAACTCCACCCCATCGTGGGAGTGCGTTGTGCCATCGTTGTTGAGGCGATGGTCAACATGAAGACAATGAGCAGTTTTGATTTTTGTGTCATAAGGATAGAATGAATTGGTTTTTGTAGATGTTTTCGAACATGATGATGCAAAGATACGACATTTTTTCCATATTCCAACGTCCTTCGGGGGTGTTTGAATGTTAAATAATAATTATTTGCCGAACAATTCAAGGATAATTCGTATTTTTGCATTCAATCAAAAGCATTAAACAATATGGAAACAAACGCAAGACTTTACACTTTGAACTATGACGAAGTGAGAACCTATCTGTGGGCAACGGTATTTGTGGCCTGCAACATCGTATTGCCTCAGTTGTTCCACCTCATTCCGCAGGGTGGCATCATGTTCGCTCCACTATCGTTGGTCATCCTTGCCGGTGCCTATAAATTCGGTTGGAAGGTCGGATTGCTTGCCGCAGTGGCATCACCTTTGGTAAACCATCTGCTGACAGGACTTCCTGCATGGGGAGTGCTTCAGGTGATGACGCTCAAGTTGATCATCTTGGCGTTGGTTGCCGGGTTCACTGCTCAATATTTCAAAAAAGTGACATTGCCGCTGATTATCGGTGTGGTGCTCGCAGCCGAGGTCCTTGGCGGACTTGGCGAGTTGGCACTCACGGGAGGCATTGCCGCCACTGTGCAAGACTTCACCATTGGTTGGCCAGGTCTTCTGTTGCAAGTTGTCGGCACTTATCTCATTTGCAAGTATTTGTAATCTGAAGTCTAAAGGGAAGCCTCACCCCCGACCCCTCTCCAAAGGGCGAGGGGAGTGGAAGGCTTAAAGGGACAATAGCTTGGCTAATGGCTTAACTCCTTAACTCCTAGACTCCCAAACTCCTTATAATAAATGAAAAGAATTGTATTGATGGCGATGATGCTGCTGTCTATGCTGATGGCATGGGCGCAGATGATGGACCCTGTGCATTTTTCGTCGGAGCTGAAGACCGGAAAGGGTGCAGAGGGTGAGATTGTGTTCACCGCTAAGATAGACCCGGGTTGGCACGTTTATTCCACCGACTTGGGCTCAGATGGTCCTATATCGGCCACGTTCAATGCGTCGAAGCTGGAAGGAGTCGAACTCGTGGGCAAACTGAAGCCTGTGGGTAATGTCGTCAAGAAGTTCGATCCGTTGTTCAACATGGATGTGAGGTTCTTCGAGAACACCGCCCAGTTTGTGCAGAAGGTGCGTTTTACGAAGCCCGACTATTCGATAGATTGCTATTTGGAGTATGGCGCCTGCAACGATGCTGCCTGCCTGCCCCCTACGTCGGTCGAACTGAAGAAGAGTGGCAAGAGTCCTGTGGCGGTCAGCGAGCAGAATGAAAAAGCCAACGACAAGGATGCCGACAACGACAAATCTTCCACTGATGAGAAGAAAGATGAGAAGGCTGACGAAGGAAACACAGATGAGACGATGGTCGATGGAAATGCTGATGCCTTGTTGGCAGTCGAACCATCCGACTCGGTAGCTACAAACGACCTTTGGGCATCTTCTGTTGAAGAACTTCGCGCTTTGGGAGGTGGCACAGACAACATTGCCAATCACAATCTGCTCTACATCCTTCTCATGGGTTTCGTGGGTGGACTGCTGGCGGTGCTCATGCCGTGTATTTGGCCCATCATACCGATGACCGTGAGCTTCTTTCTGAAACGGGCGAAAACCGACAAGAAACGAGGCATACGCGATGCCATTACATACGGATTGAGCATCATCGTCATCTATCTTGTTTTGGGCTTGTTGGTCACAGCCCTCTTTGGTAGCGACACCTTGAACGCGATGTCAACGAATGCCGTTTTCAACATCTTCCTGTTCGTCCTCTTGGTGGTGTTTGCCCTGTCGTTTTTCGGTTGGTTTGAAATCAAACTGCCCGACCGTTGGGCGAATGCAGTCGATTCGAAGGCCTCGCAGACGAGTGGTCTGTTGAGCATCTTCCTCATGGCTTTCACTTTGGTGCTCGTGTCATTTTCGTGCACCGCTCCGATAGTCGGATTGCTCCTCGTGGAGACCGCCACCAGTGGCAATTGGTTGGCTCCTGCATTGGGAATGTTCGGCTTCGCGTTGGCGTTGGCCCTTCCATTCACGCTCTTCGCGTTGTTCCCCTCTTGGTTGAAACAGGCGCCTAAGTCGGGCTCTTGGATGAACATTCTGAAGGTTGTGTTGGGCTTCATTGAGTTGGCATTCGCATTGAAATTCTTCTCCGTCGCTGACTTGGCTTATGGTTGGCACCTGTTGGACCGTGAGGTGTTCCTGTCTCTGTGGATAGTCATTTTCTTCCTGTTGGGCGCTTATCTGGTGGGATGGTTGAAATTCCCCAGCGACGAGATAGGAGGCGACCTGCGGAAACCTATGCCCGTGTTGTGCATCATGGGAGGGTTGGTGTCGTTCGCCTTTGCCTTGTATATGGTTCCAGGTCTCTGGGGCGCTCCGTGCAAGGCCGTCAGTGCATTTGCTCCACCCATGAACACTCAGGACTTCAATCTGAATACGAATACCGTTGAGGCCAAATACACCAACTACGAAGAAGGAATGGCTGCAGCAGCCGCGCAAGGCAAACCAGTACTGATCGACTTCACTGGCTTCGGTTGCGTGAACTGCCGCAAGATGGAGGCTGCCGTGTGGACCGATCCGCGTGTGGCCGACCGCCTGCAGAAAGACTATGTGCTCATCTCGCTCTTCGTTGACGACAAGACCCCACTTCCCGAACCCATCGAGGTGGCTGATGCAAATGGCGAGAAGCGCGTCTTGCGCACCGTGGGAGCCAAGTGGAGTTGGTTGCAAAGCCAGAAGTTCGGCTCCAATGCCCAACCCTTCTACGTGGTGGTCGATGGCGCTACAGGCCGTCCGTTGGTGGGCAGCCGAGGCTTCATCGAGGACATTGGCGCCTACCTCGGTTTCCTCCAGAAAGGAATTGAGCAGTATAAGAATAGAGGTGAGAAGTAAGAAGTGAGAGGTAAGAAGCCCCCTCCCGTCCTCCCCCCGTAGGGGAGGAAGTTTTAGAGGTGAGAGGTAAGAGGTAAGAAGTAAATAGGAAAAAGAATATCAACAAATAAACATAGAATAAAAGGATAGAAAAGATGAAACAAAAGTTGGCAAGAATATGCTTTTCGATGCTCTTCGCTTTGGCCATGTGTTGGCCTTCGGTAGTCCAGGCGCAAGAGAAAGATACGGCCACAGTGGAACAGATGGCAACCGACACCACCGAATTGGCATTGGGCGACAGCCTCGCCATGGCCATCGATTCTGCGGCGGTTGACGATGAAGAAGAGTCTACGGGCTTTCACCAAGCCATCAAGAAGAAGTTCATTGAGGGCAACGCAGGCTTCATGTCGTTGGTGGCTTTGGCTTTGGTGCTGGGATTGGCGTTCTGCATCGAGCGCATTGTCTATCTGAGTCTT
>JAFYJN010000074.1 GCA_017538105.1 Prevotella sp. | reverse complement strand
CTGGCCGCGGCCATGAACAAAGGCCCCTTCGCAGGTTATCCTGTGGTGGACGTGAAGTGCGTCCTCGTGGACGGCAGTTCGCACCCTGTGGACTCCAGCGACATGGCCTTCCAACTCTGCGCCCAGATGTGCTTCAAGCAGGCCTTCATGAAAGCCAGCCCCGTTTTGCTTGAGCCGGTGATGAAGGTGGAGATCAACACGCCCGACGACTACATCGGCAATGTGACCGGCGACGTCAACAAGCGCCGTGGCCGTATTGAGGCCATGCGTCGTTTCCGTAAAGGTTCGCAGAAGCTCGATGCCTTCGTCCCGCTGATGGAGATGTTCGGCTATGCTACCGCCCTGCGTAACCTCACCTCGGGCCGCGCCAACTACTCGATGGAGTTCCACCAGTACATGCCGACGCCGAAGGACAAGCAGGAGGAGATTGTCAAGGAAAGGAACACGAAGGAGTGATTTTTCGACCTTTTCGGCAGAAACGGAGGTGCAATTTGGCTTGCATCTCCGTTTTTTTGGCACAAAGCCCCATTTTTCATAGGGACAAAAAACTGTCCCTATAGATTCCATAATTCTGGTAACCAACAGATTAAAAATGGACAATCGAAAAACATAGGGACAAAATTCGGAGAGGCCCCCAAAACCTCTTGACAAGCAATTTTTTATTACTTTTGCACCGAAAACAACGACATATCAACACTTAAATACTTCAATAAAATGAAAAAGATTATATTAACCTTTGTGATGGCGCTCTTCGCCATAGGCGCATTTGCGCAGAATGATGAAACCACCGGGGTGCGTATCCCCAACGGATACCAAGGCTTTGTGGAACTGGGCAACACCTTGGTACACTTCGACGAAAACATGTCCACGACCATCCAACTCTCGACCACCCACGGCGGTTATTTCAACGAGCACCTATTTGCGGGTCTGGGTATCGCCTACGAGTGGAACGAAGACTATGAGATGGTGCCCATCTACGCCAATATCCGTTACGTGTTTATGAGCCGTACCGTCGTCAGCCCCATCCTGAGCCTGCGCTTGGGCTCCTATCTCGGCGACAATATCGGCGCTTATGGTGACTTGGCCGTCGGCGTCCGCTTTGCCTCTAAACGCGACTTCGCCGTCAGCGTCCTGGTGGCCGGTACGTATTTTGACAAAATCACTCGCAGCTACTATGACGAGTGGATGGATGCCCAAGGCTACTGGCACGGTGAGTATGTGGAAAGAAAGATCAACCCCTCTGGCATCGCTGTGAGAGTGGGCATCGAATGGTAAAAGAATAAAAGCCATGAAGAAACTAAATTATGCGACGCTGCTGCTCTTTTGGGCCTCCCTGTTGCTTGCAAGCTGTGGCAAGACTCCCGAAGAGCCGCATCTGATCGTTTCAGCCGATACCCTGGTCTTCAAAGGCAACCAAACCTGCACCCTCACCGTGACCACCAACAACACGGAACGCAGGGAGTTTTACGCCTACAGTCCTTGCGAATGGATTAGGGTCAGCCCAACCTCAGGCCGCATCACTGAAGGCGAAACGGTGGAACTCACCCTTACCTCATACCTTGAAGACCCTCTGGTTGTCCAAGAGGCCACGTTATTCCTCACCTCGGCTTTCGACAATAAAGAGGTGAAACTGATAGGACTGCCTAATGACTTTTCCAGTTACCTCCTCACCGACAGGCTTTTCTTCCCGGAGAATGTCAACGACGCCATCATGCGCATCAGCAACTACGGCAACACCACGCTGGACTATTCCATCTCGGCTTCAACATCTTTCATCAGCCTTTCCCACACCTCTGGCCAGTTAGCAACGATGCAAAGTGCCAGCATCAACGTCAGCATTGATCGTGAGCATCTACTCACGGTAGCGCATCCTGCACTATACGTCACCATCGATGATACAGTAGACACGATACCCATCGTATTGGAGAAGAAACTGATGCTGCCCAACGATGTGGTTGATGCCGAGTATGCCAAAGCCACCGACCTCTTGGTGTATGTGTCTTCCGATTCAAAGCTCAACATCTATCATCCCGACACACAAGAGATCAGCGCTGTGGCATTGTCATATGCCCCGACGTGCGTATCTATCTCACCTGACGGCACCAAAGCTGTGGCGGGTCACGACACCCATGTCTCATACATTGACTTGATGACAGCAACGATACTTACTGTCAACGATATTACCTGCGACGCCTTCGATATCGTGTTGACCGACGACGGCTGGACATACGTGTTCCCTCGTGAAGACCAGTGGGAGAATATCCATTATATCAATGTCACTAACAACAATGCACTGGAAGGCTACTCTACCCGTAGCATCTACGCTGGCACCAAGGCCAGGTTGCATCCCTCCGGAAAGTATCTCTTTGATGCCGAACCTTTGTCGTCAGCCAGTTCGGAGAAATTTGATATCCAGGATGGGGAGCCGCGTTATATCACCAGCTCGTATTACTACGACCATACCGTAGACGGCGACCTTTGGTTTGAAGAAAACGGCGAAAGGATGTTTTGTCGGTCGGGTAATGTCTTCAAGACCAATGATCCGCACCAAGATTTTGCCTACAACGGAAGCATTGCATTGGAGGGTAGTTATACCAGTATCCTTTGGCTCGACCACCTCGCACTGAGAAATGAGATTTACCTTGTGATCCAAGGCTATGACTGGTCTTATGGCATGACTTACTCGCCCTACGTCTATGTGTACAACGCCGACAACCTGACATACAAAACCAAGTTTAGGATAGAGGACTACGTTGTGAATACCAACGGCGAAAACAATGTCTATACCCCCAGCCCATGCTATGTGTTCGCACGCTCCAACGGTGCAGAACTGTATGTCATCACCAAAGCCGATGACTCAGGAATGGCTCATGGTTGGGCCATTCAAACCATTGATTTCGAATAAACGACTAATCATACAACTTTAAAGTCGGGAGAGCACGCATACAATAAAAAGGAAAAACCTGCGTTATAATAGCGAAATTGAAAACTGAGTACAGTTAATTTATTTGTTAACCTAAAAACTACTAACTATGAAAAAGGTAATCTTATCGTTAGTCATGCTTATCATGGCAACGAGCGTGTTCGCTCAAGAACAAGAAATCCCCAACCCTGCCAAGGTCCGCGTTCCCAGCGGCTATCAGGGCTTCATCGAGCAAGGCAACACCTGGCATTTCGACAAGAACATGCCCAATAGCATCAGCCTGTCAACCACACATGGCTTCTATTTCAATGGT
>JAFYJN010000073.1 GCA_017538105.1 Prevotella sp. | reverse complement strand
TTGAAGAATACTCTGCCTAAAGCGATTGGAAAGCGTCGTTGATACGACGGGCGGCATCAGCCATCTCCTCGTCAGAGAATTTCTGTTTGGGATTGGAGAAGAGCATATCTTTCTCGCTCTGCATGGGAATGAGATGGATATGCGCATGGGGCACTTCCAGTCCGAGCACCGCCATACCCACCTTCACGCAGGGGAAAGCTATCTTAATGGCCTGTGCCACCTTCTTGGCAAAAACATGGTATTCGGCCGTCTCCTCGTCGGTGAGGTCGAAGATATAATCCACTTCCCTGCGGGGAATGACCAGCGTGTGGCCTTTCACCAAGGGGTTGATGTCGAGGAACGCGTAGAATTTGTCGTTTTCCGCACATTTGTAGGAGGGAATCTCTCCTGCCGCAATTTTTGAAAAGATGGACATGATATTGGAATGTTGAGTGTTGAGTGTTGAATGTTGAGTGATGAATGGTCGCTACGCGATGAAGAGTGCCCCATCCTCCTTGCTCCTATTTACTCTAAATAGATATCTTATCTATGCGCAGTTTGATGGTGCCACGCGGTATCTGTATCTCCACCTCGTCGCCCACTTTCTTGTTGAGCAGTCCCTGAGCAATAGGGGTCTTGATGGAAATCTTTCCCTCGCGCAGGTTGGCTTCGTTCTCGCTGACGATGGTGTACGTCATCTTCGTCTTGGTGGTCAGATTGGTCATCTCCACCTTGGAAAGGATCTGCACGGCATCCGCGCTCAGGCGCGACGTGTCAACAATCTTCGCCTCGGCGATGGTCACTTTCAAACGATTGATCTTGTCCTCAAGGTGTGCCTGAGCCTCCTTGGCGGCATCATATTCCGAGTTCTCGCTCAAGTCGCCCTTGTCACGTGCTTCAGCGATGGCGGCAGAAGCCTTGGGACGCTCCACAGACTCCAAACGAACTAATTCGGCCACAAGTTTATCGTAGCCTTCTTGCGACATGTATGACATAATCGTATTTCTTTTTAGTTAATAGCTTTGATGAAGCAAGCAAAAAACTAAGAATTCCGAATCTCCCGTAGGCATCGGAATCCTATCACTCTTATTGCTGCATAATTTTATCGTTTGCAAAAGTAATGTATTTTCCCGAACCAACCAATTTTTTCATGTTAAAAGTTGAATAATTTCCAAATCCTTTGTAATTTTGCAAAACTGCATGGAGGGGTAAAAGGATAAAAGAGTAAAAGGGTAAAAGTCGCAAGCGGAGTAATGTCCGCTTTAACTCCCATGAGCGGAGCGAATTAACTTCCAATTTAACTCCCATTTTAACTCCCAAAAATAGAACCGTCCCCCGAATTGAGATATTATGATGACACAAGAGAAAAAAGAATCGATCATCCGGCTTATTAAGCGGCAGGTGGTGCCCGCCGTAGGATGTACCGAACCGGCCGCCGTGGCTCTCGGTGTGGCCAAAGCCACCGAATTGTTGGGGTGCACACCCGAGCAGATACATATATGGCTCAGTGCCAACATGCTGAAGAATGCCATGGGTGTGGGTATTCCCGGCACAGGGATGATAGGATTGCCCATCGCCGTAGCCTTGGGAGCCCTTGTGGGCAAGTCGGCATACGGTCTGGAAGTGCTCCGCGATGTGGACCGTGCCGCCGTGGAACGCGGCAAGAAATATATGGCTGAGAACCGTATCCTTATCGCGCTGGAAGAACACGATCCCGACAAGCTCTTTATCCGCGTGGTATGCCAGACCAATGGCCATGAGTCGGAAATAGTCATCAAAGGAGAACATACCCGTTTCGTCTTCCTACGCCACGACGACGAGGTGACCCTCGATGAGCGTCACCGTGAGACGGCGCAGGAACAAGAAGAAGAGACATCGCTCACATTGCGCGAGGTGTATGAATTTGCCCATGAGACCGATGTCGACGACCTGCGGTTTATCCTCGAAGCAAAACGGCTGAACGAAGAAGCTGCGCGCATCGGCCTGCGCGACAATTACGGTCATGAGCTGGGCAAGACGATGTGCAGTCCGCTGGGCAAGGGCATCATGGGCGACAGCATCTTCTCGAAGATTCTCAGCGTTACCAGTTGTGCCTGCGATGCCCGCATGGCGGGAGCCAAGATACCCGTGATGAGCAACAGCGGCAGTGGCAACCAAGGCATCTGCGCCACCATGCCCGTGGTGGTGTTCGCCGAAGAGAACCACAACACCGAGGAAGAGCTGATACGTGCCCTCATCCTGAGCAACCTCACCGCCATCTACATGAAGCAGAGTCTGGGGCCTCTCTCCGCCCTCTGCGGATGTGTGGTGGCCAGCACGGGCAGCAGCTGTGGCATCACCTACTTGATGGGAGGCACTTACGAACAAGTGTCGTTCTCTGTAAAAAATATGATTGCCAACCTGACGGGCATGATTTGCGACGGAGCGAAACCCAGCTGTGCACTGAAACTGACCACCGGCGTGGGCACCGCCGTGATGAGCGCCATGCTGGCCATCCAACACCGTTATGTGAGCAGCGTGGAAGGCATCATAGAAGACGACGTGGACAAGAGCATCCGCAACCTCACCTCCATCGGCAGCAAGGGAATGGACGAGACCGACCGTTTCGTGCTCGACATCATGACGAACAAAGGATGAGGGAGGAGTGATGAGTGTTGAATGTTGAGTGTTGAGTGTTGAATGTTGAGTGTTGAGTGTTGAATGTTGAGTGTCGAGTGATGAGTGATGAGTGGTCGCTGACCCGATTACGTAAGAAAAAAAGGAATACGAAATATAACAATGTTTAGGAGAATTACAAGTATATGGATTCTGCTGTTTGTCGTGACACAGGTCATGGCACAGATGGCCATGCCCGTGCATTTCAGCGTCAAGCAGCAGCAGACATCGCCCGACGTGGTGGATGTCATCTTCTCCGCCACCATCGACAAGGGATGGCACGTGTACAGCACCAACCTGCCCGATGGCGGACCCACGTCGGCCACCTTCCACGATGAAGGCTCTACGGGTGCCAAGCCACAGGGAGCCTTGCAGCCCAAGGGTCATGAGATCAGTGAAGACGACAAGATCTTCGAGATGAAAGTGCGCTATTTCGAACAGTCCGTCAGTTTCGTGCAGCGCTACAAGGTGACCGACAAGGAATACCACATCAAGGGATATCTTGAATATGGTGCCTGCAACGACCAGATGTGCATGCCTCCCACCTCCGTAGAGTTCGATTTCACTGGCAAGGGACCGGAAAAGGCAACGGAACCTGAAAAAGCAGAAGATGCCGCGAAAGAGGAGAAAACAGAGGCGTCGGACAATCCCGCAACAGTTGACTCCGCTGCCATCCTCTCCGTTGGCGACAGTGTCGCAATAGGCCAGGCCATCAGCGACAGCGCCATGGTCAAAGGCGAAGCCGGCTGGTGGGCACCCATGGTGGACGAGCTGAAGGCTTTCGACGGCAATACCGTGGCCGACCACTCGTGGCTATACATCTTCCTGATGGGTTTTGTGGGCGGTCTGCTCGCTCTGTTCACACCCTGTGTGTGGCCCATCATCCCCATGACTGTGAGTTTCTTCCTGAAACGGTCGAAAGACAAGCGGAAGGGCATTCGCGACGCCATCACCTATGGCATCTCCATCGTTGTCATCTACTTGGCATTGGGACTGCTCATCACGGCACTCTTCGAGGCGCAGACGCTCAACAGCCTGGCCACGAACGCCGTGTTCAACATTTTCTTCTTCATCCTACTCGTCGTCTTTGCACTGTCGTTCTTTGGATGGTTCGAACTGCGGCTGCCCTCGTCGTGGGCCAACAAAGTGGACAGCAAGGCGACATCGACAAGCGGTCTGTTGTCCATCTTCCTGATGGCGTTCACCCTGGCACTGGTGTCCTTCTCCTGCACAGCGCCCATCGTGGGACTTTTGCTGGTGGAGGCTGGCACCTCCGGCAACTGGTTCGGTCCCGCCGCCGGCATGTTGGGCTTCGCCATCGCCCTGGCGCTGCCCTTCACCCTCTTCGCCCTCTTCCCCACCTGGCTGAAACAAGCACCGAAGTCGGGCTCGTGGATGAACACCATCAAGGTGGTGCTCGGATTCATCGAACTGGCTTTCGCCCTGAAATTTTTCTCCGTGGCCGACTTGGCCTATGGTTGGCACCTGCTCGACCGCGAGGTGTTCCTGTCGCTGTGGATAGCCATCTTCGGCCTCATGGGACTATATCTCGTGGGGATGTTCAAGTTCCAGAGCGACATGGTCGACGGCGAGTCCAAGCCCATGCCCGTGCCCTGTATCATGCTCGGACTGTGTTCG
>JAFYJN010000072.1 GCA_017538105.1 Prevotella sp. | reverse complement strand
GATGCCGATACGGAGGACGCCAACGAGCTGTTCTTCTACAAGACGGTGAGCAAGGTCTACGAGACGAAGTCGTTTGTCTCCTACATGGCTTCCACCACCCAGTACACGGGAGGTCTCCACGGCATAGGCTTCGACGAAGGGTGCACCTTCAGCAAGGTCACCGGCAAGAGCTTCGGCTACGACATGATGAAGGACCTCGACACCCCAGCCTTCAAACGACTGATAAAAGAGGGGCTGCGAAAGTATTTCAGCAACGAAGGAGAGAAGAAGGTCCTGAACGACGAGGAACTCCTTGAAGAACTCGTAGGGTTCGACGGAAGCATCGACGAACTGCCCCTACCCGACTCCGAACCCTATATCTCCGAAAAAGGCGTCACGTTCATCTATCAGCCCTACGAGATATCCTACTACGCAGCAGGAAAGCCCGAGTTCTCCATCCCCCTCGATGCAGCAAAACCCTTCCTGAAGCCCCAGGCCATAGAGCTGTTCACCCGATAGGGAAAGATAAAAAGCCATCGAAAAAAGCGGAGCCCACGTGGACTCCGCTTTTTCATTCATATCTCTTATCTTTTATCTCTCAATCTAAATAAAGAGCCACCAAACTCTCTCGAATTCGATGGCCGTTTTTGTTGGAGTTAGCAGGAGTTAAAAGGTCAGCGGCCTCTGATTCTACATATTGCTATTTCCTCCAGAAATCAGGTACGAACAAGGCTATCAAAGTGATGATTTCCAGACGTCCGGCCAACATCATCAGCGACATCACCCATTTTCCGAAGGCGGGCAAGAAATCATAAGAACCTGTTACGCCTGTCACTCCCGCTCCTAATCCATTGTTAGAGACACAAGAGAACGATGAGAAAAAGGCATCGACAATGGGGAAGCCCTCGGCTACCAAAACAAGTCCACCCACTACGATAAGCATAGTGTAGATGAATACAAATGCCACTATCTCACTGCCTCTTTCAGGATCCAGGTGTTGCCCGTTCACATTTACCGAATGAAGCAGACGCGGCCTCACGTATTGTCGAACCACATAAAGGAAGTTTTTCAGCATATAAAGCAGACGGTCTATCTTGGCTCCACCTGTGGTGGAACCAGCGCATGCCCCTACATACATCATGAAGAAAGTGAGGGTAAGCACAAGTATTCCCCAACCTTCCCAGTTTCCCGCACTATATCCTG
The DNA here is from genome assembly GCA_017538105.1 of Prevotella sp. Lineage (GTDB taxonomy): Bacteria > Bacteroidota > Bacteroidia > Bacteroidales > Bacteroidaceae > Prevotella. The sequence continues at coordinate 4,199 of JAFYJN010000072.1, read as the reverse complement.
TGGAGGTCATGGCAGAGACAATATGGAACAAGGGGTCTGTCGTGATGCTTTGCCAACCGCTATAGTGATGTGTTCTGATAATGGCCATCACCATGAGCACATAGAAAATGAGGATGATGTAAACATAAGCTCGGAACACATCGTTCTCCCAGAATTCCCGCCATGATTTTTTCAAGGCAGAAATAATCAGTCCGAAACTTACGCCTCCGATGAACATGAAGATGATCAGTACCGACTTGATGTAGGGTGAGTCATAGGCGGCAATTCCATCGTTCTTCGTAGAGAACCCACCCGTGGAAATGGCTGTCAGGCTATGGCATATGCTGTCGAAGAAACCCATGGGGCCCAACCACAGCATCAATATCAAGACAAATGTCAGCAAGGTGTACAACAGCCATAGTATCTTCGCTGTACGGGAAATGCGCGCCCCCAGTTTGTCGTGGGTGATGCCTGTAGCCTCAGCATGAAACAACATCAGGCTGCCGCTGTTGTTCAGTGCTGGGATGAAGGTCAAGGTAAACAAGATGATACCCAACCCGCCTATCCACTGAGAGATGGACCTCCAGAGCAAAATCCCCTTGCTGCAACTCTCCACGTCACGGATAACGGTGGCTCCCGTTGTCGTGAAACCCGACATGGCCTCAAAGAAGCCCTCGCTCACATCGAGCGGAGTAGAGCAAAAAAGATAGGGCAACATGCCAAAAAGCGAGAAGACCACCCATGCTATGGACGCCAGCAACAGTCCGTCGCGTCTTTTCAACACAGTGTTTTGCGGGCGGTTGAAATAGTTCAGCCCCATACCTGCCAACAATGTCAGCAGCAATATGGCAACAAACACCACCGCGTCATGTTCCTTGTAAATCAAGCATACAGCCAACGGGAATGCCATGAATCCCGCTTCCACCATCAGCAACTGCCCTAATACACGCCATATCATCTTGTAATTGATGGCGTTGTTGGCAGGTTTGACATATAGATTGGCCATAGTTAAAAACCAAATAGTTTCTTCGCTTTCTGAAGGGCTCCTTTCAAGCAAACCACCAAGATGTGGTCGCCTGGGACAAATAAAGTGTGCCCGGTCACCAACTCGCTTCTGCCATTGCGTATCAGGCCAGCAAACGTAATCTCCTCCGGGATGTTCAAGTCTTTCACCTTTGCCTTTGTTATTCTTGCTCCCTCCTTGATTTCAAGCCTTACGACCTCTGCCCCTGGGAGAACCAGACATTTTGATGACAACGAGCCTGCATCTATCAATATCTGGAAAATGGCATTCGCCATCAACATTTGCTTGTTGAGTATGGCACCTATTTTGAACGACTCGGCCATGTTGAGAAACTGTTGCCGCTCCACGTCGGCGATGGTCTTCCTCACACCTAAATCACGTGCCATGAGACAAGAGAGAATATTGCCCTCTGAAGTGTCTGCCAATGCCACGAAAGCATCTGCTCTCTTCACTCCAGCCTCTTCCAGCACCTCATACTCGCTCGGTTCGCCATGAATGACATCACAATTGGGACAGTTACGGGTCAACGCACGTGCCCGTTCCAAATCATTTTCCACCACGGTGAACATGAATTGCTTCGGAGCATTGTTCAGTGTCATCTCCGTAATCTTGTCGCCTCCGGTAATCAGCACGCGTTTTATCTCAAATGGTTGCTTTCCCGCAAGCAAGGCCACTTCTTCATGTTTCGGGGCAGAAGTGGTGATATACAGAACGTCGTTCGGCAGAAGTTGGCAGTTGCCGTTAGGAATCAAAGTAATGAAATTCCTTCGTATCAACACCACGTGAAAGAAACGTTGTGCCAATGGCAAGTCACGAAGGTAAATCCCAGAAAGAGGGGCGTTTTGAGTAAGCCTTACCCCAATCATGATCATCTCACCATTATTGAACTCATACCAGTTTCTTGCCCATGAGTGTTTCAATGATTCAATGATGCTTTTAGATATGAGAAACTCGGGAAAGATAACCTTGTCGACACCCATCGAGTGGAGCACATCCTGATTGTGCTTTTCCATATAATCATAACGGTCCACACGCGAAACCGTCATTTTGGCTCCCATTGATTTGGCCATGCCACAAGCTACGATGTTTCGTTCCGCCACATCAGTGACAGCAATAAACAAGTCGCATTTTTCTACTTCTGCATGTCTGAGTGTTGAGAAATCTGTACCATCACCCATGACGGCCATCAAGTTGTATTCAGCATCAAGCATCGCCAGTTTGCCAGCATCTTTATCTATGATAAAAATGTCCATATGTTCACCCGACAAATACTTGGCCAAATGTGTGCCTACAGACCCGGCACCAACAATTGTTATTCTCATAATTTTGTATATATTCCGATGCGATGACTCTGCTACCTTAAACTTTGTTGCATACTTGTGATGGCAAAGGTATGAATTGTTTTTCAAAATTCTTCGAAAAGTGGCTAAAAACTCAATATTACGCAGTTTTTTCAAATTCAGGATATAGTTAAATAACCATAACCAAATCTTAAACTTTGTTGCTTCTCGACCGCTTCATGAATGTCAAAAAATTCAACAAAGAGATTCCAAGGTGTACGTTATCGGGTAGTACAGATTTGTACCGTTTAAAACGGGAGACTTTTCTATCGGTTCTGATTATCAGAGATTTACCTATCAGCTCTATGCTTCCATATGGATTCCACATGAATGTTAGGAATTATCAAATTCCCTTTGTTTATAGGCAGAGTCAAGTCGCTTGGACTATGCCGAGTCGTGACGTAAAAAGACAGAATGTCAATGGCGGTACAAAAATGCTATTTTGAGGGTGTTTCGTGGTTGAAAATAAGATTTCAATGACTTATTATAAATCCCATCGCTTATCAGTATCGCTATGTATCAACATTTGTGTATTGATCTGAAACGCTCAATATCATGCTAATAGGGAGGCTCAAACCCACAAATACTCATTGCAAATTTTTATACTGAGTATGAAAACAGGTGAATTCCACATCTTCTCTATGCAAAATTACTCCATGAGCTTTTCTGTTCGTCTTGTGAGTTCTTGGTAGGGTAGGGCGCCGACCTGTCTCTCAATGTCTCCTTCCTTGGTGATGAAGAAGAGTGTGGGAATTGACAGGATGCGGGCTGCTATGGCCAAGGCTTGGTTTTTGTCCACATCCACTTTAAGTACTTTGACACGTCCCTCATAATCATGTGCCAAACGTTTCAACATGGGGGCCATGCTCTGGCAGGGGCCGCACCAGGTGGCATAGAAATCTATGATAACAGGCATCTTCCCTGTATAGTCGTATCCTCTGAGATACTGCAGATAGTCTTTGATATTTTCCATAATTGTATTCTATTTTTTTAGTTGCATTATTTTTGTTGGACATGCCATTATGCACTTTCCGCACTTGATACAGTCAGGGTGCAGATAACCTGTTGCTTTACCACGGGAATCATAGGGCATGAGTTGCATGGGACAGACGCGGGCACAACTCTTGCATTTCATCTGGCAGGCATTGCTCACGTGAACCGATTTGAAACGTTTGGGTAACGGTTCTTTTTTGGGGGCCACCCAGCGTGAGATAGAACCCATCGGACAAAAACTGCACCAAGTGCGGGGAGCATAGATAAACGACAACACTACGCCTACAATTGTGGTGATGAGGATAATGGTCCAAAACACGCGACCCACATCACTCCAGTTCTTGGCAAAACTTAGTTGTATGCCGAACATGGTGAAGATGAAGAGCACCATGAACAATCGGAAACCGAAGGTGCGTACAAATTTCGGGATGGGTTTGTGGGGTGAGTATTTTGAGAGTAGCCGATCGTACATACTTCCTCGTGGACAGACATGTCCACACCAGTGTCGCCCCCGCCAGATAGAGGTCAGCACAGGACCTACCATGCAGACAATAGCAATGAGACCTATGACAGGGAAGAACCATCCTATGATGAGATATGCGAAGAGTATCCAATAGAGAGGCATACCTTTGGTTTCAAAATGTCGATGAAAGTTCTTTTTCTTGTTTTTCTTCTGTTCCATGTCGAATTTGTTTTCCTTATTTGTTTATTCCGCTGCAAAATAACATAAAAAATAATAGATAAATGAACGAATTTTTCTATCTTTGCATCGATTATATCTATTATAGTAAGAAATGACTTTACAACAACTGAAATACATTGTCGCCATCGACCGTTATCGTAATTTCGCCAAGGCAGCTGAT
>JAFYJN010000071.1 GCA_017538105.1 Prevotella sp. | reverse complement strand
TGCTGAGTGACGTGGCGTAACTGGGATGTTTTTCGCCGAGCACATCCCTATCGATTTTCATGGCTTTTGTTCCCATTTCTAAGGCCTTGGCGTAGTCGCCGAGATGGGAGTAATAACTGGCGAGGTTGCTGAGTGACGTGGCGTAACTGGGATTTTTCTCTCCGAGCACTTCCCTTCTTATTTCCATGGCCTTCGTTCCCAACTCCACCGCCTTGGCGTTGTCGCCGAGGTCGGAGTAATATAGTGCGAGGTTGCTCAGTGACGTGGCGTAATCGGGATGTTTCTCCCCGAGCACTTCCCTTCTTATTTCCATGGCCTTCGTTCCCAACTCCACCGCCTTGGCGTTGTCGCCGAAGTCGTAGTAATATAGTGCGAGGTTGTGCAGTGACGTGGCGTAATCTGGGTGATTTCCGCCGAGCGTTTCCCGATAGATTTCCATGGCCTTAGTCCCCATTTCCACCGCCTTGGTGTAGTCGCCGAGATGGGAGTGATAACTTGCGAGGTTGCTCAGTGACAAGGCGTAATCAGAATGTTTTTCGCCGAGCGTTTCCCTATATATTTCCATGGCCTTTGTTCCCATTTCCACTGCCTTGGCGTTGTCACCAAGATGGGAGTAATATAGTGCGAGGTTGTGCAGTGACGTGGCGTATCTGGGATTTTTCTCTCCGAGCACTTCCCTTCTTATTTCCATGGCCTTTGTTCCCATTTCCACTGCCTTGGCGTTGTCACCTAGAGAGGAGAAATAATTAGCGAGACGGACAAGTGCAGAGGCATCCCCTAGCTCCGCGGCTATTTTAAACCATCTAACAGCCTCCGCATAGTCTTGAGTTACCCCTTTTCCATAGTAATAGCATTCTCCCATGTGATATTGTGCCCAGACACCGCCTAGTTCAGCACCTCTTTGATACCATCTTACCGCTTCAGCCTCATCTTTTGCCATTCCTTTGCCATATTGATAGCATCGGGCAAGGTAGTCAATGGCCTCGACATCATTTCCTTCCGCCAAAACGGTCAACCCAGGGATGGCAGCGGTGAAAAGTCTTTGAGCCTCAGCAACATCTTTTTCTACGCCAAAACCATATTCGTAACAAACACCAAGACAATATTGCCCTTTTGCATTTCCGGATTTTACAGATTTACGATACCATTTTATGGTTTCCGAACTATCTTTTGGCACTCCATATCCATCGCAATAGCAATCCCCCAATTTGTATTGCCCATCGGAATTGCCTTGCTCTGCAGCCAACCTGAAGAGTCTCGCGGCTTCTGCATAGTCTTTTTTCACCCCCTGCCCATAATAGTATTTCATTCCGAGTTCATACTGTTCTTGTGGCGTTGAGGGCGTTGATACTTGTGCCATTGTCGGGAATGTCAATGCCAAGAATAAAAAGAAAGTGATGATACTCTTCATGGTTTTTAGGGAATAGTTGTTGTGGAAGACTGGTTGTTTCTGCAAAGATATTAAAAAAATAGGAAACCGTATGAACACATGAACAAATTCTTTTTTAGACATAAGAACACAAGTACATGTTTTTTGACATATGAACACATGAACAAAATAATTATGTCCCTTTGTTCCTTTGTCTAAAATATATGTTTTTGTGTCTAAAATATGGTTCCTTTGTCTGCCCAAAAAAGCCCTCCGGGTGCAAATCGCTGCGGCCGGAGGGTATTAACAACAGTTTTGGTGAAAAAAATAGTCTTATTGCGTTAAAGGTTACGAATCATTCTTTGTGCGACGTATGTCGCGTAATTTGTTTGCAAAGATACAAATAATAAAACTAAGATTATCATTTTGGAAAACTTTTTTACGGTTAATTTTTGTTAATCATCAATCAGTCAGTTGGTTGTGTTTTTGATTCGGAAAACTTTATTCGGATTTTGTTTTTTCAGAATGACTTTTTTGACCATCGAAGAGGAATTTTGGTGTTTGGTGGATTTCCATTTTGGAAAACTGTTGCTGTGTGACGGTTTCCCTTTTTTGTCAGTTTACCTATCGTTCACATGCTTTTTATGTTGTCATGATTTCATCTTTCTCTCTTTTGACATCATCAAAACGTTAAAAAAATTTGTATCTGTCATAATTATTTCATACTTTTGCATGGAATAATAAATGTGGAGTGTATAGTGTCGAGTGTTTAGTGTGCTCACGCAGAGTGGCGTTCACTTTATCTCATGCTTTCACTCCTATCAATAAAGAAAAACGTTATGGGATATATTGAGGATAGTTTGATGCAAGGTGAGAAAATCATCTATGAAGCCAAACTGCATTATTTCATGTATTGGAAACCTGTGGCCCTTGTCATCCTGGCGATCGCTGTGCTCTTCCTGCCCATCGAGAATGCCATGAAGTGGAAACTTATCTGCAGTGGCGTGTTACTTCTCTTGGCCGCCATTTGGGCCTTTGCGGTAAACAATGGTAAACGGTATATTGTGACCAACAAGCGCGTGATAGAGAAGACCGGCATCATTCGTCGTAAGAGTATTGAGTTGATGCTGCGCAAGTGCGAAAGTGTGCAGGTGAACCAGAGCATTGCCGGTCGCATTTTCGGCTACGGCGACGTGATAGTGACCACGGGCGAAGACTCCAGCATATATGAATATATCTGGCATCCTGTGAAGTTCTCCACACAGATCAATCAGCAGATTGACAACATCAACTTGACCGCGCCAGTAGCGAAGGAGGCTTCCGCCGACGAGGAAGTAAGTGATCAAAAGTAAGAGGTGAGAGGTAAGGGGTGAGAGATATGCCCGCCGGCTATTGTCCAAACTCCCAAACTCCCAAACTTCCAAACTCCTAAACTGAAAACTCCCAAACTCCTAAACTCCCCTAAAACCTAAAAATATCAACTCAAAATAGAAAAGACATGAAATTCAGACAGACCTTATTAATCACACTGGTCACCATCATCCTGGCCAGTTGCGGTACGACAAGTGTCGTGCCCATCACCGGGCGCAAGCAACGCCTCTCTTATACTGACGAACAGATGCTTGGCCTTGCTCTTAACGAATATAAGCAGTACACCGTAGCCTCGAAGCTCTCTACCAATGCCGCCAATACTGCCATGGTGAAGAGGGTGGGACAGCGGTTGGCCAATGCCGTGAATACCTATCTCACGCAAAACGGCTTTGCTGACCGTGTGAGCAGTTTCCAGTGGGAGTTTAACCTCCTGGCTGAGAACCAGCAGAACGCCTTCTGTATGCCCGGCGGCAAAATCGTGGTGTATGAGGGTCTGTTGCCCGTGACGCAGGACGAGGCTTCGTTGGCCATCGTGCTCGGTCATGAGATAGCCCATGCCGTGGCCCGCCATTCGGCAGAACAGCTGAGTAAACAGGAACGGGCACAGACAGGAACACAAATACTTGGTGGTGTGCTTTCCGGCGTGGGACTGGGCGACACTGGCAGTCTCATCATGACGGGCATTAACTTGGGAACACAGCTGACACAGTTGCATGGCTCACGCTCCAACGAGAGTGAGGCTGACTATATGGGACTCATCTTCGCCGCCATGGCGGGCTATGACCCCAACACGGCCTTGACTTTCTGGCAGCGTATGGCTTCGCAGTCTTCCGGTGGCGGCGCCTCGTTCCTGAGCACACACCCCTCCGACGAGAAACGTATTGCCGACATCAAGAAACACCTGCCAGAGGCGCTGAAATACTATAACCAAGGACAAGGTGTGTCAACAGGTACCACCCAAACCCCAGCAGGCACCAAAACGCAGGGAACGATTAGAATTAAGTAAAATTCCCGCCCCCGACCCCTCCCCAAGGGAGGGGAGATGAATGGCAGGGAAAGGGAAAAAAGTAAAAAGGTAAAAGAGTAAAAGTCGTAGGCGGAGTAATGTCCATTTTAACTTCCCCTTTAACTCCCATGAGCGAAGCGAATTAACTTCCACTTTAACTCCCTATTAAAGATAAAAAACAAATAAACTATGATAGAATTCTTTTCTGATAAGATTTGGCTGGTATGGGTGCTTGTGAGTGTCTTGTGCCTGATTCTTGAATTGGGCAGTGGCGACCTCTTCATCCTATGTTTTGCTATCGGTGCTCTCGGCGGGTCGCTCGCCTCGGCGCTCGGCGGTGGCTTTGTCGTCCAGTTGTTGTCATTCGCCGTGGTGACACTCATCTGTCTGTACGTGTTCCGTCCCGTAGCCCTGCGTTTCCTGCACCGGAAGGATGAGGACCGTGTGAGCAATGCCGATGCCATCATCGGGCGTGAAGGTACGGTGAGTCAGACTATCGAGGCCGGCGGTTACGGTCGTGTGGCATTAGACGGCGATGATTGGAAAGCCAAGTCGGTGGACGGCGCAGCCATAGAGAAAGGTACCAACGTGCGTATCGTCGACCGTGAGAGTATTATCATCACCGTAGAGAAAAGTTAAGAATTAAGATTGGGACTTCTGAGCAAATAACTTGTTAACTTGTCAACTATAAAAATATGAACTCCATTTCCGTTACCACCATCGTATTGATAGCCCTCATTATTTTGGTTATCATCCTGGCCAAAAAAACATTGGTCATCATCCCACAGTCTGAAACGCGCATCATTGAGCGTCTGGGTAAATACCATGCCACGCTCAAGCCTGGTGTAAACATCATCATCCCGTTCATTGACGCGGCAAAGAACATCATCACGCTTACACGCGGCCGATATGTATATAGCAACAGTATCGACCTACGTGAACAGGTGTACGACTTCGACAAGCAGAACGTGATTACCAAGGATAATATCCAGATGCAGATCAACGCGCTGCTCTATTTCCAGATTGTAGATCCCTTTAAGGCCGTTTACGAGATCAACAACCTGCCCAACGCCATCGAGAAACTAACGCAGACCACCCTGCGTAACATCATCGGTGAGATGGAGCTCGACCAGACGCTCACCTCGCGCGACACGGTGAACACCAAACTTCGTGCCGTGCTCGACGATGCCACCAACAAATGGGGCATCAAGGTGAACCGTGTGGAGCTGCAGGACATCACGCCGCCGCAGAGCGTGCTCATGGCTATGGAAAAGCAGATGCAGGCCGAGCGTAACAAACGTGCCGCCATCCTCACCAGTGAGGGTGACAAGCAGTCGCAGATCCTTCAGTCGGAGGGTGAGAAGGCTGCCACCATCAACCGTGCCGAGGCTCTCAAGCAGCAGCAGATATTGCAGGCAGAGGGTGAGGCACAGGCCCGTATCCGCAAGGCCGAAGCTGAGGCCATTGCCATAGAGAAAATCACAGAGGCGGTGGGTAAGAGCACTAACCCCGCCAACTACCTCCTCGCCCAGAAATATATTCAGATGATGCAGCAGCTGGCCGTGGGCCCGCAGGCCAAGACCATCTACCTGCCTTACGAGGCCACGAACCTGCTTGGCAGCATCGGAGGTATCAAGGATCTTTTCAAGTCGGAATGACATGAACATCTGTATCGTTGCGGGCGCAAGGCCTAATTTCGTAAAGGTGGCTCCCATCATCAGGGCTGTCGAAAAGGTGCGGGTCACGCGCCCTGACATTCATTACACCCTCGTCTATGCCGGACGGAATGATGACCCTACATTGGAGCCGTCGCTCTTCAACGACTTGCAGATAGCTCCACCGACGGTGTTCCTCGGTGTCGATAGCGCCAGCCTGAACGAGATAACGGGACGGGTGATGGGTGAGTTTGAGCAATACTTGCTGAGTCACCCGACAGACGTGGTCATTGTGGTCGATGACCTCGCCTCGACCATGGCGGCTGCCATCGTGACGAAGAAACAAGGCGTTCGCCTGGCCCATCTCGTGGCGGGCACGCGGTCCTTCGATATCCGTATGCCCAAGGAAATCAACCGGTTGGTCATCGACGGACTGTCCGACCTGCTCTTCACGGCGGGCGACGGCGCTTCCAACATCGTCACACGCGAGGGGGCCAACCTGTCGAAGATATACAAGGTGGGCAACATCCTCATGGATTCGTTGCGTTTCAACCATAACCGATGGACCAAACCTGACTGCATGGAACGGTTGGGACTGCGCGACCGACAATATATCGTGTTCACGCTCAACCGCAAGGCGCTCATCGCCGACAAGGACAACCTCAAGGCAATGGTGAGAGTTATGGTCGAAAATGCCAATGGCATTCCCATCGTGGCTCCCCTGCGTGGACTGGCGGCGGCGGTCGTCAGCGATATCAATAACCAACTTCCGCAGCCGGATGTCATCATCACCGAACCGTTTGGCTATCTCGACTTCGGCTATCTCACAGCCCATGCCCTGGGCATCGTCACCGACTCGGGCAACGTGGCGGAGGAGGCTACATTCAATAGCGTTCCCTGCATCACGCTCAATAGCTATACCGAGCATATCGAGACGGTGACCGTGGGGTCGAACGTCCTCGTGGGTGAAGACCCGGGACTGTTGGCAGAGAACATGGGAAAGATGGCGCGTGGCGAGTGGAAAACGTGTGGCATTCCCGACCGCTGGGACGGACGGGCTGCCGAGCGCATCGTGCAAATACTCATCGGCTGACGGCACAGCGGCGTGACCCATGCAACACCGACAGGACAACTACACGTTCCTCACGTCCGCTCCCATTCCGAGAGTCATCGGGCAAATGGCGGTGCCGACCATCATCAGCATGCTCGTCACCAGCCTCTACAATATCGCTGACACATTCTTCGTCGGACAGATTGACACGCAGTCGACGGCGGCGGTAGGAGTGGTGTTTGCGGTCATGGCCATGATTCATGCCGTGGGATTCTTCTTCGGTCATGGCGCGGGAAATTTCATGGCGCGCCAGCTTGGTGCCAAAAACAAACAGGCTGCACAACACATGGCTTCCACGGGGATGGCTTATGCCATACTCTTTGGAGTCATCATTGCCATTGTCGGTGAATGTCTGCTGAAGCCGATTGTGGTGATGCTGGGTAGTACACCCACCATCTTGCCCTATGCTGAGAGATACATGGGTATCATACTCCTTGGGGCGCCAATCATGACGGCTAGCCTGGTGCTCAACAACCAGATGCGATTCCAGGGCAATGCCCTGTATGCCATGGTGGGGGTGGTCAGTGGGGCGGTCATCAATGTAGCCCTCGATCCGATATTCATCTTCGCCTTCGGCTGGGGAGTGGCCGGGGCCGCCGTGGCGACAGTGGTCAGCCAAACATGCGGCCTGCTCCTGTTGATCATCATGAACCGACGGTGCGACAGCATCCGCCTTCATTGGCGCATGGTCTCCTTCAAATGGCGTTATGTACAGGAAATTGTGGCGGGCGGCACGCCCTCGCTCGTCAGGCAGTCGGTAGGGTGCATTGCCACCATCATGCTCAATGTGGCGGCGGGCACGTTCGGCGACGCAGCCATAGCGGCGATGTCGATAGTGACAAGGATTACCTTTGTGGTATTCTCCGTCATCATTGGCCTGGGACAAGGATTCCAACCGCTTTGCGGTTTCTGCTACGGGGCGGGCAACCATGAACGGGTGAAGAAGGCGTTCTGGTTCACCACGGCCGTGGGAACGGCTTTCCTCTGTCTGTGTACGGCTGCGGGATGGCTCTTCGCGGAACCCACCATCGCCGTTTTCCGCGACGATCCCGAGGTCATCCGCGTGGGAACGGAGGCATTCAAGTGGCAACTCATTGCCTACCCCTTGGGAGCTCTCACCATGCACAGCAACATGCTGTTGCAAACCATCAGGATGCCATGGCGGGCGAATATCCTTGCGGCGGCACGCCGGGGACTGTTCTTCATCCCGCTCATCCTCGTCTTGCCCAAGGCATACGGCCTGCTGGGCGTGGAGATATGCCAGCCTGTCTGCGACGTGCTCTCGTTCATGCTCACGCTGCCTATCCTCTTCTTCACCCTGCGGCAGTTGAGGGGCGGGACGTCGGAACCTATCCGGCAATGGCAGCAAACGAATGATTATCAGTAACCAATCAAGATATGTCTAAAAATTTTATCCTCTTCAATTCACGTGATGAGATGCTTCGGCTCGATGTGCGTAATATCGTGTATTTCGAGGCCGACGGCAACTACACATCGATAGTGCTCGCCAATAAACTGAGGTGTTCCGTGGGAATGAATCTGGGACAGATGCAGAAAACACTGGTGGACCAGCTGGGCGAAAATGCGCGTATGTTCTTGCGTATCGGCAAACGCCATATCATCAACATCGGCTTTATCCTGTTGGTGAACACGCTTAAACAGAAACTCGTGCTCAGCGACTCCAAACATTTCTATTTGCAGCTGGAGGTGTCGAAAGATGCCCTCAAACGCTTGAAAGACCTGATGGCGGGAGCGGCTTCCTGAATTTCATACTTTAATATGCCGTTTTCGTGTAATAAGCATCGTCACCCTTTGCACATGCTGTTTTCTTCATTATCTTTGCACCGACATGACAAAGCAGCTGTGTCTTTAACAAAATGACAATGGAACAGATGAGACAAAATCAGAACATGGATCTATTTGATGACCAGACGGTCGAGGTCCTCGGAATGGATGGGACCAGCAACTTCAGTGCTGAAGCGGTGTTCGGCTCTTCTGCTGTGGTGCAGATGGAGGGCGAGGGCATGCTCGATGTGGAAGGTATCGCTGATGACGCCCCCTTTTGGGTGGATACCCTCGACATGCCTGAGGTGACCTCGGTATTGTCGACCGATGACCTGCCCTTTCAGGTCGACGGCGACGCTGACCTACCCCTTGCCCAGGTGGAAGTGATGGCGGAGCCGCTAGAGGAACCGGTGGTGGAGGGCGAGACGGCGGAGGTGGTTGCCGATGCCGTTGACGATACTGTTGCCGACGGGATGCCGGCGCCAGAAGAATCACTCGTTGCCGACCAAGCCGATGGCATGGCACCGTCGGTGGATGACGTTGCCGACGATACCACGCTCATGGCGGATGCCTTCTAGTGGAGGCAATCCGTCAACTCATCAACTTCTCAACTTGTCAACTCATCAACTTGTATAAAAAATATGCTGCTTCAGTCAAACACTTTATTGTTGAATGGAAAATACCGTATCGTCAAGTCGCTCGGACAAGGCGGTTTCGGTATTACCTATCTGGCCGAGGAGATGGCCCCTTCAGGCACGCCATTGCGCAAGGTTGCCGTGAAGGAATTTTTCATGAAAGATTATTGCGATAGGCAGTCCAACCATACGCAGGTGACTCTGGGAACACAGGGCAACCGCGACATGGTGGAACGCTACAAACAGAAGTTCCTCAAGGAGGCGCGTACCATCGAGCGTTTCCAACATCCCAATATTGTTAAGGTATATGATGTGTTCGAGGAAAACAACACGGCCTATTACGTCATGGAATATCTCGGCGGACAGTCGCTGACCGACCTAGTGCAGGCACAGGGACCATTGCCCGAGCAAAAGGCCCGTGAATATTTCAATCTTTTATTGTCGGCAGTGGAGTGTGTGCATGAATCTAAGGTCAACCACCTCGACATCAAACCGAGCAATGTGATGCTACGCAGCGATGGGCAACCGGTGCTCATCGACTTCGGACTGGCCAAAAACTATGATGAGAAAACGGGCGGTCAGACGAGTACCACGCCCATTGGCGTGAGTGAGGGCTTTTCTCCTCCCGAACAATATAATGCTGGCGGTGTGAGCAAGTTCTCTCCTGAAACCGATGTGTACGCCCTGGGCGCCACACTTTATTACCTGCTCACCGGCCAGGTGCCCACCCCCTCTATCAACAGGTTGAGCGAAGGCATGGCGGAGTTGCCCGCCAATTTCCGTTGGAGTACGCGGATGGCCGTTTCCGCTGCCATGCGTCTGCGTCGCAGCGACCGCAGCACCATAGAAAATCTGAAGAATTTCATGCGTGAAGATGCTGATTCCGATGATGACAGAGACACCGATGATCAGGGAATCGTACCTCCCGTTTATGAAGTGGTGGGTGAGGTGACGGCTGTGGAGCCGCCTATGGGTTATGCACAGCCTGTCGTTGAAGTGCAGGAAAGGAAACGCAGTCGATTGCCGCTGATAATCATCGCCGTGTTGTTGGTTATCGCTTTGGGTGTTCTTGCTTTCCTCCTCACAAGAGCCTCTGCCGGAGGAGAGACGGAGAAGTCGGACATCATGGAGGATTACGACACTACGGAAGTGGTGGAACCCATAGGGTGAGATACCTTACTATTTAAAAGGAGTTAGAAGAAGATAAAAGTCAATTGTCCTTTATCTTCTTCTATCTCTCTTTAACTTCTTCTATCTTCCTTTATCTGGTGGGGTTGGCGGCATGCCCCGGCGAGGATCATGAAAGTTGTCTTGCCGGGGCTTGCGGTCTGTTTCCACCGACACCTGAATACTCATGCTGGGATTGAAGTTATAACGCACGGCGGCTCCGAGGCGGTCGCCGACAGCCCGCCTGTCGTAAAGAGGGTAGGGGATGGAAGGACTCGACGATATGCTTTTTTGTCCGTAGACATACCCTTCCCAATGCTCATTGAAACGGTAGCCGAGCATGGCGGTGATACCCGCATCGTGGTAACTGTCATGCGACCATGACATACGGTTGAAGTAGCCTCCCACGGCAAATGAGAGATTTTTGCTCAGTGGCGTAGCATACATCAGTGCCACGTTCTGTCCGAAGCCGGCACCGTGGCGGGCGTGTTTGCCGAATTGTGCCATCACGCTCATGCCGATTGTGGCGTTCAGTCCTTCATGCAGGTCCCAGCTCCACATGCCGTCCCACATGTAGGGAAAGTGTCCGATGGGCATCACATGGCCATGGGTGGTCAGTCGTGGCAGAGCCAATGAGTCGGGTGTCGGACTGAAGTCACCGAAATACACCTCCTCGCCACTCAATGGTTCGAAAGACGAGCGCAGGCCTTCGGTGCCCATAACACTTTCCGACGGCTCCACATAAGGCATGGCAGTCGACGTGGATGGCTGTTCCTGGATGGTGGGCGTATCCTGGGCTTGGCTCACGACAGCCACTCCGAACAGGGCGAAAATGGTCAGAATTGTTCGTATCATGCCCCAAAAGTAATGTTTCATGTCGGAACGGCCAAACGGCTTAACGAAGTTTAACCCACATTATATAATTCGTAACAGTCGGAAGATGTCGCTTTTCGATAGTTTCCCTGACAATTATGTCGTTTTTATTTTTATAATAACAAGTTTTTTCTTATATTTGTCCTGGTTTTCAAAATTTCTATTTTTCGTAACATAACCGACACTTAATAATCGTAGCTGATGAAAAAGAAAATATATAAGGCCAACATCCTTTTTACGAAGGAGAAAAGCCATTTTGAGGAGTTGGAGAACGGCTATATCGCCGTGGATGCCGACGGGCGTGTGTCAGGGGTGTCGTCAGATTTGGCTTCGTTAGACAGTGAGGATGCAGAGGTTGTCGATTTCGGCGATCGTCTGTTGATACCTGCCATGAACGATATGCATGTGCATGCGCCACAGGTGCATAACCAGGGCATGGCCATGGATTTGGAACTGCTGCCTTGGCTCCAGCACTACACCTTCCCGGAGGAGGCTAAGTATGCCGATGTCAATTATGCCGAGCGTATGTATCGCCGTTTCCTGCATACGCAGTGGCTCTTCGGCACCATGCGCAGCTGCGTTTTCGGCACCATACATACCGAGAGCACCCGCCTGTTGATGAAGATGTATGAGGAGGTCGGCATGGGGGCACTGGTTGGCAAGGTGGCCATGAACCGCAACTGTCCCGATAACCTCTCTGAAGACGTAGAGGCCGCCATTGAGGGCAACGAACGACTGATAGCCGAGTTCAACCGACCCGACGCTTTGGTACGTCCTATCATCACGCCGCGTTTCGTTCCGTCGTGTACTCCGGAGTTGCTGAAAGCCTGTGGTGAACTGGCCAACAAATACAAGCTACCCGTACAGTCGCACTTGTCGGAGAACACGTCGGAGATAGCTTGGGTGGCCGAGCTGGAGCCAGACAGCGAGAGCTATGGCGATGCCTACAACCGCTACGGTCTCTTCGGACAGGTGCCAACTATCATGGCTCACTGCGTCTGGACGAGAGGCAACGAACTGGAACTGATGAAGCGCAACGGTGTGATGGTGGCTCACTGTCCCACCTCGAACTTCAACATCGCTTCGGGAATGGCACCCGTGCGCACTTTCCTCGATGAGGGACTGCCCATCGGACTGGGCAGTGACATCAGTGGTGGCCACGACCTAAACATGTTCCGTATGTTGGTCTATGCGATTCAAGTGAGTAAGATGCATTATCGGCACGATAACAATAAGCATTTCCTAACATTGCCTGAGGTCTTCTGGATTGCTACCAAGTCGGCAGGCAGTTTCTTCGGCAAGGTGGGCAGTTTCGAACCCGGATATGATTTCGACGCGCTGGTCATCGACGATTCCGTGTTGTATCCTTCGGAGTACTCACTTGTCCACCGTCTGGAGCGATACGTCTACCTGGGCGATGACCGCCAGATAGTGCACCGCTTCTGTCGGGGAAAGGATATTCCCGAACCCAAACTGAGTGTTTAATTCCCAGCTCATCAAAGAGTGGAAACAGTAACATTATACCCATGAAACAGACAGAGATTCCTGAATTGCCAGGTATGCGACGGCGTAAGATGACCATCGACATCGTCAAAGCCAACAAAGTGGCTTTGATGGTGCTTTTGGGAGCGCTGATACTTTTTGGTGGCCTTTTCTTCCTCGTTTGGGGGTGGGATTACATCGCCCATAGTTTTTCCGCTCGTTATGGTGGCGATGCGCCGTCGTGGCAGTTCCTCGTCGACTGGTGCATCATCATGGGCATCATGGTGGTGGGTATCGTTGTCCACGAACTCATCCACGGCATCACATGGGCGTGCTATGCCAAACGGGGTTTTCGCGCCATCAGTTATGGCGTGATATGGAAGATGCTCACACCCTATACCCATTGCGACGAGCCGATGCGCATCCGGCCCTATGTGGTGGCCTGTCTCATGCCATTACTTGTATTGGGTATCATTCCCTCCGTCATCGCCATCATCATCGGTTGGATACCCTTGCTTGCCTTCGGCATCTTCTTCATCGCCGGAGCCATGGGCGATGTCCTCATCGTATGGATGCTCCGAAAGGAAAATCCCGAATACATGGTGCTCGACCACCCCTCAGAACCCGGCTATTTCATCTATGAGCCTGAGGATTTGAAGGTTTAGGATTGGGAGTTTGGGAGTATAGGAGTTTGGAAGTTTGGACAATAGCCGGCGGGCA
>JAFYJN010000070.1 GCA_017538105.1 Prevotella sp. | reverse complement strand
TTTATCGCCTGTGGAGAGCGTGAAGTCATAGAGCAATTCAAACTGCTGTTTTCCGTTGCCTGCAAAATATACTTTCTTATCCTGCTCATACCAGGCTCCAACATATTCTCCATTTGTATCCTGCCTCGAAGCCGTTCTGTCACATAGCATCCGTTTGGCAGCCTGTCCATCTACGATGGTGTCACCATCGAAATAATAGTATTCAATCCACTCCTCTGTTGGCCATCCATCAGAAACGACCTTTACAACCCACACTTTGCCGTCTTCAATCATTGGGCGATAAGCCATCTTGTTGATAACAGGATGCTCATCTTCAAGATTATCTATAACGATATAGTTGATATTGGGGTCGAAACCAGAGACATAGAAGTCGGTTTCGTAGAGGCCCATGCAATTGGCTGATGGCCCAAACCCTTGCATTTCAAAATGAAGTTTGTGAACCAAAGGGTCATCGGTTTGTTCCTCAATGAAGCAAGCATAGTAGTTTGATCCGCAATTTAAAATCGCTTTTCCATATACATGCAAGCGGTCGCCTTCCAGTTCGTAGGATAGCTGATGATGCCAGTCTTCCCAATCAAAATAGTCTTCTTTACCTTTGGGCAGATTGCAGCCATGAACTTGACCAAAAACATCATTGATGGTGAATGGCAGGTAAAGATAATCATTTTCGTTATACTGCACATAGGCCAGATAACTCACGGAAGAGATAGGGCGTTCATCGTAGAGGTTTGCCAATGGCCCTTCGAGAGAGCCTACACCCTCTATCCATGTTTTTTGAAGCATCTCGTTATCTGTGCGGCAAACAGTCCATTTCCGCAGATAGCGGTATTGTGTTGTCCCATTGTTTGCTTGCTCATCATCACGATAACATTTCACCTGAGGCCCTTCCGTATAATCGCCCACAGATAACACTTTGTAGGTCACCATCTTCTGCTCTTCATATGAATAGGTCTCATAGGTGTCTCCTTCCTTCAAAGAATAGTCGAACATCAGATATTCCTCTTGCCTATCAGCGTCGAAGATATATATTTTGCGGTCTTCCTCACGTAATAAATACGTTTCAAATACGGTGTTTTTGATGTTAACTTTCATCTTGTAATAGTTGTTACCGTATATTTCCTCTATGCCCGATGGAAGATAGAACTCCACTTCATATACATGGTCTGGGCCAGAAGTTGAACGAACCACATGCCAATGCTTGCTTTCCTCCACTAAGGGAAGATAGTCGGAATCATCCGTGTCGTCTGGCAAAGGATATACCGGTCCTTTATAGACGGCCTTAAACTTCTCCACTTCAGAAGGCTGCACATAAACGGCAACCTTCGTATCCATACCGCCAAACAAATCGCTCATGCATTCGGGCTCAATGACTCCTCTGATATATAATTCTTCCAGACTTTTGGTGTCATTGAATAAATGCCAGCCTAAGTTTGTTACTCCTTCTGGTATCACCAACTTTCGTAAATACATATTGTGGTGGAATGCACCGCTTCGAATTTTGGTTACACATTCTGGCACGGTGTAGGTTTCTCTTGATGATGCAATAGGGTAGCCTAAGAGCATTGTATTGTCTTCTGCAAAGAGCACTCCGTCATCAGAACTGAACAAAGAGCAACCATCTTCTACTTCTATCCATTTTAAGGACTTGCATTCACGGAAAGGATTGGCATAAATGCTGTTGTCAGAGTCAAGATTCATACTCCTGATAGTCTTTGGGATAGTCACCTTGGTCGCATGATCTAAATTCCAAAAAGCATCCTTATCGATACCCATTACGGTATAAGTCTCGCCTTCATAGTTCACTTCCGAAGGAATGTTCAATTCCTCTTCTGTCGTCGTCCATCTCATCAGCATAGCTTTATGCATGACTTTTAGCAATTTGAAACTGATACCGTCTATGTTTACATTCTCTATCTTGTATTCCAGTACCATCGGCTCCCCTTCCGTCAGTTCTACCATTCCTTTATACCACCAGCAGTTCAAATAGAATCTGTTAGGTTCCAAATCACGTATCGTAAACGACACGTTGAACAGGCAAACCCAATCCCATTCCACTTGCATACCTCCGGGAATAATGGGAGCTACGTTGATAGTTACTGAATAGGGGTCATCGTTGCTTATGCTGGATGTCACGTTGAAGTCGGTCGCTGCGTCATAACTTTCGTAATTGAGCAACTGCACAGACAATACACTGCCCTCTTTGGTCAAAACTATCGTAGGGTTCTTTTCTTCTTGCGTCTTGTTAAGGCAGCCGCTGTTCTGCACGTCCGATGCTGTCTGGGCACTTGCCAATATAGGCAAGAAAACCAAGATTAATAATAATAGTCGTTTCATATCTGTCAGTTTTTTATTTTTCAATTGTCAATTATTCAGTATCTGCTCCAGCGTAATGTCGGGATTACTCTCTCCAAACACGTCCTTCTTCAGCTTGAGTTTGCGATGCTGAACAGCCGAGATGGTGATGCAGTAGATGTTGCCGATGGTGCGGTTGCTGAGGCCGAGACGGGTGAGGATGCACAGGCGGATGTCGTCTTCCGTCATATTGGGGTACTGCTCACGAATATGGGCAAAGCGGTTGTTGTCGATGGCATTGAGTGTGCGTTCTATCTCGCTCCATTCATGAGAGTTGAGGGTGATGAGCGAATCGCCACTTTGGCCTTGGAGTTTCTTCATCACCTCCGTACGTTCAAGGATGAAGTTCTGCAGGAAAGCCACCACTTCGTTTGCTTGATGCAGAAGGGTCTTCTGATGCTCTGCCTCCTGCTGTAACTGAAGTTTCTCCTGACGTTGCGCCCGCATCCTATACCGAGCTATCAACACTATCGCCGGAATGACGATGAGCGAAGCAATCAATACAGTGAGGAGTGTACGTGCGTACATCTTTGAACGGTATTCCAATTGCTGGTTCTCCATTTCCTGACGCAACGTCTCCTGATAGTACTGATCCTTCTGTTCGAGTGCCTTATAGTAGAAGTCCTCCACTTGCTCGAAAGCCTCATCGATATCATCCTCCACCTTTGTGGCGCCCATCCGTCGGAGCGCAATCTTGGCGAGATTGCTCTGCACGATATAAGCCATATGGACATCGTCGCCAGGCTCAATCTGCCGATAGACGGTTTCCGCCGAGTCGAGCATGTTGAGGCTGAGGTAACTGCGGGCGAGCACCTGTAATGTGCCAGGCAGTAGGTTGGCAAGCCCCCCTCCGTCTCCCCCCCGTAGGGGGAGGGATTTTGCCTGACGAGCATAGTTGACAGCCTGACGATAATCTTCTTTTGCCCATTCGATGTTGGCAAGGCTGGTTAGCGTCTGGCACATCAGGTTCTTCATCTGGTTTTTCTCTGCGATATCGTATGCACGATGGATGAAATCGAGTGCTTCGTCGAATGGTCCCTCCGTGTTAAATGCCACTTGTGCGGCGTAAGTGCCTGCATAGTCGAGCAGCATGACATGATTGCGCTCATCGTCAGGATGCTGTTCATAGATGGTCAGGGCTTTCTTCATCAACCGCAACGCCTCCTCAGGGTTGCTCTGCGACAAGGCTTCAGCCAACCGCTGGTACGCGATGTAATTGGTGTGCCAATCCTTGGCTTCTTCCGCCAAACGAATGGTCTTGCGTAGCAAGGTCTCACCCAGACGAATGCTGTCGTTGGCCAAAGCAGTCTCTGCTTCCTCCAGACAAGCCTTCGCTGTTAGAGGATGCTGATCTTGCTGTTTGCAACTATTGGCAACCAACAGAAAGCCTACTATAAATATGTACCAAACTTTTCTGTGCATAAATTGCAGCCTATTATCTCATCTTCGATGCAAAGATACGACAAATTATCGAAAGATGTATCTCTTTCCTATGGAAAATACACGAACAGAATAAAAATGAAAACATTTGTAAATCAACAAGTTGCAGATTCTCCAGCTCCATACCCCATGGAAAATTGTTGTAGGAAGTATGATAGAGGGCTCTGCCAGCAGGGTAATAGGCGAAATTCGCAGGGCATTGAAGGGCCTCGTAGAGAGATAAGTAAACACGACCGAGCGTTCCAGTTCCAATTGTTCCAATTAAAAAACATGGAACACAACCTCCTTCTAAAGATTATATAACTAATTGATATATATATAGTTATATAGTATATAAGGGAAAATGGATACCCTTAAAAAATAACTGGAACAACTGGAACAGGAACGCTTGTCCTTCTTAGAATTCATCTAAAGGGCTGATTATCAACGGGATACAATCCGACTAATGTTCTGCACTCGTGATTCAATACCTATAAAAAGGACAAAAACATGCTGTTTTTTCCTCTAAAAGGCTTCAAAATGCATGCGAGAAATGCTTGTTTCAATGCTTTTTCTACGTTTTGCGTACATTTATGCGGTTTTGAAATTCAACATCATCATCTCATTTGGAGGTACTTTTCGGTCAAACGGCATGTCATGTTGCAGAAAATGGAGTCGCAAATGCCGTTTTTTACTATGAATTGGAACATTTGTGATACCGTTTTGTAAGCATAATGAAACGGAGACATTGGCAAATACCACTACTTAGGAGCAATTCCTTCTATTGTCAAGAAAATTCTGAAATCTGGTGCCACGAGAAGGCTCGTTTTCTGAAAAAAATGTTCTTCGTGGGCAAATATGCGGAAAATGAGCATTTTTGGAACGTGTTGATAATCAATTAGTTCCATTTTCTTGACATTTGACGAGCCTGTCAAAGCTATGCAATGAGGCGGTCAAAGCTATGGAATGAGCTTGTCAGATGTGGCATATGAGGGCGTCAGATGCCACAAGTGAGCGGGTCAAAGCATAGCTATGAGCGCCTCAGATACCACATGTGACAATTTCGGATGTGAAAAATGAGGAAATTGGAGCGGAAAAATGGTTTTCTCACTCCATTTTCTTTTCTAGATTGAACGGAAAAGGCGACAAAAATTTGTCGTGTTTTTTCATTGTGTATTCGTCGCCTTGCTCAATGTTGTATCTAAGATACATCCACTTGGAACTTGGAACCAATGCTCATCGGCAC
>JAFYJN010000069.1 GCA_017538105.1 Prevotella sp. | reverse complement strand
GGCACTGCCCTGCCCCGCCCGGGCGCAGGACACCTCGCGCAACTTCGTCAAGTCCGTGACGATGCTCAACGCCCAAGGGACGGACTCCCTCGAGGCCGTGCAGTACTGTGACGGGCTGGGCCGTCCGACCGTCGCCGTCGCCACTGTGGGGTCGCAGGGTCAGACGGCATGCACCCTGACGACATACGACGGCTCGGGACGAGAGAGGCGCAGGTACGTCCCCGTGCCGGGCAGCGGCCTCGGCTATATGGGCGAGAGCGACATCCAGACGGCTTCCTACGGCTTCTACACGGACGGCGGGGGCTTCACCGAGAACCACTACGACGCCCTCGACAGGGTGACCTCGGTCGATATCGCCGGCGACGCATGGCGGCAGGCGGGCAGGCGGGACGGGACGGCATACCTCGCCAACACCCTCGCCGACGGGGTGCTCCACTACGAGGCTCCCGAGGACGGAACCTTCAACCTGACGCTGCCGGAGAACACTTCCTTCCTGTACTACCCCGCGGGCTCGCTTGTCAAGACGGTGTCCCGAGACGCCGACAGCGTGTGCGTCACGGTCTTCACGAATCTTCTTGGGGAGAAGGTGCTCGAGCGCTTACTTCTCCTATATTTTGAGGCACGATATCCTCTAATGTAACAGAACAGAAAAAGCCTTTGGCCGTAGGATCCTGAAGAAACTCACCGAAGTTTGCATTTTCACAGAAATAAGGATTAATTGACCATGCATCCAAATCATCTGTACCTCTGTTAAGATTGCGTATTCTTGCAACCACTTGCGACAACTTGAACATATACCCTCTTGCAAGTTCTTTTGATAAATGGAGCCATTTGTTTTCGTCAATAAAATAATCTCCAATCAAATCGAGATAAGGATATAGCCTGTTGTCAATTTTACCAGGGTGAATTCTATCTTCATCCGAGGAAATAAGCCCCGCAGGCATATGATTCTCTATTTTATCACAGAGTCTCAGGAATTCATCACATGTATCCTCTCTATCCTTGTCATCCAACTTGATGTTCCTAACCAAGTCTTCATCAATCAATGCTTTGATATCATCACTATCATTGGGAACATAACCTTCTGGGACAATTCGATAAACATGGTTCCAAAGTAACAAGCTGGACTTAACCCACGCCACATTTTGGAATTCGATATGAGGATAATATAATATTGAATCTGGTTTCATACATTCACTATATCTTTATTAAATGTCGTGTTATTGTCTTTCTTGCTTTGGCCCCTCCTCCGTTTCAGTTATAAGAGGAAGTTCTTTTCCAAAAGCCTCAACTTCTTCTGCTACTATTTTCTTTAATTCTTCCTGAGGAACAATTAGTTGATAATCAGAAACACCAATAGGTTTGCCCATTTCTTCCAATGCCAATTCAACTTCCACTCGATCTTTCTCGGCGCATAGAATGATACCGATAGAACGGTTTTCGTCTTCTCTACGTTCTAAACGGTCAAGCAATGATAGGTAGTAGTTCATCTTACCTGCATATTCTGGCTTGAATTCGCCAATCTTCAAATCAATAGCTACAAGACAGTGCAGACCACGATGGAAGAAAAGCATATCAACCTTGCTCCGCTTTCCATTGTATTCGAGTACGTATTGATTGCCAATATACGTGAACCCTTTGCC
Organism: Prevotella sp.; assembly: GCA_017538105.1. Taxonomy (GTDB): domain Bacteria; phylum Bacteroidota; class Bacteroidia; order Bacteroidales; family Bacteroidaceae; genus Prevotella. The sequence goes on along the minus strand of JAFYJN010000069.1, from coordinate 75,593 downwards.
AAGTTCCAAAAGAAATTGCTTAACCTTTTCTACCAATCGGGCTTCAAGTTCTGTTTCTAAGATGGGGTCTTTAACGCCAAGAAATCCCAAATTGTAACCGCTTCTGAACACCTCATTGGCAAACATTGCCTGTGTGGCAGGTAATGTCTGCTCGAAGTTGTTGTCTGACGGCTCATTCTTTCTCTTGTGTATTTGCAAAGAGATTGCACTGGATAGAAGTTCGCGATTCCAACCTTTAGATGTAATCTCCTGCGCATAATATAATATGGTATTATCATCTTCACCAAACTTGCGCATCAAGGTCAGAGTATGCCCCCAAGGTAAAACTGCGACAGCCTGTCGCAGTTTTGGCTCGCTATCACAGAAACGTTCATAGAATTTCTTCATGTCCCATAGGTTTCTTGGAGAAACGCCCATCTGCGGATAACGTTCTTTCAAATCATAGGATAAGCGGTTGACGACACCACTACCATGTTTGCTTTCTAATTTCTTGTCGTGAAGCAATTTCCCTATTTCCCAATGGGCAGTACCAATAGCTGAACACACCGTTGTTGCCACCATTGCTCTTGTCCTATCAATAACTGCGACAGCCTGTCGCAGAATTGCATCATACTCTGATTCTTGAATTTGTATAATATCTGTCATTTTATTCTTTACCAGTTATAAGTTCTCGTTTGTCAATGTCAAGCAATATTGCAATCTTGTCTAATGTGTATAAGTCGGGCTGGGAAACGTTGGTACACCACTTACTAACAGTAGCAGGGTTTTTGCCTAATTCCTCAGCAAGCCACTTCGCTGTTCGCTTCTTCTCAACGAGTACAACTTTAATACGATTCAAATCTTTCATTTGCAAATATCTTTAATTTGAACGCAAAGATACACAAAATAATCGACAACATAAGAACTTTCATTCAAATATGATACTTATGAATGTGTTATTTTGAGATTATTAAGAGTTTTTGTACCTTGTAGACAACAAAAGAGCGGAGATAGTCAGAGTTTTACCTTGCGAGAATAACTCCTGCACAAAATTTGCACACTATCTCTATTTTTGTGATTTACAAAAGTTAAATACGGTTAAATCATCATCTTTTCCTGCATCTATAGAATCTACGCAATCACTTTTCTACCGTATTGATTAAAACAAATTGGTAAACAGTGAGTTACAAATACGTCGGCTGTTCTGATTTGACTGCGATTCAAGTGGAAATCGGAAACACCGTGTATGACTCTCGCGAAAACTGTAACGCTATTATTGAAACAGCAAGTAACACCATCCTTCGGGGATGCCAGAATACGGTTATTCCCAACAGTATTTCAAGCATCGGAGAGGAGGCATTTTATCATTGTACATGCTTGACTTCCATCAGCATCCCCAACAGCGTAACGAGCATTGGGAAATATCGCTTCAGTTTATGTTGGAATTTGGCCACCGTTATCATTCCCAACAGTATCATTAACATCGGTGACTATGCTTTTGTACGTAGTGGTTTAAAAGACATGTACTGCTGCTCCCTTTTTCTGCCAGTCGCAGTATTGTTTTAAAGCCCCATCCCCATCCCTCCCCTCGGGGAGGGAGTAGAGTGGTGAGTGTTGAGTGTTTTTTCTCTCCCCCTCGGGGGAGTTGGAGGGGGCTCTCTTCGGGTATCAGTTGGTGGGTGTCACCTTTTTTTAAATCTTTTAATTTTATATTTTTATAATTTTCCTTATCTTTTCATAAAATAGGCGGCGGCTCGGAAAAACTCAAATAAATTTGGTTTTTCACTCTCCTTGCACTATCTTTGCATAAGATAAGCTGCATCTCGGAATAAAAAATGAACACGTTCATTTTGTTCTCCACTCACCTTGCACTATCTTTGCATAAGATAGGCTGCGGCTCGGAAAAACTCAAATAAATTTGGTTTTTCCCTCACCTTGCACTATCTTTGCATTCTCAATCAATTAACCAAAGCCAATTATGGATTATATCGTTTCCGCCAGGAAATACCGACCCATGACTTTCGACAGCGTGGTGGGACAGTCGTCGCTGACCACAACACTGAAGAACGCCGTGAAAAGTGGCAAACTGGCCCACGCCTTCCTGTTCTGCGGACCGCGCGGGGTAGGCAAGACCACCTGCGCCCGTATATTTGCCAAGGCCATCAACTGCCAGAACCCGTCACCCGACGGTGAGGCCTGCAACGAATGTGAGAGTTGCCGTTCTTTCAACGAGCAACGGTCAATGAACATCTTTGAACTCGATGCGGCGAGCAACAACGGCGTGGATGACATCCGCGACCTGATACAGCAGACGCTCATCCCTCCCCAGACAGGCAAATACAAGGTGTTTATCATCGACGAGGTACACATGCTCTCGCAAGCCGCCTTCAACGCCTTCCTGAAGACGCTGGAGGAGCCGCCATCGTACGTCATCTTCATCCTGGCCACCACAGAGAAACACAAGCTGCTGCCCACCATCATCTCACGCTGCCAGATTTACGATTTCGAGCGGATGAGCGTGGCCGACACCATCAACCACCTGAAGATGGTGGCCGAGAAAGAAGGTATCGCCTACGAAGAGGAGGCCTTGAACGTTATCGCTGAGAAAGCCGACGGCGGCATGCGCGACGCCCTGTCGATATTCGACCAATGCGCGAGCTTCAGCCAGAACAACCTCACCTACGCCAAGGTGATTGAGAACCTTAACGTGCTCGACGCGGAATATTACTTCAAAATAGTGGACCTGAGCATCGACAACAAGGTGAGCGAGGTGATGCTGCTGCTGAACGACGTGATCGCCAAAGGGTTCGACGGCGGTCATCTGGTGAACGGTCTGGCGGCACACATACGCAACGTGATGATGGCCAAAGACGAGAAGACGGTGAAACTGCTGGAGACCAGCACGCGTCACCGCGAACGTTTCCAAGAACAGGCCAAACGCTGTCCCGACCGTTTCCTATACAAGGCTTTGCGGCTGACGAACCGTTGTGACATGGACTATCGCCAGAGCAGCAACAAACGGCTGTTGGTGGAGCTGACGCTCATCGAGATAGCGCAGATCACACAGGAGGACGACAGCGAAAGCGCGGGGCGCCGCCCTGCGAGAAGACTGAAAACCCTGTTCAAGAAATTGGTGCCCACACCCCGGAAACAGCAGGCTCAGCAGGTAGCCGCCCAGGGAACCGCCGCCCCAACCATATCGATGGCGCCCGTGAGCACCACCACCGCGACGACAACACCTGCCGCACCCCAGAGGCCGGCAGTGAATCCTCCTGTGCTCAACCTGAGCCAGATCACCCATTCTTTCGACAAACTGCGTAACGAACCAAAAGACACAGTCTACCAGCGTGTGGACGAGCGCGTTGACATCAAGGAAAACAAGCCATTCACGCAGGAAGAACTGGAACGTGAATGGCTCGCGATGTGTATGCGTATGCCCCAGCCCATGCACGGGCTGGCATCGCGCCTGAAGAACGTGAAACCCCGCATCACCGACTATCCGAATATCGAGCTGGTGGTGGACAACCAGAGCGTACAGAGTCAGGTGGCGGCTATCAGTGGCCGCATACGCGCCACCATGGCGAAAGCCCTGAACAACGGCGACATACGGTTCACCGTGCGCCTGGCCGCCATCGAAGAGGTGGGAACGGTGCTCTCCAAACGCGAACAGTTCGCGCAATTGCGCGAACAGAATCCCGCCATCGACCGCCTGAGCACATTACTGGATTTAGAGGTGTCGTAAGAGGAATGTTGAATTTTGAATGTTGAGTGTTGAATGATCACTTTGCGATGAAGAATTAATCAATGAAGAATTCCTAATTCCTATACTCTGAACACAAAACACTAAACCTTAAGTCCTAAACACTATATCAGCGGCATGCCGAGGGCTTCGCACTGCTGACGCATGTCGTCGGGCCAGATGCTGGCTTGTATCTCGCCGATATGCGCCTTGTGGAGCATCACCATGCACAGACGGCTCTGACCGATGCCACCGCCGATGCTCAGGGGCAGGTGACCCTCCATGAGCTGACGATGGAAGAACAGTTGTTCACGTTCTTCTTGATTCTCCTCTTTCAGCTGACGCAACAGTGCCGCCTTGTCGACACGGATACCCATCGACGACAGTTCCAATGAACGACCGAGGACAGGATACCAAATGAGGATGTCGCCATTGAGTCCCATGCGTCCGTCCTCGCCGATGGTCGACCAGTCGTCGTAGTCGGGAGCGCGTCCGTCGTGTTTCTCCCCATTCGACAGTTTTCCTCCTATACCGCCGATGAACACTGCGCCGTATGCCTTGCAGATGGCATCCTCACGTTCGTGGGGTGCCTTGTCGGGATACATCTGAAGAAGGTCTTCGCTATGGATGAAATGAATCTTCTCCGGCAGGAATGGTTTGATTTGCGGATAGGTCTCGCAAGTGAGGTATTCGGTGCGCAGGATAGCGGCGTAGATACGTTCCACCACCTCGTGCAGGTATTTCACGGAGCGCTGTTCGGGTTTGATGACCGATTCCCAGTCCCACTGATCGACATAAAGAGAATGGATATTATCGAGTTCCTCGTCAGCACGAATAGCATTCATATCGGTATAGACACCATAGCCTGGTTCGATATTGTATTCAGCCAAAGTCAGTCTCTTCCATTTCGCCAACGAATGGACCACCTCGGCCTTGGCATCGCCCAGGTCCTTGATGGGGAACGTCACCGCACGCTCCACGCCGTTGAGGTCATCATTGATGCCCAGTCCCTTGAGCACGAACAGGGGTGCCGTGACACGCCGCAGGCGCAGCTCGGTGCTGAGGTTCTGCTGGAAAAAGTCCTTGATGAGTTTGATGCCCTGCTCCGTCTGCTTGGTGTCGAGCAGGGCCTTGTAGTCGATGGGTTGGATGAGTTGGCTCATACTATATCGTTTATGAAAATCGCGGCAAAGGTACGAACAATTTGCGTAATAGCAAGCAAAAATCCTAATATTTTGTCATATAGTTATTAAAATATGGCAAAATTGTTACAAAATGAGAGGGAAAGAATGATTCTTTCATACAAGAGGAAGTATGCTTTCACAACCACCCGCCTTGAAGATTTTGTCCGCTTAAGGACTAAATCGCCTTGCCTAGAAGGGATATGCTTTCACAACCACCCGCCCCTCCTTGCCTAAGGAGGGTACCTACCCACCCCAAGCCCCTCCCAACATCGGGAGGGGGTGTAACCGCTCCACCCGTCGCTCATTCATTAAGGTACTGCTCCCTTTTACTGCCGGTCGCAGTATTATTTTACGCAACAAGTTGCGATTGTTTGACAAGTGCCCCCTTTCTGTGTATTTCCGTGATATCTGTGAGAGAATTAGGTTAAGACTTTTTTGCCCCCCTGCTTAAAGATTTTGTCCGCTTAAGGACTTTCACAACCACCCCGCCCCCTCCTTGCCTAAGGAGGGGTACCTACCCACCCCAAGCCCCTCCCGACATCGGGAGGGGATGTAACCGCTCCTACCCGTCGCTCATTCATTAAGGTACTGCTCCCTTTTACTGCCGGTCGCAGTATTGTTTGACGCAACAGAGTTGCGATTATTTCGTGTTCGCTACGCTCACATGTCATTCCAGTTATTTTTAATCTTTTAATTTTTTAATTTTTGAATTTTCCTTATCTTTACATAAGATAGGCGGCGGCTCGGAAAAACTCAAATAAATTTGTTTTTTCCCTCACCTTGCACTATCTTTGCAAAAAAGAATTTGGTGTATCATGAAAAAAGTTTCAACTAGTATTATATCGGTATTGTTCTTAGTAGGCATCACCTTGTCGTGCAACGGCACGAAGACACAAGAGAAGAGCGAGACCCCAAAAGATAGCATCAGTTCCATAAAAGGTGACAGCATGGAAGCAGGAGAAGACAGTCTGCTGTTTGCCGATGATGAGTACGACGGCGAGTCGCTCAACGACATCCGTTTTGCCAACTTCAAGGATGAGGACTGGCTCGACAACGAATATATACGGACATTACGCAGGTATATCGACGACTTCAACAACAGGAGAATCGAAGACGCAGAACTGGAGCCCCACAGGAATCTGCTGAAAGGCAAATTCGTCATTGGGAACGTCGAGCCATTCATGCTCGGTGGTCTGTTCATCCAGATTACTTTCATCGACCATCCCGAGAACGTTTTCTCGGCATGGGTGTATAGCGATGTGGACACAGAGAAAAAAACAGTCACCAATTATGATGTGCATCACGTGCGCTTGGAAAAAGAGAAACTTGAATTCACCCGTGAGCAGATCCTTCAAGAGATGGAACTCCACCCCGAGCTGAAACTGTGGTGACACTGTCCCATTTTACTGTTTCCATGCTTTTCCATTCATCTTCGGTGAGATGAATGGTTTTTCTTTGACATTTTTAAACTTTTCGGATGGGTTCACGTCAAAAAAATAAAGGAATTACACTCAAATCCTACCCTTTATGAAATTGAAGCGACGCATCCCACTTCTGATTATCATGCTCGTATTGCGAGCATTGTCTGTTTCTGCCCAACAAGAATCCATCACGGGACGGGTCATTGACAAAGAGACCCGTACCGCCATGACGCGGACGACGCTGCAACTGTACCATTTGGGAAGCAGGAACGGCAAACAGGACACGACTTTCGTGAAAGGTGTATATACGGACAACAACGGCCGGTTCGAAGTAACACAGGTAAAGGCGGGGTCCTATCTCCTCAAAATCACTTTCTTGGGTTACAAGGAGCAACAACGAAAGTTGACGAAAGCCAACGGGCAGAGGTTGGACCTCGGCGATATCCTGTTGGAGACAGACGCCATACAACTGAATGAAGCCGTGGTGACGGCCAATGTGCCGAAGATGGTGGTGAGGGACGACACACTCATCTACAACGCCGACGCTTTCCGCGTACCCGAGGGCTCGGTGATCGAGGCTCTCGTGGAAGCCCTCCCCGGCGCAAAAATAGAAGATGACGGGGGCGTCTCCATCAACGGCAAGAGCGTGAAGCGTTTCAAGATGGACGGTCGCGATTTCATGACCGGCAACAACGACGCCGTGATGAAAAACCTGCCCTCGTACGTGGTAGATCAGGTGAAGGCCTACGACGAGAAGAGCGACAACTCGCGACTGACGGGCATTGATGACGGCGAGGACGACTTCGTGCTGGAATTCGTGACCAGACGCAGTGCCCGAAACGGTCTGCAGATGAACCCGGACCTGGGCATCGGCACCGACGGCAGGTACGGTATCAGGCTCACCGCGATGAAGCCCATGGGTGCCACGAGATACACCTTCATGGGCAATGCGAACAATGTGAACGACAGGAATTTCACGGGTAGAGGCGGTCGAGGACGAGGCAACAACAATGGTCTTCGCCACTCAAAGACCGCCGCTCTCGACATCAGTTACGAGAACGACAAAAACCTGAAAATCAGCGGTCGTGTAACCTGGACACATAGGAATGTTGACGATTGGAACCGTTCCAATTCCGAGAATTTCGTCATGACCCGAAATGGCGCTTTCTCCAGCAGTCTGAACCAGAACTATTCCAGAAACAACAACTGGACGGGAAATATGAACCTTCAATGGACCATCGACTCACTGACCACCCTCTCGTTCCGTCCCAATCTCAGTATATCCACCAACGATGGCAGAGGCTTCTCCAAATCGGCCTCTTACAGCGACAATCCCTTCGACCTTGATTTCGATCCGTTAAGTGACGAAGGCATGGATTATTTCGACACCCAAAACATGATTCTCAACGGGCGAGACAACAAGTCGATGAGTTATGGCAGCAACAAAAATCTCAGTTCGCAAATCCAACTCTTCCGTCGTCTGAACAGCAAGGGACGGAATATGTCCATCAACTCCAACATCAACTTTCGCGACGGTTCCAACAAAAACGCGAACCTGTCGGCAGTGACCCTCTTTCAGCAAGCGGACCATTTTGGGAATGACTCCACCTATCAAACCAACCGTTTCACGATTTCGCCCTCAGACAACTTCAGTTGGTCGTTAGGCTTCACCTATACCGAACCCATCTACATCTTCAAGACCAAACCAAGAGAACAACAAGAAGGACGTTTTGGCAGAGGATACGGCGGCTTCGGAGGAGGACGTGGTGGCGGACGCGGTGGTGGCGGACGTAGTGGACGTGGACGCCAAATGGTGGGCCTTGAGGGCATTTACCTCCAGGCAAGTTATCGCTACAACTACAGCCACCAAAAGAGCGACCCTTCCACTTACGACTTCCCGGAATTCAGTGCCGAGGCATACAGCGATGTCTTGCGGGAGTATCGCGACTGGACCCGACTCTTCGGCTATCTGGAAAATCCCTACGAGACCTATCTCTCAAAAGAGCTCAGCCGTTATTCTGAGCGCACGGAATACAGACAGAACATCGACCTGCAAATACGCATTTCGCGCCAGAAGTACAACATGAATGTGGGCGTGTCGATACAGCCACAACGCTCCCATTACATCCAACAGTACTTGGGACATCCTGTGGACACCATCAGGAACGTGACGAACGTTTCGCCCACGCTGAATCTGCGTTACCGTTTCAACGAGCAGACCAACCTCCAGGTGACGCTGCGTGGACAGACACAACAGCCGAGCATCACCCAATTGCTGGAAATCTACGATGACACGAACCCCCTGTCCATCACGATGGGTAATCCGGGACTGAAACCTTCGTACACCAGCAACCTGAATGCCAATTTCCAGATGCAACGACGTTATCAGTTGGTGGAAGACAGTTTGGGTGTCATGGTGCCCAAAAACCAGCGCCACTGGAGTTTCAACGCCAACGGCAGTTTTCAGCACACCAGCAACGCCATCGGTAATGTGATTACCTATAATGAAACTACTGGTGGAAGTGTCAGTCGTCCAGAGAACATCAACGGCAACTGGAACATCAGCGGCGGAGCCACCCTCAATATCAACCTCGACACCTTGAACCGATGGGATGTGAGTGGTTCAATCAGAGGAAGCTATAACCATCGTGTGGGTTATGTGAATTTGAACCGCACTTCCATTGCCGACAGGAATGTGACACATACCTATAACCTGTCGCCCGAATTATCGCTGAGTTACCGTAACAGTTGGCTGAGTTTCTCACTCAACACAAGGACCACCTATGCCCATACGGAAAACCGCCTGCAGGCATCAAACAACCTGACAACCTGGAATTTCTCGTATGGAGGAAACACCAAGATAACTTTTCCTTGGGGCAGCAACCTCTCGACAGAAATCCATATGTTCAGCAGGCGAGGATATAGCGACGCCACACTGAATACCAACGAATTGATATGGAACGCCCAACTCTCGCACAGTTTCCTGCGTAGCAAGCAACTGACCGTCATGCTACAGTGGTATGATATCTTACACGAGCAGTCCACATTCTCACGAACCATCAATGCCAACGGATGGACAGACCGCGAGGTGAACGCCATCACGTCGTATGCCATGCTTCACATCAGTTACCGTCTGAATCTGTTTGGTGGTAACGGGAATAACGAGGGAGAGAGAAGGGAAGGTAGAAGAGGCCGCTTTAACGGTCCACCATCCGGAGGTTTCCCGGGTGGAGGTGGTGGCTTCCCCGGCGGTGGCGGTTTCCCTGGTGGCGGTGGCGGCTTCCCCGGTGGCGGTGGTGGCTTCCCCAGCGGAGAATCGATGTAATCATGGAAGATATGTCGAGCAAATGGTGGCGCGAACTACTCACGCCACCATTTGTTCGACATACTTTTTCATGTTTTCTGAACTATCGGAAGTAAAAAAGGGGAAGTTAAAGGGGAAGTTAAAGGGGAAGTTAAAGAGGACAAATGTTATTTTTTTCATGAATTTATCAGTCGTCGAGATTTTTTTTGCAATTTTGTGTCACAAAACTCGATGTGATGCGTAATATAGGCAGATGACACAAGAAACGTTTCAAGATGAAGCTAAACGCTTGCGGCCAACGTTGACGGCAGTGGCAGAGCGATATTCCGACAATGCGGCGGATGCGGAAGACATCGTACAGGATGTGCTTCTGAAACTCTGGCTCATGCACGACGACCTGCGTTCCCCCGCCGACGGGTTGGCCATCATGATGACACGCAACTTGAGCATCGACCACCAGCGCAGACGGAAACCGCAACGCCCCACCCTTGACATCCCAGAAGAAGAGCACGAAGAAGATGAACGCATCGACCGAATGATGCAATTGATAGATACCTTGCCTCCGATGCAACAAATCATACTGAGATTCCGACATCTGGACGGCATGGAGTACAGCGAGATAGCCCATATCACCTCGTCGACGGAAACAGCAGTAAGAAAGATGATCAGCAGGGCAAGGAAGGAAATATTATTAAAACTAAAAAAATAAGGTATCGATATCATAAAAACAACGAGAAGTGAGATGAGGCTGTCTAGCCCAAAACTCAAACGTAAACAGATATGATGAAAGAGGAAAATATAAAACGGCTGACTGAGCGATTCTTCGAAGGAGAGACGACCATCGAAGAAGAACAGACACTTTACGAATACTACAACGGCGAAGACATATCGCCTGAGTTGGAAGAGTATGTGGAGCTGTTCCGCGATTTCGCCGCACTGCCGTTCACGCCAAAAGAAACGGACATGCCGACCATCAAGAAACAGATGCCGGCAAAAAGGCACTATGCCAGGCTCGCCATCGCGGCGTCCGTCGCCATTTTACTTTGCTTCGGCGCCATACGTCTTCTATCAACATCATCCTCGGACGAAGAATGTGTGGCTTACATCTATGGCAAGAAATGTACCGACCCCTCGTTGGTGGAACGTGAGATGCTCCGTAGCATGAACGAGATGAACGACATGGCAGACGAAAACGGAATGGAATCGCAACTAAGAGATTTGTTTACAACAGAATAAAAAACGACTGACAGATATGAAACGAGCAATCATTTTATCATTGATGGTATTCATGGCTCTTGCGCTTCGTGCGCAAAGCGATTTACAAGTCAGCCCGCTGTTTGAGGGGAAGATCATCCCCCAAGAGCGGATGGTAGTAACCCGTATCAAAGGCATGATGATGCAGGAATACCGTTTGTCGCTTTTCCACAGCGTGGTGTTCGACGGCACTGAGGAAGAGGCGCAACGGGTGTCCAGATTGATTGAGAGAGAAGGGCATATCGCCTCGTCTGACTATCAGAGCAAGAAAGTGAAAACCCTCAAGCGCCAACTACCAGCGAAGAATGGGAAGAACCGATTCCTCTGCTTCAAATCGAACAACAAAAGCAAGGGGTGCCATGTAGTGGTTATTTACATGGAAGGTCCACTGGCCTCGCTGAACGAACTGGAGATGATTTTGAGTAATGAGTGAGGGAGCCGCTTGCGGAAGTTGAATAATTAAGAAAAGGGATTTTTTAAACAAAACAGGAAATATAAATATCAAATAATATGAGAAAATTGATTATTTGCATGGCATTGGGCGTATCATTGGCCGGCCATGCCGTAGAGACAGACAATGACACGGTAGTTATTAACAAGCCAAAGAGTGTGACGATTATCACGGGCGATTCTATACAAAAGATAGAGGTCGTCGGTCGTGAGGGCAATGATGACTACCGTTATGAGAACAGCATCCAACTGGTTGACAGCAACTATGTGAGCCAGACGACCATCGATCCTGTGCGCTGGACCTGGGGGTTGCGTGGCTTCCGTGGAGACATCACAAGCAGGAATGAGATTGCGATGAAATTCGGTGTAGGCATGAATGCCGTGCTCAACGCGCCAGAACCACTTGACTTTAGCACCAGTAGTTCATTTGAACTCATGTGGACGATAGCGCAATATAATCACTATTTAGATGCCGAGGGGCACCATCGCCTATCGACCGGTTTCGCCCTCGACTGGCGCAACTACCGCATGACAGGCACCACTCGTTTTGACAAAGATGCCGACGGGCATATTATTGCGACCGGTTATCCCGAAGGAGCCCGGCCCAAGTTCTCACGTATCAAAGTGCTCAGTCTCTCCTTTCCCATCGAGTATTGCTATCAGTTTAACCGTCATTTCGGCTTCGGCATCGGTCCTGTGCTCAACTGGAATGTCTATGGCAGTATAAAGACGAAATACAAGACCGATGGAGGCACCATGAAAGACCTTGACAAACGCATCCACCAAAATCCGTTCACCATCGACTGGATGTTACACTTCTACAATCCCAGCATCACATTCTATGTGAAATACAGTCCGATGAACGTGCTGCAAAGTGACTGGGGACCGAAATTCCAGTCCATCTCGTTCGGAATTGAGATATAAGGTGGTGGGGGGCTGCATGTCCCCCACCTTAATGTTTTCACCCACACAACCCCAGCAATTCATCCATAAAACGCCCCCTTTGGTGTAGTTTCCGTGCCTTTTCATTTGTCGCATAGAAATAATGCCTTATCTTTGCATCATCATTGCAACAAGAGTATTCACCAAAGGGAGCCATTATGAAACGTTTTTGTCTTCTGTCACTGCTTTTCCTGCTCGTCGCCAGCGCGGCGATGGCACAAAGGAGTTCCAATCAATTCCGGTATGGTTATTTCCAGTGTGAAATGACCTCGGCCACGACGGTCAAGATTGTCGGCATTGAGACACGGAGACCCGACAGGCCCCGACCCTTCACCTATTATTATAACAAATATACTGTCCCCTCGTCGGTGACCACCGATGACGGGAAGACTTATACGGTGACCGAAATCGGCGAAGAAGCGTTTGTTCTCAATGGCCAGGGCGAGGGTAAATTCAGCGTCGTGGTGCCTGCCACGGTGAAACGCATCGGGAAACGCGCCTTTTACCATTGCCCCATCGTCGATATCCAACTGACGGAGGGACTGCAAGCCATCGAAGAAGAGGCATTCGCCTCTTCCGAACTGAAGTCGCTGACCATCCCTGGCACCGTGAGAGAGATGGGCAAGAATATCTGCGAATATTCCCGCGCGTTGGAGACACTTACCATCAACGACGGTGTTACAAAGCTGCCCGAAGAGATGTGTTTAGGAACCAAGACACTGAAAGAGGTGAAGATGGGCAACAGCGTCCGCGAGATAGGCCAACGTGCTTTCGGCGGCTGCGAAGCGCTGACCATGGTCAACTGGCCCGCGCAGTTAAGGGTCGTTGCTTCACATGCCTTTGAAGACACCGCCGTTGAGAACGGCATCTTCCCCTCACATTTGGAGACCATCGAAGACTTTGCCTTCGATGGAGCCGCCATCAAAAAGGCAATTCTTCCCGCCTCGCTCAAGAACATCTCGGATTGGTCGTTCCATAGCACGAAGACCGAGGCTATTGAGGTGAGTGGTGCCAACCCCACCTATGCCTCGCACCAAGGTATTCTTATGGACAAGCGGAAGACGACCATCCTTTTCGTGCCATTGGGCCTGAAAGGACCCCTGACGCTGCCCCCCACCCTGCGCGAAGTGGGCGAGATGATGTTCCTCAACTGTGCCATTGAAGAGGTGACCATCCCCTCCTCGGTGAAGGTCATTCGCAACAACGCCTTTGGACAGTGTGAGCAGTTGAGAACTGTCCATCTCAGCGAAGGGCTGGACACCCTCTATCGCGAGGCTTTCCGCCGCTGTCCCAAGCTCAACCATGTGACACTCCCCGCCTCGCTCCGTTCAATGAGTGGCTCCGCGTTCTTCCTCTGCGACTCGCTCACCGACCTGCGCCTTGCCCCGGGCAGCAAGCATCTCACCATGGTGGACGGCGATATCTATGATGCCGCGAAGACCACCTTGATCCTGGTGCGCCATGACAAGACGGGAGCATATTGCGTGAGAGACGGCGTGAAACGCATCGGCGACCATGCCTTCTCTCCCTGCGACAGCATCACCGAGGTGGTGATGCCCAACACGGTGACGGTCATCGACGAAGGCGCGTTCTCCGGGTGCAAATACATGACACGGTTGGTGTTGTCGGAGCGTGTGGAGACCATCGGCAAATGGGCCTTCAACGACTGCGAGCAGATGACCACCTATCAATTACCATCTACGCTGAGGACTCTCGGCGAATATGCTTTCGACAACAACGCTTCGCTCACGGAGATCACCATTCCCACAGGTGTCAAACAGTTGCCCCAAGGCCTGTTCCGCGATTGCAAGAGTCTGGTGAAAGTGCAGCTGCCCCTGGGCATCACCGAATTGGGCGAGCGTACATTCCAAGACTGTTCGTCGCTGCCCTCCATCACGCTACCCTCGTCGGTGAGGGTCATCGGAGATGCCGCCTTCACGGGATGCAGTTCGCTGAGCCAACTGACGCTACCATCCGGTCTTCGTACCATCCCGTCATACATGGCAACAAAATGCAGCGCCTTGCAACATATTGAGATTCCGGTGGCGACGGATAGCATCATGGACTATGCGTTCTCGGAGAGTGGTCTCACAACGATAACCATACCATCGCATGTGAAACATCTCGGCAAATACGTGTTTTATAATTGTCACCAATTGGCTGAGGTGTCACTGCCCCTGGGACTGCCAGCCATCAACAACGGCACTTTCCGTGGCTGCACGTCGCTGCAAGGCATCACCCTTCCGTCGACGCTGACCAACATCGGCGACTATGCCTTCTCGCATTGTGAGACGCTTCGCGAGATTGTCGTGCCGGAAGGGGTCGACACGCTGGGCATCCACTGTTTCGAATACTGCTGGGCACTGGAAGCCATCGACCTGCCATCCACACTGAAAGAACTGGGACGCGACGCGTTCGTGAATGTCAACAAGCTCAAGAAACTGACTGTCCGCGCCATCACTCCCCCAAAAGGCAGCATCGGCATTCCCGGCGCTTATCTCAACCACGCCACGATATACCTGCCCGAGGGCACGTTCAAAGCCTATTCCGAACGCTTCCTCCGCGAGTACTACTATCTGGAGACCAAGGCACAAGCGATCAAGTAAGACCCACCCCCAACCCCTCCCAAAGGGAGAGGAAGAAAGGAAGTGAAATGGAGAGTATTTTATTCGGTGACAGATGACTGTGACACTTAAGAAATGAATTATTAATACATAAAAACCATAAACAGTATGAAAAAGATTATTTTATCCCTGGGCTTCATCGCCCTTACGGCTGTTTGTGCCAATGCACAGAACAAGCCACTACAGACTCTTGCCGACATGCCCCATACGGCCAACGGCATGCGTGTTGAACTGACCAAAGACGGCATGATGGCCACGGAGGCCCGCATCATGAAGAATGGTCAACTGATGCAGACGGTCAGCAGCGAAGACGGTCTCTGCACCGACTGGTACGAACAGGACGCACAGGATCTGGTGCATTTCGTGGATATCAACTATGACGGTCACCCCGACCTCTTCATCGGTGTGGGTGGCTCGCGCACCGCCAACAGCGTGTTGCTGTGGAATCCCGCAACCAACCGCTTTGAACTGATGGAAGACGGGCCGAATTGGCAAAATCCCGTATTCTCGCCGCAAGACAAGACCGTTTACACGGGCGGTTCAAACAGCGCCTGGGAGATGTTCTACGCCAAGTCGGTATGGCGCGGCAAAAAGTTGGTGACGGTGGAGACATTGGAATATGTGACCAACCTCAACGACTACAACCGTGTCTTCCCCGAGAGCAGGAAGAGCCATGCCTACACGCTGAAGAACGCCAATGACAAGGTAATCAAACGGACCAACAACCGCAAACAACTGCCTGGGAATTGGCAGAAGGTGATTGGCATTATTTAGTTTATTGTTAGTTAACAAGTAGACGAGTAAACAAGTGATATGTATGCTATTGGCTTGTTTACTCGTCTATATGTTTATTCATCTACTAAATACTAGATTATGCTTCTTTTCTACGACGGAAACTTTTAACGAGCATTTTGAGTAGGCAAGCCACCAGCGCCGCTCCCGATATACAAATTTCTGGTCTAAGCATCGAGTCGATAGATTGGAAGTTGGTAAAGTAGAGGAAATATGCCAGGGTGCATGCCATGAGAAGGGTGAGCACCCAACCTATCTGCCATTTATGCGACGGAGCAACACCACAGCCCACGCTCATGTATGCAAGTCCTGACAGGAACCCGCCTATAACAGGTACGGCAAAATAAAGCAGTGGTCCATACATATTGAAATTGGTTATCAACAAGAAGAACAAAAACCACACACCTACGCCAATTGCCACAGCCAGGGGAATGGCCAAAATCCAACGTAAAATATTCATATTTTGAGGTTTGGAACCTCCCCCTGCCCTCTCCTAAGAGAAGGCGAGAGAAAGGATAAGTAATTAGGTTAAGTATCAGTTACAAAACCAAAGCTTAAAGGGAATAATCATTGAGATTGCAAAAATACGTAAAATAATATGGTATAAAAAACTTTTTGTCGTTTTTTTTACGAACATTCGAGAGCCATCCCTTCCGAAAACAACATTTACCCGAAAGATTTGGCCAATTCGGAATAAATGTTTATTTTTGCATGGTTTATGCCCTTTACTAAAAATGAAACCCTTGGGCGATGTTGTTCATGACCCATGAATAATGGAACAAGAAAAATACACCTTACTCAACGACATAAACACCCCTGCCGACCTGAAGAAGCTGAAGGTGGACCAATTGCCAACCCTGTGTAAGGAGTTGCGGCAAGACATTGTGGAAGAGCTGTCGGTGAACCCCGGCCACCTGGCTTCCAGTCTTGGTACCATCGAGATTACCGTTGCCCTTCATTATGTCTACGATACCCCTCACGACCGTATTGTGTGGGATGTGGGACACCAAGCTTATGGCCATAAGATTCTAACAGGTAGACGCGACACCTTCAACACCAACCGTAAGTTGCACGGTCTGCGTCCCTTCCCTTCGCCAGAAGAGAGCGACTACGACTCTTTCATCTGCGGCCACGCCTCCAACTCCATCTCGGCAGCCTTGGGCATGGCCGTGGCGACGGAGCTGAAGAAAGAAGAGCGTCATGTGGTAGCCGTCATCGGCGACGGCGCCATGAGCGGCGGTCTGGCCTTCGAGGGACTGAACAACGTATCGTCGACCCCCAACGACATCCTCATCATCCTCAACGACAACAATATGAGCATCGACCGCTCCGTCGGAGGCATGAAGCAATACCTGCTCAGTCTGAACACCAATGAGACCTACAACAAAGTTCGTTTCAAGGTGTCGAAATGGCTCAACAAACGGGGCATGATGAGTGACGACCGTCGCCATGGTCTGATACGCCTTAACAACGCCCTCAAGTCGGCCATCAGTCACCAGCAGAACGTGTTCGAGGGAATGAACATCCGCTATTTTGGTCCCTTCGACGGTCACGACGTGAAGAACATCGTGCGTCTGCTGCGCCAGTTGAAGAACATGAAAGGGCCGAAGATGCTACACCTGCACACCACGAAAGGCAAAGGCTACAAACCTGCTGAGAAGGCGGCCACCACTTGGCATGCCCCCGGAAAATTCGACGTGCAGACAGGTGAACGCAGCGTGAGTAGCGACAACAACCAACCGCCGAAGTTCCAGGATGTTTTTGGAGAAACCCTGTTGGAACTGGCCGAAAAGAACGAAAAAATTGTCGGCATCACCCCCGCCATGCCCACGGGATGTTCGATGAGCATCCTCATGGAGAAGATGCCCGAACGGGCGTTCGACGTGGGCATTGCCGAAGGACACTCAGTTACCTTCGCCGCCGGACTGGCCAAAGAAGGACTATTGCCCTTCTGCAATATATACAGTGCCTTTGCCCAACGCGCCTACGACAACATTATCCACGATGCCGCCATCCTGCAGTTGCCTGTGGTCATCTGCCTCGATAGGGCCGGACTGGTGGGTGAAGACGGCCCCACGCACCATGGCGCCTTCGACCTGGCCTATCTGCGCCCCATCCCCAACCTGACCATCGCCGCGCCCCTTGACGAGCATGAACTGCGCTCCATGATGTATACGGCACAGCTGCCCGACAAGGGCACTTTCGTCATCCGCTACCCCCGGGGACGCGGTGTGCTCACCGACTGGCGGTGCGAGATGAAGGAGATGGAAGTGGGCAAGGGACGTTGCCTGCGCCAAGGACATGACGTGGCCGTGCTGAGTCTCGGTGCCATTGGCAACGAAGTGACCGCCGCCATCGACGAGCTCCGCGAGGAGGGATGCACCCTCTCCATCGCCCACTACGACATGCGTTACCTCAAACCCATTGACGAGAACATCCTCGACGAAGCATCACGCTGCCAGCGCATCATCACCGTGGAAGACGGTGTGAGAAACGGCGGTCTGGGCAGTGCCGTCGTGGAATGGCTATCCGACCATGGTCTGAACACCCCCGTCTGTCGCATGGGACTGCCTGACGCCTTTGTGGAACACGGCACCGTGGCCGAGTTGCGCGACATTGTGGGAATCGACAAGCAACATATCAAGAACGAAATCGCGCGATTATGAAAATCATCATTGCAGGCGCACACGCCATAGGAAGCCATTTGGCCAAGTTACTCTCACGCACCAACCAAGACGTGGTGCTCATCGACGACGATGAGGAACGTCTGGCCAGCGTGAGCGGAGACTACGACCTCATGACGCTCCATGCCTCGCCCACCAGCGTGAGAGCCCTCAAGGAAGCTGGCGCCGAAGATGCCGACCTGTTCATTGGCGTCACCCTCGATGAGAGTGTCAACCTGAACAGCTGCATCCTCGCCCACGCCGTGGGAGCGAAACGCACGGTAGCCCGTATGGACAACTACGAATATGCCAACGACAGTTTCAAGGAGTTTTTCAAGCAATTGGGCGTTGACTCGCTCATCTACCCCGAGATACTGGCCGCCCGCGATATCACCAACGGTCTGAAGATGAGTTGGGTGCGCCAACGATGGGACGTGCATGATGGCGCCTTGGTCATGCTCGGCATCAAACTTCGCGAGAGTTGCGAGATACTGAACCAACCTCTCAAACAGCTGTGTGGCCCACAAGACCCCTATCACATCGTGGCCATCAAACGTGGTGCCGACACGATCATCCCCGGTGGCGACGACGAGTTGAAACTTTACGACTTGGCTTATTTCATGACCACGAAGAACTATATTCCATATATCCGGAAAATCGTGGGAAAAGAACATTATGTCGATGTGAAGAACGTGATGATGATGGGTGGGGGCAAAACCGCCATACGTGCCGCTACCACCATGCCCGAATACATGGACGTGAAGATTATCGAAAGCGACGAAGAGCAATGCCACCGTCTGAATGAAGAGATAGACACCGACCATGCCATGGTGATTTGCGGCGACGGCCGTGACCTGTCGTTGCTCATGGAAGAAGGCATCAAGAACACCCAAGCATTCGTGGCCCTCACCGGCAATGCCGAAGCCAATATCCTTGCCTGTCTCACCGCCAAGCGGCTGGGAGTGCGCAAGACTGTTGCCATGGTGGAGAATTTTGACTATGTGAGCATGGCCGAGAGCCTCGACATCGGCACCATCGTCAACAAAAAGGCGCTGGCCGCCAGTTATATCTATCAGATGATGCTCGATGTGGACGTACAGAACATCCGTTTCCTGATGACCGCCAATGCCGACGTGGCCGAGTTTACGGCCCAACAAGGTTCCAAGGTAACCCGCAAGCGGGTGTTCGAGTTGGGACTTCCCAAGGGAGCCACCATCGGCGGTTTGGTGCGCAATGGCGTGGGACAGTTGGTGAGCGGCGGCACCCAGATAGAAGCCGGTGACACGGTGGTGGTGTTCTGCCACGAGGTGAACATGAAGAAGATAGAGAAATATTTCAAGGACTGAGATGATTAACGGCCGCCTCATATACAAAGTACTTGGTTCACTGCTCCTGTTGGAAGCCGTGTTCATGAGTTGGTGTGTCATCATGGCTTTCTGCTATGGTGAACGCGAGGCCATCCCCTTTCTCGTCTCCACCTTGGTGACGGCGACGATAGGCATGTTGATGAAATACCGTGGTAAGGACGCCACCAACGACATGAACCGTCGCGACGCCTATCTAGTGGTGACACTCACATGGTTGGTATTCAGTATCTTTGGTTCCATACCCTATATGCTCAGCGGCATCCTTGTCAACCCCACCGATGCCTTCTTCGAGACCATGTCGGGTTTCACCACCACCGGAGCGTCGGTCATCAACGATGTGGAACACTCCCTCTCCCACTCCATCCTGTTCTGGCGTTCGCTGTCGCAGTGGGTGGGCGGCTTGGGAATTGTGTTCTTCACCATTGCCGTGCTCCCCTCGATGGTGGGCGGGAGCATGAAGGTGTTCTCTGCCGAGGCTACCGGTCCCATGCGCGCGAAGATGCACCCACGTCTGAGCACAAACGCCAAATGGATTTGGACTGTCTACCTAGTACTCACCGTGGCCTGCTGTCTTGCTTTCTTCTTTGGGGGTATGGACTGGTTCAGCAGCATCAATTACGCCATGACCACCACGGCCACCGGAGGTTTCTCCATCCACAACGACAGCATAGGCCACTTCCAGTCACCCTTGATTGAATATATCGGCATATTGTTCCAGTTCCTTGCCGGCATCAATTTCACCGTCATCTACATGACCATCTTCAAGGGCAAAATCAAGCAGTTACTCCACAATTCAGAGTTGAAATTTTACTGTATGCTCTTGTTGGTGGCCACAGTATCGATATGCATCCTGCTGCTCATTCACAATGGTTACGATGTGGAGCATGCCCTGCGCAGTTCACTCTTCCAGGTGGTGTCGTTCATTACCACCACTGGCATTTTCTGTGACGATGTAGGTTTGTGGCCTCATCTCACCTGGCTCATCCTGGCCATCGTGATGTTCATTGGAGCCTGTGCCGGAAGTACGAGCGGCGGTTTCAAGAGTGTGCGCGCCCTGATGATTCTCCGTGTGCTTCAGAACGAGTTGCGCCGTATACTCCATCCCCGTGCCGTGTTGCCTGTGAAAATCAACGGGCAGGGCATCCCCGGAGCACAAATCAACAACCTGCTGGCCTTTCTTGCCTTATATGTCATTGCCTGCTTTGCCACCGCAGCGCTGATGACCGGCATCGGATTGGACAGTGCCAACTCGATGGTCATCTCGCTCAGTTGCATCAGCAATGTGGGACTACCCCTCGATGTCATAGGTCCCGATTTCACCTGGAGCGCTTTGCCGGCACTGGTGAAATGGATCTGCTCCCTGCTCATGCTCATGGGACGTTTGGAAATATTCAGCGTGATAGTGCTCTTTACCCGTTCGTTCTGGAAAGACAATTGAGAATGTGGATTTTGAATGTTGAATTTTGACGAGTTGTTGAGACATATGTCGAAAAATTGTCGCTTGGCGATGAAGATTGATCAATGAAGAATTCGTAATTCATAACTCGTAACTCATAACTATATATATGTTTATCAGATTTAAACCATTATTGAAGTCCACTCTTTGGGGAGGCGACAAAATCGTGCCATTCAAACATTTGGAGAGCGACCAGCAACAGGTGGGCGAGAGTTGGGAAATTTCCGGTGTGGAAGGCAGCGAAACCATCGTTAGCGAAGGTTACCATAAAGGCAAGACCTTGAACAGCCTATTGCTTGAGATGAAGAGTCAACTGCTAGGAACCGACAACTACCGTCGCTTCGGCAACGAATTTCCCCTGCTCATCAAATTCATAGACGCCCACCAAGACCTGTCCATCCAGGTACATCCTTCCGACGAGATTGCGCACCTCCAAGGCAAAAGCCATGGAAAGACCGAGATGTGGTATATTATGGAAAGCGAGCCGGATGCCCAGATATTCAACGGCTTACAACAGGCTATCACGCCGGAGCAATACGAGAAAATGGTGGCAGACGACACGATTATCGATGCCATCGCCAAATACAAGGTGAAAGAGGGCGACGTGTTCTTCCTACCCGGAGGGCGTATCCATGCCATCGGTGCCGGCATTTTTCTCACCGAGATACAGCAGACAAGTGATGTAACTTACCGTATCTACGATTACAAACGCAAAGATAAAGACGGCAAGTATCGTGAGTTGCACACCCAAGAGGCAGCCAAATGCATCGACTACCATGTGGAGAAGAATTATCGAACCGAGTATGTGCCCCGCAAAAACCAAGGTGTCACACTGGTTCAATGTCCCCACTTCAGCACCGCCATCTATGACCTTGACGAGCCAATGACTCTTGACTACAGCGAGTTAGACAGTTTCGTCATCCTCATCGCCCTGCGTGGCGAGGGCACACTGACCGACGATGAGGGCAACAAAACATCATTCCACATGGGCGACACCTTACTGCTCCCCGCCACCACACAGACTGTGGAGGTAGAAGGCACTGTGAAATTCTTGGAAACGTACGTTTAAGGCACCCAGCCCCAAACGCTTTACACTACAAGGCATCCAATGTTGACGAAAGGTCGGCGACTGCAATGGATGCCTTTTCCTTGGCCGATGGGCTCTTTCCTTTTCCTTCAAGGAAACGTTTGATATCTTCTTTGAGCCGGAGATAAGGTTCCGATTGGAAATAGCCTGTGTTTTTCTTGAGCATCGAAATCACTTGTTCTATACTGTGCGTGTAACACGACAATTCGTTGTGCATCTGAGTGGAATGTACTGCCTTACGGCGTATCTCCATCTCGCGGTCACGGCGCAACTTATCACAAATCTTGTTCATCATCGGAAGCGTCACCTTGTCGAATAGATGGTGTCCCTGGATATAGAGATAAGCCGTGTCGGCCGTCACCCCCAAATCTTTCAGGCTTTCCTTGGTGGCCAAAAAACGCTCTTTGGCATCTGGATACTCCTCTTGAAGCATCCTCACCTTTCTTCCCACCTTTTTGCGAACATTCATGATGCCGCGCAGAGGGTCTTGTATGTTGAAATTGCCCGTTTCTATCACCCGATTAAAATCGGTCATGGTGAAGTCGGCGTAATGGCTGGTACGATAGAGCATGATGTTCCAGACGAAGAGTGGAAAGATAGCTTGTGAGAACAGTTTGTAATACTCCTCGAAATCAACCATTACATGATCGTTGAGCGTCACCATCACGCACACGTCGTGAAGCGAGGGCGCATAGCACTGGTAGTTTTCGATGGCATACACGTAGGTATGAAACACATATGGATTCTCAATGACTTGTCTCGACATCGCCGTGACACCTTGGAGGAGATAGTCGTAGTCGGCATCAACACAGGCAATCATGTCGCGCCCCACCTTATCCTTGACCAGGTTCATGAGCACCTGTTTCTTTCCTTTAGCCAGATTGATTTTTGAGGGGAGCATCACCTCAAAATAACGTTTGTCGTTTTCGAACTCACTGAGCACCATACGCCAAAAGAATATATCCTCGTAGCTCTCCACATAAGCCACGATACGCCGGCGCGCCTGTTTCGACTTCATCTTGTTGGCCGCGCTGATATATTCCGACGATAGGTTGTCGCCCAGTCTCTTTCCCATCAATCAACGTCAGTAATGTCCGACACTTCCGTCACGCTGTCTATCCATCCATTCATGATGATGGCTGGCGAATGTGTGGTCAGGATAACTTGCACATGAGGATTCAGCTCCAGCACCAGGTCGATGAGTCGTTTCTGCCACTCCACATGCAGGCTCACCTCTGGCTCGTCCATGAACAGCACATAATCTTC
This sequence comes from Prevotella sp., assembly GCA_017538105.1. Taxonomy (GTDB): domain Bacteria; phylum Bacteroidota; class Bacteroidia; order Bacteroidales; family Bacteroidaceae; genus Prevotella. Next base: position 52,065 of record JAFYJN010000069.1, on the reverse strand, counting down.
CCCATCCTGCACCAGCACGGTGAGCATGATGGCCAGGATTTGTTTTTCGCCGCTGGAGAGTTGGTAAGGCACCAATGTCTCGCCTATTTGCGAAAAGCGTATCTCATTCTCCGAACGCACTATTTTCTTTCCCGTATCGGCGAACAGTTCATCCATGATATCCTGGAAGCGCTTTTTCGGTTCGGAGATGGCCTGCGCCTGTTGTGCCGCATCAGGATCTCCACTCTGCAGTACCTGGATAATTCGGTTACCCATATTCACTTGGTAGTCGAGATATTTGCGCTGCAGCTTAAACAACTGCCAGTCAAGCTCCGTAGCCAATGACAAGTCCATCTTCCCTATCATGTCGTTGCTCATGAGCGGACGGTCGAAAGAACGTATCACATCATAGCGTATCCACTTCGCTTCGGCGGGAAAAACTTTCAAGTGAACCCCTTTGAGCATGTGCGAAGGAAATTCGCCACCTGCGGAAAGTCCTTTCACCACTTTATTGATGATGGTGCTCTTTCCCATGCCGTTCACGCCGCTGAGAATATTCACCCTGCGGTCAAGCCGCCACTTAATATGTTTTTTTCCGCTCCACAGCGAGTCAATCTCAATTTCCTGAATATATTCCGCGTATTTCTGCATGTCAGTAAAAGGTTAATGGTTAAGCATCAAGACATTCCATGTCAACTGCAAATATAGTGAATTTTTCGGAAAACACGTTCTTTTGACCGTTTTTTTCTATGTTATCAAAAAAAGTAGTATCTTTGCCTACGAGATAAAGACGCAAAGAATCATTTAGAAAGAACCTTTATGATAATTGCCATCTCTTAGCCATTTATATCTATTGGCTTATTTGAATGTAGTACATGTCCTATACGACAATAGATGAAGGGGGTGCTTAAATTTGTAGCAAAAAAGCACATCTTGTCGCAACAAGTTGATGAAAAAAAGCGAAAAAAACATAACGTGTACTGAATACTCTATTACCTTTGGACACTAATTATCATAAATCCGCTTTAAACGCGTTTTACGAACTTACCTATTTTCGGATGAAAAGTATTACCATCAAGAACGTAACAAAGAAGGTTTTTACCTTACTATTGTTATGTCCGTTCCTCCCAATACCAGTCCATGCTCAAAATGCAGAGTCACGTACAGGAAATGACAGTCTGAGAACAGAACGCATGATTAGAAACGGTTCAGTGAACCAAGTGACCGAGGAACGAATGAACAAAGGTCTTATCACCAACCCCATCTCCGCCCTGAGCGGTCAGGCGGCCGGTGTGAACGTCAGCAATGCTGACAATCGAATGGCCATGTTGTCAAGCGTGCGTGTGCGTGGTACCACCTCACTTACCGGCGGCAATGATCCGTTGGTGGTCATCGACGGTGTGACAGCTGACCTGGCTACACTGTCGAGTATCTACCCTGCCGACATCGAGAGTTTCACCATCCTTAAGAATGCCTCTGAGACGGCACAATACGGTTCACGTGGTGCTTCGGGTGTTATCCAGGTGAAGACGAAGACCGGCCATGGCGGACAGTTCCATATCTCATACGATGGTAATATCGGTATCCAGTCGGTGTACAAGAACATGGAGATGCTGGATCGTGCCGGCTATATCCAGACAGCTAAAGACCTGGGGTTATACTACAACGACGGCGGTTTTGACACAGATTTCCCCTCGGCCATTACTCGCACAGGTATCGTGCAGAACCACCACGTAGCTTTCAGCGGCGGCACCGAACAATCGAACTACCGTGCCTCAATAGGTCTGATGGATCACCAGACGGTGATTCGCGACCGTTCGTTCAACAATTTCGTTGCCAAGCTCGACCTGACACAGAAAGCATTCGATAACCGCCTGACCATAGACCTCGGTGTGTTCGGTTCGTCGCAACGCAACAAATACATTGTTGATCAACAAGATCTGTTCTATTCAACTGCTGCACAGAACCCGACTTATTCAGAGAGTATGACAGACGGTTCATGGAAGAAGAACACAACAGCACTATGGATCAACCATCCCTTTGCCGTTCTAGCTAAGAAAGACCATGATAAGATGCTTAGTTTCAACAGTCACTTGCAGTTGACCTTCGACATCCTTCCCGGACTGAAAGCAATTGCTTTCGGCTCCTATTCCTTCAACTCCACCGAAAACATGCAGTATTTCCCCACATGGGTATGGGCACAGGGACAGGCCTACCGTGGTGAGAAAAAGGCAGAGGACTGGTTAGCCAACCTCAAATTAGACTACTCCCACACGTGGGGTATCCACCAATTGCAACTCACCGCCATGGGAGAATACCAGCAGAACAACCTCTCCGGGTTCTATACCACTGTGAAAGGGTTCACAACCAACAATTTCGGCTACAATAACTTGTTGGCTGGTGCACTCCGTCCCTACGGAGGCACGGGCTCAAGTTACGAGAGGCCTATACTCATCTCTTTCATGGCAGGTACAAAATATACTTTGATGGACCGTTACACTTTAAGCGTTAACGCTCGTTGTGACGGTTCGTCGATGATGGGCGAGAACGACCGGTGGGGGTTCTTCCCTTCCATCTCTGGCGAGTGGGACATCAAGAAAGAACCGTTCATGGTCAATGTGGACTGGCTCACCCAACTGAAACTCCGCAGCGGTTATGGTATCTCCGGCAATCTGGGAGGTATCGCTTCGTTTTATTCGCTGCAGATGCTCCAACCCACAGGAGTAGTACCCGTAAACGGAGCATCTGTCGTCACCTTGGGCTACACCCAAAACGCCAATCCCGACCTGAAGTGGGAGTCACGCTCGTCGTTTAACATCGGTGTGGACCTGGGTGTATGGAACAACCGTTTTGTGATGACAGCAGAGTATTACTATTCGAAGACCACCGACATGCTCTATATGTACGACGTGAGTGTACCTCCCTTTGCCTACAACAAACTGCTGGCCAACCTAGGCTCGATGAGCAATGACGGTTTCGAGTTAGGCATGGGTATCACCCCGATACAGACCAAAGACATGGAACTGAACGTGAACGTGAACATGTCGTGGCAGCACAATAAACTCATATCACTCTCTGGTTACTACCAAGACCAATACATCACCGCCGACAACATCACCTCTATCGGTAGTCTCAACGGTGCCGGCTTCCACGGCAACAGCGACGTGGTGTTCCGTATCGTTGGAGAGCCGCTCGGCGTGTTCTACCTTCCTCACTGCACGGGACTGGGAGAATTTGCCGACGGAGGCAAATACTATGAATTGGAAGATGCTGACGGCGACGGCACTCCCGAGAAGCACATCTGCGGCCAAGCCACGCCGAAGATGACAATGGGTTCAAACATCAGTTTCCGTTACAAACGTTTCGATGTATCATTGCAGATGAACGGAGCCTTCGGTCATAAGATTTACAACGGTACCGCCAACACGTTCATGAACATGGGTTCATTCCCCGACTACAATGTCATGAAGGGAGCTCCAGAGCAACAGATTTACGACCAGACCCCCTCTGACTACTGGTTGGAGAGTGGCAACTACTTGAATTTCGATTATCTGACGCTAGGTTACAACGTACCTTTGCGTTCCCGATTCGTCAGTTCGCTACGTCTTTCGCTCAGCGTGAACAACCTCGGTACCATCACGAGTTACTGCGGTCTGACGCCGATGATCAACAGTTTCGTAGCGAACAACACCCTGGGTGTCGACGACAAGCGTACTTATCCCGTCTACCGCTCCTACAGCATGGGGGTGAGCATCAGTTTCTGAAGATTGAATAATATTGAACAATGAAGAATATGATTTCCAAGTTATTATCAATATCGAAGAAGACGGCAGGGTTGCTTTTGTTGTTTTTAGGCACCTGCCAACTGACTAGTTGTCTTGAAGAGAATCCCCGTGACCGTTTGACCGAAGACGAGGCTTTCAACAGTGCCGAAAACCTGTTCATCAATGCAGTGGCCACGCTATACAACCATATCGGCGGCAACAGTGACAGCCAGGGTTTGCAGGGCACTGACCGCGGTGTGTATGACCTGCAAACGTTCTCCTCCGACGAGGCCATGCTGCCCAGGCGCGGCGGAGACTGGTACGACGGCGGTCTGTGGCAAAGTCTGTACCTGCATACATGGAATGCCGGCTGTTCTGCCACCAACGACACCTGGTTTTACCTTTACAAGGTCATCGTGCTGTGCAATCAGTCACTGGAACATTTAGAGAAATACCGCTCATTGCTCACCGACAAACAATACGAAGCCTTGAATGCTGAGGTAAGGGCTTTACGTGCCATGTATTATTGTTACCTACTCGACCTATATGGACGGGTGCCCTACATCACCTCAACCAATATCGACTTCGCCGAAGCCACACAGATGGAACGCAGCGACTTATTCAAAGCCATCTACATGGAATTGACAGACGTGTTGCCGAAGCTATCACCAACACACAGCAACCTCAAGGGCGAGTACTATGGTCGGATAACCCAACCTGTGGTAAGTTTCTTGCTGGCCAAGATGGCGCTGAACGCCGAAGTGTGGATGGATGACAACTGGACTGATAATGTTCGTCCCGACGGCAAAACTCTCGTTTTACCCGATGGGATGAAAGCGTGGGAAGGCTGTATCTACTGGTGCGACATGTTGTCCATCTCATATTTCTATGAATTGGAAAAGGATTACAACACGAATTTCTCCGTCCACAACTCCAAATCGGTGGAGAATATCTTTGTTATTCCCACGGAACCAAACACGTACACCAACGAATTCAACTATCTGTTCCGATCACGCCACTACAACCATGGAGCCGCCTTGGGCATGGCCTCGGAAAACGGCACCTCTGCCACAGTATCCACCGTAAAGACTTATGGCTATGGAACGGATTATGTGGACAGACGTTTCAACTTCAATTTCTACGCTGGCCAAGTGTGGGTCGACGGCCAGTTGGTTACTCTCGACAATGGACAACCACTATACTATGACCCGTTGGCTGTGGAACTTGACCTAACAGGGCTTCCCTACGAAGATACGGCAGGAGCACGTATGAGCAAATACGAAGTGGACCGTACCGCACTCTCCGATGGCAAGTTACAGGACAATGACATCGTTCTTTTCCGTTATGCAGACGTGTTGCTCATGAAGGCGGAAGCAAAGGTACGTAATGGCCAGGATGGCTCAGCAGAACTGAACAAGGTCCGCAATCGTGTAGACATGGAAGACCGGCCGGCCACACTTGACAATATCCTTGACGAACGTCTCATGGAACTGGCGTGGGAAGGATGGCGCAGGCAGGATCTCATCCGTTTCGACAGATTCCATCAAGCGTACGACCAACGTCCACAGTTGGCAAGTGAGGTGGACCGCCACACCATCGTGTTCCCCATCCCCGTCCGAGTAGTGGCACTCAACCCCAACAACCGCCAGAATCCAGGTTATTGATGGAAGCACCGCTCATAGGCATCAGTCGGCACCGTATCATGGTTGATGGCAAGGGCATCACTACGCTGGTGGCCTTCCATGGCTGTCCTTTGCGTTGTCGCTATTGCTTGAATCGTCAATGTCTTGAACCCGATGGCGTGCTGCGCACCATCACCCCCGAACAGCTGTTGGAAGAAACACGCATCGATGACCTCTATTTCCAAGCCACAGGAGGCGGCATCACGTTCGGTGGTGGAGAACCGCTCCTTCGGAGTGCGTTTATCGAAGCATTCTGCCATATAGCGCCAACGGAGTGGAACATCGCCGTGGAAACAAGCCTCAACGTGGATGGCAGGCATCTACGACAGGTGTTTCCTTTCGTCAAACAATACATTATCGACGTGAAGGACATGAACCCCACCATCTACCGAACCTATACAGGAAAAGACAATGTACGGACAATCAAGAACCTGCAGTGGCTCGTCGAGCAAGACATGGCCGACAGGATATGCGTCCGACTGCCAGAGATTCCTGACTACAACACTTCTGCCGATGTGGACAAAAGCCAAGAAAAACTCGAAGCCATGGGACTGCATGACTTCGAGCGTTTCACCTATATAAAAGACGTGGAAACGTACAAAAGGAGTATGTGACGATTACCCCACAACCTGATTATTCGTCCATCTGGAACAAGGGGTCTTCGGGCATCACCATCACAGGCTTCTGTTTCTCCATCTCGAGAAGTCTCTCCGGCACATATTTCTTGTCGACCACCAAACGGAACATGTATTCGCGCATCCACCGTTCTGTCATGATGAAACATCCCGCCTGCCCATAAGTGGGTCCCCAGGAGTTTTCCACCTTCCATTTCTTAGCTTTGCCTGCCTCGTCAAGATCCACCGCCGTAAGCGTCATAGCATGTGTGGACCCACTGTCGAAGGTAGAGATGCGTTCTGCCTTGTCCATGGAGAAAGTGGTTCCGAAGAGCGATTCATAGTCGTAATTCTCCAAGTCGAGGAACCCACGTTTGCGGTCGAGTTGTTTACCCACGTCGTATGAGGAATAGAGCTTGTGTCCATCCTTGAGTGAAGCGATAGCCATACTTTCGATATCCTCCATGGGCAGGTTGAGGTATTTCCAGTTGTGTCCGTCGTAGGTGTGGCGGTCGTATTCCACCTCATAGGTCTTGTAGTATTCGCGTCGCGGGTCGTTCATCACCATGATGAACGTGCCGTTGATGGGACCGCCCACCGTCTCTTGATAGAACGACAGCGGTGTGTACTTTTTAGCCTCACCTATCTGTTTGCCATCTTTGTTTTTGAAGGCATAGGTAAACTCCTTCACCGGTTCGCCGATGGTGATGGAAAGAATATGGTATATGGTGGCAAGCATCTCCGTCTTTCGTTCTTTGAGAGCGGAAGCCTTCTTTCCATCGGCCACCATCTGCCGCAGTTCCAATCCATATTCACGCAGTTTGGAAGAAACGATTTTCGCCATACGACTCGTATTCTCCGCCGAATATGTTTCGGGCATCACACTCATGGGTACCAATCCATATTTCTCCACTAGGTCGGCCACTCCACAGAACGTGCCTCCGTCGCCAATGGGGTTTTTGAAAAAGAACTGCACACGCTGGTCGTCGATGGGTTTTCGAGCATGGTCGATACATCCTTGCAACATCAGGTTCGCCTTCTCCAACTGGTCATAGAAGAATAGATAAGCCTGTGAATACTCCACCGTGAGCGAGTCGGTTTTTAATGCGAAGTTGGAACGCAACACATTCAGGCCACTGAACAGCCAGCATCGTCCGCTGCTCTTTTGGTCGTGGATGGACTGTTTCTTTGTCTCCACGCTGAAATAGGTGTCCACGGGACCTTGGTTGGTGAAGTTCTGCGCCAGGTTGTCGATGGAATTTGCGGCTATGGCGTTGAACAGCGCACGATCGGTAGTGCCGCTCTTTTGCGAACGTTGAATCTGTTGGAGCATCTGCGCGGAGATACCCCCATCGTTGGTTTGGGCATTACTAATTACCGCAGCCACGAAGAAAAGAGTGAAAAAGAATTTTCTCATATTGATTGTAATGGGTATTTTTTCAAAGGGATTTACAAAAATACCACAATTAGTACACACCACAAAAAAAGCAGTGCTTTTTTATTCCTTGTTAACAAAAAGGAGAGGCATAGGCGGTCCGTTGAGTACGATAGCGGCCTATGACACAAGACACACAAAAAAAGCCCTAAATATGAGCAGACAAGAATTCCAATTCGTCGGCTAGCATGGAGAGCTTGGGCATGTGAAAACCAGCTTCAGCAGCCATGCGGATAGGCCGGTGATAGAGATATTCCAGTTCCATGGGACGATGGAAATCGTAATCGAGGCGCATGCTGGGTGAATATGGCACCATGGCCTTGGTGGTGACAATCATCTGGTCAGCAAAAGAGGAATCAATGCCGGTCACACCCATTGCATGAGCGGCTCCTATCACCTCCATCATCTGCTCGTGGATGAGTCGTTCGGTGGCGGGATGGGCCAACAACTGGTCGGTCTGCGTATGCAGTGCTACCGTCATGCCGTTGAAAGGCATGTTCCACACCGCTTTTTTCCAACGTGCCTCGTGATATTCCACCAAACCCGTCTGGATACCTGCCTCGCGGAAATCATCGGCCAAGGCTTCCACCATCGCACTATCCTGACAGGAGAAATTGCCGATGTTGATACTCCCATAACACTGGTGGGAGACAAGTCCTGGGCCCGCCTTGGCACTACAGATGAAAGCCAATCCCGCCGCCAACGCCACATCGGGAAACATAGCCTGCACATCCTGTTCCACGCCAATGCCATTCTGTATGAGCAACACCAACGAGCACTCATGCAACAGCGGAGGCAAGAGTGTAGGCAAGAGATGGTTACGCGTGGTTTTCAAAGCAACAATCACCACATCTACTTTGGGCATTACGTTCACATCGTTATATGCATTGACGTGGTCAAGATGAAAATCACCATCGCAAGAATTCACTTGCAATCCATGTTCACACACATAGTCGTAATCGCTATGCAACAAGAAATGCACCTCCTTGCCCGCATGTGCCAGACGTCCGCCATAATAGCCTCCGATGGCACCCGTGCCAACTACTGCGTATGTCATTATAAATATTGAGGGTTATAGTTTTCGTTTGTCGATGACGCGGCGTGCTTTCCCCTCAGAGCGTTCGATGCCCTTGGGTTCCACCAATCGCACCTTGAAGCCAAGGCCGATAACCGAGCGCAGTTCCTGTTCGAGCTTACGTTGCAGCCCCACCATCTGTCCCATCTCGTCGGTGTAATACTCTTCACGCACCTCCACACGCAGTTCGCTCGTGTCGGTATTGTTCACCCGGTCGACCACCAAGAGGAAATGCGGCTCGAACTCCTGCAACGACAAGATGACCGCCTCAATCTGCGACGGGAACACATTGACGCCACGGATAATAAGCATGTCGTCGCAACGTCCCAAAATACGTTCCATACGCACCAGTGTACGTCCGCAGGCGCATTTCTCATAATGCAATGCCGTGAGATCATGAGTACGATAGCGAAGCAGCGGCATCGCCTCCTTGGTGAGATGCGTGAAAGTGAGTTCGCCGAAAGTGCCTTCAGGAAGTTGTTCGCCAGTAATGGGGTCGACAATCTCCGGATAAAAATAATCCTCGTTAAGGTGTGTGCCATGCTGACATTCGCACTCATAGCCAACACCTGGGCCCGCCATCTCGCTCAGTCCATAAATATCATATGCCTTAAGCCCCAGCGTATCTTCCAATTTTTCGCGCATCTCTTCTGTCCACGGTTCCGCACCAAAAGCGCCAATGCGCAGGCGGAATTCCTCGCGGGGCCACTCCGACTCACGCAGAGCCTCGCCAAGGAACATCGCGTAAGATGGTGTGCAACAGAGCACCGTGGCTCCCAAGTCATGCATAAGCGTGATTTGTTTCTGAGTATTCCCGCTAGACATGGGGATGACGCCAGCGCCAATGTTCGTGGCGCCATCGTGTGCGCCGAGACCTCCAGTGAACAATCCATATCCATAGCTTATCTGGAACAAGTCGTCTTTAGATGCCCCATAGGCGTAGAACGCACGTGAGATGGACTCTGCCCACATCGCCAAGTCTTTGCGCGTGTTGAGCACTACTATAGGTTTCCCCGTTGTTCCGCTTGAAGCGTGGATACGCACCACTTGGCTCATGGGAACGGCAGCAAGTCCATATGGATAAGTATCACGCAAGTCAAGTTTATTGGTAAAAGGCAACTTGTGCAAATCGTCAAGTCCCTGTATGTCGCCGGGCTCAAGCCCCATCTCCTGAAATTTCTTGCGATAGAAAGGAGTATTGTGGTACACGTATTCTGCCATTTTTTTGAGTCGCTTGCCCTGCAAATCCCTGAGTTGCTCGCGATTCATACATTCGATGTTCTCGTTCCAAATCATATTGTATAATGTTTCCGTGAAAAAAGTTGGGCAAAAGTACACATTTTTTATCAAATTGGCAAACAAAGGTAACAAATTGTTAGTAATTTGGCAAAATAGAAGTTACATTTGCAATGGTATCATCCATAAAAATATCCATTATATAGTAGCAGCAGGAGAACCTTCCACGACCATTTGCAAGAAAATGAATTCATTCATAAACAGGGGTGTATTATCGTCAAAATTACCCCTCAGAAATTTGATAACGAGAGAAAGAGCTACCGTGAGGAAGCTCTTTCTTTTTTATCCACCCCCGACCCTTTTCCAAAGAAGGGAACGGAAATGTTGTTCTTTAGGCTAATTTTATCCTTTTACATTATTCACCTTTAACAGATATTCAGCAATCTGCACTGCATTGAGGGCTGCGCCCTTGCGTATTTGGTCGCCACTGAGCCAAAAGGTGAGGCCGCATTCGTTGGCCAAATCTTTGCGCACACGACCTACGAATATATCATCTTTGCCAGCAGTCTCCAATGGCATGGGATAAACCAATTGTGTAGGATCATCATGGAGCGTCACACCCGAAGCTTCGGCAAACGCTTTCTGGGCTTCAGCGACTGTGATCGGTCGTTCCGTTTCCACCCATACACTTTCGGAATGCGCCCTGAGCGATGACACCCTGACACACATGGCAGAACAGCATACGTCGGAATGCATGATTTTTCGTGTCTCGTTGTACATTTTCATCTCTTCCTTGGTATAGCCATTGTCTTGGAAAACATCGATTTGAGGGATGACATTATAAGCCAGTTGGTGAGGGAATTTATTCACGGTGACCGGCTTTCCTTCAATCAATTCGCGGTATTGCTGTTCCAATTCAGCCATAGCGGCGGCACCGGCGCCACTGGCGCTTTGGTAACTGGCAACATGGATTCGCTTGATGTGTGACAGCCGTTCCAGCGGTTGCAGACATACTACCATCATGATGGTAGTACAGTTGGGATTGGCAATGATACCCCTTGGTCTGTCCAAAGCATCTTCGGCATTACATTCAGGCACCACCAAAGGCACATCGTCGTCCATGCGGAATGCGCTGGAATTGTCGATCATCACCGCGCCATAGCGTGTGATGGTTTCTGCAAATTCCTTAGAGGTCCCCGCACCGGCAGAAGTAAAGGCAATGTCCACATCCTTGAAATCATCATTGTGTTGCAACAGACGTACTTCACAATCCTTTCCTTGGAACTCATAATGCCTGCCTGCACTGCGCATTGAGCCGAAGAGCACCAGTTCATCGATAGGAAAACGTCTTTCATCCAACACTCGAAGGAACTCCTGTCCCACGGCACCACTGGCACCAACAATTGCTACTTTCATCTCTTGTTGTTTTATTCTTTATATTATTTCTCTGGCTGCAAAATTACAACTTTTCATTCTATAAAGGCCACAGATGTCACTTTTTTTCTGAAAATCCTATCAATATGACGTTATTCCCCTACCAGAAGAACAAGAAAAACGCATTTGTATCCCCCTTTTTCAGGTTTTTTGGCTAATTTTGCAACGTAGATTGGCTGAACCATGTTTCTTGACATTGCCTACTATTTCCCCATCACCGACCCCACGGCCATATTCTTCGTGGTGTTGTGCATTATTCTCTTCGCGCCCATCATCATGGGCAAGTTGCGAATACCGCACATTGTGGGCATGGTGCTTGCCGGTGTGCTCATCGGCCAATATGGTCTTAACATTCTTCAGCGCGACGACTCCTTTGAGTTGTTCGGTCAGGTTGGCATTTATTATATCATGTTCCTGGCTGGTCTGGAGATGGATTTGGAGAATTTGAAGAAAAACATGTGGCGCATGGTGGTCTTCGGGCTGACCACTTTCGCCATCCCCTTCATCATCACCTTTTTCCTAGGCACCACCACATTGCATTACGGTATTGCCGCTTCGCTTATTCTTGGCTGTATCATGTCGTCGAACACCCTCGTTGCCTATCCCATCGTAGGCCGTTATGGGTTGCAACGCCACTCCAGCGTGGTGCTCAGCGTAGGCGGCACCATGGTTGCCCTGTTTATGGCCCTCGTAGTGCTGGCTTCCATAGCCGGTTCCTATCAACACGGCGGCGGTGCATTATTTTGGTTATGGTTCATCGTCAAGCTCGCATTGTATGTGGTAGGTATGGTGATGCTTGTGCCCCGCCTCACCCGTTGGTTCCTACGGCGTTACTCCGATGCCGTGATGCAGTTTATATTTATACTGGCTGAGCTTACCCTGAGTGCATTCCTCTCCGAACTGGTGGGACTGGAAGGCATCTTCGGAGCGTTCCTCTCAGGCATCATCCTCAATAGATACATCCCCCGCCTATCGCCATTGATGAACCGCATCGAGTTCATCGGCAATGCTCTTTTCATTCCCTATTTCCTCATAGGCGTGGGCATGCTCATCAATGTTCGCATCCTGTTTGAGGGCGGAGCCATCATATGGGTCGTCCTACTCTTTGTGTTAGTAGGCACCTTCGGCAAGGGCATTGCGGCTTATGTCACTTGCATCAGTCTTCGTCTGCCCCTCACATCAGGCCATATGATGTTTGGGCTTACCTCGGCCCATGCCGCAGGAGCCATTGCTATGGTGATGGTTGGTCGTAGGTTGGAGACGTCGCCCGGCGAATTCCTGGTGAGCGACGACATGCTCAACGGTGTGGTCATCATGGTCCTCTTCACTTGCATCATCAGTACGATAATAACAGAGCGTATTTCCAAGCGACTCATTTTGGCTGCCAAGGCCCAGCCCCAGAAATTAGACCAAACCGACGATGAGAAAATTCTCATCCCCGTGAAATATAGAGATGTGGCCGACAAACTGATTAACACAGCCATACTCATGCGCAATGCCAAGCTCAACCGGGGCATGGTGGCTTTGAACGTTGTCTACGACGACGAGAAGCGCCAGCAAAACCAAGTGGCCGGTCGCGAGTTGCTGGACATGCTCGTCGGCATAGCCAACGCCTCGGACGTGCGCATGCAGACCCAGGTACGTGTGGCCGCCAATATCGCCAATGGCATCAAACACGCCTTTAAGGAGTTCGATGCCTCCGAGATTGTCATGGGTATGCACATCCACAAAGAGGTGTCGCCCAAATTCTGGGGGGAGTTTGCCCAGAGCCTTTACAACGGGCTTGACCGGCAGATTATCTTCGTGAGGCTGAAGCAACCCCTCAACACCCTACGGCGCATACAAGTGGCCGTTCCTTCTCGTTCAGAGTTCGAACCAGGGTTCCATCGTTGGCTGGAGCGTTTGGAACGTTTGGCTGACAATTTGGAATGTCGCATCGACTTCCATGGGCGCGAGAACACCTTGCAACTGATCGAGCATTATACCAAGCACCAACATCCAAACTTGAGAGCCCGCTACGTGCCCATGCCACATTGGAACAAGATGCCACAGTTGGCAAGCAACATCAACAGCGACCACCTGTTCGTGGTTGTCACGGCGCGCAAGGGCACCATGTCGTACAAGACCGCCCTGGAGCGTCTGCCCGACGAGATTGAGCAACACTTCTCCGGCAAGAACCTCATGATTGTCTTCCCCGACCAATATGGAGAACGCATGGACGGCATGACCTTTGCCGAGCCTCAGCACCAAGAGGAGAAAAGTGCCTATCAAACCATCCATTACTGGTTACGCAACTTATTCAGAAAAGACAAATCGACGAACATATGATTACCATTCAAGGCATCACCAAACGATTCGGACAATTGGAAGTGCTCAAAGGCATCGACCTGCACATCGACAAAGGCGAAGTAATAAGCATCGTAGGCCCCAGTGGAGCTGGGAAAACTACGCTGCTCCAAATCATCGGCACCCTTGACAAAGCCGACAGTGGCACCATCGTCATCGACGGTGTGACCATCGACACGCTGAAAGCCTCGAAGTTGGCAGAGTTTCGCAACCATCACTTAGGTTTCGTGTTTCAATTCCACCAGCTACTGCCAGAGTTCACGGCGATTGAGAACATCATGATACCTGCTTTTATTGCCGGCACCTCACCATCAGAAGCCCGCACAAGAGCCCGACAATTGCTCGAATTTATGGGACTAAGTGAACGCGCCACCCATAAACCCAACGAGTTGTCGGGTGGCGAAAAACAGCGAGTAGCCGTGGCACGCGCACTGATGAACAATCCCGCCGTGGTGCTCGCCGACGAGCCATCAGGCAGTCTTGACTCCAAGAACAAAGCTGAACTGCACCAGTTGTTTTTCGACCTTCGCGAACAGTTCGGGCAAACCTTTGTCATCGTGACACATGATGAGAGTCTGGCACAGCTTACCGACCGTACCATCCACCTGAAAGACGGTCTGATAGTACCTCCGACAGAGACCGTCACCAAAGGGCAAGCACTTGAAACCACCATCATGGAACAACAAGATAGAGAGGAGCAAACGTTATGAACGAAAAGTTGAGACTTGGCGATTATAACCAACTGCGCGTAACGAGGAAGGTAGACTTTGGTATATACCTCGACGGCGGTCCCGAGGGCGACATTCTCCTTCCCGCACGATATGTGCCTCAAGGTCTAAAGGTAGGCGACGAGGTGGATGTTTTCCTTTATCTCGACCAAGACGAACGGCTTACCGCCACCACCGAGCACCCCAAGGCCAAAGTGGGCGACTTTGCCTGGCTCGAGTGTACATGGGTGAATCAGTATGGAGCATTCTTAGATTGGGGACTGATGAAAGACCTGTTCTGCCCATTCCGCGAGCAGAAGATGAAGATGTTGAAAGGCCATTCCTACCTGGTGCATATCCATGTGGACCGCGAAAGCTACCGTATCGTCGCCTCCGCCAAGGTGGAACGCTTTCTTGACGACAATTACCCGCCCTATCATCCCGGTGACCAAGTGGAACTACTGATATGGCAAAAGACCGACCTTGGCTTCAAGGTAATTGTAGAAAACCGCTATCCCGCCCTGCTCTACGACAACCAAGTGTTCCGTTCCATACACAGTGGTGACCGTGCTGTGGGATACATCAGTCAGGTGCGTGAAGACGGAAAGATTGATGTGTCGCTTCAGGCTCATGGTCGCCAAGGGACGGAAGACTTTGCCGAACAGCTGTTACTCTATCTGGAAGAACACGATGGTTTCTGTCCTTTGGGCGACAAGAGTGATGCGCAGGATATCCGCGACACATTCGGCGTAAGCAAGAAAACATTCAAGCGCGGTGTAGGCGACCTATACAAACGCCACCTCATCACGTTGGAAGAAGAGGGAGGTATTAGAATGGTAAAAAAGTAAAAAGGGAAAGAAGAGTAAGGTAAGAAATAAAAGGAATTGATGGAAAAATGGGGTGCGCCGATTGGCGCACCCCAAAGTATATAGACAAATTACAGAACTCTAAAAGTCCGCATTTTTCGGTGTACGTGGGAAAGGTATAACGTCGCGGATGTTCTGCATGCCCGTCACAAAGAGGATAAGACGCTCGAAGCCCAATCCGAAGCCACCGTGAGGACAGGTGCCAAACTTACGCGTGTCTAGGTACCACCACATGTCCTTCATGGGGATGTCAAGTTCCTGGATACGTGTCATAAGTTTATCGTAGTTTTCCTCACGGACGCTACCGCCAATAATCTCTCCTATTTGCGGGAACAGCACATCGGTACCCTGTACGGTACGTCCATCTTCATTTTGCTTCATATAGAACGCCTTGATGTCCTTGGGATAGTCGGTCATGATGACTGGGCGCTTAAAATGGTGCTCTACGAGGTAACGCTCATGCTCACTAGCCAAGTCCATACCCCAAGACACGGGGAATTCGAACTTGTGTCCTGCGCTGACCGCCTCTTCCAAAATCTTGATGCCCTCAGTATACGGCAACCTGACGAAAGAGCCCTCCACAACAGACTGGAGTCGCTCAAGCAACGTCTTGTCAATCATCTTGTTGAGGAAATCAAGGTCATCCTTACAGTTGTCGAGAGCCCAGCGTACGCAATACTTGATGAAGTCCTCCTCCAAGTCCATGAGGTCGTCTTTATCGATGAAAGCCACCTCTGGTTCAATCATCCAAAACTCCGCCAAGTGTCGTGGCGTGTTGGAATTTTCCGCCCTGAACGTCGGCCCGAAGGTATATATAGCTCCGAGAGCCGTCGCCCCCAGTTCACCCTCAAGCTGACCGCTAACAGTAAGTGAAGTCATCTTTCCGAAGAAATCGTCGTCATAGATGATTCGTCCCTCTTCATCACGTTTCAGGTCGTAAAGGTTCTTTGTTGTTACTTGGAACATCTCTCCCGCCCCCTCACAATCAGAAGCTGTGATGATTGGGGAGTGGAAATAGAAGTAGCCATGCTCATGGAAATAAGTGTGTATGGCCATAGCCATGTTGTGACGAATGCGCATAACCGCCCCGAATGTGTTTGTCCTGAGCCGCAGATGAGCATACTGTCGCATGTATTCAAAGCTCTGTCCTTTCTTCTGCATGGGATAGTCGTTGCCACACAACCCGTATATCTCCAGTTCTTCACACTGTATTTCAGACGATTGCCCTGCGCCCTGACTTTCCACCAACGTTCCCTGTGCCCGAATGCACGATCCCGTGGTAATTTGTTTGAGCATTTCAGCATCGAACTTAGCTGGGTCGACCACCACCTGTACGTTTTTGATGGTAGAGCCATCGTTGAGAGCGATGAAATCGACAGCCTTGCTGCTTCGGTGCGTACGCACCCATCCTTTTACGCACACCTCAGTACCATAGTCGGTGCGCCGCAACACATCGACCACCTTGGTACGAGACAATGATTTTATTGATTGCATTTTCGTTTTATTTTACTCAAAAGCGCCCATGCGGAGCATCTCCACTTCCTTCTCGGTAAGGAAACGCCAGTCGCCACGACGCAGATTTTTCTTAGTAAGACCTGCAAACTGCACCCGGTCGAGTTTAACCACCCTATAGCCTAAATGTTCGAAAATACGGCGTACGATACGGTTTTTACCACTATGGATTTCTATACCCACTTGGCTCTTGTCGACATCGGAAGCATATTCGATGGCATCGGCATGTACCTCGCCGTCGGCCAGTTCCACTCCTGTCGCTATCTGCTGAAGGTCGTGGGCCGTAACGTTCTTGTCGAGGAACACATGGTACACCTTTTTCTTCAAGAACTTAGGATGTGTTAGTTTGCTGGCAAGGTCACCATCGTTGGTAAGCAAAAGCACACCTGTAGTATTACGGTCAAGACGTCCCACGGGGTAGATACGTTCGGGGCAAACATTCTTCACCAGATCCATCACCGTCTTACGCTGCTGAGGATCATCGCTCGTAGTGACACAGTCCTTAGGTTTGTTCAGCAACACATAGACCTTTTTCTCCAAACTCACCAGTTGGTCATGGAAATGTATTTCGTCGGTGCGCACCACCTTGGTTCCCAATTCAGTAACGACCTCACCATTCACCTTGACCACACCAGCCTGTATGAATTCGTCAGCTTCGCGACGACTGCACACGCCGGCATTTGCTAAAAATTTATTCAAACGGATAGGAGCGTTGGGGTCGATGTTTACCTCTTTATAATCAATGCGTTTCTTCAAATTGTATTTGGCCGAAGGGTCATAGCCTGGAGCATGTTGCCGATAGCCATAGCCACCACGCTGTTGGTAACCACCCTGCTGACGCGGCTGGTAGCCGCCACGCTGTTGGTAACCACCCTGTTGACGCGGCTGGTAGCCGCCACGCTGTTGGTAACCACCCTGCTGACGCGGCTGGTAGCCGCCACGTTGCTGGTAACCACCCTGCTGACGCGGTTGATAGCCGCCACGCTGCTGATAACCGCCACGCGGTTGGTAGCCGCCTTCGCCATCCTGGCGTTCCTCATAACGAGGACGGTATCCCTCTTGCTGACGTTGTTGGTAACCGCCACGCTGCTGGTAACCATTGTTATTGTAACGAGGACGGTAGGGACGCTGCGCACCACCCTCCATTTTCAATCCTGCGCCGAATCCTTCTGGGCGGAAGCCACCCTCATCAGCTGGTCCCTGATCAGACGAATAGGCTCTTGTGTGGATACGTGGACGTTGGGGACGCTGTCCACCCCTGTAGTCTCTTGAATAGTTTCCATTTTCTTCTGCCGGCCGATAGCCCTCACGGTTATCATCAGACTTTCCGGCAGTCATTCCTTCTTGCAATTTTTCGTTTTCTTCCATAATAAATGTTTGTTATAGCCTCACGGCTGGTTAATAAAAGATATTAATGAGTTTTACAATCCTGTATAATTATAAGGTGTTATATTTCTCAATTCATTTTTCACTTGTTCACTCACTTGCAGTTGCTCTATGAATGCATGTATCGTGTTGGCAGTCATCTTCTCATTGGTACGCGTGAGCGCCTTCAGCGCCTCGTAGGGATGCGGATAAGCCTCACGGCGGAGTATGGTTTGTATAGCCTCCGCCACCACCGCCCAGTTTTTGTTGAGGTCTTCGGAGATTGCTTCTTCATTGAGTATAAGTTTTCCCAATCCCTTGAGCGTGCTCTCCATAGCAATCAGTGAATGGGCGATGGGAACCCCCACATTACGTATCACTGTTGAATCGGTGAGATCGCGTTGCAACCTACTGACAGGCAATTTCTGCGCCAAGAACTGCAATATGGCATTTGCCAGTCCCAGATTGCCCTCGCTATTTTCGAAATCGATGGGGTTTACCTTATGCGGCATGGCGCTCGAACCCACTTCTCCTTCTTTTATACGTTGTTTGAAATAGTCGATGGAGATATACATCCATATATCGCGGTCAAGATCGAGCAAGATGGTATTGATACGTCGCATGGCATCGAAGAGAGCCCCCAGATTATCATAATTACTGATTTGCGTGGTAAAGCGTTCTCTCTTCAATCCCAAATGTTCAGCCACAAAATTGTCGGCTATCGTTAACCAATCGTATTGCGGGAAAGCCACATGGTGAGCGTTGAAATTGCCCGTCGCCCCTCCGAACTTCGCCGTCATGGGCACTTCCTTCATAGCTTTCAGCTGTTCGTTCAGTCTGTACACATACACTTTGAACTCTTTTCCCAATCGCGTAGGCGATGCTGGCTGTCCATGAGTCTTTGCTAACATGGGCACGTCTTTCCATTGTTCGGCATATGTCTCCATCAGCGCTATCACTTTATCAAGGGTTGGATAATACACCTCTTCAAGGGCTTCCTTGATCATCAGCGGCATCGATGTGTTGTTGATATCCTGCGACGTGAGGCCAAAGTGTATGAACTCTTTCACCTCTTCGAAACCACCCATTTCGTCCAATTTCTCCTTGATAAAATATTCGACCGCTTTAACGTCGTGGTTGGTGATTTGTTCTATCTCCTTCACCCTGCATGCATCTTTTTCGGTGAAGTCAAGATACAACGAACGCAGTGACTCTCTTTTGGAAGAGTCGACATTGGAAAGTTGCGGCAACGGCAACTCACAAAGCGCAATAAAATACTCGATTTCCACGCGCACCCTATATTTAATGAGGGCACATTCGGAAAAGTATCCTGCCAAACATTCTGTTTTACCTTTATAACGCCCATCAATAGGTGAGATGGCGGTCAATCTGTCAAAAATCATATTATCATCGAGTAATTGGAGTGCAAAAGTACGAATTTATCGGCTAATAGCGCCAAATAAAACCTTAAAGTTTTATAATTGGAGGAAGAAAAGAGAGTTAGAGGGAGATAAAGGACATTACCCTGTGGATGACAGGCTATTGTCCTTTATCTTCTTCAATGTCTCTAGGCAAACTCTTCCTTATTTCCACTCCTCCAAGCTACATCTTGTAGAGTTCGGAAGCGTCGAGTAGCCCGACATCGCACGTCTGTAGTATTTTCTCGCAGTTTTCCAGGTCGGACGGGCGGATAATGATATTTGCCATCTCCCCATCAGCGAAAGAATACATGTATTCAATGAACACCCCATTTTCCGACAAGTGCCGAAGCACTTTCGACAGTGCCCCCGCCACGTTGGCGCAGGTGAATCCGATGACATCGGTAATCTTTACCGCGAAATGAGCATCTTTGAGCACTTTATATGCTTTTTCCGGATTGCTAACAATACAACGAAGGATACCGAAGTCAGAATTATCGGCGATGCTCAGCGCCGACAGGTTCACTCCTGCTTGTCCCAACACTTCGGTTACCTCTGTGAGGCGGCCCGACTTATTCTCCAAGAATATAGATAACTGTTTTGCTAACATATTATATGATTTTATGGTATTGTGATGCAAAGATAATGCAAATTGAGTGTAGAACAAAATGAACGGGTTCATTTTTTTATCCTGAAATGCGGCTTTTCTATCCTTTTACTATCTTATCATTCATCTTATCATATAAAATATCCCCGCAGCCCCGAAGGACCACGGGGAATCACCCCAGTGGGCGTTGACGGATTCGAACCGCCGACCCTCTGCTTGTAAGGCAGATGCTCTAAACCAGCTGAGCTAAACGCCCTTGTTGTAAAAGCGCTGCAAAAGTACACAGTTTTTATGAAATGAACAAATTTTTCGTTCATTTTTTATCCACAAAAAGCATTTTAGCATAATTAGAGCAGCAACAAGAGAAGGTTTTCATGGATTTTTAGTACTTTTGCAAACAAAAAATCAACAAGAACAACCAAAACGACAATGGAAAAAGTAGTTAGTGGCATCAGGCCAACAGGAAACCTGCATTTAGGTAATTATTTCGGAGCGGTGAAGAGCTTTGTGAAGATGCAAGATGAATACGACAGCATGTTCTTCATTGCCGACTGGCACAGTCTGACCACCCATCCCAAACCCGAGGATATCCAACAGAGCGCGCGGACAATCATGGCCGAATATCTGGCATGCGGCATCGACCCCAAGAAGGCGCCCATTTATATACAGAGCGACGTGAAAGAAACACTGGAACTCTACCTATTCTTAAATATGAACATATATCTCGGAGAGTTGGAACGAGTAACCACCTTTAAGGAGAAAGCCCGCAAACAACCTGACAACGTGAACGCGGGACTGCTCACCTACCCCACACTCATGGCCGCCGACATTCTGCAGCATCGTGCCGTGAAGGTGCCAGTGGGCAAAGACCAGGAGCAAAACATGGAAATGGCCCGCAAATGTGCCCGTCGTTTCAACCACATCTACGGAGTTGACTTCTTTCCCGAACCACAGAATTTCTATTTCAATGCTGAAGCCGTAAAGATTCCAGGCCTTGACGGCAGCGGAAAGATGGGCAAGAGCGAGGGGAACTGTATCTACCTTCGCGACGACGACAAGACCATTACCAAAAAAGTGATGCGTGCCGTTACCGACCTTGGCCCTCAGACACCAAACAGCAAGAAGCCCGAAGTGATAGAAAACCTGTTCACTTTCATGAAGATTTGTTCCACGCCTGACACATATGCCTATTTCGATGAGAAGTGGAATGACTGCACACTACGTTATGGTGACATGAAGAAACAAATCGCCCAGGACTTGGTGGCTGTGGTTCGTCCCATCCGCGAGCGTATCGAGGAATTCTCAGCCAATAAAGAGTTGCTGGACAAGATAGCCCGCGAAGGAGCTGAAGTGGCGAGAGAGAGTGCCCAAGCCACATTGCGTGAGGTAAGGCGGATTATTGGATTCAGAGAAAGGTAAAAAAGGTAAAGACAAAATCGTTGAACTTTAGCGAGATCGGTTTGTGTCTACAATATGGAGGGTAATTAGAACTCCAGCAAAATAGCACAATCCTTTGGCAGTCCTCCTTATTTAGTAGTAGACGATAAAGAATCAAATCTCATCAACACAAACAAGAAAGCGCCTCCTTTTGGGAGGCGCTTAATTCTTTGCGTTCTATTCAGATTACTCAGTGATCTGGACAGTAGCACGACGGTTGAACTCAATCGGCGAGAGGGTGTCAACACCACCGAGGCCGCGAGTAGTGATCTTCGAGCTGCTTACGCCCATACCTTCGAGCTCACCGGCGACGGTTTCAGCACGACGCTCGGACAGCCACTGGTTGTGGTCAACAGAACCGGTAGCGCTATCAGCATAACCAGTAACGAGCAGGTTGGAGTTGTTGTCAACAGCATACTTGGCCAGAGCGCGAACGTTCACGAGGTCTTTCTGCGAAGCAATCTCGGTACGGTTCAGGTTGAAGAACACAGACACCGGAGTTGTGATGAACTCATGCACATCGGGGCAGGTCGGGCACTTGTGGTTCTTGATCAGGTTGTTCAGGCGAGCGATCTCAGCATTAGCATCGTTGAGCTGTGAGTTGAGAGCGTCGATCTGAGCCTGGTACATGCGCTTGATAGCGTCCACATCGGGCACGGGATCCCAAGTAGCCTTGCCAAGGTTGAAAGTGAAGCCAAGTTCACCGTAAACGGTGTTGTCTTTGTCTTCCCATCCACGGCCATTGTGAGCATTCTTCAAAGTGTTGCCCCACATACCGCTGAAGTCTTCCTCGTGGCGGTTCCAACCAATTTCGAGGTTGAGAGCCACGCGCTTGCTCAGACGGAATTCGTTGAGCAAACCAACACGCAGATGCATAGCATAGAAGTTGTCGGTCATGTTACGTGAGATGCCACCACCGAAGAAAGGAATGAAGTTCCAAACACGGTTGGGGTTATAACCCAGAAGCATGTTGGAGAGGTTCAACAGAACGTCTTCGCTCAAAGTCCAGTAACGAACGAAGCGGCCTTCCACCTGCTCACGCTGCCACTGATAAGGCATGTTGCCCCAGATTCCCTGCAGCTTGGTACGGAGACCAATACCGGGAGTGAACCACTTACCGATAGCTACGGCAGCGCCGATGCTCGAACGCTCCTTCTCGAACGGGCTGTTCGAAAGGTCGAGATCGCCACGTACACCATGCTCTTCGTCAGTGTAGAATGCATTCCAATTGGCACCAATCTGGATGAACCAGTTGCTCCAGAAGGAATTCGTTGCAACGCTGTAACGATTAACAGCGTCATCCTGAGCCATAGAGGCTACAGACACGCCGGCAAAAGCCAGCACCATGAATAACTTTTTCATAACCTTTTTATATTAAACAATCAAAAAAATTTAATGTTCTTAAGAAGAGATTTAATTCGAATTCGCTGGCAAAGATAATAATAAATTTTAAAACTTCTCCATTTTTCTTCATATTTTTTCATTTTTTTTCTAAAAAAATGCCATTTTTTATAAAAAAGTTGAAAAATTTACCGCTTATCCGAGCATTTTTTCTATTTCCTGCTGTTGGAGGATGAAATGAATGCGGTGGCCGTCGGGAGCGATATTCACATCACTACACCGAAACAAGCCATTCACCAGATGATCCATTTCTTCATTGGAAAGCACTTGCCCATAGGGTATAGCTGCGCTCCGTGCCATGCCCAACACCAGTGTTTCCGTCATCTTGTCCGTTGCCCTCTGCTCGAGTGATGCCGCCTGTGCCAACACATCGGCCATCAGTTTGGTCGGTGCCACATCGTCGATGCCAGCGGGTATTCCTCTCAACACCATCCCTTCGTCCGTATCGTCAAAGTCGAAGCCCAAGTTGCGCAGTTCCTTCGCCACTGTTTGTAACCCCACCTTGTCCGAAGCCGAGAGCGACAGTTCTTCGGGAAAGAGCAACCGTTGAGTCGTCCAATGATGATGCTGTGTGCGTTTCAGATACTCCTCGAAGAGGATACGCAAGTGAGCCCTATGTTGGTCGATGACCATCAGTCCCGATTTCACTGCCGTCATGACATACCTTCCTTTGTACTGATAGTGGTCAGTCGACTTATCGTCGATGATGTTGTCATCAACGCCCACCTGTCCGAACAAGCCAGGTTCCTCGTTCCTTTCTACCATATCAGGGAAAAGTTGTTCCCATTGTTCTGGCACTTTCTGTTTATTTTGCGTTGGACAGCCATCGAAAGGATTATAGCCAGGATTATAATTTGTCTTCGGTATTTTGGCATCCCCTTTCTCAAGGTAGACTGGGATGTCGGGGCGTCCGACAGTATCGAAATCTATGGTTGGCACCTCATTGAACCGTCCCACGGCATCGCGAATGGCCGCCGTAAGGATTTGCCAAATGGACTGTTCATTTTCGAACTTAATTTCCGTTTTAGTAGGATGAATGTTCACGTCGATGTCAGCAGGGGCCACTTCGAAATAGATGAAATAGGGCACCTGTTCACCCTGAGCCACGATACGTTCGAATGCTGACTGAACAGCCTTGTTGAAATAGGCATGTCTCATAAAACGACCGTTGACAAAGAAGAACTGTTGCGCCCCTTTTTTCCTCGACGCTTCAGGTTTACCCACATAGCCATAGATACGGCACAATCCTGTTTCCACCTCCACGGGAAGCAGGTCTTGATTCATCCGTTTTCCAAATACATCGACGATGCGCTGTCGCAATCCCGTTGCAGGCAAGCTCATCAGTTCCGTTCCGTTACTTTGGAGAGAGAACGTAATGTCCGGGTTCACCAGCACGATACGTTCGAAGGCCGCCAGCACATTTCCCAGTTCCGTAGCGTTTGATTTGAGGAATTTTCTCCTTGCCGGCACATTGAAGAATAGGTTTTCCACCTTGAAGTTGCAACCTTGTTGGCAAGCCACCGGTTCCTGAGAGAGGAATCGCGAGCCTGAAATATTGAGCAACGTGCCCAACTCATCTTCACCTCTGCGCGTGCGCAGTTCCACTTGTGCCACTGCCGCTATAGAAGGCAGAGCCTCCCCTCGGAAGCCCATTGTCCGAAGGTCGAAAAGGTCGTCAGCATGCCTGATCTTTGACGTGGCATGCCTTTCGAACGCAAGGCGAGCATCCGTGGCCGACATACCCGTACCGTCATCGACCACCTGAATGGTGGTTCTTCCGGCATCCACCACCGACACATGAATATGTTTCGCCCCAGCATCGACAGCATTTTCCACCAATTCCTTGACCACAGACGCGGGTCGTTGTATTACCTCACCAGCGGCAATCTGGTTTGCCACACTATCCGGTAAAAGTTGTATGATGTCGCTCATTAGATTAAATAGGAATTAGAAGGGGTATTAAATAGAAGAGGAAGTTAGAAGGAGCGTTAAATGTAAGAAAAAAAGGCCAACAAAACCACCAATAGAGCCAATAGAGCCACTTCGAGAAGGAATACCCGTTTGGGATTGACCTTAGACTTGTCCGTTGCGAAATGAAGACGAGAGATTTCTTTCTTCTCCGTCTTCATCCTTCCTTGGTAGATCATCTCATGGTGGAAAGGACGAGGTTTGCGCACAAGGAACAAGTTCATGGTTTACCTCCTTCCTTCGCCTCACGTTGTTTACCACGCCATATGAATATATCATTCTTGTTCAATGGCCTCACATAATCGTACCATCCGAAACCCGGCAGCCTGTCACGGGACGGAGGCACCTGTGTCAGTGGATAGACGACACCGTCAGAGGCATGCATCCATATCTTCTTCATCTTACGTTGTTCCGACAGATACATACGCATGGTGTCCGTCTCGTTATATATCATGGCGATGAGAGAACTGTCCTTATCGTCGATGGGATAAAACACCAATTGCACATTCCCTATCGCCTCATTAAGCCGCAAGTGCCCCGCATTGTCGAAATAAGCATTCATCCTTTTCGAGGATACTTGATTATAGTGTTCCCCGTCGAACATCAGTTCAACACTAAAGGCATTGCCCTCCACCCAAGCCTCGCGTACCGTCGAATCGTTCATAAACACCGTGATACGGTCACCCAAAAGTTGCCTATCATCATTCCACACAATTGGGTCTCTTAACATCACAAGCGAAGAATCCTTGGAACACACCACCATCGAGTCACATACCGCCTGCACATCAATTCTATACGCGCGTACCTTATTATAACAATATACCTCGCGGTACATTGAGTCGGTGTCCATAAAGAACGTTTTCACTCTCATGGTGTCTGCATGGAGGAACAATGTGTCTTTCTGAGAATAGTCGATAAACACTGGATTTCTTGTTGCCAGTCCCTCCCCGGTTTTCTCATCATAGACGAAAGAACCCGCGGTCAAGCTGTTTTTATTTTTCTTGTCAACATAGACCACGTTTCCCACCCCCCTACTCTTTTTCTTTTCACTGTCGTAGAAGAGACTGTCACCCGTAATCATCCGCTGCTGGTTTTCAATGGTAGAGCGGTCAAAAAGTTCCGTCTTATCTCCCGCCATGTAATAATAGCCATTTGAGGAGACAATCTGGTAATTGTCCTTGAGAGAATAAATGGTGGAACGGCTCACTATCTGTGCCCGTTCCAAACGAGCGTCATAATACAGTGTATCCGTATGAATTTCGTAGTCAGGGCTTTTCAGCACCACTCCGTAATACACCACGGCATCGCGGCTATCGAGATTATACCTACCCCAATCGCCCACCAAATCCACCTTTTTCTTCTTGTCAACGAGGTGTCCACCTTCAGCGAAGTAGACGAAATTGTATTTTCTGTCGTAATTCAGGCTATCGGTATATAGAATAGACGTTTTTCTGTGCACCACTACCACGTTTTTGCGGGCATACACCATTTCCACCATCGGTCGCCCATCGTAGAAAGCATAGTCGCTCTGCATAGAGAGGGTATCACCCTGAACCATGCGCACATGTCCGAAAGCCTCGAAAGAATTATTGTTTTGGTTGAAATAAGCACTGTCGCACGTAAGTCTCGTTCCAGCATGTCGAAAGGCCACATTTCCTTTCACTATCTGCACACCCGGTTTGCTCATCTCATCGTGTCGCAGTTCGTTGGAGTGTTCCAGGTAAATACGGTCATCGGCCGTTCCACGTTTCTGTCCCCATACGGTCATGCAAACCAGGCAGAGCAAGACTGTCGCCAGGCCCCTGCCCGCCATCCTGTTTAGCCATGACCAAGACAACATCATTTCACCCAACCCTCATATTCGAACTTACAGTCGCGATATTGTTCATTCATCCTCACGTAGGTGTTTTTCAATTTTTGAGCCACCCAATCATGAAGCGCCTGTTCACGTCGTTTGGCCAACACCACATCCTTCATCACCTGAAAATCCTCGGTAATGGTGGCGCGATGGCTATCCGTACGACTTTTAAGTTTCACAATGGCGCACACCCTCTTACCTTTCGAGTTGATCATCTCGAACGACGGTGATATGTCGCCCACCTGCATACGTTCCACCTGTCGAGCCACCTCTGTTGGCAAATCCTGCATCCGGAATCTCGAAGTGCGTGTCTGGTCAGTGACATTGGCCATCAGTCCGTGGTTTCTCTTAGTGTCTTTATCGTCGGAGATATAAGTTGCCGCATCGTCGAACGTAAATTTCCCCCCTCGAACATCGTTAGCCACCGAGTCAAGTCTCTCTTTGGCCTTTGTGATAGCTTCCGAACTGACTCGTGGCTTCAAGAGGATATGCCTCACGTTGATACGATCGCCTCGGCGATCGATGAGTTGGATGATATGGTATCCAAATTCCGTCTCGACCACTTTCGACACTTTCTTGGGATCAGTAAGGTTGAAAGCCACACTTGCAAAAGCTGGATCGAGAGCCGCCCTGGGAGTATAGCCCAATTCTCCACCCTGTCGTGCCGAGCCATCTTCAGAATAGAGCCGAGCGAGTGTAGCGAAAGTAGTCTCTCCATTGTTCACGCGCTCTGTATATTCACGCAACTGATTTTTTACGCGGTTCACCTCCTCTTGAGTCACCCTAGGTTCGCTTGTGATAATCTGCACCTCCACCAAGGTGGGAATCATGGGCAAGCTATCCTGTGGCATATCCTTGAAATAGTTGCGCACCTCTGCTGGTGACACATTGATGTCGCTCACCAGTTTTTGCTTCATCTTCTGCACCAACTCTCGGTTTTTGAAGTCATCGTGCATCTCCTGTCGCATCTGCGTGATGCTTTGTTTGCGATATTCCTCCAGTTTTTCACGGGAGCCAATCATCTGAATCCAGTAGTTCAGTTGCTCTTCTATACTTTGTGTAATCTCGCTCTCAGTCACCTCGATGCTGTCAATGGCAGCTTGATGGAGAAACAGTTTCTGCACAGCCAACTGTTCAGGGATAGAGCAGTCGGGATCACCGCTCCAGGTCAACCCCTCCTGTTCGGCCTGCAGCCGCATCATCTCGATGTCAGATTTAAGAATGGCCTCGTCTCCCACGACCCACACCACCTCGTCGACCACATTGCCATTTGTTGCTGGAACGTTCACTCTTGACGAGTCATTGTCAGCAGCGACAGTCGGTGTATAAGGCATGCGGGCATTGGTGCTCATCACGACCCATGTCATCACGGCAGCCGCCAAGCCAGTTATCGTTTTCACTTTCATCTTGTCGTTTATTGATGGTTGTTAACCGTTTCGAGCACCTCCTGGTTGATAACCACAGGATATCGCTTACGCAGTTCAGCCACCCATTCACGCTCCAACTGGTCTTGATAGTCGGCCGTCACCTGTCCTTTCACATCGGTATATTCCTTCGGAGCCTTAAGTACCTTGCCAAAGGTTGCATCGATGGGGAAATCGGGAGTTGGAGTTACCGTCGTTGCGCGTCCGAAAACTTCACGGTCTACCAAAGGGTTATCGCCAGGTTTGAACAGACCCTTCTCCACGCGAATGCGTAACACCGAGTCGGCATTGAAAGTCGTGCGCAGTTTCTCATTCCACTGGTCGAAAGGCAGACCCTTCACACATTTTTTCACCGCTTTCACGTCTTTTTTGTCCTTAACATGATAGGCAATACCCTTAAAGCGTGGAGATTCCCACTTATAATCCTTCTTGTGCTTCTGAAAATAAGCAGCGAGAGCCTTTTCATCCTTTGCGGCCTTTTCCCACACGTTGCGGTTGCTTATTTCATAGAGCAGCAATCCGTCGTGGTATTCACGAATGAGGTTGTTCAAGTCCGCATCCTGTGCGGCAAACTGTTCCGTCATTTCCGCCAAAACGCTTGCTGGCGTGGCGTCACCACCCCGTTGCTGTGCCATTTCCTCCAATTTATGGTCGATGATGCCCTCGCGCAAGCCACGCCTGTCAATAAAGGTGATGATATCCGTACGCAACGAGTCATAGGGGAAGAACATGCTGCGGTCTTTCATCAAAATAATATGGTATCCATAAGGACTGAGGAACGGACGGCTCATCTGTCCCTTCTTTAATGCATAGGCCTCGCGTTCGAACTCCTGCACCAGTTGTCCCGGCTGGCACCATGGCAGTTCGCCTCCTTGGAGAGCCGACCCACGGTCATCGGAGTGTAGTTTTGCCAATTCCGCGAAATCACCACCGCGCTGTATCACCCCATAGATGGAGTCAATTCGGTTCTTTGCTTTTTCCTGTTCCGCCTTCGTGGCGTTCTGGTTCACCGCCAGCAATATGTGCGCGGGTTTAATCATTCCACCCAGCGAGTCTACCTGCCGTTGTGTGCGTGTGTAGATACGTCGCGCTTCAGCCTCAATGTCATCGTCATTGATGACCATAGGCCGTATCTGTTGATCGCGGTACATGGCAAATTCCGATTTGAAAGCCTGTGTAGTATCAATTCCCGCTTCAAGCGCTGCCGCTACTTTCAGTTTATAATTGACGAACAAATCAACATATTCTTTCACCGTCTTTTTATCGATGACTCCCTCGGAATTGTTCTTGTTATAGGAATATTCGAATTCAGACCGAGTGACAGGCATTCCATTGACCGTCATGACTATGGGATCATTTTGAGCTTGGGCAGCCGAAGCGAGCAAGAGCAACATGCCCAATAGATGTTTTATTCTCATTGTTATTAGAATTTTACGAGTTCGGTAGTTCAAGAAAGAAGAACGGGTTACCAAACCATATTGTATAATTATCTATTCTTAATTTCCTTTTTGAAGGCTCCAAGTCCGACATCTATTCCGGGCGACTGTAGTTCGGAGCCTCACTGGTGATGGCAATATCGTGAGGATGGCTCTCCAGCACGCCGGCACTGGTGATGCGTGTGAATTTGGCATGGTGTAGTTGTTCGATGTTGGCAGCCCCACAATAGCCCATACCTGAACGCAAGCCACCGGAAAGCTGGTAAATCACCTCCTGCACTGTTCCTTTGTAAGGAACACGTCCTGCGATGCCTTCCGGCACCAGTTTCTTCACATCTTTCGTGCCCGCCTGGAAATAGCGGTCTTTCGAACCATTCTCCATCGCCTCAAGCGATCCCATACCACGGTAACTTTTGAATTTCCTTCCGTTGAAGATGATGGTGTCGCCAGGACTCTCCTCCGTTCCCGCCACCAATGAGCCAACCATCACACTGCTTCCACCGGCAGCTATGGCCTTCACCACATCGCCCGAATAACGCAGTCCGCCATCAGCGATGAGCGGTACATCGGTATCCCTAAGCACACTATACACATCGTATACAGCACTCAGTTGCGGCACGCCCACACCCGCCACTACACGCGTGGTACAGATGGACCCCGGTCCTATACCCACCTTCACGGCGTCGGCTCCGTTGTCGACGAGCAACCGAGCGGCATCGGCAGTAGCCACATTACCCACCACGATATCCACGTTGGGGAAATGCACCTTCGCCTCCACCAATTTCTCTATCACCGACTTGGAATGGCCATGGGCTGTATCAATGACGATGGCATCGGCGCCAGCCTCCACCAATGCGGCCATACGGTCGATGGTGTCAGCAGTGACACCCACGCCTGCAGCCACGCGTAGACGGCCCTTCTCATCCTTGCAAGCCATAGGCTTGTCTTTGGCCTTCGTTATATCCTTATAAGTAATCAGTCCAACGAGACGGTTGTCTTTGTCGACCACGGGCAATTTTTCTATCTTATGCTCCTGAAGTATCTGTGCGGCGGCACTCAAGTCTGCCTGTTGGTGTGTTGTCACCAAGTTCTTTTTTGTCATCACATCGTCGATTTTCCTGTCGAGACGCTGTTCGAACCTCAGGTCTCTGTTGGTGACGATACCCATCAGTCGGTTCTCGCTGTCCACCACGGGAATGCCACCAATATGGTATTCTGCCATGATATCAAGAGCGTCTTGCACCGTTTTACCCTGGCGGATAGTCACCGGATCGTAGATCATACCGTTCTCTGCTCGTTTCACTATGGCCACCTGCCTCGCCTGATCCTCGATGGACATATTTTTGTGTATCACACCGATACCGCCTTCGCGAGCGATGGCAATAGCCATTGCCGACTCCGTAACGGTGTCCATGGCAGCGGTAACAAAAGGCACGTTCAGGGCAATATGCCTGGAGAACATGGTTTTCAACTCTACTGTCTTGGGCAGTACTTCCGAATAAGCTGGGATTAAGAGGACATCGTCAAAGGTAAGACCGTCCATCACAATTCTATCTGCAACAAATGAGGACATAATGTGGTTTAAAATTTATTGCGTGCAAAATTAGCAATATTTTTTCAAAAGGAGAAAAGCCATGCAGGCTTTTCTCCTTATTTAATTGAATTTAACGGAATTCTTTCGTTCATGGCTAATTCGCCATTTCGGAAAGGAATTTCACCCTCACCAACCGCACTTGGTCTTCGTCGGCCTCGTCTCCCAGTTCCTCCATGGCAGCCGCAAGGTCGTCGGTCTCGCTCTCGCTGAAATAGTCGTAGATGTCATCGACAAGGTCATCGTCCATCTCTTCATCGAGGAAATAGTCGATATTGAGTTTTGTGCCACTGTATACAATGGATTCGATGTTTTCCAACAGTTGTTCGAAATCGAGTCCCAGGCTGGCTGCAATCTCATTGAGAGGCACCTGTCTATCAATGTTCTGGATAATTTTCACCTTATCCATCGACTTTTTGGCCACCGTACGCACCCTCAACTCTTCCGGACGCACAATCTCTTTCTCGTCGCAATAGCGTTTGATGAGATTGCAGAATTCAGCACCGTAGCGCTTGGCCTTGCCTGCACCCACCCCCTGTATATTCTGCAATTCTTCGAGGTTGATAGGATACATCGTCGCCATTTGTTCGAGCGAAGGATCTTGGAAAATCACATAGGGTGGCACCTTTAATTTCTTCGACATCTCCTTTCTGAGATCGCGCAACATGGCGTACAGTTCCGGGTCGAGAGCGCTTCCCAGGCCCTCGCCACCCTCATCATCGTCATCATCGTTAAACTCAGCATCTTCCACGATGAGGAACGAATGCGGATTCTTAATGAAACGTTTTCCCGCAGCCGTCAGTTTCAACAGTCCGTAGTTTTCCACATCCTTCCTCAGGTAACCAGCGATAAGGGCCTGACGAATCACCGGATTCCACAGTTTCTCGTCCTCATCCTCACCACTACCGAACTCTTCCAATTCATCGTGGTGGTGAGAGACGATGTCCTCGGTATTGCGTCCTTTGACGAAGTCGATGACATATTCGCTACGGAAATTCTCCTTCAGCGCTGCCACTGCCTGGAGTACAATGAGCAGGATATCGCGTCCCTCGATTTTCTTCTTTGGATGCAAACAGTTGTCGCAGTTGCCACAGTTTTCCTTGTTGTATTCCTCGCCGAAGTAGTGAAGCAGCATTTTTCTCCTGCATACCGACGACTCTGCGTATGCCGCCGTCTCCTGTAGCAGTTGTCGGCCTATGTCTTGCTCCGCCACCGGTTTGTTCTCCATAAACTTCTCCAGTTTCTGCAAGTCCTTATAAGCATAGAACGTGATGCATTTCCCTTCTCCACCATCTCGTCCGGCTCTTCCCGTCTCCTGATAATACCCCTCCAAGCTCTTGGGTATGTCGTAATGTATGACAAAGCGTACATCAGGTTTGTCTATACCCATCCCGAATGCGATGGTAGCGACGATGATATCAATTTTTTCCATGAGGAAATCATCCTGTGTGGTGTTACGCGTTGCTGAGTCGAGACCTGCATGATATGCCTTCGCCTTAATGTCGTTAGCCTCAAGTACGGCCGCCAGTTCCTCCACTTTTTTCCTCGACAAGCAATAAATGATGCCACTCTTTCCCGCATTCTGCTTGACAAATCGGATAATTTGTTTGTCGATTTCCTTTGTCTTTGGCCTCACCTCATAATACAGGTTCTGCCTATTGAAAGAACTTTTGAATTCCCGAGCATCAACGATGCCCAGACTTTTCTTGATATCCGTTCGCACCTTGTCGGTGGCTGTAGCCGTCAAGGCTATCACCGGAGCCACCCCTATGCGCAGGATCGTAGGCCGGATATTGCGGTATTCTGGTCGGAAGTCATGTCCCCATTCTGAAATACAGTGAGCCTCGTCGACAGCGTAGAAAGATATTTTCACGCTTTTGAGGAACTCCACATTATCGTCTTTGTTAAGAGATTCGGGAGCCACATACAACAGTTTGGTCTTCCCAGCCAAGATGTCCGCTTTCACTTGGTCTATCGCCGCCTTGTTGAGAGAAGAATTGAGGTAATGAGCCATACCCTCCTCTTCACTCATGCCATTGATGACATCCACTTGGTTTTTCATCAATGCGATGAGCGGTGATATGACTATCGCCGTACCCTCCATAATGAGTGAGGGCAATTGGTAGCAAAGCGATTTCCCGCCACCTGTAGGCATGAGCACGAAAGTATCGTTACCAGCGAGCACATTGCGTATGATAGCCTCTTGGTCGCCTTTGAACTTGTCGAAGCCAAAGTGTCTTTTTAATTGTTCGGTCAGATTAACATCGGTTGTCATGTTCAGAATGGGGTTATCCTTGAAGGCAAGGTTTTTATTGTTTGGGGTAAGGAGTGTGCTTTTTCAACTGTCAAGCGAAGTGCACGTCATGCAGTTGATTACGCACATAGTCGGCAGTGACGGTGAATTTCTTCACACGTTGCGAAGGCTTTTCAAACATCGCATCGAGCATGATGCTTTCTACAATGGAGCGGAGCCCTCGTGCTCCGAGTTTATATTCCATGGCTTTGTCGACGATGACGTCAAGAGCATCATCTTCGAATTTTAATGTTATGCCGTCCATCTCGAACAATTTCTGATATTGTTTGATGATGGAGTTTTTCGGTTCAATGAGTATTCGTTGCAGCGCATCCCTATCGAGAGGGTTGAGGTGTGTGAGTACTGGCAGTCGTCCGATGATTTCGGGAATGAGTCCGAACGACTTGAGATCTTGTGGCAAGATATATTTCATCATATCCTCCTTGTCGATATTCCTGACGTTCTGCACCGAGTTGTACCCCACCACATGCGTATTGAGACGTTGCGCAATCTTCCTCTCGATACCGTCAAAGGCTCCACCGCAGATGAAAAGGATATTACGTGTGTCTACATGTATATATTCCTGGTCGGGATGCTTGCGTCCTCCCTGTGGTGGCACGTTAACCATCGTACCCTCGAGCAGTTTGAGCAGTCCCTGCTGCACACCCTCGCCGCTCACGTCACGCGTAATGGAAGGGTTATCGCTCTTACGAGCAATTTTGTCTATCTCGTCGATGAACACGATGCCCCTCTCAGCAGCTTTCACGTTATAGTCAGCCACTTGAAGCAGTCGCGACAGGATACTCTCCACGTCTTCGCCCACATATCCCGCCTCAGTGAACACTGTAGCGTCGACGATTGTAAAGGGCACCTTCAACAATTTGGCGATAGTGCGGGCCAAGAGCGTCTTTCCTGTTCCCGTACTGCCAACCATTATGATGTTGCTCTTCTCTATCTCCACGCCATCATCGTCAACCTTCTGTCCGAGTCGTTTGTAATGGTTATAGACAGCCACAGACAAGTGTCGCTTGGCATCCTCCTGTCCTATCACGTATTGGTCGAGGTGCTCCTTTATCTGCTTGGGCTTAAGCAATTTTTTCACGTCGAAGGTCTCGTCGGCAAAGCTGTTATTTCCCGTATCGAGCACCCCCGATGTCTTCACGATGTCGTAGGCCCGTTGAACGCAGTCTTCGCAGATGAACCCATTGAGGCCTGATATAATCAGTTTAACCTCCCGTTCGCCACGTCCGCAGAAATTACATACTTTTTTCATTGTTCCTTCTTGCGGATGAGCACCTCATCAACCATGCCATACTCTTTTGCCTCCTGGGCCGTCATCCAATAGTTACGGTCAGAGTCCTGCCACACCTTGTCGTAAGGGGTGTGGGAGTGGTCGGAGATGATGGTATAGAGTTCCTTTTTGTATTTCTGTATCTCTTTCGCCTCTATTTCAATGTCGGAGGCCTGTCCCTGTACGCCTCCCAGCGGCTGGTGAATCATCACGCGGCTATGGGTGAGCGCCGAGCGTTTGCCTTCCTTTCCCGCCACGAGGAGCACGGCCGCCATCGAAGCCGCCATGCCTGTGCAGATGGTTGCAACGTCGCTGGAAATGAACTGCATGGTGTCATAGATGCCCAGCCCTGCAGTAACGCTTCCACCTGGAGAATTGATATAGATAGAAATATCTTTTCCACTGTCCACGCTATCCAAGTAAAGCAGCTGCGCCTGAAGCGTGTTAGCAGTATAGTCGTCGATTTGTGTCCCAAGGAAGATGATGCGATCCATCATCAGTCTGGAAAACACATCCATCTGGGTAACGTTGAGTTGCCTTTCCTCGAGGATATAAGGGTTAAGATACTGCGATTGTGCACTGATTACGTCCTCTAGCACCATTCCGTTGATGCCAAGGTGCTTTGTGGCATATTTTCTAAAATCGTTCATAGTCTGAAAATAAAGGATAAAAAAATGAGGTTGTCGCCCCTTCTGCTTTTCTTTATAGTACAAAGATAAGCAAAAAAGTCGACAACCAAATATAAATTTACTTTTTTTTCGAAAAAAAAGGATTATTGTGCGTTTTGCTCCCTGATAAGCTTATTGAAATCGTCAAGCGACACCTCTTTCACTTGCATCTTCACCATTCCCTTGAGAGCCTGTGTGAGTTTACGGTCAATGGTGCGGTCAAGTAGCCCGTCGATATTCTCACGTTTCTTGAGCATATCATCGGCATAGTTGTTGAGGTACTCGTCGGGCACATTATTCATTCCATACTGTGCAAACTGTTGCCTGGCGGCTTCCTTGGCAGTTTCCTTCACATCCTCGTCGGCCACTTTAACGCCACTTTGCGCCACCAGCTGTTCCTTGATGAGGTGCCACTTCAGTTCACGTATGCTACCGGCGAAGTTTTTCTCCACATAGTCATCGTTCTTGTCCTTGTTGTTGTTTTTCATTACTCGTTTGAGCAATTCTTCTGGGAACGTGACGTCACCAACTTTCTCCTCTGTATACTTGCGCACGTTTAACAGGAACTGATAGTCAGTCTCACCTTGCAACTGGCTCTGAATCTGACCCGCCACCTTCTGACGGAACTCCTCCTCGTTGGCCACGGCACCTTCACCAAAGACACGGTCAAAGAGTTCCTGATTGACGGGAGCTTTCACATAACGGCTGATTTCAGTGATTTGGTAGCTGAAGTCCGAAGTAAGTTCAGCCACTTCTTCTTTCTTGAGTTTGAGCATGGCCGCTATCTCAGCATCGTTGTCGGGATATGCTTTCTTGGGGTTGAAGGTAATGATGTCACCCAAGTGGGCACCGTCGAAGAGCGTCTTCTGTTCTTCCACCTTAATATATTGCGGCAACAGCGAAGCGTTGTCCACAGTAATGCCTCCTTCAAGAGTGTTCCCCTCTGCATCCAGTTGGCGAAGGTCACCCTTGAGCATGTCACGCTGGTCGGCGTCATATTCTTCAACCTTCTCATAATGTCCCTGTTGAGAAGCATACATATCCACCTGACGGTCGATGAGTTCATCGTCAACCTTCACGGTAATATATTCCACCTTGTCTTTGTCGGTCAACTGTATGGTAAATTCCGGAGCCACGGCAACATCGAACATGAACGTATAGGGACCCTCTTTCTCCAGATCCTGGGGAGTCTGTTTGTCAGAGGGCATTGG
Organism: Prevotella sp.; assembly: GCA_017538105.1. Taxonomy (GTDB): domain Bacteria; phylum Bacteroidota; class Bacteroidia; order Bacteroidales; family Bacteroidaceae; genus Prevotella. The sequence continues at coordinate 15,447 of JAFYJN010000069.1, read as the reverse complement.
TTCGCCGAGCATCTGTATGTTGTTTTCACGGATATACTTATACATTTCCTCTCCGAGGAGACGATTGATTTCGTCCACCTTCACCGAAGGACCCATCTGTTTACGTATCATGCCCATCGGCGCCTGCCCTGGACGGAAACCGGGCACATTGGCTTTTTTACGATAATCCTTAAGTCTCTTTTCTACTTTTTCCTGATAATCAGATTCTTCAACGGTTATGGTCATCAAACCGTTGATTTTGTCGGGATTCTCAAATGAAATTTTCATCTTATGTTCTTAGCTGTATTTGTTGTAAAAATCTTTTGGGGGTGCAAAATTACGAATAATTGGCGTAAATGCCTAAAATATATTGAAAAATTTGATTTTTTTACCCATCTTGCTCTCTTTGGAATAGTTCCGCGAAAGACACTGTCTTCTTCATTGGGGGATATCTATGCTACCAACCCGATTGCCTTGACCAATTTTACATGTTCCATAAACCCATAAATCAGAGTTAGTCCCGTAATCCGGGGATTCGCCTATTCCCCATCGCCAACCCTGATGTCGCTGTCGATTCGCAAACCCATAGTTCGAGCGTCGATGTCGATGGGATGCGACGCGAATTCAGGCGTGTTGTATGAATCGAGCAGTCGAGCGTAATACCGTTTGGGATTGCGCTGAGGCAGCAAGAATGGTTTGGTGGCTTTGCCGTCGTCACCTATCGAAGAGAAATAGATACGGGTGTACAGCCCGTCATCACGTCTTGACGTGAAAAGGAACCATCGGCTATTCACGTTCCAATTATGGAAGCTCTCTGACTCGTTGCTGTTCACCTCTACCACAGGTCTTGTCTCTCCCGTCTGAAGGTCAAGCAACCATAGGTCACTCTCCACGTGCCATACAGAGAAATACCCATAGTCAATCTGCGTGTACATAATATACCGTCCGTCATAGGATGGACGGGGCCAAGTGACACTTTTCCCTGTCACGCTCGCCTTGACCAACGTGTCCACCTCATGACCAAACTCACCTTTCTCTACGTCGAAGGCGATGCGGCAAAGACTGTAACGTTGTTTGTTGAAATCTTTCGGATAATCCTGCCCAAGAGCCGTGATATAATAAAGCCATTTGCCATCGGGAGAGAATACGGGGATATTTTCCGACCACTCCTTTTTTGCCAGCAAAGAGTCCTGAATAATGCGATGTGTCTCGGTGTCGTAAACGAACACGTCGGACTGGGTGTCATAAACCTCGATACGGTTGCTGTCAGACATGTGGAACTGTTGCGATGTCTTGTTTGTGGAGAAGGCACAATGTTTACCGTCAGGATGCCAATAAGGATAAACCATTGACCCTCCCAGCAATTCGGAGCGCGCTTTCAGCATCTCGTCTTCACCCTTTCGGTGTATGACAGTAGCCCCATGTGGCCCCCTGACATGGAACACATATTCCGCGGGGTTGGTGCGGTTAGGTGTATGGCAGTTGATGCAGGCACCATCAGACTGGCTATTGAGCAGCAGAGCCTCCTCGTCAAACGATGACAAATCGCGTTGGTAAATACCCATGTTACTGTAAAGACTGTACCCCGGAGCGATTCGACGGTAGGTGACGCCCCATTCCTCAAGGGCATGATTGCTCACATGAATGGGAAAGTCGCGGTATTTCACCCATTGCCCATCTTTCTCAGCACAAACGCTGACGGTCAGTTTGCTTCCCCTGTTGGTCTCGACAAGCTGATGCCAGTCGTCGATGTCGAAATTAGCATATTCGCCATTGGAATGGATTGAACCTCCCTTCTCACCCGTTACCTCCACGTCGATGATAGTGACGCTGTCGTCGGCCATGGCAAAGTCCAGTGGGGCGATTCCCACGGGAATGGTCACACCCACGTAATCGGGGAAAATGACCGGTAATTCGTCAACATCCCTCACTTTTTCTGGATGGCTGTTACAGCTTGCGAATAACAGAATAAGCAATGCGTGCAGCCAAATAACGTTGAATGTCGAGTTTACGATGCTGGTATGGCGGTTCATATCTATGGTTTTGCTCATGATACGATTTTTGATGGGATAAAATTAGTAGAACAACTCGTCTTCGGACTGTAAATAGGCCAGGCGCAACGGGCCGTAGGTGGGATGGTCGTCGATGTGTTCGGGATGCTCGGCCAGGGTTCTCATCTTTTTTGCCCAAGATCGGTAGAAGAGCGTTTCCTCCAACAACGAAATGTATTTGAGTGCCACCTTGTAATGCCCGGTGATGAGGTTTGTCTCGACAAGTCGGCGGAGAGCCCTGGCACTCTTGGAATAAAAGCCCGACTGCATGGCCTCGAAGGCCGCATATTGCGACTTGTTCACCATGTTGTTCATGAAATACAACTCGCTCATGATGAATGCTGACGGTTGGCTATTCATCACACCATTAGTAGTCAGTGCCTTCATCATCTCGCTCCTGCTTGCCTCACCTTTGCGGCACAATGCCTCGCCAAAGGTCAGCCGACAGGCCATGGTGCCTGGGATGTTGGTTTTTCCTTTCGCATAGATGGTTTGCCACAAGTCACAACGCAAGAGGGCATCGTATTCCACTTCTTCATAGTCGGAATCGTGGAAGCCACGGGGGGCGAGTAGCAGTCCCAGCAGAAAGCATGCCACGCCAACGAACCAACACGCCTTGTTGCCAAGCTTGTTGCCAATCTTACCACAAAAGAAAGGAATGGCAACGATGGCCAGAAGCAATAGCAACTCTCCAATGGCCGAGGACGTAGAGTCCCAGAAACAATAATGGATACCTTGCACCAGTTGGTTAAGCGGATAGGGCGCGAACCACCAACTACCCACCACACACAGGATGGCGAGTAGCATCAATGCCACGAAGGTAATGATGGCGGAACGGCAAGTATGGCCACATTGCAGAAAGACGCAGAAGGGAAGTATCACCGCCACCGGACCCAAAAGCCAATAGGTCAGAGGAATGGCAATGACGAGGATGATGACACCCGCCTTTTTGTTCACAGGTATGATGGTCATCAACGCCGAAGCAAGCACTACCGCCACGATGTAGGTCATCTCCACATTCAAGTCGCCCGTGAGGAACCACAGAATAAACGACGGGATGAATGAAAGGAGATACACCCCGGCGGCTTTTGTCTCTTGTTCATGACCTTCGGCATGTTCCTTTTTCTCCCACCTCTTGCACAACCTCCATACCATCCATTGCTGCACCACGAACAAAAGGGCGAAGACCAATGCACCCAGTCGGATGTCGTAGAAAAATTGAGTAAGGAAGTCGCCGATATAATGTGCCAAGCCACCAGGGGCAGCTAGTCGCTCACGCAAAAACTCCTTGTCCCAAAGGAAGAGGGTCACCTCCTCTTTTCCCAATAGTAGGAAAGGATAGCGCAGCATCCAGAAGAGGAATACCAAAACCCCAAATCCCAGCGTGAGCAATGGTTTCCAATTTCGTTTTAGTATGGAAGGTATTTTCATGGTCCTTATTTCGTTAAAGAAGTATGGTGGTGCAAAGGTAGTTCAAATCGGGTAAAAAACAAAAAGAATTATCTTATTTCCAAGACACAAAAAAAACTGGCCTTCAGTCTCTCGAATGAGACCAAAGGCCAATTTCTATATTTTACAGTTCAGGAAAAACAGATTTTCATCTGTGGCCTCCCCCACGACTGCCGCTTTTAATGCTACCTGTTGCATGGGGGCTTCTGCTGCCGGAACTGCTGCCCGAAGTGCGAGGACGGCTGCTGCCTGGGTTGTTACCCGAGGTGCGTGGACGGTTACCACTTGGGTTGTTGCCCGAGGTGCTTGGACGGTTGCCACCTGGGTTGTTGCCCGAGGTGCTTGGACGGTTGCCACCTGGGTTGTTGCCCGAGGTGCGTGGACGATTGCCGCCTGGGTTGTTGCCCGAGGTGCGTGGACGGTTGCCACCGGGGTTGTTGCCAGAAGTGCGCGGACGGTTGCCTGAAACGCCTGGATTACCATGGGTGAAGGATCTTGTGGGCTGATGGGTTTTCGGACGTGTGGGAGGGGCGTTAAAGGAACGTCCCCTGTAACGGCTGACCCCTCGGTTATACCCTCCTCGATAAGTAGAGTAACGGGACGGACGTGGCAAGAAGAAATGGTTTCGGGAGGTATAACGCGAATAAATCGTAAAAGTGAAAGCACCACGATACCAATAGAGAGGATGATAGAAATAGGTTGCAGCTACATATAGTTCATACTGCCACGGGCTAAGTACAAAGCGTAGGTCGCTGTCGCGACGACTCCAATAATTACCGTAGATATCGCGGCGATGCCCCACACTGTAGAAGTAGTCGAAGTTGATCTCGTAGACGGCCTCAAATTGCGCGGGACTGAGATCCAGTTCATACGCCATCTTGTCAGTGAGGAACAGCGCCTCACGTTGTGCATCAGTAAACGACATGGCGCGGGCAGAGACGGCTATCACCATCAGCACTGCCAAGGTAAATAGTTTTTTCATAAGCTCTTTTTATATGTGGTTGATAATTGTTTCTGCCCACAAAGATAATCTATTTTTCCCTACAACCCAAAGGGTTTGCCCTATTTTCTGTTAGAATATTTCCTATTTTCGATTGCACACCAGACTAATTCTCCCGGGTTTTATTAGGGTAAAAAGGATGTCGATATCTTTCTCTGGAGAAAAATAAAATACCATACCTCTCGTGAAATAGGAAAAATACATTATCTTTGCATTATCAATATCATTGACACATCATGGCTCAGCACAATGAATACGGCAAGTGGGGCGAGGAGCTGGCAACCCAATATCTTAGGAACAAGGGGTATGCCATACGCCATCGTAACTGGAAAAGCGGACGTCGCGACCTTGACATTGTGGCTGTGACACCCGATGGGCAGACCTTGGCCTTCGTAGAGGTGAAAACCCGAAGAAACAACAACTTCGCCGAACCCGAGCAAGCCGTTGATTGGAGCAAGATACGCTCGTTGACCATGGCAGCCTCTGCATACATGTCACGCTTTTGTCTTGACATGGAGTTGCGTTTCGATATCATCACCGTTGTAGGCGAAGGACAAGAAACACACATCAACCATATAGAAGGAGCATTCCTGCCACCTCAATTCTAATTGCTTTGGGCATGACACATCGCATCATATATCTCGACACGGTAGATTCAACCAACCGTTACGTGCGTGAACTCGACATACCAGAAGATGTCGACATGTTGGTGTGTGTAGCCGACTACCAGACGGCAGGTAGAGGACAGGGGTCCAACACATGGGAGAGCGAGCGAGGAAAAAACCTGCTCTTTAGTGTCAAGGTACAGCCTCACGACGTAGCCCCTTCGCAACAGTTTATCCTTTCCGAAGCATGTGCCCTGAGTTTGAAGGACGTGTTCGACACGATGGTGGACGGCATCACCCTGAAATGGCCCAACGATATTTATTGGAACGACCGCAAACTCAGTGGTACTCTCATTGAGACGGCACTTGCCGCAGGAAACATCAAGCATTGCGTGTTCGGCGTTGGTATCAATGTCAACCAACGTTCGTTCCATAGCGACGCGCCCAATCCCGTGTCATTATGGCAAATTCTTGGCCACAAGGTTGACATCAGTGTTTTACTCTCACAAATTGTCGATTGTTTGGCGAATCGCTTGCAACAAGTACATGAGGGAAGATACGATGAGGTACAAAATGCTTACCATGCTGCCTTGTTCCGCCGCGAGGGATGGCATTTGTTCCGCGATGCACGGGACATGTTCCGTGCCCATATTGTGGAAGTAAGGCCCGATGGACATCTGTTGCTTTGCGATGAAGAGGGCAAGAAACGTCAATATGCCTTCAAGGAGGTGGAATTCATTATAAACAATTCATCATTCACTATTCACAACCAATAATTATGGCAAGATTCAAACGTATATTGTTAAAGCTCAGTGGCGAGAGTCTCATGGGCAAGAAAGGCTATGGCATCGACCCGGAACATTTGGCCGAATATGCGCAGCAAATCAAGGAAGTGTACGACATGGGCGTGCAAATAGGTATCGTAATCGGCGGTGGCAACATCTTTCGTGGACTGAGTGGTGCCACGCAAGGTTTCGACCGAGTCAAGGGAGACCAGATGGGAATGCTTGCAACGGTCATCAATTCGCTGGCTCTGTCGTCGGCACTCACCGCGGAAGGTGTTCCCAACAAGGTTCTTACGGCCATCCGCATGGAACCCATTGGTGAGTTTTACTCGAAATGGAAGGCCATCGAGGCGATGGAGGAAGGAAAGGTGTGCATCTTCTCCGCAGGGACAGGTTCACCTTATTTCACTACCGACACCGGCTCGTCGTTGCGTGGTGTGGAAATAGAGGCCGATGTGATGCTCAAGGGCACCCGTGTTGATGGTATCTACACCGCCGATCCAGAGAAAGACCCCACAGCCACAAAATTCACCGACATCACCTACGACGAGGTGTTGGCGCGTGGCTTGAAAGTGATGGATCTTTCCGCCGTTGTCATGTGCAACGACAACGACTTGCCCATCTATGTGTTCAATATGGATGTGAAGGGCAACTTGAAAAAAGTGATGGCTGGCGAAGAGATAGGGACTCTTGTACACCACTGATTTAGACCAATTACTCTTTTTCCAAATTGGGGAAGGCGTTTGCCTTCCCCAATTTGGTTAGTCTTCGTTTTTTCAATTGACGATGGAATATCACATATGGGGAACTACAAATCCCCACAAGGAGTCTTTTCTCACCTCTCCTCTTCTTCTGCCGCTTCGCGGGCACGACGTTCCTCGTCGATACGGCTGAAGTCTTTCTTGCGGAAAACAAAACTGGTGCCAAGGTATTTCTCTCGCACAATATTGTTTTCCGCCAGTTCTTCGGGTTTTCCTTGGAAAAGGATACGTCCTTCAAAAAGCAGGTACGAACGGTCAGTGATAGTAAGCGTTTCCTGAACATTGTGGTCTGTGATGAGAATACCGATGTTACGGTATTTCAGTTTCCACACAATATACTGAATGTCCTCAACAGCGATAGGGTCAACACCCGCAAACGGTTCATCGAGCATGATGAACTTTGGGTCTATAGCCAAACAACGTGCAATCTCCGTACGGCGGCGCTCACCTCCCGACAATTGGTCGCCTTTGTTCTTACGCACCTTGTTCAAGCGGAATTCCGTGAGCAGGCTCTCCAGTTTCTCATTGCGCTGTTTACGGTTGAGGTCGGTCATCTCGAGCACCGCCATGACATTATCCTCAACGCTCATCTTTCGAAACACGCTGGCTTCCTGCGGCAGATAGCCGATACCCGCGCGTGCCCTTTTATAGACAGGATAGTCAGTGATATCTTTTCCGTTAATATAGATATGTCCAGCATTGGGCACAATCAATCCAGTGGTCATGTAGAACGATGTCGTCTTCCCCGCCCCATTAGGTCCGAGGAGTCCGACGATTTCACCTTGTCGGACATGTATGGACACATCATTTACCACGGTGCGCTTGCCATAGCGTTTCACCAGTCCCTCCGTGCGGAGTACCTGATCTTCCGTTTCCGTTGTATTCTCTGACATTGCCACCTTTTCGTTTATCTCACTCATCTTTCCAATTTTTCCGCAAATTTAGCAAAAATGGCGCAAATAACGTCAAAGGTAGAGAAAAACCACCCATGATGTCGTGTTTTTTTTCATTTTTTGTTATTTTTGCAAGTCAAACAATGGCCTTATCGATGATCAAGCACTTACGTTCCCTTGGCCAATATCTCCTACTGATGGGCAAGACCTTCAGTCGTCCTGAGCGTTTCCGCATGTTTCTGAAGAAATATGTGAAGGAGATGTCTTCGCTTGGCGTCGACTCCATCGGCATTGTGCTTCTCATCTCCTTTTTCATCGGTGCTGTGATATGCATCCAAATGAAACTGAACATCCAGAGTCCGTGGATGCCGAAATTCGTCACTGGCTACACCACGCGCGAGATTATGCTGTTAGAGTTCTCCTCGTCTATCATGTGCCTTATCCTCGCCGGCAAAGTAGGGTCGAACATCGCCTCGGAGTTGGGCACAATGCGAGTGACACAGCAGATTGACGCCTTGGAAATCATGGGTGTAAACTCCGCCAGCTATCTTATTTTGCCGAAGATTCTCGGTATGGTGACCATCATGCCCTTCTTGGTCATATTCAGTGCCGCCATGGGTATTGTCGGAGCCTATGCCACCGCCTATGTGGGACACGTGCTCAGTGCCGACGACTTAACCATCGGTCTACAGCATGACTTCAATCCATGGTTTGTGTGGATGAGCATTATCAAAAGTATCTTTTTCGCTTTCATCATCTCCAGTGTTTCGTCGTTCTTCGGTTACCGTGTGGAAGGCGGTTCTGTAGAGGTGGGCAAGGCCAGCACCAATGCCGTGGTGTCTAGCAGCGTGCTCATCCTGTTCAGCGATGTGTTTCTCACACAGTTGCTGTCATAGAGATATCAACAATTCAAAATCAACAATTATACCCGCCGGAAGCACATACCCCTAAACCCTTATCCCTCAATGATAGAAGTTAAGAACCTATACAAGTCGTTCGATGACAAGGAAGTGCTACACAATATCTGTGCTTGTTTCGAAAATGGCAAGACCAATTTGATCATTGGTCAAAGCGGCTCGGGCAAGACAGTGCTGATGAAGAACATCGTAGGTCTTCTCGACCCCACTAGTGGCGAGGTGCTCTACGACGGCCGCAACTTCGTAAACATGAGCAAACGCGAGAAAATCAGACTTCGTAGGGAAATGGGCATGATTTTCCAGGGTGCAGCCCTCTTCGATTCCCTCACCGTGTTGGAGAACGTGATGTTCCCCCTCGACATGTTTTCGAGCATGAACTACCGTGAACGGGTGAAGCGTGCCCGCGAATGTCTGGATCGTGTGAATCTCATCGAGGCTCAGCAGAAATATCCCGGTGAACTTTCTGGCGGCATGCAGAAACGTGTGGCCATTGCCCGTGCCATCTCCCTCAACCCCCAGTATCTGTTTTGCGACGAGCCTAATTCTGGTCTCGATCCCAAAACATCTCTGGTCATCGACGAGTTGTTAAGTAGCATCACCAAGGAATACAATACCACCACCATCATCAACACCCATGACATGAATTCCGTCATGGGCATTGGCGAGAACATCATTTTTATCTATCAAGGGAAGAAAGAATGGGAAGGCAACAAAGATGATGTCATTTCATCGAACAACAAACGGCTGAACGAACTTGTCTTCGCCTCCGACCTGTTCAAGAAAGTGAAAGAAGTGGAAAAGGAGGAACGTGCCTGACAAGCCCTCTCACATCATCAATATCCCTTTTTCAACGCATATACCATAATCCGCGCCGTCGGACCATCGGCACGAGCACCTGCTCTTTTGTACCGTCGCCGTATTCGAACGACATGAGCACTTCCGCCACCGTGCTGTCGGCATCGCTTCGTTGTGCCACCACCGAACGCAGGCCACCATGAGTCTTCTGCTGTCGTTCGGCAAACATGGCAGCATTGTCGCACAATTCTTTCTTATATGCATCGGGTAACTGGGAATACCCATCCGTCCCTTCCACGAATGACGTAATGTCGCCCGCCAACAGATAGCCATAATACAATTCCGCCGTACGAGCAACCAAGTCGGTCTTCTCCTGCTTCTTGGAACAGGAGACCATTGCGCACAACAAGACGAACGCTCCGACTACCACGCGAATTGACCCTATCATACTATTTCTGGCGTATGAAAACATTGATGGGACAGCCCGCCATTTCCCAATTTTCCCTAATTTTGTTTTCCAGGAATCGCCGATAAGGCTCTTTCACATATTGTGGCAAGTTGGCATAGAAAACAAACGATGGAATCTGTGTATTCGGCAGTTGGGCACAATATTTGATCTTGATGTACTTCCCCTTGATGGAAGGAGGCGGGAAAGCCTCGATGAGCGGCAACATCACCTCGTTGAGTTTCGCCGTGCCCACCTTCGTCATTCGGTTCAGGTATACCTGTTTGGCTGTTTCGAGAACTTTAAAGATACGCTGTTTCGTCAGGGCGGAGGCGAAGATGATGGGGAAGTCGACGAAAGGAGCCATCCTTTTGCGTATGGCCTGTTCAAAAGTCTTGACAGCCACCTGCGACTTATCCTCCACCAAGTCCCATTTATTGACAACCACCACCAACGACTTGTTATTGCGCTGAATAAGCTGGAAGATATTCATGTCCTGCGCTTCGATGCCACGTGTGGCATCAATCATAAGGATACACACGTCGGAGTGCTCAATAGCCCTGATGCTGCGCATCACGGAATAAAACTCCAGGTCTTCCGTCACCTTGTTTTTCCGTCGAATGCCAGCAGTATCAACAAGGTAGAAGTCAAAGCCGAACTTGTCGTAACGGGTGTAAATGCTATCGCGTGTGGTGCCCGCTATCTCCGTGACGATGTTACGTTCCTCACCAAAGAATGCATTGATGAGACTCGATTTTCCCGCATTTGGTCTGCCCACAACGGCAAAACGAGGAATACCCTCCTCCACCTCCTCTTCGTTGGAGGGTTTTAGTTTGTTGAGCACCTCATCGAGCAAGTCACCCGTTCCGCTGCCTGTGGCGGAGCTGATGCACCAAGGGTCTCCCAGACCCAGTTTATAAAACTCGGCCGCCTCGTATTGCTGTTCATTGGAATCGACTTTATTCACCACCAGCATCACAGGCAGTTTTGTCTTACGTAATATCTGTGCCACGTCGGCATCAAGGTCGGTGAGTCCCGACAAGACATCAACAAGGAAGAGCACCAAGTCGGCCTCTTCAGTGGCGATGATTACCTGTTTACGAATCTCCTCTTCGAAGATGTCATCGGAGTTGACCACCCATCCCCCAGTATCGACCACGGAAAATTCGCGGCCGTTCCACTCGCATTTACCATACTGGCGGTCGCGTGTGGTGCCCGCCTCATCGCTTACAATAGCGCGGCGTGTTTTGGTCAGTCTATTGAAAAGTGTTGACTTGCCCACATTGGGACGTCCCACTATAGCTACTAAATTTCCCATGTCGTTACTTTTTTAAAGGTTAAAGAACGCTCCAAGACACCCGACCTTACTCTGGATTATAACCGAACTGGTCGAGTTCCCGTTGCGAGCTGCGCCAATCTTTGTCCACTTTGACATATGTCTCAATGTATATTTTCTTTCCGAAAAAGCGCTCCAGCGACTTGCGCGCCTCGGTACTTACCTTTTTAAGGGCCACACCTTGATGACCGATGATAATTCCTTTCTGTGAATCACGTTCCACATAGATGATGGCTCGGATACGGATACATTTGTCGTCTTCCTTGAACTCTTCCACCTTGACCTCCACCGAATAAGGAATCTCCTTGTCGTAATAAAGTAGTATTTTTTCGCGAATGATTTCACTCACGAAGAAGCGTGCTGGCTTATCTGTCCACTGGTCTTTGTCGAAATATGGAGGTGAGTCGGGCAGCAGTTCTTGGATGCGTTTGAGAAGCATATCAATGCCAAACTTGTTCTTGGCCGATATGGGCAGTATCTCCGCATTGGGAAGCAAGTTGTGCCATGTCTCGACGAGTTGTCCCAATTGTTCTTGGTTGCTCTGGTCGATTTTGTTAATGAGCAGCAGCACGGGTATATTCATCTTCCCCACCTTTTCCAGGAAATCTGCATTTTTGTTAGGGCTCTCCACCACGTCGGTCACATAAAGCAGCACATCGGCATCTGCAAGAGCCGACTCGGAGAACGCGCGCATTGATTCTTGGAGTTTATAGTTGGGTTTGAGCACCCCCGGTGTGTCGGAAAACACGATTTGCATGTCGGAAGTGTTAACGATGCCCATAATGCGGTGCCTTGTGGTCTGCGCCTTAAATGTGGCTATCGAGATTCGCTCGCCCACCAATTGGTTCATGAGCGTTGACTTGCCAACATTGGGGTTACCTACAATATTTACAAAACCAGCTTTATGCATTACTATGTGTGGTGTTGAGGGTTAAGTGTTCTAACAGGGAGAGGAGTGGAGGATAAAAAAACGCATTCTTACGATGAGGAAGGATGCGTTTTCTTTTTTCTCTGCCATCATTTCGGAGAAGCCACCGTGTTTCCGTCGTAGCCCCATTTCAAGTAGGAAGCACCATGAACAAATCCGGCGCCAAAGGCTGTGAATATCATATTGTCACCTTTATGCAACCGACTCTCATAGTCCCACAACGCAAGAGGTATCGTTCCAGCGCTTGTGTTCCCGTAGTGCTCGATATTGACGATAACTTTCTCCATGGGCAGTTCCAACCGTTTTGCCACCGCTTCTATGATACGCATATTGGCTTGGTGAGGCACCACCCAATCAATGTTGTCCTTGTTCAATCCGTTTCGCTCGGCAATCAGCTGCGAATCATCGCTCATATTCGTCACTGCATAGCGGAACACCGTCCGTCCTTCTTGGTAGAGATAGTGCAGTCGGTGATCAACGGTGAAATGTGAGGCTGGACATACCGACCCACCAGCCTTCAAATGAAGGAAAGGCAGTCCCTTACCGTCAGTGCGGAAATACGAATCGATGTATCCCACCTCTTCATCTTCCGTAGCCTCGACGAGCACAGCCCCTGCTCCATCGCCGAACAGCGGACAGGTGGCCCTGTCCTTATAATCCACCATCGACGACATCTTGTCGGCACCGATGATGATGACGCGGTTGTAGCGTCCCGACTCAATCATGCACGACACGGTGTCGAGGGTGTAGATGAAGCCGCAGCAGGCCGCCCAAAAATCGAAGGCATGGGCGTTTTTCAGTCCCAGTTTTCCCAGAACGATAGAAGCGGTGGAAGGGAATTGGTAGTCCGCAGACGATGTTGTCACCACCAATGCATCGATGGTGTCAGGGTCCACCCCTGTTTTCTGCAGCAGTTGCTTGGCTGCCTTGCGAGCCATATAAGAAGTGCCGAGTCCCTCTTCAGTGAGGATACGGCGCTCTTTAATGCCCACGCGGGTCATGATCCACTCGTCGCTGGTTTCGACCATGCGCGACAATTCCTCGTTGTTGAGGACATAGTCAGGCACATAGCCTCCCACGCCTGTGATGACCGCTCTTCGCTTACCCATTATTCCACTTCGGCCTTAACGATAGCCACCTTGCCACGATAGTAACCACATGTGGGGCATACGGTATGATAAACATAGTAAGCGCCACAGTTGGGGCATACTGCGAGTGTGGGAGCCACGGCCTTGTCGTGCGTTCTTCTCTTGAGGGTACGAGTCTTTGACTGTCTTCTTTTAGGATGTGCCATTTTTTGTTAATCGTTTATTGTTGTTCTTAATTTTTCCAGATCTTTCCACCTAGGGTCGATGTCGTTGTCATCCTCCCGCCGTCCCATGTGGTTTGCCAACATCTCCAGCATCTGCGGGTTGCATTCACCATCGGGATGAACGTGCTGCATGGGTATGGCCAGTTCCACCAATTCATAAACAAACCACGACAAGTCAACCATACGTTGTTTGTCGTCGACCATCAGCACGTCGTCACCATCGTCATCGGTGCGCTCTCCTCGTTTCACTACGAGTTTGCTGTCGGCGTTTACTGGCTGTTGCATGTCTTCGAGGCAACGGTCGCAGGGTAAAGTGACCGTCCCCTCTGCATGAAAGGTGAAATCATAGCATCCAGTCCCTTTTGAGCCATCTATGTCCACCACCATACACCCTTTATGTGCTTGACGCTCACTTTGTGCTGCCATAGCCGCGAAAAAAGTGTCGTCGAGCTCAAAGGAAAAGCGGTGGATTTCTTCGTTCAGCCCCTCGAGATCTATCTGTATGATTTCATGACCACACATACGGGCTGCAAAATTACAACTTTTTTCCGAGATAGCGCAATTAATCTCGTTTTTTTTGCAAAAAAAGAGGTGATATAGAGCCATATAAGGGCACTTACTTCTCCAATTCTATACGGAAAGTAGTTCCTTTTCCCAGTTCAGAGTTTTTCACGAAGATTTTCCCATGGTGATATTCTTCTACTATGCGCTTGGCCAGCGACAGTCCAAGCCCCCACCCTCGTTTCTTGGTGGTGAAACCTGGTCGGAACACATTGGAGAGATCTTTTTTGCGGATACCCTTGCCCGTGTCGCTCACCTCAATGATGGCCTGCTTGGCATTCTCTTCCACATGGAGCGTGATACGCCCTCCTTCAGCACCCATGGCATCGACGGCATTCTTCGACAGGTTTTCTATCACCCATTCGAAAAGCGATGCATTGATAGGCACGATGATATCCTCTTCGGGCAGATCCTTCACCATCTCCACCTTTTTCGAAGTGCGGCGGTCCATGTAGTCAATCACATGGTCCATCACCTCGTTGAGACTCGACGGCACTGGTTCAGGCAACGATCCTATCTTGCTGAATCTATCGGCGATGAGCTGCAGGCGTTTCACATCTTTATCCATTTCTGGCAGTAGCTCGTCATCGGGGTAAGTCTCCTTGAGCACCTCCGTCCACGCCATAAGGCTGGAGATTGGAGTGCCCAATTGATGAGCAGTCTCTTTCGACAATCCCACCCATACCTTGTTCTGTTCTGCCCTTTTTGAGGTGAGCAAGGCAAAAATGGCAATGACCACGAAAATCATCACAATGCCCAGTTGCACATACGGCCACATGCTCAGACGTTTAATCATCACCGAATCGTCGTAGCACACATACTGTGTATCTGTGGTAGTGTCCCCACTGATGGTGATGAACTGCTCACTGGCTTTCATACGCCTCCCAAGGGTAGCAAGGTAAGCCATACTGTCTTCATACGTCTTTCCCTCTACTTCAACATTTCGGTATATGAGCGCATTATTATCGTTGTCGAGCACGACCACAGGGATGGTGTTATTTTCGTCGATGACCTTGAGTACCAATCCAAGGTCAGTGTTCTCATCAGCTTGGTTAAGCGCATGCATGGCCTCGGCCCACACCCCCATTTTGTTGCGTTCCTCTTCGGAGAGGTCACGCACCAGATATTGCGACACCACCAACGATGCCACAGCTATGATGACAGCAGCCAAAACAAGCAGGATTTTCACCTGCCTTATTCTATCGGTCCATTGCATAATGCAATAACGAAAAATGGGGAAAAATATTGTACCCAAGCAAGGAAGGGGAGGAAGAAGAGGCTTTATTCACATAGAGCCTGCAAGTATCTATAGTGGCTATAGACGCTATAAAGCTATAGTTGCTATAGAAGCTATAGTTACTATAGAAGCCATAGCCAGGGAAAACAACAAAAACAACAAAAGCGACAAAAACGAAAGGGCGCCCCCCGTTCGGGGAGCGCCCTGGAATTGCAAAAGGGGGCGGCTACCTACTCTCCCGCATTGCATTGCAGTACCATCGGCGCAAGCGGGCTTAACTTCTCTGTTCGGGATGGGAAGAGGTGGGACCCCGCCGCGATAACCACCCGGTATGGGGGACACGTCGCGAGAAGCGAAAACCGAGAAAAGGGCGCGGGCCGCCCTGTGTCGGCG
>JAFYJN010000068.1 GCA_017538105.1 Prevotella sp. | reverse complement strand
GTAGCAGACGATATGGCGCACCTTGACAAAAACACGCTCAAGGCTGTGGGACAGACCCTCATACAAGTGCTTTTCACCGAGAATTAAGGTACTAAGCACCCTACACTAAACATTTCCTCACAACTGTCCCCCTCAACGAGCGCGTGCTGCTCGTTGAGGGGGACAGTTGTGAAAGTGCCGGTACTTTCTATTTTAAACAATTCCCTCCAAAGAGGGAATTGTTACCATCGATATTTACTAATAATTTGTTGAAACACAGGTTCATCAGAGACAGAAGCGAAAAGAAGCATACATGCTCGGAACTTTATTATGTCATCACCAAAAATGGCATAAGCAGAGTGTTCATTATTAAGCACAGCTTCGGAAATCTCCACTAGTCGTTCTCGTAGGATGGGGTTGGCAATATAGGCATAGGCTTCTTCTCGTCCATTGATTCCATAGAAGTTGGCAATCTCGCTATGCCCCAAACCTTTCATCTGCGGAAATACGTACCACATCCAGTGGGTTTGCTTACGACCAGCTTTCACTTCTTTAAGTGCTTGCTCATAAGTGGCGGTATCGTCATAGATACCACCACTATCTTGAGCATGTACAAACCGTAGAAGATTACGTTGTTTGGCTTGTATCATTTTTTTCTTTGTCTTTTATTTCTGGTTCGTTCCAACCATATTTATCGAGAACTTCTTGATAAATTGGATCATCGGCAATTTTGGCATAAGTTTGCATTGCTTTACGTAACCATGCTATTTGATATTCATCAAAATGACCGTTATAAGGAGTATCATTATATA
Organism: Prevotella sp.; assembly: GCA_017538105.1. Classification (GTDB taxonomy): domain Bacteria; phylum Bacteroidota; class Bacteroidia; order Bacteroidales; family Bacteroidaceae; genus Prevotella. Next base: position 61,994 of record JAFYJN010000068.1, on the reverse strand, counting down.
GACATCTTGCATTATTTATAAATAAAATTCTATTTACAGGAAAATTTATATAACGTTTCAATGATTCAAGATCCTTTAATCCTTTCCTTTTTCCAATAAGAGGAAAATAAGATTCTATTTCTTCATCAAGATACTCTTTGTCCCAATAAACCCAACCTTTAGGCCAATGTGGTTTGAAAAGCATAGTTCTTGGAATTGATTCAATAAAATCAAATTCTTTATTATTATAAAATAAATCCGAATTTTTATCATTCCAATATTCTTCAATCATTTTATACTTTTTTCTTTTTTTCATATATTGATTATTTGGTTAAACATAATATTAGACGATTAAACAATAAAAAAAGTTACAAAATCAAGTCCGTTTCATTTCAAGAACCTGCATAACAGACTGTAATTCAATTATTTCAAAGACCGATTAATCAACTTTTATTGGACAGATTGCTAAAATAGAAATACTAATTATCAGCATTTAGATTCTTTTTGTATTATTTACTTAAATGATTATGTCGAAGCGACATGGCTTCAGAAATACCGATCATCACACAAATAACTTGAATTCTTCACAATGCGGCTTTACCAACGATAGCATTCCTTATGCGTGAAGGCAAGGACCTCCAAGGGAGGGAACAACGAGTATTTGATGGGGCGCCAATATGGACTTTCGGCTTCCTGCAAGGCAGGCAGAATCATTTTAACTTTCATCTATTGTATTGATTGGTTATTGACCGTTGTTCTTCTGATACAGCTGGAGTTTTTCCTGCCATTCCCGTGATTTCTGCTCATCGCCAATCATCCGATATACCTTCACCAACTTGTCAACGGCATCCCATTGGACATTGCATGGATGCGTGGCGGCGTATGTATAGCACCTGATGGCCTCTGGAATGTTCTGTTCTACTTGGGTACCTGTATAATAGCTGTTGCCCAACGTATAATAAGAGTCGGGATTACCCATTGCGGCAGACTGTCGCCAAAGCTCATTCGCTTTTTTGTCGTCACGCTCCACACCCCATGAATAGAAATAGCAATTACCCAAGTTATGCAGAGCACACATATCACCCATATCGGCGGCACGCTGGAAATATGGGAGAGCCTCGTCATGATTGCCCAATCTTCTCCACAACAGACCTATTTGATTCATGGCACTGGTACAGCCACCCTCACATGATTCCTGCAGCATCTGCCATCCCCGATCCTGGTCCTTCTGCACTCCAAGACCCTCGTAAAAACATACGCCCATGATGAACAGCGATTCGGGATGACCAATCTTGGTGCAATTGTAAATCCTTTCTAATACCTTTTGGAAGGATTCGTCATCTTTTGCTTCCGAAAGTTCGCCCCACAACTCGTTGACAGTATGGTCCTCCTCCAATCCATAGTATGCAAGTAAAGCTTTTGCTTCGTCATCGCCTTTGGCGGCCGACCCGCGCACTATGCCGATGCGCCAATCGAAGGGTAACAAGGAGAGTGGGCAACGGGGGTCTAGGTAGTCACACGCCTTGACACTGTTAGATGTGTTAGGCGAATCCACATCGGCATGAACATCTTGTGGCTGCCCATTGTCCACTCCTTTAGATGCCATTGCCAAAGAATCTCTATCCTCTGCTGTTTTACTGTTGTCGTTGTGATTGAATAGTTTGTTGATGAATCCCATGTATTTAGATTTTTAGTTAAGTATACAATGCTTCAAATTAGGTCGGAAGGTGCCACGACAAGTTGTTCTTGGGTGATTCCCCGTTTGCGCATTTGTTTTTCCATGCCCTCCGTCTGGTATTCCTTTACTTTTCGCGGCTTGCACAACTCTATGTTGAACTGGTTCTTATAGATATCGTAAATCAATTCCGAACAATACCATTTGTTATTGCCAAAGCGAAAAGCCAAATCGTAGGTTTTCCCCAAATACTGTTGGTATTTGACTTTGAGGGAATCGTCTGTCACTCTCCGGCTTTTTATATTGCCCCCTTTTCCTTGGGCTTTCCATTGGTCAAATGGCGTGAGCCGCACTGTCTTTGACGCTTCGAGCACATATAGACCATCGTCTTTCTCTATAATGATTCCGCAGTGTGTCCATCTTGAACCAGTGGCCTTACGAATGAGCGATGATTGCTTGCTTTGTGACTCTTGGAAGACGATGTCCCCCTCCTTATAATTTTGTTTACATCCTAAGATGGCGAAGATGGAAAGAGCTATCAGAATAATCTTCATAGATGTTTTTTTAGATGTATTATTTCCAACACTTGATTATCTCTATATATTCCCTTTTTTCTTAAAAGGTAATCAATGATTGGTGTCGAAAGGACTCCACCATGATTGATGGAGTCCTCGACGATTCTATTAGGACACTTTCTTTATGTACATGTACTTAGGATACTTTCCCAGGACAAACAGTGTTACCGGACAAAGCCATATTTCGCGATTAAAGCCGTCCAGGTTACGTACCTCATAGACAGATCCACCTGTAAGCGAATGTTCTTTTTGAACCAGTTCGGCATATCCATCCAGTTCCAATTTCTCTTTCGATGGACGGACAAACACATTGGTCTCTTTATCATCATCCGACAAGAAGGCACATAATTCATCGGCTCCTGCCACCATCAACAAATTATGATGGTCAAACGGCCAGTTAGGAAAGTCTACATACCAAAGCCCATCCTCTTCATGATTGAACTTCAGTTGATACTCTTCCTTCTTTCCGAAAACACTCTTCGACATAACTTTAGCTCCGGAGAGCAAATCTGAAACTGTGTAATTCATTTTATTTTTTTAAAGGTTTATTATTCATTTACACCATGTCAAATCCAATAATAAAATCAATTTATCAAAGAATAGACGTTGCGTAATTATAACACAACAAATATTGTGCCATAGTATTTTGTGCCATTTTGACGCGTAATTTCAACGCAACTTGGCTTTCTATGAAGAATTTTCTGCCATATCGCTGCCAACTGACATGATGGCAGAGCTACGGCTTTTGCCATAACACTAAATATTATGCGGCAAAAAGCACATCTTTAAAATCCGACTCTCTTTCCATCATCATGGTCATCATTTTCTTCAACACTTTATTCTTCTTACTCTTCACACTATTTCCATTCTTATACCCTATCCTCTTCGCAATCTCTTCCATCTTACAACCATCAACATAATAACTCTCCAAAATCATCTTATCCACATCTTTCAATCGTCCCCAAACCTTATCCAACTTTTCATACTTCTCATTTTCATTACCTCTCTCATCCAACACATCAAACACCTCAACCAAACCACTACCCTCATCGACTACACCCTCAAAACCTCTTTCCAAAATCTTTTCCAGACTCAACACATCCTCATTCACCTTCCTCAAATAATGCATCCCAATATTCTTACAAATACTCACCAAATAACCAACCATACTTTTCTCCTTCAACTTAAACTCCTTATCCTTCATTTTCTCCCACAACACCAAACACCCATCATCATAAATCTCCTCCAAATCCTCATACCTCAAACCCCTAAACTTACCCATCAACCTCAACAACACATTCTCCCTTTCCTCAATAACCACTTTATTAAAAAAATGATTACCCACAACAAGAAGTCCTCTCTTTTCTTCCTTCAGAGACAACTTTTTCATTTCATCAAAACCACTTACTTTAATTCCTACTATCATACTCCCTAATTTATTGCGTAAAAATTACGCTGCAAATATAATACCAATTTTATTAAAAAAACAAATTTTTAACGTCTGATGTACAAAATATAGTGATTTTTGTACGAATAATACACAAAAATGCTGTTCGGAGGCCCTCTGACTGATATTAATTCGATAATATTTTAAAAAAATCCCCTATTCTATGATTACCTTTTGAAGTTATTTGGCAATAATATATGCCTGCTATTGGGTAAAAAATTAAAAAGTTGTTGTTGTATGATGAAAATCAATGTTTATTCAGAAAAAAATGGTATTTTTGTCGCGGACTCGAAAACAAAGCCTATGATTTACATTGAATCCAAAAAGAAGAGTTTGGAGACCATCCGTGAAAAGTATCCTGATGCCATGATTATCGACGTGACGAGCAAGGCACAGAATGAGTTTGTCAAGTTCAGTCCCTTCTATCCCATTGGTGGAATTCCTGTGCCCTTCTCCGACACTATCGCTGTTTCCGTTGAGGGCATCTGGCAGGGATTGAAGGTGTTTGAAGATGCCGATGTTGATCCCCACATGTTTTCGAAGACCGACATGAAAAACATGAAACGCACAGTCAGAAAATTTGGTCCGTGTCTTGGTCACCGCAAGGGGGTGGATGGCGAAGAACTGCTCGGTTATGTCGAGGCCCGCAAACTCATCTATCTGCCCTGTTACAAATGGGTGTTGGAGAACAAACTCCAGAAATTGGTCGTTGCCGTACGTGTCATTTCAAAAAACAGACCCGTGGTGCTGCTCGACTACAATACCAATCCTGATGTGAACAACGCTAAACGTCCCCTCTCACACGCTTCACTCATCAAGGCGTATATCGAAGGTAATTACCCAGAGTAAATGAAGCGATAACAACAAGTAATAGAGAATTTAAGAAACACTCTTCCCTCACTTATACGTGGTAAAAAAATAAAAAATTCAATAGTTTAATATGAAAAAACTTAAAAAATTACTAGATCATTATTATTGGAAATGGGGAATAAAAAGTCGATGTGAAGGGTTTGAAGCAGCTTATAGGTATGAAATACATCCAGAAACTGGAGAAATAAGACGTAAGCCAAACTGGTATAAGTATTTACAAGTAGCAGCTGGCACATATAGTCAGTTCTTGTCTGCTTGTTTACCTACACGTGTTCATTCATTTTTATATCGTCACTATCTTACTTTTACAAAGTTTTTTGACAAACACCGTGTGTGTAATAAAGGATTTGTTAATTATTATTTTATGTATGGCAAAGAATATGATCCTGATAAAAAATAAAAGATGTAAGTTAGAGAATATTCTTAAAGAATATCCTAACGCTGTAATTTTCGATGTAACAAGTAAGGGAGAATATAAAACACTTTCTCCGTTTTATCCTCATGGTGGAATATAAGTTATAATCCTTAAAAAATAAGTAGTGTATTTGCATTATGAAAGAACAATTATATGATCTTACTGACTTCATTAAAGATTGTGAATTCTTCAATAGATGTTGTGAGTTATACGAAGACGGATTTACAGAAATTTTTGATAGTTTAGCATGGAAAAATTTTTTGAAATAACAAGTTTATACTAACAACTTATAAATCATGGATAGTTTAGAACGATTCTTAATAGCTCAAAATACAATGTATGAACGGGCTATCAAAGAAATTCAAGAAGGAAAACTCAGTATTGAATGTTGGGTTAGATATATCTACCCACAATTAAAAAGATCTGGAACAAGCAAATTAACAGAATTTTATGGTCTTAATGGTCGTGAAGAAGCAATTGCATATATTAATCATCCTATTTTGAAGGAAAGATTAATAAATGCGACACAAGTTATACTGAATCATGAAAAACCCATTTATGAAATATTTAGTAACTTGGGGGTATTAAAGATTCGTACCTGTATGCTCCTTTTTGCTTCTGTTTCCGACGAACCTGTTTTTAAACAAATGATTGATAAATATCGATGGTAACAATTCCCTCCGAAGAGGGAATTTTTGTTTAATAGAAAGTACCGGCACTTTCACAACTGTCCCGCCTCAACGAGCAGCACCACGCGCTCAGTGAGGCGGTCGGTGCCTTCAGCATCATATTCTTTCTTCAGCGATGCCCCAAAAGTCCATGCGAAAGCCTGCCAGAAACCAGAGCGGATGGGACCAAGGAAAGCGCGCATGATGTCGTAAGCCGACGAGTTGCATTCGCGGTTGATGAGTTTGATGAGCAGCTTGCCTTGCGAATAGGTAAGTTTTTTCATTCGTGGCTTGTAGGTTTGGTAGATATCCTTTTCAACCTTTTTCATATGCTCGTCCTTGGCCCGTTTGTCGGGCAACGTCTGCAAATACTCATACGTCTCGATGATGATGGCATTGCATTCCTTGGCGATGGGCAGCACCTTCTTCACGTTCCTCACCAAACGACTGTATGCTTTCTGTTGCTTGCTGGATGTCAGCTCCACCGGTGGATAGACATACACATTGCTCAAATCCATGAAGAGTGCGCTGTCTCCATCGAGGAGGGTCTTTCCCACCTTCATCGTTGGCACGAAGGTGGGATTGTTCATGTCCACCTCGCGGTCTTCGGGATTCCCTTTTTCCCCATGCTTGAACGAACCTGTCTGGGCTCGTACACCAGCAAAGAGGCACAAGGCTATCAACAGCAACAACGTTTTTTTCATCTCGACAACAAGCTATGTGCGTGCAAAAATAATGATTCTTGGCTGTTTTCTACTACCATAACCCGAAAAATTGATTCTTTTTAGTATATTTGCAGGAAAAACAGACAATCTTATAATCTTTTAATTTTTTAAATCTTTCAACCTTTTAATATTTTAATCTTTTAATATTTTAATTTTCCATGAGAAAAGCTCTCCTGCTCACACTATTTTTCGGTCTGGCGCTATCTCTGGCGGCACAGCACGTCCATCCCTGGGAAGACGACTTCAACCAATGGACCTCGCTAGAGGACAGCGAGAGCGGTGCGTGGGAAGAGTTGTATGAAACGCTCTGTGAACTGGAACAGCAACCCATCAATATCAATACGGCCACACGCGAACAACTCGAACAACTCACCTTTCTCAACGAACGGCAGGTGGAGGATATTTGCGCCTATCTCTACCAATACCACCAGATGCTGTCAATGGGCGAATTGGCCATGATACCATCCATAGACTTCGCCACACGCCGGCTGCTCACCCATTTCATCACCATCGGACCGTTGCCTGAACGGGGATGGCCCTCCTTCGGCGACATCATGAAACAGGGAAAGCACGAACTGTTTCTCGATGGACGCATACCCTTTTACAAACGAAGGGGTGACGACAACGGCTATCTCGGCGGACCCGTCGCCCACCGTTTCCGCTATGCCTTCCGCCACTCCGACCGCGTGAGATTCGGCATCACGGGGTCGCAGGATGCTGGCGAGCCTTTCTTTGGCAAACACAACCCCTGGGGCTACGATTTCTATTCGTTCTATATCGACGTGCGCCATCTGGGAGCGCTCGAACAGCTCACCGTGGGACGTTACCGCGTGTCGGCGGGCATGGGACTAGTGCTCAACAATCAGTTCAGCATAGGCAAACTCATGTCGACCAACACCGCGGGAGCAACAGGCAACCTCATCCGGCCACACGCATCGAACTATGATGGCGACTATCTACAAGGGGTGGCGGCAACCGTACGCCTGGGATCGGCGGTGGAGTTCTCCGCCTTCGCCTCCTACCGAGGCATCGACGGCACATTGGCGGACAACGGCGATGACATCACCACCATCGTCAACACAGGGTACCACCGCACCCTCACCGAAATGGAGAAGAAGAACAACACCCATGAAACACTCGCAGGAACACACCTCGCAGGCAGAACAGGCGGCTGGCGCTTTGGAACCACCTTCGCCTATTCACACCTCGACCGTATCTTACAACCTGACATCAGCCAACCTTACCGACGCCATTACCCCTCCGGCAACGAGTTCTGGAACATCAGTGCCGACTATGGATATACCGCCCACCGCTTCAGTTTCCGTGGTGAAACAGCCACCAGTAAAGGTGGCGGCATGGCCACCATCAACACGCTGAACATTCAGGCTGCCGAACGGCTGTCATTCTCGTTCATACACCGATACTATGCCGCCAAATACCAAGCCCTGCATGCCAACTCTTTCAGCGAAGGAGGACGCACGCAGAATGAACACGGGGCATACCTTGGGGCGCGGTGGAACCCATCGGACCAACTGTTGCTGCAGGCATATACCGACTATGTGCATTTCGCCGAACCACGCTACATCGCACTACATTCATCGAACACCTGGGACAACATGATCCAGGCCACCATCAGCCATGGCCCCTGCTCATGGACGGCCCGCTACCGACTGCGCTACCGCCAACGTGACAACAGAGAAAAGACGGCGCTTATCAACCAATGGGAGCAACGCGGCCGGATGGCATTCACCTATGACGGAGGATGGCTGAAAAGCACCACACAAGGCGATGTGGCACACTCTCAATACGAGAAAAACAGTTTTGGATGGATGGTCAGCGAACGTGTCACCGCACAGATTGGCAAAAAGGTGCAGTTGACCACTTCGGCGGGGTATTTCCACACCGATGACAACGACAGCCGCATCTACACCATGGAGCCAGGCCTACTCTACCGTTATTCCTTCCCTTCGTTTGAAGGTGAGGGACTCCGCCTGACCTTCGTGGCCCGCATCGACCCCTCCCCGCGGCTCGCGCTCATTGCCCGCCTACAGTCCACCAACTATTTCGACCGTGGCCATATCTCCAGCGGGCTGCAACGAATCGACCACTCCTCAATGACCGACTTGCAACTGCAAATGCGGTGGAAATTCTGACACCCATAAAAACCATGTATGCCATCGCCCATAATAGCTATAAAAGCTATGAGTACTATAATAACTATAAAAACCAATGCCTATAACATCTTACGAAAAACAAGGACTTTTTTCAAATTCTTCAAAAATCAACACTGAATTTTTGCTCAATTTCGGAATAACATCTACCTTTGTGCGAAATATTCATATATGAACAACCAAGTTATTTAAATATCCATTTTAAGAATCAATTATTAACAACAACTATGAACAAAAAAACTCTATTGGCATGCTTGGCCATTGGTATCATGGCATTGGGCGCTTGCCAAAATCAAGGTAAAAAGACCAATGAAGAAAAAATGGACATTGCGGGCAAGACCTGGACAGACGGCCTATATTTCTTCACCGCCACGAAATGCGACAGCGGCTTCAACTGTGAGGGTGGAAGCACACATGAGGGTGGAATCATGTTCAGACTCGTACCAACAGACGAGGGATACGTGACAGCCAAGGGGAATAACGGACTCGCAAAGAACGACTCCAATTATGTCGAGGCATATTGTTTCACAGGCGAAGAGGGTGACAAGTTCTTGTTGAAGGAGCTGAATGAGAAGACGGTATTCGTACAGTACAATAAAGACAACAAGGCTGTTGCTGTCTATGTCCCAACCAGCGACATCCATCAAACGATGAATGCCGACGTGCTGCGTTATCTCTTCAGCGGAGAATACACCAAGGAAGATGGCACAAAGGTTGTGTTTGACGCTACCAAGGCTGAAGTGACGGGACTCAACGCCGAGAAAACCGCTCTTGAATTGATCGACTCTTACGACTTGCCAAGTGGCTCGTTCAAACTGGGAAATGAAGCCTTCAACGTGCAACGCATGGATGATGGACTAACCCTACAACCTATCAAGCAATCCAAAGAGGACGAAGAGGTGTGGGACGACGCCGGCAAACCCATTGTGCTGAAACGAGTACAAGGTTCGGAAGACCAGACTGGCAATGTTTCGAAAGACGTGCTCACAACTTCCCAATTGAGTTTGTTCAGCAAAGGTGAGCGTCAAAAGATGCTTGAAAGCTTGAAAGCCAAGGGCGACAAAGCCAGCGAAATAGAGGCCATCAACCTTCAGTTGCTGGAGGTGCTGGTTGCCAATGATGCCGATTCAGAATAAACAGAAACAACAAATAAAAATAGAACATTAAAACATGAAAAAATTATTGATTTTTGCCAGTGCTTTGCTGCTCATGCTGGCATGCAACAAAAAAGGTGCGGTTCAGGGTGACGCCGCTGACAATACACCCAAAATCGATAGCGTTATCGACTCTGTTAATACACACGAAGGCAAACAGGATATTTCCACATCCATAAAGATTGTCGTTCCTGTTGGAAATGAAGCCTTGACCAAGAGCATCAATCAGATGATTATGAGGGTTATCGAAGGAGACAAGACTGTCGACTCCACCAGTATCAAAGCCATGGCTAAATACTTTGTAAACAGCAAGGCAGAGGAACTGAAAGGAGAGGCCGACTATGAAGGCAGCGACCCGGAAGGTCCTTCACTCTCCAACAATGTCGAAATCAAGATTTTGTATGAGAACGACCAGGTGATCACCATGGGTGTGATGCAGGATGTATACTTGGGTGGCGCTCATGGGTCAGCTCTTTTCGAAGGAGTGACATTCGACAAAGCCACGGGTAAGGTGCTTGGCAAGAATATCTTGGCACAAGACAAGCTCAACGACGTGAAGAAAGCGGTTGGACAAGGGCTGGAATCTTACCTCAAGGAAACGATGGGCAGCGAATACAACGAAGCCGAATCACCTTTGAGTGAGTATAATGACAAAGGTGGCAAGACCGTGGAATTGCCTGAAAACGGTATTTACATCGACAATGACAGCGTGGTTTTCGTATACCAGCAGTATGAGATTTTACCTTACGCTTTCGGTCTTCCCGAGGCTCGTCTCTCACTGAAAGAGATGAAGGAAAAAGGTTGGCTCGAACCAGAGTTTGCCAAGACCGTGAAATAAAGAAATAAATCAAGCCATCTCTTTGATGGTTGTAAGGAAAGGCCGGATGGCGAGTTGCTCGCTATCCGGCCTTCGTTATAGGAAATCCTACAGTCGCCCCTACCCTGTTCAATCCGCCAGGATGAAATCGAGTTGACGTTTCTCGATATTGGCACGTGCCACCTTGATGCGCACGGCATCGCCCAACTGGTACTTATGGTGATGGCGGCGTCCCACCAAACAGTAGTTGCGCTCGTCAAACTCATAATAGTCGTCGTCCAAATCATGCATGGGCACCATGCCCTCGCAGTGGTTCTCGTCAATCTCGCAATAGATGCCATACGACTGTATGCCGCTGATGTGAGCGTCGAACACCTCGCCTATCTTGTCGCCCATGAACTCCACCATTTTGTACTTGATGGAGTCGCGCTCTGCGTTCTGGGCCAACTGCTCCATGTCCGACGAGTGCTCGCACAACTCCTCGTAATGCTCTTTGTTGGCACTGCGTCCGCCCGCTTGGTAACGGGTGAGCAAGCGGTGGACCATGGTGTCGGGATAGCGACGGATAGGACTGGTGAAATGGGTATAGTAGTCGAAGGCCAGTCCATAGTGTCCGATATTGTGAACGCTGTATTTGGCTTTCATCATCGCGCGAAGAGCCACCGTCTCGATGAGTTTCTGCTCACGCCGTCCCGCGCTCTGTTCCATCAGCGCGTTCAGACTGCGTGAGATGGCTCCCTTGGTGCCCGTGGTCTTCAGTTTATAGCCAAACTTGACGATGAACTCGCGCAGATTCTCGAGTTTCGTGGGGTCGGGTGAGTCATGAATACGATAGGGCAGCGTCTTCGCCTTTTGGCCCTTCTTCACTCTACCGATGCTCTCGGCCACCGTGCGGTTGGCCAACAGCATGAACTCCTCGATGAGTTTGTTGGCATCTTTCGACATCTTGAAATAGCAACGTGTGGGCTTTCCATCGGCATCGATATCGAAATGCAGTTCCTCGCGATCGAACTTCACCGCTCCATTGGCGAAACGCGCCTCCCGTAGCCGTTTGGCCAGACGGTCGAGCGTGATCAACTCATCGGCCAACTCACCCTTGTAGCCTCCCTTCGGGGCTGGCGGAGCGGGCTCACCAGTGCCGTCTTTCACACCGTTCTGTTCCAGGATGGCCTGTACCTCCTCGTAGGCGAAACGACGGTTGCTGCGTATGACGGTATGCACCAAGCGCCAACTCTTCACCTCTGCCTTGTCATCCATCACGAAAATGGTACTGAAGCAAAGTTTCTCCTCGTCGGGACGCAGCGAACAAATGAAATTGCACAGTCGTTCGGGCAACATCGGTATGGTGCGGTCAACGAGATAGACACTGGTGGCGCGTTTCTGCGCCTCCTTGTCGATGATACTTCCCTCCTTCACATAATGCGACACATCGGCGATATGCACGCCCACCTCCCACAGGCCCTTGCTCACCTTACGGATGGAGAGGGCGTCGTCGTAATCCTTGGCGTCCTTGGGGTCTATGGTGAACGTACACACATCGCGGAAATCTTCACGCTCGGCATAGTCGGCAGGGGTAATCTCGGCGGATATTTTCTCGGCGGCTTCCTCCACCACTTTCGGGTAACGATAGGGCAAACCGTATTGAGCCAAGATGGCATGCATCTCAACGGTATTGTCGCCCGTCTTGCCCAAAACGTCGACCACCTCACCCACGATGTTCTTCGATTCTTTCGACGGCCATTGCGTGATGCGCACCACGGCCTTGTCGCCCGTCTTGCCACCTTTGAGTTTCTTCTTGGGCACCATGATATCGTGGACGAAGATGTTGCTCTCGGTGATGAGGAAGGCAAAATCGCGCTCCACCTTCAACTGTCCCACAAAGGTGTCGCGGGCATGGGAGAGAATTTCGGTGACCATCGCCTCCTTGATATGTTTCTGCCGACGGGCCATGAACGACACACGCACACGGTCGCCATCAAGGGCGAACATGGAGTTGCGCTCGGCCACGAACACAGGTTTGCCCCCATCATCGGGCAAAAAGCTGTTCTTGCCGTTGGCCTTGCGACGGAACACGCCCTCCTGCACCTGTCCCTTGGTGTTCAACCGGTAGCTCTGGTCCGACACCTTGCTCAGGAAATCGTCCCATGCCATCTCTTCCATCAGGTTAATCGCCAACATACGCTGGGGATGGGTGTCGAGATGGAGTGCGCGGAACACTTGTTTGTAAGAAAAAGTCTCGTTGGGTTGTTCTTCAAAAAGGTTATAGATCAACTCCGTTATCTGCTTCTTGTTCAGGCGACGAGCGCCTTTTTTGCCTTTTCCCATAGTTATTCGATTTTGTTTTCCGCAAAATAACAAAATAATTCGTAACTTTGCAAAAAATTTCGACAGAAAATGCCAATTTGGTCGTAACTAACGCTTATATGTACAAGATTCTCATCACCGGCGCCAGCGGTTTCATCGGCAGTTTCATCGTGGAAGAGGCTCTGCGTCAAGGCTACGATGTTTGGGCGGGCATGCGCAAGAGCAGCTCGAAAGAATACCTCACCGACCCCCGCATCCATTTCATCACGCTCAACCTCAACGACCCTGAACTGCTGCGCAAGCAACTGCAGGAGGTGCGCTTTGATGTGGTGGTGCATGCGGCGGGCGTCACCAAATGTCTGGACAAACGCGACTTCTTCCGTATCAACACCGAGGGAACGAAGAACCTGGCCGACGCGCTGCGAGCGCTTGACATGCCACTTAAACGCTTCGTCTACCTCAGTTCGCTGAGCATCTTCGGTCCCATACATGAGCAACAGCCCTACCAGCCTATCCGCGAAGACGACACGCCGAAGCCCAACACGGCCTACGGCGAGAGCAAACTGGCGGCAGAGCGTTACCTCGACACCCTAGAGGGCTTTCCGCTCGTGGTGCTCCGTCCCACGGGGGTATATGGTCCACGCGAACGCGACTATTTCCTCATGGCCGACAGTATCAAGAAACATACCGACTTCAGCGTGGGCTACAAACCGCAGGACATCACGTTCGTCTATGTGCAGGATGTGGTACAGGCGGTGTTCCTCGCCATCGAAAAAGGCAAGAACGGTCGCAAATATTTCCTCAGCGACGGCAAGGTGTACCAATCGCGCACATTCAGCGACTTGCTCCACCACGAGTTGGGCGACAAATGGCTCCTTCGTATCAAGGCTCCCGTATGGGTGCTCCGCGCCATCACGTTCTGCGGCGAATATGTGGGTCGTTGGCGCAAGAAGGTGACCGCCCTGAACAACGACAAATACCATATCCTCAAACAGCGCAACTGGCAGTGCGACATACAGCCCGCCATCGATGAACTGGGCTACCATCCTGAATACGACCTCGAACGGGGCGTGCCCTTGGCCGTGAAGTGGTATAAGGAAAACGGATGGCTGTGAGAACCCACCCCGGCCCTCCCAGAAGAGGGTGTTAAGGGTAAGTAATTAGAGAAATGAAGAGATTTTTAAAGGAACTGTTCACGATAGAGAAGCATCCCACCCGGGGACTGATGGCCTTTGAATGGGTCATTCTCATCTATTTGGTGGGCACCTTGCTCGTAACGCTGGCGTTCTGGAACCAAGCCGCCAACCCTTCGCTGATGGTTTGGAGAAGGATGGGGGTGCTGGCCGTTATGGCTGTCCTATGGGGTGTCTACCGATTGGTTCCCTGCAAAGCCTTGAAAGTGTTGAGGGTGTTGGCACATATGGCGTTGCTTAGCAGATGGTATCCCGACACTTACGAACTCAACCGTATGTTGCCCAACCTCGACCATCTGTTCGCCGATGCCGAGCAATGGCTCTTTGGATGCCAGCCGGCACTCCTCTTCTCGCAGATGTTCGACAACAAAGTGTTCAGCGAACTGATGTGTCTGGGCTACAGTTCCTACTACCCCATCATCGCCGCTGTGGCCGTCTATTACCTCATGCGGCGCCCTCAGGAATTTGAGCGGGTTATCTTTGTCATCGTGGGCACGTTCTTCGCTCATTATGTCATTTTCGACCTGTTGCCAGTGGCCGGTCCGCAATATTACTACAAGGCTGTGGGCGAGGACTTGATAGGACAAGGGGTGTTCCCCAACCTCCACGGGTATTTCTTCGACAACCAGGAGTGTCTCCCCATACCAGGATGGGAGGGAGGACCATTCCACCAGTTGGTGGTGCATGCACACAATGCCGGCGAGCGTCCCACGGCGGCCTTCCCGAGCAGCCATGTGAGCGTGACGCTGGTACTGCTGTTGTTGGCTTGGCACAGTCGCAGCCGACGCCTCTTTTTCTGTCTGTTGCCTCTGGGCGTGCTCATGTTCTTCGGCACGTTTTATATCAAGGCACATTACGCCATCGATGCCTTGGCGGGATTGGTGAGCGGCACACTCTGCTATTGGGTGCTGATGCGTTACAAGGGGGGGAGATGGTCTGTGTCTTATGCCTCTGGTACTCCAAAAAGAAAAAAGAAAAAGAGAAGATGAAAAAACTATATATCGAGACCTATGGTTGCCAGATGAACGTTGCCGACAGCGAGGTGGTGGCCTCGGTGATGGGTATGGCGGGCTATGAGCTCTGCGACAGTGCCGAAGAGGCCGACGCGGTGTTCCTGAACACCTGCTCTGTGCGCGAGAATGCGGAAAACAAAATCCTGCACCGGCTGGAGGAGTTGAAATATTTAAAAATTAAAAAATTAAAAAAGGATAAGATTAAAGATGCACATGCACCCGGTCTGATTATCGGTGTGCTGGGCTGCATGGCCGAAAGGGTAAAAGACGACCTGCTGGAACATCACCATGCCGACCTTGTGGCAGGTCCCGACGCTTACCTGTCGCTGCCCGACCTCATCGCGCAATGTGAACTGGGACAGAAAGCCATCAACATCGAACTGTCAACCACCGAGACCTATCGCGACGTGGTGCCTCAACGCATCGGTGGCCACCATATCGGCGGCTACGTGAGCATCATGCGTGGCTGCAACAATTTCTGCCACTACTGCATCGTGCCCTACACCCGTGGAAGGGAACGGTCACGCGACATCGACAGCATCCTTACCGAAGTGCGCGACCTGCGCGACCGTGGTTTCAAAGAGGTGACACTGCTCGGACAGAACGTGAACTCTTATAGGAGCAAGGGAGCAGAAGAGTGCGGGAGTACAGACATTACCTTTCCCCTGTTGTTGCGCCGTGTGGCCGAAGAAGTTCCGGAAATGCGCATCCGTTTCACCACGTCGCATCCCAAGGATATGAGTGACGACACGCTGCACGTCATCGCCGACATGCCCAACGTATGTCGGCATATCCACCTGCCCGTGCAGAGCGGCAGCAACCGCATACTTCACCTGATGAACCGCAAATACACCCGGGAGTGGTACCTCGACCGCGTGGCGGCCATACGGCGCATC
Organism: Prevotella sp.; assembly: GCA_017538105.1. GTDB lineage: Bacteria > Bacteroidota > Bacteroidia > Bacteroidales > Bacteroidaceae > Prevotella. Next base: position 46,092 of record JAFYJN010000068.1, on the reverse strand, counting down.
ATACCCGACTGCGGACTGTCGACCGACATCTTCGTGGGCTACCACTCGGAAACCGAGGAGGACCACCAACTATCCCTCTCGCTCATGCGTGAAGTGGGTTACGACTCGGCTTTCATGTTCAAATACAGTGAACGGCCTGGTACATATGCCTCCCGTCACCTGCCCGACGACGTTCCCGAGGAAACAAAGATTCGCCGTCTCATCGAACTCATTCACCTGCAGACAGAACTGTCGGCCATAGCCAACCAACGTGACGAGGGCAAGATGTTCGACGTGCTCGTGGAGGGATTCAGCAAACGCTCGCGCCAACAACTGTGCGGACGTACCGAACAGAACAAGATGGTGGTGTTCGACAAGGGTGTCCATCATCCTGGCGAACATGTCATGGTACGTATCACCGGCAGCACCAGTGCCACATTATTCGGAGAGGAGGTAATATGAAAGAATTTTGGCAAGTACTAAAACGGTTCATACCGCCCTACAAGAAATACCTCAGTCTGTCGGTGTTGTTCAACATCCTGTCGGCAGTGCTGAACATTTTTTCCTTCGCCACGCTTATTCCCATCCTGCAGATACTCTTCCAGACGGAGAAGGCTACCACGGCCACACACTTGATGGCATGGGGTGACGGCTCGCTGAAGGATGTGCTTAGCAACAACGCTGACTACTATGTCAACCAACTTATCGGAAGTGTGGGAGCCACCACGACCCTGCTCATCATCGGACTGGTGCTCGCTTTCATGACCTTCCTTAAGACGGGAGCCTATTTCCTCTCCTCGGCCACCATCATACCCATACGTACTGGCGTGGTGCGCGACATACGCAACCAACTGTATCGAAAAATCAACTCGTTGCACATGGGGTTCTTCTCCGAGGAACGCAAAGGCGACATCATCGCCCGAATGAGCGGCGATGTACAGGAGATAGAAACATCCATCATGTCATCGCTCGACATGCTGTTCAAAAATCCCATCCTCATCATCGCCTATTTCGCCACACTGCTGCTCATCAGTTGGCAACTTACCCTCTTCACGCTGGCCGTGGTTCCCGTCATGGGCTGGTTCATGGGTTTTGTGGGGCGCAAGCTGAAACAGAAATCCATCGTGGCGCAAGGACTATGGAGCGACACGATGAGTCAAGTGGAGGAGACGCTTGGCGGACAGCGCATCGTCAAAGCCTTCTGTGCCGAAGAGCGGATGAACGAACGTTTCGACGAGGTGAACAGCGGATATCGCAACCACATCATGCGGGTGAACATCCGTCAACAGATGGCCCATCCCATGAGCGAGTTCTTGGGCACGGTGCTCATCGTCATCGTGCTGTGGTTCGGCGGTGTATTGGTGCTCAATAATGGAAGCATCAGCGGTCCCACCTTCATCTACTACCTCGTCATCCTCTACAGCATCATCAACCCGCTGAAAGAGTTCTCCAAAGCTGGCTATAACATCCCCAAGGGACTGGCCTCGATGGAGCGCGTGGACAAGATTTTGATGGCTGAAGTGGCCATCAAAGATCCCGAGCAACCAAAAGAACTCAATGGGTTCAACCACCAGATAGAGTTTCGCCATGTGTCGTTCCGCTATGGCGAACAGTGGGTGTTGCGCGACATCAACCTCGTGATAGAGAAAGGCAAGACTGTGGCACTTGTGGGACAGAGCGGCAGCGGCAAGTCGACACTCGTCGACCTCATCCCACGTTTCTACGATGTGGTGGAGGGGGAGATTCTCATCGACGGCGTGAATGTGAAAGACCTGCGCATTCACGACCTGCGCTCGCTCATCGGCAACGTGAACCAAGAGTCGATACTCTTCAACGACACATTCTTCAACAACATCGCTTTCGGCGTGGAACATGCCACGCAGGAACAGGTGGAGGAGGCGGCACGCATCGCCAACGCCCATGAGTTTATTACGGCTTCGGAAGAAGGATACCAAACACGCGTCGGCGACCGTGGCGGACGACTGTCAGGCGGTCAACGCCAACGGGTGAGCATCGCACGCGCCATCCTGAAGAACCCGCCCATCCTCATCCTCGACGAAGCCACCTCAGCTCTCGACACCGAAAGCGAGCGGTTGGTGCAAGACGCATTGGAACGACTGATGAAGACACGCACCACCGTGGCCATCGCCCACCGATTGTCCACCATCCGCAGTGCCGACGAGATATGTGTGCTGCACGAAGGACAAATCGTGGAACGAGGCACCCACGAAGAGCTGCTCGCCGCCGACGGATACTACAAGAAATTGCACGACATGCAGGCATAAAGGGTACCCACCCCAGCCCTCCCCGAGGGAGGGAGCGTTAAGGGTTGAAAGGTTTCCCTACAGACTCCTGAAATTCGTAACTCATAACTCGCAACTCATAACTCGCAACTCGTCAATAAATGTATTATATCTTATACGGTTTTTGCTATCTGCTGTCATTGCTGCCTTTCAGGGCACTCTACGTACTCTCCGACGGCATCTACCTCATCATCTACCGACTGGTGGGGTACAGGAAGAAAGTAGTGCGCAAAAACTTGTCGGCATCATTCCCCGAGAAAGACGAGAAAGAGCGACGCGTCATAGAACGGAAGTTCTACCATTGGCTGTGCGACTATTTCCTGGAAGCCATCAAACTGCTCAGCATCAGCAGAAAGAACCTTGACAAACGGTTCATCATGACCAACCCGGAAGTGGTCACCGACTGCTTCAAGGAGGGACAGAGCGTGGCCGCCATCCTCGGCCACTACTGCAACTGGGAATGGCTGTCGTGCGTGGGCAAGGATTATGAAAACGACAAATGGCGCGTGGGACTGGTGTACCACCCTCTCTACAACAAAGCCGCCGACAGGTTGTGGCAGAAGATACGGTCGTGCATCCATAACAATGTGCCCGTCCCCAAACAAGACATCCTACGTTACCTCATTGATTTCAAGCGCAAAGGCATCATGTCCATTTTTGGCTATATTTCTGACCAGACGCCCAAATGGGAAAATATACACTTGTGGCTGCCTTTCCTCAACCAGGAAACACCGGTGTTCACAGGTGCCGAGCGTATCATGAAAAAGATGAACAATGCCGTGGTCTATGTGGAGATGAGCCGTCCCCGACGGGGTTACTACACCTGTACCTATCACCTCATCACCAAAGAACCGCAGAAGATGGAAGAACATGAGATAACACGCCGTTTCTTTACGATGCTGGAACAGACCATCCGACAGCATCCCGAGTTCTATCTGTGGAGCCATAACCGTTGGAAGCGCACGCACGAGGAATTCGACCGCCGCTTCAAGGTGGTAAATGGAAAAGTCTTAAAAAGAGAGGAGGGCGACAAATGAACATCGGGTTCGATGCCAAACGTATCGTCCGCAACGGCTCCGGATTGGGCAACTACGGACGGACACTCGTCAACGACCTCGCTGAGATTGTCGACGACGACACACATCTGCTCTTATACGCCCCTGACGAGGGACGCGAAGAACTGCGCAGTCAGGTAAAACCCTCCGACCGCCTACGTTTTGTCTATCCCGAGAAAGTGTTGGTGAAGTCTCTCTGGCGTAGTCGGGGTATCATTAAAGACTTGCAGCGCGACCATATCGACATCTTCCATGGTCTGTCGGGCGAGCTGCCTATAGGCATCCACGCCGCCGGTATCAAGAGCGTGGTGACCATCCACGACCTCATCTTCATGCGCCATCCCGAATATTACCATTGGTGGGATGTGAAAATCTATACGGCCAAATTCCATAAGAGCGTGAAGGAGGCCGACCGTATCATCGCCATCAGCGAATGTACAAAGCGTGACATCGTGGAACTGGGTGGTGTCAACCCCGACAAGATAGAGGTGATATACCAAAGTTGCGACACGCATTTCCACCATCCTGCCAACGAAGACAAGAAACAGGAGGTCAACGCCCGTTACCTGCTGCCTGCCCGATACATCGTCAATGTGGGCACTATCGAAGAGCGGAAAAACATCCTGTTGGCCGTGAAGGCGTTGCACCGTCTGCCCGAAGACCTCTCCTTGGTCATTGTGGGGCGAAACACGCCTTATGCGGAACAGGTGAAACGTTATGCAGAAAGCAATGGCCTGAAAGGGAGAGTGCTGTTCCTGCACCATGTGCCCAATGCCGACCTGCCCGCCATCTACCAGATGGCCGAGGCGTGTGTCTATCCCTCGCGCTATGAAGGTTTCGGCATCCCTGTCATCGAAGCCATACAGAGCGGACTGCCCGTCGTGGCCTGTTCGGGCAGTTGTCTGGAGGAGGCCGGCGGCCCCGACAGCCTGTATGTGCTGCCTGATGACGAGGAAGGAATGGCACACGCCATTCTCCAAGTGTTGAAAGGAGCAGAAGGACGCGAAGAACGCATCAGCCGCTCCCAAGCATACATCCGCCGCTTCGAGGGCACCGACGTGGCCAGCCAAGTGCTGCAAGTTTATAAAGAAATACCCACCCCAGCCCTCCCAAAGGGGGACACCCACCCCGACCCTCCCAAAGGGAGGGAGCGTTAAAAACCCACCCCTAACCCTCCCAAAGGGAGGGTGCATAAAGGGGTGAGAGGAAAAATACCCACCCCAGCCCTCCCAAAGGGAGGGAGAATGAATACCCAACTTATATAGAAATACTTTAATTCAAATATAAAATAATACACTTTACCCTAAACCTCAAGTAGGTTCTCCCCTCCTTGGGAGGGGGAAAGGGGGAGGTTTTAAACATTCCATGACACTCCGTCTGAATCCATCCTACGAGCACCTGCGGTCGTTCATCTGTCAACTGCCTGACAAGATGGATACCGAAGGAACCTATGTGTATGGCGGCAGACGAAACCTTATCAAGACATTTACAGCCCCCGACGGCACAATACTCAATGTGAAACGGTATAAAAAACCATCTTTCCCCAACAACATCGTCTACTCCACGGGCTTGCGCAAACCCAAAGGCGAACGGGCGTTCCATTACGCCACTATATTACGGGAAAAAGGCATTGAGACCCCTGAGCCCGTCGCCTATATCGAAGAGCGTTCAACGGGCATCTTGCGCTATTCGTGGTTCATCAGTCTCCAATGCCCATACGCTCACCTGCTTTATGAGATGGGCAATGCCACCGAAGAGACCTACGCTCCTTTGGCCAGAGCACTGGCATCCTACTGTGCCGACATGCACGGCAAAGGGGTGCTGCACCTTGATTTCTCACCAGGCAATGTTTTATGGGAGAAAGATGAAGAGGGTTACCATTTCTCCATCGTCGACATCAACCGTATGCGTTTCGGAACGGTGAGCATGGAAGAGGGATGCCGCAGTTTCGCCCGGCTATGGGGGCCTAAACGTTTCCTTCAACTGCTTGTACGCGAATATGCCCGTCTTAGGTCGTTGGATGCTGACTCGGCGGAACATTTACTTATGGAGGAACGCAAACGGTTCTGGACCCATTACCAAAAGAAGCGCGAAATGGAATTTGAACTGGAATTATAATCTTTCATGTTGAAAAGGCGCAAAAAACGCATTTGTTTGAGCTGATATGATTTTTTTTGCGTAACTTTACACCCCGAAACAATACTATGCTCTTATGATAAGATTATCCAAGTCGGTAGTGGGAAAGGCCGAAGCAGACGCTGTGGCGCATATCATTGAAGACATTGGCTACTTAGGCATGGGAGAAACCGTGGGAGAGCTGGAACATGCCTTGGAGGATTATATCGGTGGCGGACGGCGATGCATCTGTGTCAACAGCGGCACGGCGGCCTTGCATCTGGCCATCCAAGCCGTGACACGTCCCGGCGACGAGGTGCTGGTGCCCTCCTTCACTTTCGTGGCTTCCTACCAAGCCATCACCGGTGCCGGTTGCATTCCCGTGAGCTGCGACATCGACCCTGTCACCTTGACACTCGACCTCAACGATGCCGAGCGGCGTATCACCCCGCGCACCAAAGCCATGATGCCCGTGTATTATGCGAGCAACTGCCAGATGGCACGTCAATATCAGGCGTTTGCCCGTGAACATGGTCTCCGTCTGGTGGAAGATGCCGCCCATGCCTTCGGTTGTTCTCTCGACGGCGAGAAAATCGGCTCTTTCGGTGACGTGGTATGCTTCAGCTTCGACGGCATCAAGAATATCACCACCGGCGAGGGCGGTGCCCTCTTCACCGCCGACCCCGATGTGATTCAACAGGCGAGTGACGCCCGTCTGCTGGGAGTGCAGAAAGACTCCGAAAAACGTTATGCAGGCAAGCGCAGCTGGACCTTCGACGTGGTGGACCAGGGATACCGCTTTCACATGAGTAATATCTTCGCGGCCATCGGTCTGGTGCAGCTGTCCCGTTTCGAAAGCGAATTCGCTCCGCGTCGCCGCGCCATCGCACAACGCTATACTGAACTGTTGAAAGATGTGCCACACGTGCGCCTCACTCCCATGGACTACGCCCATGACATTGTGCCCCATATCTTCGCTTTGCAAATTCTCGACGGCAAACGGCCGTTGCTCGAACAGCAGTTGAAAGAGGCGGATATTCAATACGGCATCCAGTATGCGCCCAACCACAAACTGTCGTTCTTCAAGGCCGACTACGACCTGCCTGTCACCGACGAGGTGTATAGTCGTATCATCTCACTGCCCATGCACCCGGAATTAACAGACGAGCAGATACAACAAATCTGCCAAATCATCTATAGCCTATGAAAACAATTATCCTGGCCGGAGGTTTCGGCACCCGGCTGTCAGAGTACACCAAACTCATCCCCAAGCCCATGGTGGAGATTGGCGGAAAACCCATCCTCTGGCATATCATGAACCATTATGCCCACTACGGCTACAAGGACTTCGTCATCGCTTTGGGATATAAGGGCGAGGTCATCAAGGATTATTTCCTGCAATACTACGCACAAAACAACGATTTCACCATCGACCTGAGCACCGGCAAGGTGAAATATATCCAAGAGCACACCACCGACTGGCGCGTGACGCTTGTCGATACCGGCGGTGCCTCTTTGACCGGCGGTCGCATCCTGCGCCTGAAAAATGTCATCGGCAACGAGGACTTCATGGTGACCTATGGCGATGCCGTCTCCGATGTCAACATCGAGGAATTGGTTAAACAGTACCGTCAGTCAGGGAAATTGGCCATGGTGACCGCCGTACACCCAACGGCTCGTTTCGGTGAGATACAGATCGACGAGAACGACTTCGTACGCTCATTCAAGGAGAAGCCCCAGGTGAACCAAGGATGGATTAACGGAGGGTTCTTTGTGCTCAGTCCTAAGGTGTTCGACTATATCGACAACGACCTGACCACCTTCGAGCGTGAGCCTTTGGAACGTCTCGCCGCCGAAGGGCAGTTGAAGACCTACCGCCACGAGGGCTTCTGGCAGTGCATGGACACCGTGCGCGACCGCGACAATCTCAACGAGTTGTGGCAGACAGGAAATGCTCCGTGGAAATTGTAAAGAGGTGAGAGATTACTAACTCATAGACTCACAAACCCCAAAAAGCCAATGGCTCAATACGACATTCGTCCACTGCAGATGCGCATGCTGAAAATCATGGAAGTGATGGATCAAACCTTCCGTGAGCACGGCATCACCTACGGTATGTTCAACGGCAGTCTCCTCGGTGCAGTACGCCATAAGGGATTCATTCCTTGGGACGATGACATGGACATCGTGCTGCCCCGACCCGACTACGAACGGTTCATCGAGCACAGCAAGGAATGGCTGCCCGCTCCTTACGAGTTCGTATGTCCGGAGAACGACAAGAACTATCCCCTGCCCTTCGGTAAGGTGCAGGATGCCTCCACAACCCTCATCGAGCGGCTCCATCTCAGCTACCTCGGAGGAATCTATGTGGATGTATTCCCCCTGGATGCCGTGCCCTCCAATATCATCACGAGGAAGTGGCACCAGTCACGCTACGCACTGCTCCGACAGGCTCTCTACTGGATCCACCGCGACCCCTACCGCCATGGCCACGGGCCCAGCTCATGGGTTCCCCTACTCACCCGCAAACTCACCACCATGGAGTCGCTTCAGAAGAAGATTCGCAAGGTGCTCACCAAATATGACTATGACAAAGCGGAACTGGTGAACGACTACACGGAGGGTCCCCACGGGGTGATGCCCAAGTCCATTCACGCTGTGTTTGCACCCTACACGTTCGAGGGGAAGACCTTCATGGGCATCAAAGACTACGACCGTTATCTCACGCAGATCTACGGCGACTACATGAAAATACCCGATGGGGAGCACCAGAAACAGCATAACTTCCACATCCTCGACCTGGAACTACCGTATAGGGAATATACCCCTGACCCTCCCAAAGGGAGGGAATGAGGGGGCAAGGGGCAAGAGAATACCCCATAAATTCTTCATTGATAAATCAGAATCGCGAAGCGACAATTCAACGATCAAAATTCAAAAATCAACATTCAAAAAATCGCAAAGCGAATTAACTCCCACTTTAACTCCCTATAAAATTACAACTCCCATGAGCGAAGCGAATGAACTCCCATTTAAAATATATACAACAATGCAGAACATACTGACAAACGACATCAAACACACGCTCAACGGACTGTCCGCTGAAGAGCAGTTACGTTTCAAGGATTCCACCGTGCTCATCACCGGATGCGCAGGATTCCTGGGTTATTACTTCATGAAATTCTTCAGCCAGAGTGCCGAGGAGCTGGGTATCAAAAAGATTATCGGTCTCGACAATTTCATGCTCGGTCATCCCGAATGGATAAAAAAACTGGAGAAAGACCCGCATTTCAACATCCAGAAGTTCGACATCATACGTGACAACATCGCCGACGTAGAGGGTGCCGACGAGGCCGACTATATCATCCACATGGCTTCCATCGCCTCACCGATGTTCTACCGCCAATACCCCATCGAGACTCTCGACGCGAATATCTGGGGACTGCGCTCACTCTTGGATTTCTATAGCCAGAAAGCCATCCGCGGCTTCCTGTTCTATTCCTCCAGCGAGCTGTATGGCGACCCCGACCCTGCCCATGTGCCTACCTCCGAGGACTATAACGGTAATGTTTGTCCCACGGGACCGCGCGCCTGCTACGATGAGTCGAAACGTTTCGGCGAGACGATGTGCATGCTCTTCGCGCAGAAATTCAACATGCCTATCGGTGTGGCACGACCGTTCAATAACTACGGGCCAGGTATGCGTATCGGCGACAAGCGCGTGCCCGCCGACTTCGCACTGGCCATCATGCAGAACAAAGACATCGAGATTCTTTCCGACGGCACACCCACACGTACGTTCTGCTACATCGCCGACTCTATCTGCGGCTACCTGAAGATATTGCTTCACGGCACCTATGGCTATTACAACATCGGTATTGAGAAGCCCGAAATCACCATCGCACAGTTGGCAGAAATCTATGCCGAGACTGGTCGTGAAATCTTCGGTTACACAGGACAGGTGCGCTATGCACGCTCCGAAGACAAGGAATACCTGACGAACAACCCACAGCGTCGCTGTCCGAATATCGACAAGGCACGCCGTGAGTTGAACTACAACCCCACCATCTTCGTGGAAGAGGGCGTGGCACGGTTCCTGCAATTCCTGAAAGAGAGCGAGGAGGGCGAATATACATGGTAATCACTGTTTTCGGACTGGGGTTCGTGGGGCTCACCACCTCGTTGGGCTTCGCTGAATATGGCCATACCGTCTATGGCGTGGAAATCAGCGAGGGACGGCTGGCCACCATCCGCCAAGGCAAACTGCCTTTCCTGGAGCCGGGACTTGACGAGGCTCTCACCCGTCACCTGAACAAGAACTTCTTCCCCATCAGTATCGATAGTTTGGAAGAGGCGGTGCAACAGAGCGACTGCGTCTATTACTGCGTGGGAACACCCTATGGCAAGGACGGACAGGCTGACCTCACCTATCTCTTCGCCGCCATCGAACAGACCTTGGCGGTACGGCCACAGGACCGCTATCAGGTGTTGGTGGTGAAATCGACCATCCCGCCGTCAACCACCTCACAGAAAATCATCCCCTTCATCGAGGAGAAAGGGCTGAAGGTTGGCACCGACATCGGTGTGGCCAACAACCCCGAATTCCTGCGCGAGGGTCATTGCTGGGACGATTTCATGAATGCCGACCGCATCGTGCTGGGCGTGAGCGACGACCGCTCCTCCAGTGTCCTCCGTCAGGTATATGCCACGGTCAAGGAGCCAGTGTTCTGTGTGTCACTCAATACCGGCGAGTTCATCAAATACCTCTCCAACACCTTGCTGGCCACGCTCATCAGCTACAGCAACGAGATGAGCGTCGTGGCCGACACCATCGGCGGCATCGACACCGCCGAGGCCTTCCGCATCCTTCACATGGACAAGCGGTGGGGCGGTGCCACCATGGCGTCGTATGTCTATCCCGGCTGTGGCTATGGCGGCTACTGCCTGCCCAAGGACACGAATGCCTTATATGCCGTGGCGCGCACGGCAGGTTTCGACGCACAAATCCTGCACCATGTCATCGACACCAACGACCAGATGCCTTCGTTCATCGCCCGGAAAATCATCCGCGCCATTGGCGACGACAAAGAGCAACGCATCGGCATCCTCGGCCTGTCGTTCAAGCCGGGCAGCGACGATGTGCGCGACACGCCCAGTGCCAAGATTATCAAGGCACTGATGGATGCCGGTTATAAAAACATTTGTGGCTACGACCCCGTGGCCATCGACGAGTTCAAGAAGTACTATTCCCTGCCCATCGACTATGTGGCGAGTTACGAGGAAATCCTCAATCAGGCTCAGTCGTTGGTCATCACCACGGCATGGCCGGAATTCCGCGATGTGCGTGAACGTACCGCTAAGCCCGTGGTTGATTGCAGGTACATGCTGTAATACCCACCCCGGCCCTCCCAAAGGGAGGGTGTAAAGAAGGGGCAAGGAGCAAGGGGCAAGAGAATACCCAAAGTGGAATTCTCATGCCCCTTTCCTTTTTTACCCTTTTACTTTTCCTGGCTATTGGCTTCTAACTTCTTCTAACTTCCTTTTACTTCCCTTCCCCCCTCCCAAAGGGAGGGAGCAGGGTGGGTGTTTGCTTTAATAAAGCTCTTCGGGTATCAATTCTTTCGCGCGTTCAAAATCCTCCACCGTGTCGAGTTCCATGGAGAATATATCGGTGGTGTCCACCACGCGGAAGGTGTGTCCTTGCGGGATAAGACGTTCAAAGGCCCGTTCATAGAAGATATCGACCAGTCCCTCTTGTTCTATCATCTGGTCGAGCTCGGCATAAAGGGCGGCGGTGTATTCCGCCGTCATTTTTTCTATGCCCACCGACTCGCCTATGGCATCTTCCACGCGACAGGTCTTGCTGATTTCGGTGATACGTCCTTCACCGTCCACCACCACTTTCATCTCTTCTTCACCCAAATCATGACGATTCACGGAGAGAGCTGAACCGGGAACCTCCAACACACGAGTAATCATCTGTGGGTCGAAGAGGATATCACTGTCAAGCAACACGACATCCTCACCCCGGGCAAAGTCGCGTGCCAACCACAGCGAATAGATATTGTTGGTGGTCTCATAGACACTATTGTCCACATAATGGATGGTACACTGGGGATAATGGTTGTCGAGGAACGAGCGTATCATCTCTCCGCGATAACCTGTCACGACCACCCATTCGGTAATATCGTGGGCGATAAGCGCATCCATGGTGCGCTCCAACAAACAACGTTCGCCGACCATCAGTAAACATTTCGGACGGTCATTCGTCAGGGGTCTCAATCGTTTGGCCATACCGGCCGCGAGTACTACTGCTTTCATTATTTGTTTTAATGTTTAGTGTACAGGGTTTAGTGTTTAGTGTACAGGGTTTAGTGTTTAGTGTACAGGGTTTAGTGTTTAGTGTACAGGGTTTAATGTTTAGTGTACAGGGTTTAGTGTTTAGTGTTCGCCCTGTTTCCTCTTATGCTCCCTCCCTTGGGGAGGGTCGGGGTGGGTGTTAGTCGGGGTGGGTGTTAGTTGTTAGTTGGGGTAGGTCTTCTATATAGATATTCTGCCGTTTGCACCATTGAGAAAGCGTAATCTTTCAGGGCATCAAAATGGGGTGATGGAGTGGTCGGTTGTAACTGTCCATCTGGCAGCACCATATAATGGAAATATTTCTCCGCTTTAGGGTTATAGATGAAACAGGCCGTACTGTCGCGTCCCACAATCTGGGTGTCGGAAGTGTAGAAGACACGGTCACGGCGCTGCCGCAACAGGTCCTGGCCAAATCCATCATAATCATAACTCATGTGCAGCATTCCCAGCACCGTGGGCATCACGTCCACCTGCATGGCCAAGCCATCGTAGCGCTGGGCGTTCACACCTGCCCCGAAGATGAGTAAAGGGATATGGTTAAACGACTGCGGCAACTCGGCCTCACTCTGTCCCATCAGTTTGCCATGGTCGGCAAGAATGATGAACAAAGTGTTGTCGTACCATGGTTGACGTCGCGCCTCTGCTAGGAACTGTCCAATGCAATAGTCGGCATATTCCACAATCTGCGTCTCTGGCTGTGCCGTTTGGGGCTTGAACCATTCGGGGATGATAAACGGCGGATGGTTGCTGATGGTGAGCAGTGTGGCGAAGAACGGTGTGCCCCCCTTGGCACGTTCGTTCAGCACGGGCAGGGCATAGTCAAACAAGTATTTGTCGGGCACTCCAAAAGCATTCACCCGTTCCTCCTTGGGATAATCTTCCTGGGCGAACACCTCGTCATAGCCATTGGTGCGCAGGAAAGCGTTCATATTGTCGTACTGTGCCTCATGCGTCATGAAGAACAAGTTATGGTATCCATATTGATGGAGCACCGTGGGCAACCCCTCGCGATGAGGTGTCACCGTGCCTTTCATCAGGTTGCGGAACATCAATGCGGGATAGGAATACAGGGTGGCGGTGATGCCATGGTTGGTATGGATGCCTGCCGAATAAAAACGGGTGAAGGCGAGTGCATGGTCATACAGACTGTCGAGCGTGGGGGTAAGTCGTTCTTTTTGTCCGAAGGTCTGCAACAGGTCTGCCGACATCGACTCCATGAGTATCATCACAATGTTGGGTGTCTGCGGTTCGCCTTGGACCTCCACATGGCGGTTCATCACATGCGCACTGTCATAAGGCGTGTCGATACCGAGGTATTGGCGTGTGTGGGCGAGCGCCTCGTCATAGGGCATAAGTTGCAACTCTCGGTTCTCCTTGCGCAGGTCATCGAGTGTCGATGTAAGCAGATTGAACATCGGGTTGATGCCCAACTGGTTGAGGAAGGGGTCGTTGCAGTAGTATGCCTGACTGATCTTGATGGGGTTGTAACCCGTGCGTCCACGGATGCCGAAGAAACAGAGGAAAAGCAGCGCCAAGGTGATGGCAGCACAGCCAGCCCATTGCTTACGGTTCACCTCCCGTTCAGCATGACGCCAGGCACGTTCACCACGCTGGCACAACCAACGCACAGCCCAGATGAACAAGCCCGTCAATACCAGATAGAGCGCAATATAAAACCAATACGAACTCTCGCCGAAGACCATACCCGCCGTGGTGCCCGCATAACCGAACCAGCCAAAAATGCTGGAGTCGATATTCTTGAAGAAATAGGCGAAATAGGGTATGTTGGCCGCCGAAGCCATGAACACGAACACATACAACACCGTGAACCACCATTTCATGAACTTAAAAGGCCGTTTCCAGGGAAAGAGTATGAGGGTGAGCACCAACGGCACGCTCATCACATAACAGGCGATGACATTGTCGAACCACACCCCTTTGACAAAGGCTGTCAACACGCTGGCATCGTTGTTGGCGCCAATCATGTGGCCCAGCTCCATATACTCGATGACACGAAAGAGAGTCATGACCACCAATGCCAGCAGGTGGACAAGCAACAGATACTTTATGACAGACCAATATCTCTTCATAGTAAACTTAATCCCACCCCGTGATACGCTGAATGAAAGGTATCAGCTGTTCCGCCATGTGGGCATGTTGCCGGGCGGAAGGGTGACGGTGTGTGCCATAGCCATAAGTGCCGTCGGCAGGGTCGAAATCGAAACGGTACACCTCGCGGTCACCACGGCTGCGGGCATCGTCGACGGCAGCCTGCTGAGCGGCTTTCACGTCGGCCAACCGCTGTCCGCTAATCATCGTGCCCGTGAGCAACACTATCTTGGCATGGGGGTAATGCTGTCGCAGGGTACGCACAAAGCGTTTGAAGGCGTCAGCCAACTTCGAATTGATATACCTGGGGTTCGTGGTGTCGTTCGTGCCGAGGTTCACGCATACCACATCGGGCTGGTAACGGCTGAAGTCCCACCGCTCACCCGAGGTGCCAAACTGCGTATAGGGATAGAGGGTGGGCATGACCATACGGTCACCATTCACATTACCATTGTTGTTGCGGTAGATGCCGATACCCGAACGGGCCACCACTATATACTGCGCACCGAAAGCCTGGGCGGTGAGTGCGCCGTAGGTAAGCGTAATGTTCTGCTGACTATAGGAGAATTTCTTCTCGCTGCCGTCGCCCTCAATGCCATAGCCACAGGTGATGGAGTTACCGATGAACTCCATCTTCCGCGAGGGGAGCTTGGGCCTCCGTCCCAATGTGCGGTTGGGGTCGAGATACAAGCCATAGAACACGGGCTTGCGCAACAGTCCCTCCTGACAATAGGTGATGGTCAATCGGTGCGACGTGTCATCCAGTCCGTCGGCGATGAACACCAACGAGTCGCCGTCCTGCTGCGACTCCACCTTGAATGGTTCCTCATCGTCGAGGTTGATGACATAAAACCCACTGCCGGGATTGGTCTTCATGCGCACGCTGGTACCCTCGAACACACAATGTATCTGCACGCCGGGATAGGTCCATTTGGCCGTCCCGCCCTCCGCCGCAGACACACTTACCCTTCCCACATAAACAAAACGGTTGTCATGGGCACGCACATAGTTATATTCACGGGCCTCAACAGTGAGCAAAGCCAGCAAAAAAACAAAACAGAGAAATATCTTTTTCATTACTTCCTTTTCTTCTAAATTGGGAGTTTTTGCTTAATTGGGAGTTTTTGCTTAATTGGGAGTTAAAGAGGGAGTTAAAATGGAAGTTAATTCGCTTCGCTCATGGAAGTTAAAATGGACATTACCGCATCCGATTTTTACCTTTTTACTTTTTTACCTTTCCAAGCTATAGTCCTGCACGAAGTGCTTTACTTCCTTTTATAACTTCCCTTTTTACTTCCTTCTAACTCCCTTTTGTCATCAGAACTGCGCATAGATAAACGGCTGCACGTTGTCCTGGCGGAAGTTGATGACCAGCTGCATCACGATGATGAAGATGACCAGTTTCACCAACCACGGCGAACGTACAAACCAATCTTTCAGTTTTTCCGAATGGCTCTTGCGCAACCCATGCAAAGCAAATCCCAGCACGAGGAATAGCGTCCACATCAACCGGGTGCTGACGAATGGCGGCAAGTAGTCCCAACTGAAATCCACGGCGATATGGTTCAGCAGGGTGACCGCCGTATCAACACTCGACGAGCGGAAGAACACCCATGCCACGGCTACAAAGACGAACGTGATGAACCAAGCCACAATCTTCACATACCATGTGTTGGGAATCTTGTCGAGCCAGCCCTTACAGGCCTTGTGAATAACCAGACCCACGCCGTGCATCGCACCCCAGATGACGAACATCCACGATGCGCCGTGCCACAGACCCGAGAGCAACATGCTGATAAAACAGTTGAGGTACATACGGAACTTGCCCTTGCGGTTGCCGCCCAAAGGGATATACACATAGTCGCGGAACCAAGTGGACAGGGCGATATGCCAACGCCGCCAGAACTCGGTGAGGTTCAGCGACTGGTAGGGGAAGTTGAAGTTCTCGCGCAACTGGAAACCCATGATGGCGGCGATACCGATACTCATGTCACTATAACCGGAGAAGTCGAGGAAAATCTGCAGGGTATAGCCTAACACGCCCATGGCACCCTCGAAACCCGAGAAGCCCGTGGGGTCTTCGAAAATCCAGTTGTTGTATTGCGCGATATAATCAGCCACCAACGCTTTCTTGAGCAGACCCACCAGGATGAGCCACAATCCTGCATAAATCAGTTTCTCTTCCAACGGTCTGCGTTCCTTCACCTGCGGCAACAACACCTCGGCACGTGTGATAGGACCCGCCATGAGCAGGGGGAAGAAAGTGAGGTAGAAAGCATATTCAAGCAGGTTGACATCGAGGGTGAATTTACCCTTGTACACGTCAGCGGTGTAACTCACCGCCTGTAAAGTGTAGAACGAGATTCCCACGGGCAGGAGGATAGACAACGGCGAGAAGTTCGAAGCCGTCATCTCATTGAATATCTCGATGAGGAAATTGGTGTATTTGAAATAAAGCAGCGGCAATAGCTCCACAACCACGGTGAGCCACATGAGGGCCTTGCGCCCCCCACCCTCTTTCCGACGCATACGGTCGGTGAGCCACCACGACAGGAATGTCGTCGTGGGCAACAGCAACATCAACCAGCCGTTCGACTTATAGGCAAAGAAGAGGCTGAACACCACCACGTAGGCCAGCATGGCCGTATGGCGGCGACGGTTGATGAAGATGAAGATGGCGAAAAAGATGACGAAGAGCACCATGAAAGGCATGGTCACGATGGACCAGTCCTTGTCAGGCGTGGTGAAAAACTGCAATAGCGATTGGAAAAGCTGTTGTATCATGATGTTTGGATGTGCTTGTGTTTATTTCCCCGGGTCATTGGGCTGGAGCATGGTCACGTGGCTCCATTTCACTTTCTGCGTGGGTTTCTGCATGACGATGGGATGGGCCGTCTGGTCACTCTCCAGCCATTCGGCCACGAGGTCAAACCAATGGGCGGCAGCATCGAAGGTGGGGTGCGCCTTGTCTTTACCCCTTGCCAGTGTCAGGTGTGTGCTGTCGAAATAACGTTCCTTGCCCACATGTTTGACGATGAGCGCGTTGATGCCCGTATCTTCTTTCCAGTTGGGTGGACTGATCCACACAAAGGGAATGTCACCCATCTTCTTGACGATGGTGGCGATGAACTTGTCGCGACGGTCCAGGTCACGAACAAACAGTTCATTGCTGCACAGACAGCAAAGGATGAAGGTGGGTTGCACCTCGCGGATATAATAGTCGAGGGTGTTGGTAGTGGCCCATTTCTCCGATGTCGAGCTGTACCACAACACGGTACGCTGCTCATGACCGTTCTGCGCGGCATAGTCGCACAGACGGCGCGACAGTCCTTCCAACATACTGTCGCCGAAGAAAAGGAAACGCTGCGGGTTGGTGTCTTTGACCTTGGGCTGCGGGGTTGTTGCCAAAGTGGCAACAGTCGCCTGTTCGGTATCATCACCCTGCGTCTCGCCGTTAGTATCTGTCTGTGCCGCCACGGCGGTGCTGTCGGTGGCAGGCAGGAATTTCACCTTACGTAATTCGTTGTTGGCGAGAGTCCATTCCACGGGACTCATGGCATAGATGGCCAGCACCACCAACACATCAATTAAAAGGAGCAGAATTTTCAGTTGGGTACGCATCAGTCTTCTTTTTTCGGGGTGACAGGTGCTATCTTCGGCGAAATTTTTATTTCCGTGGGCACCGTGGGCTGTTTCACCACATCCACCTTGGGCTGTATCTGCTCGGTCACCCTCACACGGGGCTCCTCACGCTCATGCGTTTCTTCAGTAGCCTCTTTCTTCTCTGTCTTGGGCTGCGGCTTTGGCAACGCCTCGGCCTCTTCGATGGTCAGACCGGCGAGCTTCGTACCTTCCTGGTCATAACGTGCCATACGACCACCCGACTCCACCGTATATTCACCATTGTCGAAGGTCACCTTACCACGGTCGAGCACAGCGATGGCCTTCGTCTTCGTATCCATCTGGTACAGTCCGCACTCCGTATTGCTGGAGTTGCGCGAAGCCACAATCATGATATATGACTCATCGGGACTGATATTGGCCTGCAAAATGCCACTGCCTTCGTAGTTGACGAGCGCCTGACTGTTGAGGGCGGCGAGATCCATCTCCTTGGAGTCGCGGGTCAGTGCATCGAACTCATACATACGACCGTCCTGCAAGTAATACATACAGTGGCGCGACCGCTCGGGGAACTTGGCGATGACATAGCCGCTGAGCGACACCTCGTTGGCCATGCTGTCAATGATATCCTTCGTGCCATGGTCAACCGTCGAAGCCAACCTCAACTGTTTGCGGTTCTGCATCTGCACGGCAAGGAAGAGACCGATCACAGCGAGAGCCAACAAGGCTATGACCACCCCCTTGGCGATGTTGGCCTTGGAATATTTGCTAGTGACCTCCGAATATTTGCGCGACACCTCGAAAGGCATCTTTATCTGGCGGCGCGGCTGAGCCTGCTGAGCCTGCTGAGCATCGTGCTGTACTGTTTGTGGCTGTGGCGTGGCCGCGTGGTATTCCTGTGGCCTCTCCGATTGCCGCAGTGTCTCCCTTGACTGGGCCGCCACGCTCTCGGCGGGTGGGAACCCTGTCTTTTTCTTGCAGTACGGACACATCGCGGCATGCGAATAAATCATCTTGCCGCACCGTGGACATTCACTGATTTTCTGCGTCATATATCTATTTTTTAAATGGAAGTTTTTTATTGGGAGTTAAATTGGAAGTTAATACGCTTCGCTCATGGGAGTTAAAATGGACATTACTCCGCCCACAACTTTTACCCTTTTACTTCTTTACCTTTTTACCTTTCCAGGCTATTGTCCAGCACGAAGTGCTTTACTTCCCTTTTTACTTCCTTTTATAACTTCCCCTTTTACTTCCTCTAACTTCCTTTTTATTTTTGCAATTTCCACGTCACACCATCCTTGGTGTCTTTCACCTCAAAGCCGGCGGCACTCAGGGCATCGCGTATCTGGTCGCTCGTGGCCCAGTCTTTGGCAGCCTTGGCCTTGGCACGCAGCTCCAGCACCATATCGACCACCTTGCCGAAAGCCTCTTCGCGGGCCTCGTTGGAGTTGCCCTTCTCCGGGCGCAGACCGAGCAGGTCGAAGGCAAACAGGCGCATCGTATCGAGCAGCTCCTTCTGGTCGTCGGCACTGATTTTCGCCTGATGGGCATTGATGGTGTTCACCAACCGGCAGGCCTCGAACAGATGGCTGATCACGATAGGTGTCTGCAGGTCGTCGTTCATGGCGTCGTAGCATTTCTGGCGCAGGGCGGCCACCGTCTCATGTGTGGCAGCATCCGACTCCTTGCTCACCACGATGCGTTCAGCATCGGCTATGCCGTTGAGCAGTCGCTCCAGTCCCTTCTCACTGGCCTGCAGCGTGTCATCGGCGAAATCGACGGTGCCACGGTAGTGTGCGGAGAGGATGAAGAAACGGATGGTCATGGGTGAGTAGGCCTTCGTCAGACTGGGATGGTTACCCGTGAAGAACTGCTCCAGGGTGATGAAGTTACCCAGCGACTTACCCATCTTCTGTCCGTTGATGGTTATCATGTTGTTGTGCATCCAGTAGCGCACCATCGGCTTGCCCTGCGAGGCTACGGCCTGTGCTATCTCACACTCATGGTGCGGGAACACGAGGTCCATGCCGCCGCCGTGGATGTCAAACTCCTGACCGAGGTATTTCCTTCCCATGGCCGTACATTCGCAGTGCCATCCGGGGAAGCCGTCGCTCCAGGGCGAGGGCCACCGCATGATATGCTCGGGCTGTGCCTTCTTCCACAGGGCGAAGTCCACTTGGTTACGTTTCTCCCCCACCCCGTCAAGTTCGCGCGAGGCGTTGATCACATCGTCGAGGTTCCGTCCGGAGAGGATACCGTAGTGATGGTCTTTGTTGTATTTCTCTATGTCGAAATACACGCTGCCGTTGCTCTCGTAGGCATAGCCGTGATCAAGAATCTGCTGCACCAGTTGCTGCTGCTCGATGATGTGTCCCGTGGCGTGGGGCTCAATGCTTGGCGGCAGCACGTTAAGGGCTTCCATCGCAGCATGGTAGCGGTTGGTGTAGTATTGTGCTATCTCCATCGGCTCCAACTGCTCCAGTCGTGCTTTCTTCTCTATCTTGTCGTCGCCCTCGTCGGCATCATGCTCCAGATGGCCCACGTCGGTGATGTTACGCACGTAGCGCACCTTATAGCCCAGGTGCTTCAGGTAACGGAACAGCAGGTCGAAGGTGATGGCGGGACGGGCATGTCCCAGATGGGGGTCGCCATAAACCGTGGGGCCGCACACATACATGCCCACGTTGGGGGCGTTCAGTGGCTCAAAAGGCTCTTTTGTCCTCTTGAGGGTATTGTAAATAATCAGTCGTTGTTTCGTCATCGCTAAAATTAGAGCCTCCCCCGCCCCCCCCTCACAAGGAGGGGGACACTCGCTGGGAGTGAATGATAAATTATTCTGCAAAGGTAGTGCAATTTCGGCTAATACACAAAATATCAACCGTTTTTTGATGTTTTTGAAGGAAAAAGGCTGTGTTTTAAAAACAATACACTTTCTAAGCACAGATTTGGAACATTGAAAACTATTTCATATATTTGCCACTGTTATATAAAAACATACTATAATGAAGGGGAGAATACTATGACAACTGATCAAACATAGTTTTTGGGGAAGGGAAAACTTATGAAACAGAAGATACCTATGAAGAAAACGGCGATATTTTTATTTGCATTGTTTTGTGTCATTTCTTGTAGTACGATGAACAAAAGTACCTGTAATCCCTACAGAAATGCTTATACGTTCATTGCGAAAGATTTGATGACAAAAAGGAAACATATAATTGTTAGTGATAGCTTATTTGATTTTGATAGAAATTTTGCAAAAATACTATTAAAGGGAAGTGCAGAATCTTCGTTTTTGGAATTAGATGCCGAAAAGAGTCAAACGACAGAAATAATAATCCATTGTTTATCAAAGAAAGTGAGTAATCCAGAACATCTGTTGAGGTTTTCTAAAATGGAGAACAAAATGATAATGGCGGAGATTGTTGATTATCATTATTTTAAACGATATAAAACAGATTTGTTTACCATGGTCAGGCTATATCTATTTATATTTGATGACAAAATGAGAATTAACAATGTTTTCTCTACTAATATGCAAAGCGAATAATGTGATTCTTTTATTGGTTTGTATTTATAATAGTGCGAGCATACAGGGACTGGGCTATAGACCAGAAAATACGCATTTTCAAATGTAACATGTAAAAAACGTGCTACTTGTTGTAATTCAGACGGTTATTTGCATGTAACAACGTTAAATCCCAGTATTCAAATTTGGAACTTTAAAAACTATTTCATATATTTGCCACAGACAAACAAAAACATATAATAATGAAGAGGGGTAATGCATTTGAAAGATAATATTATGAAACAGTTTGTATTATTCATTTTATTTTGTTGTCCTCTAATTACTCTTTCACAGAAATTGGACATAAAAGATTATGTGGTGATGTCATTTGAACAAAAAGACATCAATGGTCGTGACACGTTATATTGGATAGCCGAAATAGATTCTCTTGTCGAAAACGGCAAATTAAAGGTGTACCCCATCTATAAACCCGACTCGCCTATTAGCATATATAATGTTGAGCAAATTTCTAAAGGTGACACCATTTGGTATGCCAATAGCCGCTATGGAAGTGACACATATATGAAGTATCCACATGAGTTTTACGACATTATTTCAAAAAACAGACACTTCGTTCAAAAGATAACGAAGAATTGGGTAAAAAAGGAAGACGTCTATTATGGATTAGATAGGCCTTTTAGAGGGAAATCTACAGTTAAAGTATATGTATCGTTTATAAGAGGCGTGTTTCTTCGAGGGGTTATAGGCGTGGAGGATTTTATGAATACTGAAAAACGACCATACTATAGAACATATTATATTCCTTATTCTGATTTTTCTGCCATAGAAAGAGATTCTAAATGGTGGGTGGCGTGTCTTCATTTTTTCTTCTATATGGATTATTCCAAATTCAATTATACGGAGAGTAAGGCAGACTTTGATACACAAGGTCTAATAGATGATGTCTTACCAAATATCGAAGAAAGGGATTGGAGGAAAAAAACGAAATAGGAGCCATTAAGATAAATGAATAACCATAAAACAAGAAATAATATGAAAATAAAGAAAATAATTCCGCTTTTATTATTGGTCTTTCCGACGTTCGTAAGTTCTCAAATAAATGGTGGGGTAAAGACGCATGAGAATGGAATAAATCCAGAAAACTTGGGTAAGGACAATAGTTGCCTTCTCAACGAAGATGAGAGCAAGTTTTTGAATATTCTATTCAGCCAAAAAAGGGATTCTTTTGATTTCACAGGGAAAAAATGCTTTTTTCTTGGAGGTTCCGGAGGAGGTTTGATTGAAGAAAAGAATTACATTTTCAGAATTGCTAATCTCGATAATAGTAGTTGGGCCAAATGCTGTCAACTTATTATACTCAATGAGGAAGAATCTTTAGATAATGGATATGATGCTGTAATAGTTATTTGGAGCAAACGCATTATTTCAAAGAAATACGCATTGAAAAGAATAAGAAAATATTTGGCAAAAAAGAAAAGGTCTTAATCACGAGGAATAAAGAGAATTCGATAATATGTTTTGATAATGATAGTTTAGTCTTATATGTGATAAAAACGTAGGGAACAAGGAAATTGAAAAGATCATGAAATCAATCGCAGGTTTGAAGCATTCCAGATTGTTTTATCTTAATAAATTACTGATTCTTTGCATCATGCTATTTTTCATGGCATGCAACATTTCATGCAAACAAAAAATATCTATATTTGAAATTAAGATACTGGAAACAGCTTTTATCGATTCATATCATTCGTTAGAAATAAAAGAAGCAGAAGAAAGGTATAAATCGTGTGAAGAGCCTATCTATTCAAATGCAAAATTGTATGTCTGTTATTTTAAGAAAACGGAAGATAACCGTTCGGATAATATTGAATTTCTTGAAGATGTAGATATGTGTTTCGTTTCTGGAGATTCTGTCTATTTAGGTAAGACAATTGTCTGGTTTCATGATGACGACAGAATACACCTAAGTGATTTATCAGATTTAAAAAGTTACCATCTTATCACGAATAAAGATAATCAAATAGTATACAATGATGGTTACAAAAACTTAATAATAAATACTTCTGCATGGAAAGAAGATACCATCAGCTATGGACTCTTAAGAGATGTTATTACAAGGAAAAGAATGACTCTCAAGTATCATGAGTACTATGGATATCTAGAACCCCTTCAAAAGTATCCGACTCCATAAAATCCTGTGAATCTATGGGACAAATATCACCGAAATGGAGAAATTGAAATACTGACCATGACAGTAACGTGGTTTCCACCCACAGGGTATAGTATAAAGACCTCAAACCAAATAAAAATATGAAGAAGATAATATTATCTATCATTTTAATTCTATGTATTTGTTGTTGTAAAGTAACGCATGAAAAGAGTGGTGAGCGTGTTGGCAAATCTAACATGAACATTCCTTCTGACGTGGTTGTCATTAAAGATTCTTTCGAAACTTCAAACGACCTTTACTCTTCGGATATAGAGTTTTTAGTGTCAAGGAATTACATCGGCATTCGATATGTAAATGAAGGAGACACGATTATTGAGGAACCCGTATTTAGTTTAACGCCGAATGTGATGAAAGAGATTCACTCATACGGAAAAGAGGTCATTCCTTATCTTATCAGTCATATAGATATGGACAAAAATGGAATTGCAGGATTTGTCAATCCATACGAATCCAACTTGCAAAATATGGTCATAGGGAGCCTTTTAGGTGTCAACTATGCCTATATGATTGATTTAATAATGACAAAAGATTCCATCATGGACAATGTTCCCTTTGGCATAGGATATGATAGATGGAATGAGAAGATGAAACCTTACCAAATCTATAATCAATGTGTAATTATCAGGAAAGAGGATAAGGGCAATCCTCCAAAGTCGAGAATGACGATTGATGATATGAAAACAATCAAAGCTATCTATAATAAATGGTGGGAAAGCAATAAGGACGAAAATCTTGACGCTTTAAGAAAGAAGTGGAGAGAAGAAGGAAGTCCTTTGCAAAATTCTCCATATATGTGGATATGAACGTGATATTTGGGGAAACTATGATATATCAACAATAATAAATAAAGGTATGAAATCAAATAGTTTATCTACATTTTTAATCTTGATACTTGCCGGTATTTTCCTAAGTTGTTCAAACTCAAAGAAAAAAGACCCTATTCAAGAAGCGAAGGAAGAAACGGAAAGTGAGATGTCAAGTCAATTAGCCGAGAAGATGGAAAGAATGAAGTGGCCTTGGGTCGAAGCAAAAGATAAGTCTATCGACTCATTGGACATCAGGATAGAAGATTTATCAATTCCTTTGCTAGATTTGGAATTTGATGTTGTCAAAGATTCTGTATTCATCCTCTCGGAAGATGAATTCAATATGGCACGATATCTTGTAAAGAAGCATTTCGACAGTATAGATACAAGTGTTGGTAATGATAGTATCGATGACAGAAAAAAACCATTCCCCTATAATTACTACTTCAAGCAATATATTGGATATAAAGAGAAAGATGGGAAGAGACTAGTATATGTGAATATGTTTACATCATGGCAAACGCCAAACGGATGGGCAAGAGAATTAAAAGACAAGTGGTTAATGGTATATGACGGAGGAAAGAGTTTCGGACATATAATAGTGGATATTGAAAAGAAAGAAGTTAAATCCTTATATATACACGGGCCTTATTGATGTGTCATCAATGAATCAAGGGAACAGGGATTATCACATTTGATAGTATGATGAAGAGAAAGGTCTTAATATCGATGGGACGAGGAAATTGATATAATGAGACCGTCAATCCATTGCTCACTCCTAAACTTCTCTTTAAAACTGTTGTGTCAAAAAGAATGTGGCAATATCTGCAACATGTTGTTTTTCAGTTTGTTGCTATTTTTAATTGTGTCAATAAGCGATAGGGTATTGCAAAAAGATGATTTAATGATTATCTTTGCAAAAACTTATGTAGTATTAATACTAACGATATACAAGAAGTCTTTTATGTTTAACAGAAAAAATAAAAAATATGAAATCAAATAGTTATCTGATTTTTCTAGCAATAATTGCTGCTGTTTTATTCATTAACTGCTCAAATTCCGGGAGAAAAGAAACCGTTCAGGATTCGAAAGAAGAATTAAGAAAGCATCTGGCTGAGATGGATGCAAGAATGAAATGGCCTTCTTTCAAAGCAAAAGATAAGCCTATCGACTCATTGGACATCAGGATTGAGGATTTGTCAATTCCAGAGTTGGAACAATCATTTGATATTGTGAAGGATTCTGTATTCATCCTCTCGGAAGATGAATTCAGTATAGCACGAGATCTTGTAAAAAAGCATTTCGAGGGCGTTGTTACCAGTATTAGTGATGATAGTATTGATGATAGTTATAAGCCATTCCCCTATAATTACTATTTCAAACAATATATCGGTTATAAAGATAACGAAAGGAAAAAGAAACTTGTATATGTTAATATGTTTACAGGATGGCATACACCAAACGGATGGGCAAGAGAATTAAAACACGATTGGGTGAAGATAACTGACGGAGGAAAGTGGGACGGACATGTGATTGTGGATATTGAAAATAAAAAAGTTATAAATTTTGCTATTATTTAATTAATCACAGAAATTATGTTTGCATATCACTATTAATTCACTTTTACCCGCTTGATGATGCTGGTGCCAAAAAACAAATGATGACGAAAAGAATAATGATGATGGCCTTGATGGCTGCATGGGTTATGTTGCCAGTGTTGGCACAAGAGACTGTTGAACGTCCTTACCTGGTCTCACCTTGGCCCTTGACAGTGCTATGTAGAAGTCAGGATGCTCATCGTAAAGACAGCGTGAAACAGGACAGTATTTATTGTGGTGTCCCCTATACCTATCCGTCCTTTCCCGGTGGACAAGAGGCTATGCTCCAATTTCTGAAAGAAAATTTGCAGTGGCCCGACGTTGAGGCGGATGTCCAGGGTCGGGTTATCGTTACCTTTGTAGTGGAGACAGACGGCAGCCTCACCGATTTGAAAGTCGTGAGGGGTCTAGATCCTGCCTTCGACAAGGAAGCCCTCCGCATCGTTAAGTCCATGCCAAAATGGATTCCTGGAACAGAAAATGGACAGCCCATATGCGTAAGATATAGCGTACCTGTCACCTTCAGACTCGAATAAATGAGTGCTCTCCCTTAATGGCTTTGTGGGTTTTTCACTCAACTTGCACTACCTTTCTATAAGGTAGGCAGCACCAACAATAAAAATAAAAATCATTTTATTTTGTATTGTCTTCGGTTTTAATAAAAATCTCACGCTCGGAAATGAAAATAAACTCTCATTTCGCTCACTTAATCGAATTTTTGCACTACCTTTCTATAAGGTAGGCTGCACCTCAACAAAAAAATAAAAATCATTTTATTTTGTATTGTCTTCGGTTTGCACTACCTTTGCACCAAATATTGAAAAACCCATAAAATCTTTTATTATTCAATGGCTTATACACGTCTTACTGCTGCCGAAGCGGCGGCATTGATTAAAAACGGTGACAACCTGGCATTGAGCGGATTTACACCCGCTGGTGTGGCCAAGGCCGTTACCAAGGAGTTGGCGAAAATCGCCACGGCCGAGCATGAGGCCGGACGAGAGTTCAAAGTGGGTATCTTCACCGGTGCTTCCACAGGACAGAGCACGGACGGCGACCTGGCAGTTGCCCAGGCCATCAAATACCGCGCCCCCTACACCACCAACCCCGACTTCCGCAAACATGTGAACATGGGAGAGATTCCCTATAATGACCTGCACCTGAGCCACATGGCACAGGAACTGCGCTACGGCTTCTATGGCGATGTGAACTGGGCCATCCTCGAGGTGTGCGACATCGAAGAGGGTGATGACGTATGCAAGGCATACCTTACCGCAGCCGGTGGCATCAGCCCCACGGCAGCACGTCTGGCGAAGCATGTCATCCTCGAACTGAACTCGTTCCATAACCCCAACGCGAAATTCATTCACGACGTGTACGAGCCGCTCGACCCGCCTTACCGCAAGGCCATACCCATCGAGCACGTAAGCGACCGCATCGGCAAGCCCTACGTGGAAATCGACCCGAAGAAAATCGTGGGCGTGGTGGAGTGCAACATCCCCGACGAGGCACGCGCCTTCACCGACAGCAACCCCGTAACCGACCGCATCGGTTACCTCACCGCCGAGTTCCTCGTCGATGAGATGCACAAGGGACGTATCCCCAAGGAGTTCCTGCCGCTGCAGAGCGGCGTGGGCTCGACAGCCAACGCCATCCTCGGCGCACTGGGACAGGACAAGCACGTGCCCGACTTCAACATCTACACCGAGGTGATTCAGAACTCGGTCATCGGCATGATGCTCGAAGGACGCGTGAAAGACGCTTCGGCCTGCTCGCTCACCGTGAGCAACGAATGCCTGATGCAGGTGTATGACAACATGGACCATTTCCGTAACCACCTGACACTGCGCCAGAGCGAGATTTCCAACAGTCCCGAACTGATTCGCCGACTGGGTGTCATCGCCATCAACACAGCCATCGAATGTGACATCTACGGCAATGCCAACTCAACACATATCAGCGGCACGAAGATGATGAACGGCATCGGCGGCAGCGGCGACTTCATCCGCAACGCCTACCTGAGCATCTTCACCTGCCCGTCCACAGCCAAGGGTGGTCTCATCAGCTCCATCGTGCCCTTCGTGAGCCACCAGGACAGCTCGGAGCACGACGTGAACATCATCGTGACCGAACAGGGCGTGGCCGACCTGCGTGGAAAGAGTCCGGCACAGCGCGCGGAAATCATCATTGAGAACTGTGCTCACCCCGACTACAAGCAGCTGCTTTGGGACTACCTGAAGATGGCCAAGGGTGGACATACCAAGCATTACCTGCCCGCCGCCTTCGCCATGCACGACACGCTGGCACGCAAGGGCGACATGCACCTGACCGACTTCGCGGAATATGTGAAATAAACACCCACCCCGACCCTAATACCCACCCCAGCCCTCCCAAAGGGAGGGGGTAAAAAGTTAGAGGCAAGTAACCCTAAAAAGTGACAGACTGTTCATTACAGTTTGTCACTTTTTTTGTTATTGCTTGGATATTACAGTGTTTATCTGTAAATTTGCACCGAACAGCAAAAAACTAAGTGCATGCGTAAATTTTGTACCCTATTACTGTTTTTCGGGGCTACGCTCATGGTGCAGGCCCAAGACTTGAATACCAAACAGCAACGACTGGATGCCACGGCTAAATTGCAGGCTCTTGCCGATGACAGCAAACTACAAGCTGTGACAATGACCGCTGACGATGCTGATGCCCTGGTAGCCGGTATCCGCCAGGCTGGCTACCACGCCACAGTAGTGGGAAAAGGGATGGCAACGGCCATCGTACCAGCACATTTCCTGCGCGAGACACTTAGTGCTGACAAACGCATCAGCCGCATCCATGGCTCACGACGCTTCCATTTCTTCATGGACAAGGCACGTGAAGACATTGGTGTGCATACCATCCGCGAGAGCGGTGAGTTTGAGACACCCTTCACGGGAAAAGGCGTGCTGGTGGCGATGATTGACGGTGGTTTCAAATACGACCATATCGCGTTCCTCGACAACGAGGGCAACAAGCGTGTGAAGGTGGTGTGGAACCGCAAAGACTATGCAAAAGGTGTGGTGACGGAACCCACCACCGACATTCCAGCCGGCAACGACGAATATGAAGAACCTGGCGGGCACGGCACGCACACGGCGGGCATCGCCGCAGGGTCGGTCATCAGCCAGAACGACTTCAGCGGCGTGGCTCCGGAGGCCGACATCATGATGATTTCCTCGTCGATGGAGGAAGCAGAGGTGATGGAAGACCTGACTTTTATCGACCAATATGCTCAAGAGAAAGGACAACCTTTCGTGGTGAACATGAGTTTCGGTGGCATCCACGGACCACACGA
This sequence comes from Prevotella sp., assembly GCA_017538105.1. Lineage (GTDB taxonomy): Bacteria > Bacteroidota > Bacteroidia > Bacteroidales > Bacteroidaceae > Prevotella. The sequence goes on along the minus strand of JAFYJN010000068.1, from coordinate 17,056 downwards.
CGGGCTGACACCCTATGACCAGTTTGTCGACAATATTGCCACAGCGGGCACAGGCAGGGCTCTCGTTCTCGCCGCAGGCAACTCTGGTGCCGAAAAAGTACACGTCAGCTACACCTTCACCGAAGACGACGAGCAGGTGGCTATCGCTATCAAACAAGGTGGTATCGACCCCGTCATCGACCTCTGGGGAAAAGCCACCGATGGACAGCAACACCTTACCGTGAAAGCATACAAAACCACGGGAGCTGGAAATCCCAAGGAACTGTCGTTCGATGGTGAATTTTCAGCGAACGAAATATGTACGTACAATGGAAAAGAGCACTATCTATACTATCCCACCAACACCTCACCCATCTACTACACCGTGTTCGTGGTGAGCGGTCATGCGGGCGACGGCTTCGACGCTTGGACGGAAGAAGGCAACGAGTTCAAAAAGGTCAACTTCACCAAACTGGGCCTGACCAGTCTTGAAGGCGACAACGTGATGAGTATCGGTGGCATAGGCCAATGTGCCGAGAAAGCGTTCTGCGTGGGAAACTACGTGAGCAAGACCGTCATCAACAGCCTGACAATGGGCACAATTGATGCTCAAGCTTATGGAATGGTTAATGGTTTAAATGAACTCAACACCTCTTCATCTATCGGTCCTACCATCAGACCGGAACTGCGCAAACCTGATGTGGCGGCTCCAGGAGGCATGATTGCCTCGGCCATCGACTATGTGTCGGAAAGTGGCGGTGACGGTCCTCTGCTCGTCGACAAAATCAATGTCAATGGTGAAGACCAATACTATATGGCCAGTGCTGGCACATCCATGGCAGCTCCCGTGGTGAGCGGCACCATGGCGCTCTGGCTACAGGCCAACCCGAACCTGAGCTGCGAACAACTGCATGACATCGTGGCCTCCACATCGCGCAAGGATGAATTCACGGGCAGCGACGAGTGGAACAGTCGCTGGGGCTATGGCAAGATAGATGCTTATGAGGGTCTGAAGATGGCGCTCCAACTGGCCGATGCCACGGGCATACCATCGGTCTATGGCAGTGAGCAGCCGATAAGCATGAAGAAAGAAGGAGGACTGTGGCGCGTACTCTTCAACAATGCCGAAGCACAGGCCACCATGATGGTTTATGACCAACAGGGGCGTCTCTGCCAGTCGCAATTCCTCAACAACCTGATGCGCGGTCAAGAAGTGTTGCTGAACATGCAACAGTTACCCAAGGGCATCTATACCGTCTGCATCAGCACGGCGAAGAGCCACATCTCACGCAAACTTGTAATCAAATAAGCACGGGAAAGAAATCTTGAGAAGGATAATAGGTGTGTGTTCCTGGCCCCCTAACTCCCTCCCTTGGGGAGGGCCGGGGTGGGTTCTTTAACGCTCCCTCCCTTGGGGAGGGCCGGGGTGGGTGTTAGGGTAGGTTATATTTTTCTTCTTGCAAACTCCCATATCACGATGCTGGCGGTGTTGGCCACATTGAGCGAGTGCTTGGTGCCAAACTGGGGAATCTCCAAGCAACCGTCCGACATATCGACCACACTCTGATGCACACCCTTCACCTCGTTACCGAAAACCACGGCGTAACGGCGTGAAGGGTCTGTTTGTAACTCCTGCAACTTCGTAGAACCCTCCACCTGCTCGATGCTATAGACGAACACGCCCTCAGCTTGTAATGCCTTCACCGCCTCCTCGGCAGTGGCGAAATATTGCCAATCTACGGCATCCTCGCCACCTAAGGCCGTCTTATGTATCTCCGCATTCGGCGGACAGGCGGTGATGCCGCACAGACAGACACGCTCCACACGGAAAGCATCGCAGGTGCGGAACACCGACCCCACATTATAGAGCGAGCGCACATCATCGAGCACCACCGTGAGCGGCAGTTTCTCCGATGCCTTGAACTCCTCCACCGTGAGGCGGTTCATCTCTATGGTTCTCAACTTACGCATCTTTCATCCCATACGCCAAGGCATACGCCTTTATCTGTTTCACCATGGCCAGCAGGCCGTTGCTGCGCGTGGGCGAGAGGTGCTCACGCAGTCCGATGCGGTCGATGAAATACAGGTCGGCATCGAGAATCTCCTGAGGCGTATGGTCGCTGAGCACACGGATGAGCAGGGCAACGATACCCTTCACGATTAGCGCGTCGCTCTCGGCGGTGAACGACAACAAGCCATCATGGTAGTCGGCCACCAGCCACACACGGCTCTGGCATCCGTCAATGAGGTTCTGCTCGGTCTTGTAACGCTCGTCGAGCGGCTCCTGGTCATTACCCAGGTCGATGAGCAACTGGTACTTGTCCATCCAATCGGTGAAATCGGAAAACTCCTCTATCACCTCGTCTTGTATCTCGTTAATTGTCATGTTTCTTGTTGAGTGATGAGTGTTGAGTGATGAGTGTTTAGTGTACAGTGTTCACCCCGTCTCCTCTTATGCACCCTCCCTTGGGGAGGGTCGGGGTGGGTATTAATTTAAACAACTTGTCCGACGGCCGTATCTTCCCCGGTACGGGGATGGAGATATGCGTCCCTTTCTGTGCCGTCTCCACGGGTTGCAGCTCATAGCGTATCTCCGTGGCATCGACATACATCACGCCCGTGGTGGGTCCCGTGATGAGCAGTTTATCACCCACGCTGAACTCTGCGGCCTCGCACGTGAACTCTGCCACACCCAAGCGCGAATAGTATTTCACGCCCTTGCCGATATACACCTTGCGCTCAGTGGCGTTGGAGCCGTAGTTCTTGTTCCACTCACCCAGGGTCTGTCCCAGGTAATAGCCATCCCAGAAGCCACGGTTGAAGACGGCAGACAATCGGGCATCCCACTCATCTTTCTTCGCCTCGCTGAACGAGCCGTCGAGCACGCTCTGGATAGCCTCCTTGTAGCAGCGTACCACCTGATAGACATATTCGGGTCCCCGGGCACGCCCCTCAATCTTGAACACCCGCACACCCGCCGCCATCATGCGGTCGATGAAACGGATGGTCTTCAGGTCCTTGGGACTCATGATATATTTATTGTCAATATTCAACTGGGTGCCAGTTTCGGCATCTGTCACGATATAGTTGCGGCGGCACAGCTGCATGCACTCGCCACGGTTGGCCGAGCGGGCGGCATTGTCGAGACTGAGGTAACACTTGCCGCTGACGGCCATGCACAGCGCCCCGTGACAGAACATCTCTATGCGCACGCGCTCACCCTGCGGACCACGTATATCCTGTTCTTCTATCTGCCGGTGTATCTCCGCCACCTGGTCGAGGTTCAGCTCACGGGCGAGCACCACTACGTCGGCAAACTGGGCGTAGAACCGCAGGGCCTCGATGTTGGAGATGTTGAGCTGGGTGGACAGGTGTACCTCCTGACCCACCTGACGACAATAGGTCATCACCGCCACGTCGGAAGCGATGATGGCACTGATGCCCGCCTCATGGGCGGCATCCACCATCTGGCGCATCACGGCCATGTCACCATCGTAGATGATGGTGTTCAGGGTGAGGTACGACTTGATGCCGTGCTCGTTGCACGTGGCAGCTATCTCGCGCAGGTCGTCAATGGTAAACGGGTTGGCCGAATGGGAGCGCATATTCAGTTTTCCGATACCGAAATATACGGCATCGGCACCGGCCTGTATGGCTGCCACCAACGAGTCGCGCGACCCGACAGGTGCCATCACCTCGAAATCACTGATCTTCATCACATATCAGAATCTGAACCGACGCCCATTCCACTTCAGCGTCTTCTCCCTCTTTCCCGTGTCATACCACGACGTGACAACGATGTCCTTGCCGGTACGTGGCAGGGCATAGGAGTTATAGGCACCATCGTCCGTCATGAATCTCTCGTCGAAGCCCACGTCCTCACACAAGGTCATCTTCTTCGTGGCATTGTTGTAGCGGTAGAACGTAAGGCCGTCGAATTGTCCGGGAGAGTACTTCCCTTTATCGAAACATCTCACGTTGTAGGCAAAGAGTTTATGTTTCTGGTCCGACTCGTTCCAGTAGCACATCTCTGTCCTCACCATAGAATCACCATATCTGAACTCATAGGCCACATAGCCGTTTTTCTCGTCGATGATGAGCGTATCGAACTCGTCCAGCGGTTTGCCCTGAAGGTGCTGAATCCAAACCTGTTTGGCGGCATTTCTCGCTTCGTCGAGTACATCCTCCTCCTCGTCCCAGACGTAAGAGAGAAGGTAGGCTGACACAAAGTCGCTGATGGTGGGTTTTGAACCTTGGTAGTTCACTTGTATACTATTCTGTGCCGTCAGTGCCATCGTGCAGCAGACAAAGATAATCGACAATAATATTCTTCTCATCTTGTTAAGTTTTAGATTGAACAATTCCGCTGCAAATGTACAAAAAAATCCATTATCCACCGTTGTTTCCGTACTATTTTTCAATTGTCCATTGTGGGGGCAATGTATAGAGTCAACCCATAAAACTTCTCGGGCATGGTGTATTGTATGAGCCACTTTCTCTACTTAAGTGCGGAAACTACTATATTTTGTATAGTTTCCGCACTTAAGTTTATTGTATTTTGGGCATTTTTGCTAAAGTCAGGTGCTAAAACAGCCTTTTTTGATACATTTTCCGCAAAAGGCCGACAGAACCCAGATGAGCATTTCTGGACTCACTTTTTGGACAATCCAGCCAAGAGTAGTTGGGCAGGTCAGACTTTCGAGCAGGTATGCAAGGACCATATACGTTACAACAATTTTCGCTAATCACCAAATTTTCAGACAGTTATATTTTGTCGAACACACGTTAATATATCTTAACGTAGACTACATCGCCAATTACATGAAATTATATTATCTTTGTATCAAATTATATTCAATATTATCATCATGGCAAAGATAAAAGTAGATAATACACTGATTACTGTCGTTAGTGTACAGAACGAAGACTATATCTCACTAACCGACATGGCTCACAGCCAGATGCAGGAGCACATAGTATTCAGATGGATGAGTTTGAAGAGTACTATTGAATATCTCGGTGAATGGGAGATGTTATATAACCCAAATTTTAATTGTACCGAATTCGATACAATTAGGAATGAGGCAGGAAGCAACAACTTTGTTTTGTCTGTCAAGGCATGGATAGAGCGAACGGGCGCAATCGGCATTATGGCTAAAGCTGGGCGTTATGGAGGTACATACGCTCATAGGGATATTGCCTACCATTTTGGCATGTGGATAAGTCCGCGTTTCCAACTTTTACTTGTCAAGGAGTATCAAAGACTTAAAGCTGATGAACAAAAGCAACTTGCATGGTCAGCCAAACGCGAGTTATCCAAAATCAACTACCGCATCCATACCGAAGCTATCAAAAGCAACCTCATTCCTGCAGAAGTAACTCACGAGCAAGCTGCGATGAAGTATGCAGAGGAAGCCGATGTGCTCAATGTGGCGATGTTTGGAATGACTGCCAAACAATGGCGTGAGGCAAATCCAGACCTCAAAGGCAATATCCGCGACTACGCCACTATCAACGAGCTCATCTGTCTTTCGAATATGGAAAATATCAACGCTGTACTTATCAATGACGGTATGCCACAAGGCGAACGGCTCGTAAAACTCAATCATATTGCCATCCAGCAGATGCAGGTTTTGGAGGATAATGAAGGGAGGAAGCTGTTAAAGTAAACCGTTATGAAGGGAAAGAAATACACGCAGACTCAGCATGCATTTCTCCGTCGGCAATGTCTATGCCTGTCGAGTCGGGATTGACAATCTTTAGGCTTAAACCGTGATATGCGATTGATAAGGATAGAGGAAGAACATCAGAGGTATTTACAATATCACAGAAACTACTGTTTGATATAATTTCTTTCCAATAAATCTTTTGATTGCCGGATCCTATTTAGAAGTTGATTTGTGTCATCAAGAAAATCTTCATCACAAATTACGTCAAGTTCATTGTAAAGGTAATCCTCAACCTCTGATAAGACGCTAAATATTTCGGTTATATGCTCTTTGTTCATTTTTTTACGCGAAGATAATGTTATTTTTTCAAATATCAAAATCAAAATTTTACAATTGTGTTTGATGACGACTTTTAATTGACTTTTGATAATAGTTTGCTCAAATATTAAATAAATATTGAATTGCGGGTCAAGGACAGCCTGCTCTGTGTTTTAGAATGTCTGAATACATCGCACTTGCTCATGCTCTGAAAACAAGTTTTCTTTTGCTCTCGCTCTATTGCAATTTTGGTTTTTTAACTCAACTTTCCCTACCTTCCAATAAGATAGGCGGCGTTTCGGAAAAGAAAGAAAAATGTACTTTTCTTTTGTATTGTCTTCGGTTTACACTACCTTTGCAAGCAAACAGCAATTTCGGCAATGAACAAAAAGACAAAGCATTTTCTCTTCACTTTACTGTCGTTGATGGTGGCCTCATTGACGCTCTGTTCCAGCTCATGCAACAAGGATGACGACGAGGAAGAGGCGGTAGATTTGAGGAATGACTATATCCAAGGATGGTGGACACTGAAAAACCTTCCCGAGCAATATGACGGGTTCATTGTGGTAGTCAACCAATATGACCTGTTCACACTGACAAAGTTCTCGGATAAAGGAATCAATGATATAGCCAACGACCCCGAGAATGCCGGCAAGCCACGCCTCCAGAAAGGTGTCTATTACAAGACCTCGGAAACCATCAAATTCTCCAAAGTCATCTACAACACCGTTAACAGCGGCTGGATAAAACCACTGGATGAACACAAAGTGTTGTGGAAATTCAGGAACATGAAAACGGGCACCGTGGAGTTCGGACTGGCCGAAAACGAGACAATACAAGATAAGGATATAGACTGGCAGCCATTTGCCAGAATTGTTAAAATATATCCTGACTATCAGCCGTGGCCAGAAGGAGTCGTTTACGGCGAAATGAAATAAAAACACGACAACAGCCAATGAGAGGGGTTCTCGCCATCATAACAGCCGCTGTCCTCATGATGGCATGTGGACAAAGTAAGGAGCGCGGCGCGTCAACGCAGACCAAGCACACCTTCCATACCGATGTGCTGTTGAAACACATGCCCGTGAAGGACCAGGGCGATGGCGAGCTGTGCTGGGTATATGCCATGCTGTCCACCATCGAGAGCGAACACATGATGCAGGGCGACAGCATCGAACTGAGCGCCGACCACCTGGCGTTTATGTACCTTCGCGAGCAGTGCATGCGCAATTATTCCGAGAATGAGAAACGCGCCCTGACCACCCGTGGCATGGCACCGATGACGCTGCGCCTCATGCGTCGCTACGGATGCGAGCCGTTGAGCACCTTCCGCGCCTACGACAGCATCGACTACCCCACCCTGTGTCGTAAGTTAGAGGTCATGACCGACGGCATGACACATCAGTCACGAGGTGCCGAACAGGTGCGGCATGAGGTGGAGGAGCAACTGCAAGAGACGATGGGCCCCCTACCCCGTTTTGTGTTCATGTACTCATGCGAATACACTCCGCTCGAATTTGCACACAGCGTGCTTCGTGAGCAGGAATATGTCACTCTGGGGTCGTGGACACACCATCCCTTCGGCAGTGAATATGTCATCGAGTCGCCCGACAACTTCTATGCCGAATGTGCCGTGAACGTGCCCCTCGACAGTCTGCAACACCTCGTAGATCATGCCCTGGCCACAGGTCATGCCGTATGCTGGGAGGGTGACATCAGCGAGCCGGGGTTCTCATTCGAGGAGGGCATAGCCGTGATGGACATAGACGCCAAGGACGCCACGCAGGGACGGCGACAGATAGAGTTCGACCGCCACGCCACCACCGATGACCATTGCATGGCCATCGTGGGCAAGGCTCACGACGACGAGGGACAACGCTACTACATCGCCAAGAACTCATGGGGCAAGGAGAACCCCTTCGGTGGAATGATGTTCATCAGCGAGGCATACCTGCGCATGAAAACCATCGTCATCGTGGTGTCGCGACAAGTGCTGGACAATCATCAGGACAAACCATAAAACCCTTTCATCATGACGAAAAAAACAGGATGGGACGACAGCTACTGGCTCTTGCTCATGCAGCTGTATCTGAAGAAACCCGTGGGCGTGAAACCGCTCTATTCACGCGGCATGGTCAACCTGGCCCTGGAACTGCACATCGAGCCGAAGGTGCTCTATGCGCAGATGATACGTATGCGTCAGCTCGACACGCCACGCATCGAACGACTGTGGAACACCTACGCCAAGAGTCCACAGAAACTGCGCAAGGGGGTGCAGCTACTGCGCAAGATGCAAGGGTTCAACAATGCCGACCTGTTCTACGAGGGCGTTGACGTGCAGGCCTCGTTTGAGAAAGACTTCATGCCTATCGAGGGGCATCCCACGCTCACACCCATCATGCTCACCATCATCCTCGACCTGTATTTCCGTCTCACGCCCAATACGATGGTGAAAGAGACGCCCGAGGTGGCGCAACTGGCCAGAAAGATGAAGGTGACACCCGAAACGGTGGTCAACGTGCTGCTCACCTATCAGGTGTGCGACCCCTACCTGCGCCCACGTTTCCAAGCCGATGAGAAACTGCTGACGGCATGCACCGCCATCTGGCAGCGTTATGGCAACGACAACCCCGACCGGCTTGTGGCCGCCGCGTCGATGATGATGGACTATTTCAAGAAATAACACTCCCGACAACACTCCGACACATGGCACAGAAACTCACCCAGACACAGGCGCAGACGCAGACACAGCAGACCGTGCAACACCTGTCACAACAACAGATGTTGCAGGTGAAACTGTTGGAGATGCCCATCACACAGCTGGAAGAACAGGTGGTGTCGGAACTGGCCGACAACCCCGCCCTTGAGCCCTCTTCCATCGAAGAACACCATGACCATCTTGCAGAGGAGCCGTCGAACATAGACATGGGCATCAGTGAGTCGGAGGAACAACGCGACGAACGCGAGCAACGGGCGGATGAGCTGGAACGCGCACTCTCCATCATGGGCAGTGACGATCGCATGGAAGGCGACGAGCCATACTACGGCAACTACATCGAGAACACCGACTATCCTGTATGGCGCGAGGAAACATCATTCTATGACACACTGCGCGAACAGGCAGGTGAATATGACCTCACCGACCAACAGCGTGACATCATGGAATACCTCATCGGGTCGCTCGACGAAGATGGCCTACTGAGGAAAGACAACGACACACTCTGCGATGAGTTGGCCATCCACCAGAACATCTACACCACCGTGGAAGAAATCGACGAGGTGGTGAAGATACTGCAACGTTTCGACCCCCCCGGCATCGGTGCCCACACATTGCAAGAGTGTCTGCTCCTGCAGGTGGCACGCCACGACGAGGGAGAGGAGAAACAACGCCTCACCACCCTGCTCACACGTCACTTCGACGATTTCATGAACAACCGATGGGGCCGCATCGCCACCGCCATGAAACTTGACGATGAGGAAGGTCGACAACTGAAAAACGAAGCACAACGGCTGAACCCCAAACCGGGAGCACCCCTCGGCGAAACAATAGGGAGAAGCACACAACAGATAACACCTGATTTCATCGTCGACACCCATGAAGACGATAGTGTGAGTTTTACCATCAACAGAGGACAAGTGCCCGAGTTGCACATCTCGGAATCGTTCACCGAACTGTCACAATCCCTCAAAGACGCACAGACGCCGCTCTCACGAAGCGAAAAAGAAGCGTTGACCTATGCCAAGGAGAAAGTGGAGAAAGCCAAAGGGTTTATCACCGCGCTGCAACAACGGCAACTCACCATGAGCGCCACCATGAGCGCCATCATCAAGTGGCAGCTCGACTATTTCCGCGAGGGTGACGAAAACCTGCTCCGCCCGATGAAACTGAAAGACATCGCCGAGAAGACGCATCTCGACATCTCCACCATCTCACGCGTGAGCAACCAGAAATATGCACAGACACGCTGGGGCACCTTTCCCCTGCGCCATTTCTTCACCGACGGTTATACCACCGAAGACGGCAAGGAACTATCGACACGGCAGATAAAAAATGCGCTCAAAGAAATTGTCGACCATGAGGACAAACACCATCCGCTGAACGACGAGGCACTGAGAGCCGAACTAGCCAAACACGGCTTCCCCATCGCACGACGCACCGTGACCAAATACCGCGAACAACTCGGTATTCCCAAAGCCACACTGAGAAAATGAACGAGAAAAACCTCATCATCACCGCAAAGATACTGAGCACGCTGTTCAGGCCGTTCTACATGCCTTTCATCGGTATGCTGCTGCTCTTCGTATTCAGCTACCTCAGTTTCCTGCCCTTCTGGACAAAGATGAAGATACTGCTCATCGTCTATTTCCTCACTATCCTGCTGCCCACATTGCTCATCAGCTTCTACCGCAACTACCAGGGATGGACGCCCATCGAACTGGGTGCCAAGGAACGACGATTGGTGCCCTACCTCATCTGTTTCGTGTGTTACTTCGTGTGCTATTACGTCGTCAACCTGTTCCACATCCCCCATTCCGTGGGCAGTGTGCTGGTGGCGGCCATGGTCATCGAGGTGCTATGCACGGCCATCAACCTGAAATGGAAAATCTCTTCACACATGGCGGCCATCGGGGGACTGGCGGGGGCATTGGCGGCCTTCGCACAGATTTTCTCCTTCAACCCCGTGTGGTGGCTCTGTCTGGTCATCCTACTCGCCGGTCTCATCGGCACCAGCCGCATGATACTGCGCCAGCATACGCTCCCCCAGGTGGTGGCGGGATTCTTCCTCGGCATCGTCTGCGCCTTCTGGGCAGTGATATGGAATTAGGATACCCACCCCGGCCCTCCCAAAGGGAGGGGGCGTAAAGGGGTGAGGGGTGAGAGGTAAGGGGCAAAAAACCACCCCGGCCCTCCCTAAGGGAGGGTGCATAAAGAGGTGAGAGGTGAGAGATATGCCAGTAGATAGAAGGGGTGAGAGGTAAGAGGTGAGAGATATGCCCGTGGCAGGAGCAAGGGGCAAGGAGCAAGAGGTCACTCGCGGACTATTGTCTACACTTCTAAACTCCTACACTCCTGAACTCCTTAATTAAATTCAAAATTCTAAAAATCGCGTCAGCGACAATTCAACATTCAACACTCAACATTCAACAATGAATCCACAAGTTAGCATTATCATGGGCAGCACATCCGACCTGCCCGTCATGGAGAAAGCCATGACATTTCTCAATGACATGAAGATTCCCTTCGAGGTGAACGCCCTGTCGGCACATCGCACGCCGGAGGCCGTGGAACGCTTCGCCAAGGAGGCGGCAGGCCGTGGCGTGAAAGTCATCATCGCCGGCGCCGGTATGGCGGCCGCCCTGCCGGGAGTCATCGCCGCACAGACCACCCTGCCCGTCATCGGTGTGCCCATCAAGGGAATGCTCGACGGTCTCGATGCCCTGCTGAGCATCGTGCAGATGCCCCCGGGCATCCCCGTGGCCACGGTGAGTGTCAACGGTGCCATGAACGCGGCGGTGCTGGCCACGGAGATGCTGGCACTGGCCGACAGTGACATCGCCCAGCGCCTCGCCACCTACAAGGAGGGTCTGAAGCAGAAGATTGAGAAGGCGAACAAGGACTTGGCGGAAGTGAAATATGAGTACAAGACGAATTAGCAGCGTCTGCCATGTGGGGGATATCGCCATCGGCGGCGACAACCCCATCCGCATCCAGTCGATGGCCACCGTCGATACCAACGACACCGAGGGCTGTGTGGCCCAGACCAAGCGTATCATCGATGCCGGTGGTGAACTGGTGCGTTTCACCACACAGGGCTCACGCGAGGCGGAGAACATGAAGAATATCTCCGCCCGGCTGAAGGCCGACGGCTATCCACAGCCGCTGGTGGCCGATGTGCATTTCAACGCCAACGTGGCCGATGTGGCGGCGCGGTACTGTGAGAAAGTACGTATCAACCCCGGCAACTATGTTGACCCAGCCCGCACATTCAAGCACTTGGAATATTCCGATGAGGAATACCAAGAGGAACTGAAAAAGATTGAAGCCCGACTCCTTCCCTTCATCACCATCTGCAAGGAACAGCATACGGCGGTGCGCATCGGCGTGAACCACGGCTCACTCTCCGACCGTATCATGTCTCGCTACGGCGACACGCCCGAGGGTATCGTGGAGAGCTGCATGGAGTTTCTGCGCATCTTCCGCCGCGAACGGTTCGACGATGTGGTCATCAGCATCAAGGCGTCGAACACCGTTGTCATGGTGCAGACTGTGCGTCTGTTGGTCAAGACGATGGATGGTGAGAATATGCACTATCCGCTGCATCTCGGAGTGACCGAGGCGGGCGAGGGCGAGGACGGGCGTATCAAGAGTGCCGTGGGCATCGGTGCCCTACTCACCGAAGGCATCGGCGACACCATCCGCGTCAGCCTGTCGGAGGAGCCGGAACGTGAGATTCCCGTGGCCAGAAAACTGGTGGAGCTCATCCCGGAATGTACGCTGTTGCGACAGAAGGCAGAGGAGTCCATCCACGACGATACCATCACGTTGGCACTGGAGGCTCCCGACTGGGAGACACTGCAACTGAAAGCAGCCATGGCCGTCGGTGCCCTGCTCATCGACCGCAAGGCGCACCAGCTGGTGCTCCACAGCCCATCGTTCAGCAACGAGCAGCTGGTAACGCTGGCCGACGCCATCCTACAAGCCGCACGCATCAAATTCACGAAGACGGAATATATCTCCTGTCCTGGTTGCGGACGCACGCTCTACGACCTGCCGCGCACCATCGCACGCATCAAGGAAGCCACCCAACATCTCGTGGGACTGAAAATCGGCATCATGGGATGCATCGTCAACGGACCGGGCGAGATGGCCGATGCCGACTACGGTTATGTCGGTGCCGGCAGAGGAAAGATATCCCTCTACCGAGGCAAGGAATGTGTCCTGAAAAATATCCCCGAAGAAGAAGCCGTCGAACGGCTGTTGGAGCTGATAGGAGCCCCCTCCCCAACCCTCCCCGAGGGGAGGGAGTGTTAAGGGGCAAATACCCACCCCGGCCCTCCCGAGGGGAGGGAGTGTTAAGGGGCAAATACCCACCCCGGCCCTCCCCAAGGGAGGGTGTATAAGAGGAGACGGGGTGAACACTAAACACTGTACACTAAACATTCAACACTAAACAATCAACATTCAACACTCATCATTCTAAAAATCGCGAAGCGACAATTTTTCGACATATGCCTCAACAACTCGTCAACATTCAACACTCAACACTCAACATTCTATAAAACCTATGAGTAAAGCTATTTACGCCCCTCCCTCGGGAGGGGATGGAGGTGGGGCTTTTTCTCCCCATCGTTACGAACAATCTGGAGAACTGTATGTTCGTTGCGGACGGAGCGGCGTGCTCCTTCCCAAACTGTCATTGGGCTTCTGGCATAACTTCGGGGGCGTGGACCCCTACGAACGTAGCCGTGCCATCACCCATTATGCTTTCGACCATGGCATCGTTCATTTCGACCTGGCCAATAACTACGGCCCTCCCTACGGCAGTGCCGAGGAGACCATGGGACGACTGATGGACGACGATTTCCGACCTTACCGCGACGAACTGTTCATCAGCAGCAAGGCCGGTTACGATATGTGGCCCGGTCCCTATGGCAACTGGGGTTCGCGGAAATACCTCATGGCGAGCCTCGACCAGAGCCTCAAGCGTATGCACCTCGACTATGTCGACCTGTTCTACAGCCATCGCTATGACCCGCTCACACCTATCGAAGAGACACTGCAGGCACTCGTCGATATCGTCCGACAAGGCAAGGCACTCTATATCGGCATCTCCAACTGGCCGGTGGAAGAGCTGAAGAAAGCCCACGCCTACCTGAAGGAACGCGACGTGCCGCTGCTCATCTACCAGGACAAGCTCAATATGCTCAACCGCGAACCGATGGAGCAGGGACAGCTCGCCTTCTGCGAACAAGAAGGCATCGGCTTCATCTCTTTCTCGCCCTTGGCACAGGGTCTGCTCACCAACCGTTACCTCAACGGCATCCCCGAGGGGTCGCGCATGAGCCGTAACACGTCACTCTCACAGCAGACACTCACGCCCGAACTGTTGCGCCAGTTGCAGACATGGAACGAGGAGGCGCACCAAGAAGGGCGCACCCTGGCTGGGTACGCCCTCCGCTGGATTCTGTCACAGAAAGGGGTCACGTCAGTATTGGTAGGTGCCAGCAGTGTGGAACAACTGGCAACAAACCTCAACGAAATCCTTTAGTCCTCGGGCGAGAAATCATCCTTGCCCACGCCACAGATAGGGCATACCCAGTCTTCGGGTATGTCCTCAAAGGCTGTGCCCGGCTCTATCCCGTTGTCGGGATCGCCTACTTCGGGGTCGTAAACGTACCCGCATGTTTCGCAAATGTACTTTTTCATAATGTTGTTTTTTTGAACCTCCCCCTTTCCCCCTCCCAAGGAAGGGGCAACCTACTCGAGGTTATGGGTTTTGTGTATTATTTTTATTTGAGTTTAAGGGTATAGTGTTTAATGTTTAGTGTACAGAGTTCACCCCGTTTCCTCTCATGCACCCTCCCTTTGGGAGGGCCGGGGTGGGTTTTTGCTCCTTGCCCCATGCTCCTTGCCCCTTGCCCCCCACTCTGCAAATATACACCTTTTATTTTATCCTACCAAATAAAAAATCACCTATTTCTATTTAGTTCTGGGACAGGTCTGTTCTTTAATTTGGATCTTTAGTTCCTTTGATGTTTATTGTTATTGTGTCTTTATCTTCTTCATATCGTAAACAAATTTGTAAAATGCCCATATCTTTGTGCCAAATGACATTTTCTACAGTATCTCGTACGAAGCACTTCTCGTTATATACTATCTGGCCATCTACATACACCTTCATATAGCTTGCCATTGTTGCATTTCCCAAATCCTTCTCAATCTTTATTTTTAGAATTTTCAAGTACACCTATGTACATTAATTCTGTATTTCCAGAACAATAATATACGATAAGACTAATTGTCACTATTGTCATTCCTAAACATATGATATAGAAAAGTCTCAAAAATCTATCACTGTGCGGTTTTATCAAATTTATATCTCTTTTGGGTTGATGATATATTTTTTATAAACAAATTGTTTTGCTTTTTTGTCATAATAATAAACAAACCATGCGTCTGAAAGATAGTCAGAACGCATACCTTCTTTTAATTTGGATTTCGCTTCTTCACATGAATTAAGCATACAATAGACGACCTGTATGTATATAACATTATTGTTGTTTATCAATTTTCTAAGATAGCATACAGGCAATTGCTCATCGCCATTTATTTCTGTTGGAAGATTCGTAGATAGTCCTTCTTGGCATAATTGTATTTTTGTAGAGGAAAGGCGGAATTTATCAAAAGTGATGCTATCGATGTTGTTTCTATTAAACTTTAAATCTAAATATAAAGGAACACCTTCATGAGATGAGTATGGATGTAACTTGTTATTATATATCCTCTCCGCAATGTCTGTAAAGACATAATCAATGTTAAGTGAAGACTTTAATTGTAAGGCGAACTTGTTGTTCCCATTGAATTCCACTTCGTCAAGTTCACCGTATATCATATCTTCGTATTTATAAGGATGATTGTCGTCTTGGTAAATATTGATTTTATTACTGACAGCTTCCTGAAGACCGGAATCATTATTCAGTAAAGGCAACAACCCTCTTAGAAAGGCAACATATTCTCTCCGCTTCATGGACTTGTGATATCGCTTATTTCCATGTTTAAGGACAACCGACGATGCGCCCCATTGCTCATATGTTTTATGGGGCATACCTTCTTTCAGTTCCAATGATTGAATATATTTTACCATTGACTTATAAGTGTCCAAATCCACCTTACTTTCATAAACATAAGCACGGTAATAGGTAGGCATTGATGAAGACCAATATTTTTTGTCTGTGTGCCTATTCACATATAGGTATGAAATGGCTATTGTTCTTGGAATCCTGTCTGATATTCCATCATATCCTAAGAGAATCTCATCTACGAAGGAAGAATCATTTTCAACATAAAATATTTTTGTTGCATCCCTGTCATATATTATTTGATTATTACATGATAAAAGAACGATGCAACAAAACAGAAATATGTATCTTCTTACAATCATTTGATTCTGGCATTATAATCAGAAATCAGTTTATTCTGAAAAGGAGAAGGGACGGAAATAGTGATAGGATTAAGACGGATTAACCCGTTATTATTTCGAAATCCATAATTTAAAGTAACGACAGGTTTGTAACCATTGTTTGGTCTTGCCAAAGTTAATTCTGCATTCCAATTTACGGTTTTTCGACTATCCCTAGAAGGACGATCTTCAAAATAATAACTATTTCTACTTTTATGAAACGTTTCTTCCACATTTGTGTAATAGAATGGTGGCGGATAATCTTTACTCCTATCACAATTTGGTCCATTGTTTGCATCTGGTTCGTCTTCGTATTCTGTGCTAACGCTTTGAATCCATCTTTCCCCTAAATTTTGAGAATCGTAAATAATTCCTATTGACAAGCCGTTCTCTCCCTCACCATAGTATTCTTCATAAATATCTATAGTTAATCCCATATATTCTTTTCCTATATATGTCCCTCCATCTGGGGTGTTATCCTGTGAAGTAACTTCAGGTATCCATTGTACAATGCTATCGGAAGTCATATACCAATCTCTCCCGTCCGGGTCAACCGCATTTACCGGATTATTCCCGCAATACGCATACGGGCTGATGTCGTAGTACTTCTCGCACAGCGGATCCATCCTGTCCCAGCGCGCGGTGACGGGGTTGTACTGCCTCGCGCCGTAGTCGTAGGTACACAGGCCGTGCATCTTGTCGTACTCCTTGCCGTTGTACCTGTTCGGCTGCACGTCGGTGTCGGCGTTGCCGTCGCAGAACTGCAGGCCGGAGGGGTAGTATTCCATTCTCTGTACGACCGTCCCCTTGGTGCTGCCGTATGCCTTTATCACCTGCCGGACGCTTCCGAGGTGGTCACGGTCGAAGTAGTAGGGCGTGAAGCCGTCCTGAACGGGGTTGGATGCGTAT
>JAFYJN010000067.1 GCA_017538105.1 Prevotella sp. | reverse complement strand
GTGGTCTTTGACGGTGAGTGTCGTCTTCAGGTAGTCGGTGGTGTAGAGTGTGGAGTTCCTGTCGGTGAGGTTCACTTCCTTCAGGATGATGGGATAACCGCCTGCCGTCATGTTCCCAGATATGTTGAGCGTGATGGTTGCCACCTCGCCGTCGTTGCCTTCGAAGGTGTATCCCTTCGACGAGCCGCAGAGCACGCGGATGCTTCCGTCGGCCTGTACGGTCGAGTTGAAGTAGTCAGTCTTGCGTGCCGTGGTGCGCTCGGTGCTCAGTTCTATCAGGTTGAAACCGTCCTCGTCGGTGGCCACGGTCACGCCCTCGGGAAGGTAGAGGTCGAACTGGTAGCCCTGCACCTCTATGGCGTTCTTCATCTTCACCGACAGTGTCATCTGGCTGCCCGTTAAGGCTTCGGCTGGTTCCAGGTAAATGGTGTTGTCAATGTTGCTGTAGTCGGTGTCGTTGATAGTGGTGATAAGCTTGAAGTCCTTCCAATAGGCTGCGGACTGATAGGCTGCCATGCTACCCTCCGGCACATACAACGTGGTCCTGGCGGGTTCGAAGAAGGTCGAATTATCTATGGTTGGCGGAGTTTCCTTATAAAAATAAACGCTCGTAAGGCTGGAGCAGCCAGAAAATGCATAAGAGCCGATGCTCGTCACACTGGAGGGGATTGTCACACTCGTCAGGCCGGAGCAGCCAGAGAACGCAGAAGAGCCGATGCTCGTCACACTGGAGGGGATGGTCACGCTCGTCAGGCCGGAACAGCCATAGAACGCAGAAGAGCCGATGCTCGTCACACTGGAGGGGATTGTCACGCTCGTCAGGCCGGAGCAGCCAGAGAACGCATCATAGCCGATTCTTGTCACGCTGTTAGGGATGATTGTATTTTTACATCCAGCAATCAGTGTTTTTACATTTTTATCAATGATTGCATTACAATCGTCACGTGAGTCATAATTTGAATTTCCGCTTTCAACTATAATTAAACTTAAACTACTACAATCGGAAAATGGGTTTCCAAATGGGTCACCCAGAAAATATGTACTGCCAAGTTTCGTCACGCTGTTTGGGATGGTCACCGAGGTCAGGCCTGTACAGCCAGAGAAAGCATAAATACCGATGGTTGTCACACTGTTGGGAATGGTGATGGAGGTCAAACCGGAACAACCCCAAAATGCGTTTTGATCGATGCATGTCACGCTGTTGGGAATGGTGATGGAGGTCAAACTTCTGCAACCTTCAAAAGCTGCACCGCCTATTCTCGTCATGCTGTTGGGTAAGGCCACCGAGGTAAGGCTTGTGCAACCGGAGAACACGTACCACCCAAGGCTCGTCACACCTTCAGGGATGGTCACGCTAGTCAAGCCAGAGCAACCTTGGAACGCAGAACCGCCGATGCTCGTCACGCTCGAGGGAATGGTCACGCTCGTCAAGCCAGAGCAACCTTGGAACGCAGAACCGCCGATGCTCGTCACGCCCTCAGGGATGGTCACGCTCGTCATGCTGGAGCAGCCAGAGAACACAGAAGAGCTGATGCTCGTCACACCTTCGGGGATGGTCACGCTCGTCAGGCCGGAGCAGCCAGAGAACGCAGAAGAGCCGATGCTCGTCACACTCGAGGGAATAGTTACATTCATCAAGCTGGAACAGTTGTTAAATGCTCCATTAACGATACTCGTCACACCTTCAGGGATAAAGGCACTTACTAGATTGGTACATCCTTGGAACGCAGAAGCACCAATGCAAGTCACAGTATACTCCTTTTCGTCATTATACACTACACTCGGAATGACAAGGTTCTCACAGCAAGAGTTAACACCTAAAATAATAGCATCATCACCATATACACTGAAACGCCATGTTAAACCTTCAGCTTCTGTATAAACATTCGGTGTAGAATAGATTCTGTCAGCCATGTTCTTCCAAACATCAGCTGCGTGATAATCAGTTAGATAATCTATTGGCACATAGATACTCGTTAGACTTGGAACGGCGTACTCCCCTAATGTAGGAACGGATCCTTCCATTGTGATGGTTGACAGGCCAGTGCAGTAACTGAACGCATCATTACCGATGCTCGTCACACTGGAGGGGATTGTCACGCTCGTCAGGCTCGAGCAGCCAGAGAACGTAGAAGTGCCGATGCTCGTCACACTGGAGGGGATGGTCACACTCGTCAAGCCGGAACAGTAAGAGAATGCAGAAGAGCCGACGCTCGTCACACCTTCGGGGATGGTCATGCTCGTCAGGCTAGAGCAATGAAAGAACGCCCCGGCACCGATGCTCGTCACGCTAGAGGGGATGGTCACGCTCGTCAGGCTCGAGCAGCTAGAGAACGCCCCAGCACCGATGCTCGTCACACTCTCAGGGATGGTCACGCTCGTCAGGCCGGAGCAGCCAGAGAACGCATTATCGCCGATGCTTATCACGCTCTCGGGGATGGTCACGCTCGTCAGGCCGGAGCAGCCATAGAACGCACCGGCACCGATGCTCGTCACGCTCTCAGGGATGGTCACGCTCGTCAGGCCGGAGCAGCCAGAGAACGCATTATCGCCGATGCTCGTCACATTCAATTCCGTTAAACCGACATACACTTTCGAAGGGATTACAACTTCCGGTGCCTCAAACTTCCCATCCTCATAGTAAACCGAATTGACGACACATGAGCCATCAATGACCATGAACTGAAGGTCATGATTTTTACCACCATTACCTCCAGCACAAATCTTAGCAATGTCCTCAGTGAGTTGAAACTCATTCAAACCATCATTCCAGTGTACGTGGGTTTCACTGCCGTCAGCATTGAAATTTTCCCACCAACCAGACATTACTCTTACGTCCAAATCATCTGTGACATCAGAAACATCTATGATAAGCGTCTTGAAGCCCCAGTAAATTTCATCAGAAAGAGATGGGAAATGCTGGCCATCGATATCACTGAAACGCATGGCAGCCGCAATCCAAGCCTCAGGTTGGAATGGCAGTTGCAGATCTGAACTCTTTGGATCACCATAGAGATAAATCCTCTCGTAATTAAGCGGGCCAGAGGGTCTGATATCCATAGCCTCAGTTCCTTTGACAGTAAAGGACCATGTTATACCGTTACCGTCTGTCCAAGTATCTGCCCATACCTGCAAGAATGAGAAGAGCAAAAGAGTCATTAATAATAGCTTTTTCATATTGTAGACTTTTAGATGATTCCTATTTAACGGGACATAAATGCCTGTTTATTATTAACTAATGCCTGTTTATTATTAACTAATGCCTGTTTATTATTAACTAATGCCTGTTTATTATTAACTAATGTTGTAAGTGTGTACAATTCAAAGATGATGTCAAATACATTAATAAGTGCAAATATCTGACAACACAATGATACCCAGAATAGAAAGGGTATAGTAAACAGCGCGTACGAAATTGATAGTAGAATTGCCAACAACTGAAAAAAAGCATTACCCAATACCGTTATAGATTGTTCGTCAAATGCTTTTTTTGCTTTATTGTCTAATTTTTTCCCCTGAAGTGCCGCAAATAAGATAGCAAATGCAGCAATATCAATACCTAAGATTGCGGTATTTGCATTAATTATTTCTTTTAAAAAGCCACATGTAGTTATGCCAAATAAGCCAATCAAAATAGTTGTAAGCAGGCTAAATAGAAACCAACCAATTATTGTATATTTCTTCATAGTCCATAATTGGCGGAAAAAGGCATTCAATACTTCAAGACAATTCTTTTTGTTTGCAGATAAAATCATAGATAGAAGTATTATCCCAACAAACACCCCGGAATTGGCAGTTAATAGTTTTGTTTTAGGTTGGCTTATGATACAAAAAAGGCGTAGGTGTCTGTTTCTCTGCCCATCCTGGAGCCAAAGGCCTTCGCATTGCCCACATCACACAGGATAGACAACGCAGTTAGCCCACGCCAGTACGGACTATATATAAAATAAGGTATATAGGAACGTACTACGCAGACGTCTCGTTGTCATCTGTCTGCTGTGATGTTAAGAGTTTGCGAAGTTCTTGGCTCACAACGACAGACGTTCGAAAACGTCTTTCTCATAAAATAAGACCGCCCACTTTGCCCCAAAGGGCTAACTAAGCGATGCTGCAAATTTAGTGAATATTCATCATTTCACCAAAACTTTTGTTAAAAATATCATCTTTTTCTCGTTTTACATTAACTCAACTTTTTTTTAGTTAAGGAGTTAGGGTTTCATTTAAAGATAAAAGGACAATACTCAGCAGTCTGGTATTGTCCTTTTTAGTACTCTTTTAACGGTTCCCTTACTTGTTGAAACTGATGAGTGTTATAGCAGGATGTGCCTCCAGATAGCTGGGCACATTATCCTTGCTGATGTAGTTGGGTGATGTGATGGGTTGCTCGGAATGGGCACCGCCTTCCTTCTTATACCAGTGTATGGAGTATTCCCAGTTGAAGTCATACGCTGAGGCATCAATCTCACCATATTCTTCTTTTGACTTCACCGTGGCCACTACTCGGCACTGTATCTTATGGGTGCCTTCTTTCTTTTCACGGTATTCCCATGTCGTCACGTCTTTGACTTCTTCCTCATGGTCCACACCGTTGAAATCGGTGTAATAGGCCTTGATGGTGTAGAATTTCATCAGTCCGATGCCAGGTGTCACGGTATAGTGTACACTTGTGTAGTCGCGGTCTACCGTAATATCATCGTCACCACAGGATGTAAACATGAATGCGCCGCAAAAGAGCATCGCTGTCGTCATCGCATGTAATATTCTTTTCATGTGTCTTTAAATGTTTAGGGTTCTAAGGTTGGGAGTTTGGGAGTATAGGAGTTTGGGAGTATAGGAGTTTGGGAGTATAGGAGTTTGGGAGTATAGGAGTTTGGGCGTTTAGGAGTTTAGGAGTATAGGAGTTTAGACAATACTCCACTTGCCCCTTGCTCCTTGCCCCTCTTTTTATTTTTTTAATTTTATAATCTTTTAATTTTTTAATCCCCTAATCTCCCTCAGCGCAGCGGCCATGTCCTTCACCACGATGTCGGCTCCGGCATCTTTTAGTACTTTGTCGGATAGCGGTCCTGTGTTCACGGCGATAGTGAATATCCCGGCTCCCACGGCAGACTGCACTCCAAGAGGGGCATTCTCTACCACAATGGCTTGCGTGGCATCAACACCCACTTTCTTCAGTCCGGCCAGATAAGGTTCTGGTGACGGCTTACCATGGAGCACATCGAAAGCGGTCACTATATACTGCTTGAATACGAGTCCGAGAAAGGTCTGTTCCAAAGCGTCGAGCAGGGAATGCTGTCCACTGCCTGTCACCACACCGATGGTCATACCATGCTCGTGCAACCACGTCATTAACTTTTCCACACCCACCATCTTCTGGGCAGGGGGACAGGCGGCGAAATAGTCACATTTTATTTGGTACAGTCGCTGTGCCTCGTCGTCATTCAACTCGCGGTCCCACTGCTCCCGTACCAATTGTTTGATGGTTTCCACTCCGCGCATCCCTTCATAAAGGTAAGCGTCCTTCTCACTCATCTCCAAGCCACATTCTGTCATGCTCTTGTGCCAAGAATGAGCATGGTTGGGCATGGAGTTGAAAAGCACCCCGTCCATGTCGAAGAGCACGGCTTGGGGCGCGAACCGCTCCAAGCCGTGACGTTCGATATAAGCTGCTATGGCGTCGTGCATCATGCCTCGTTCGCCAGTCGTTCCTTGATGGCTTTGCTGTCGGCCTCGTAGCCGGGTTTGTCGAGCAGCGCGAACATGTTTTTCTTATACGCCTCAACGCCGGGTTGATTGAAGGGGTTCACGCCGAGCACGTTGCCGCTGATACCGCAGGCTATCTCAAAGAAATAGATGAGCTGGCCGATGTAATACTCGTTGAGTTTGGGCACTGCGATGCGGATGTTGGGCACGCTACCGTCGACATGGGCCAGACGGGTGCCAAGCTCAGCCATCTTGTTCACCTCGTCGACGCGTTTACCGGCGAGGAAGTTCAGACCGTCAAGGTTCTCCTCATCCTCGGGGAAGAGCAGTTTGCAGTTTGGCTCCTCGATGCTGATGACGGTCTCGAAGATGGTGCGTTCACCTTCCTGAATCCATTGACCCATGGAGTGCAGGTCGGTGGTGAAGTCGCAGGAGGCTGGGAAAATACCCTTGTTCTCCTTGCCCTCGCTCTCTCCGTAGAGCTGCTTCCACCACTCGCTGATGAAATGGAGCTTGGGCTGGTAGTTCACCATGATCTCAATCTTCTTGCCAGCACCGTATAGCGCGTTGCGCACGGCGGCATATTGTGCTGCGGGGTTTTCTTCGAAGGGAGTGTCTTTGCCACAGGCTTTCTCCATGTCCTGTGCACCGGCCACCAGTTGCTTGATGTCGAAACCTGCACAGGCGATGGGCAGCAGACCTACCGGTGTGAGCACCGAGAAACGACCGCCCACGTTGTCGGGGATGATAAAGCTGGTGTAACCCTCCTTGTCGGCACAGGTGCGGGCGGCACCACGCTTGGCATCGGTGATGGCTACAATCACTTTTTTGGCCTCTTCCTTGCCACGCTGTGCTTCGCATTGTTTCTTCAGCAAACGGAAGGTGAGAGCGGTCTCCGTGGTGGTTCCCGATTTCGAGATGTTGATGACACCGAATTTCTTGTCGGCCAAGTAATCGGTCAGCTCGCTCAGGTAGTCCTCGCCGATGTTATTGCCGGCAAAGAGAATGGTGGGGTTCTTGCCGTCGCGCAGCAACCAAGCGAAGGAGTTGCCCAAAGCCTCGATCACGGCACGCGCACCGAGGTAGCTGCCGCCGATGCCGGCCACCACCACGGCTTCGCAATTCTCGCGGAGCACGTCGGCACAGGCTTGTACCTCGTCCAAAAACTCGGGGCTGATGCTGCTGGGCAGGTGGAGCCACCCCAGAAAATCATTTCCGGGACAGGTGCCGGCTTCCAGGGCTTCCTGAGCGGCTTTCACTTGCGGTTCAAAACGCTTCACTGCGCCCTCGTCAAGGAACTGGGCGGCTTTCTTGATGTCTAACTGAATATTTTTCATCGTTGTTATGGTTGTTTTTCCTTTTAGCAATGCTTTGCTCTGTAGCTTGTCGATATCTCTGATGTCCATGGTTTTGTTGAGTGTTTAGTGTTCAGTGCATCCTCCCTTGGGTTGGGGGGTGTCTTATCCTACCTAAATGAGTCGGTGAGCAATTTGATTTCCACCTGTGGCGAGATGCGTTCGTAAAGGATATTGTATACGGCATCGAGGATGGGCATGTTCACGTGCATGCGGCGGTTGATCTCTTTCATGCATTTCGTGCCGAAGAATCCCTCGGCAATCATCTCCATTTCTATCTGTGCGCTCTTCACGCTGTAGCCCTTGCCAATCATTGTGCCAAATACACGGTTACGTGAGAAATTGCTGTAGCCGGTGACCAAGAGGTCGCCCAGATATACGGAGTCGTAGATATGACGTTCCAACGGCTGTACGGCGGTGAGGAACCGCTGCATCTCCTGCACGGCGTTCGACATGAGCACAGCCTGGAAATTGTCGCCGTATTTCAGACCGCTACAGATGCCGGCGGCTATGGCGTACACATTCTTTAGCACCGACGAATATTCGATGCCCAGCACGTCGGTGGAGGTCTTCGTCTTGATGAAACTGCTGGAGAGCACTTGTGTGAAGGCCTGCGCCTTCTCTTCGTCGGCACACCCCACGGTAAGATACGACAAACGTTCGAGGGCCACTTCCTCGGCATGCGAGGGACCGCCGATGCAGGCTAAGTTGGAATAGGGCACGTCGTACACTTGATGGAAATACTCCGAACATACGAGGTTCTCGTCGGGAACGATGCCCTTGATGGCCGTCACGATGAATTTTTCCTTGATGCGCGTGCGCAGTTTCCTCAAATGGTTCTTCAGGTAGGGCGAGGGGGTGACAAACACCAGCGTATCGTATTGCTGCACAATCTTGTTGATGTCGCTTGAGAAGAATATCTCGTCGGTGTCGAAGTGTACACTCGTCAGGTAGGCGGGATTGTGTGACATGCGACGGAAGTCCTCAATGCGGTCGTCCCTACGCATATACCATCCAATATGGTGGGTGTGTCCCACCACAATCTTGGCTATCGCGGTAGCCCAGCTGCCGCCGCCAATGATGGCTATCTTTCCGCAGTCGTACATATTGAGTGTTGATTGTTGAGTGTTGAATGTTGAGTGTTGAGTGTTTGGTTGGTACACGAACCCCTAAACTTTATACACTAAGCCCTCTACCCTCAACATTTGTCAATCCAATTCTGTATTTCTGTCACGGCAGGTTTTTGCATGTCGAGCTTGTATTTCTTCACGATGTCGCCGATTTTCTGTTGAAGGCCCTGTGCTTTCTCGTCCTTGATATTGCTCACCATGTTGAAGCCGGCCTTGCGGAGCACGGGAACCCACTCTTCGCCGACACCGATGGCGGCCCACTCCTCTACGCTGCTTTGTGGTATTTTCTTCTCCGGTTTCATCTGTGGGAAGAACAGCACCTCTTGGATGAAAGTCTTACCCGTCATGAGCATCACCAGACGGTCGATGCCGATGCCGATGCCACTGGTAGGCGGCATGCCGTATTGCAACGCGCGCAGGAAGTCTTGGTCGATGATCATCGCCTCGTCGTCGCCCTTGTCGGCCAACCGCATCTGCTCCTGGAAACGTTCCTCCTGGTCGATGGGGTCGTTCAGCTCACTGTAGGCGTTGGCCAACTCTTTGCCGTTCACCATCAGTTCGAAACGCTCTGTCAGACCGGGTTTGCTGCGGTGCATCTTTGTCAGTGGACTCATCTCCACGGGATAGTCGGTGATGAACGTGGGCTGGATGAACGTGCCTTCGCAGAACTCGCCAAACAGCTCGTCGATGAGTTTGCCCTTGCCCATCGTCTCATCTACCTCCATACCCTTCGAGAGGCAGAACTGGCGTATATCCTCCTCACTCTTTCCCTCACAGTCGAAGCCCGTCTTCTCCTTGATGGCCTCGAGGATGGGCAGTCGGCGATAGGGCGCCTTGAAAGAGATGATGTTGCCGTCGACCTCACGCTCCGCCGTGCCGTTCACGGCGATGCAGATGGTCTCCAGCAATTTCTCGGTGAACGACATCATCCAGTTATAGTCCTTATACTGGACATACAGTTCCATGCAGGTGAACTCCGGGTTGTGGTTGCGGTCCATGCCCTCGTTGCGGAAATTCTTTCCTATTTCATACACACCTTCAAAGCCTCCCACGATGAGTCGTTTCAGGTACAACTCAGTGGCGATACGCATATACATGTCTTGGTCGAGGGCATTGAAATGGGTGATGAACGGACGGGCCGAAGCACCGCCGGCAATCATCTGAAGGGTGGGCGTTTCCACCTCGGTGTAGCCTGCCTCGTCGAGTACACGGCGCATGGTGCGCAACACCGTGGCGCGCTGCAGAAACGTGTCTTTCACTCCCTCGTTCACCACCAGGTCCACATAACGCTGGCGGTAACGCAACTCGGGGTCGTCGAACTTGTCATAAGCCACGCCGTCCTTATATTTCACGATGGGTAGGGGTTTGAGACTCTTGGCCAATAATGTCAGTTCCTTGGCATGTACGCTGATCTCGCCCGTTTGCGTGCGGAACACAAATCCTTTCACGCCGATGAAATCGCCGATGTCCATCAACCGCTTGAACACGGTGTTGTACATCTCCTTGTTGTCGTCAGGGCAGATGTCGTCGCGGGTGATATATACCTGGATGCGTCCCTTTGAGTCTTGCAACTCGGCGAACGAGGCTTTGCCCATCACGCGGCGGCTCATCAGTCGTCCGGCGATGGATACCTCGCGCTGTGGCGCGTCGTCACTGAACTCTTCACGGATGTCAGTTGAAAAAGCATTGGTGGGGTATTCGGCAGCGGGATAGGGGTCGATGCCCATGTTGCGCAACTCCTGCAGACTCTGTCTGCGTCCTATCTCTTGCTCACTAAGTTCCAAAATATTCATGATGTAGTGTGCGTTTCAAATTCTTCGCTGCAAAAGTATATAAAAAAAATGAGATTACCATTGTTATTTGAAAAGATTTGTTTTTTTAGCATGGTGGTAAGAAAATAAAACGTATCTTTGCATCATCATCCACTAAAAACACATGATTATGGAAAATAAAATCAAGAGATTACTGTTCCTGCTGGGATGCGGATTGATGTTCTCCCTCTCTTTGTCTCTTACTTCCTGCGGTGATGACGACGATGAAGGGGGCGGAAATAGTGATGAGAACCCGCCCATTGAGATAATTACAGTCAATGGTGTGTCCTTCACCATGGTGCGTGTCGAGGGAGGCTCTTTCCAAATGGGAGCATCCGATGCCGAACCCGACGAGAAACCTCTCCACAATGTGAAACTTTCCGACTACTACATTGGCCAAACCGAGGTGACGCAGGATTTGTGGCAGGTGGTTATGGGCCATAATCCCTCTCATTTCATAGAAGACAAACGTCCGGTAGAAACGGTGAGTTGGAATGACTGTCAAGCTTTCATCGCCAAACTCAACTTGCTCACGGGGAAGAATTTCCGTCTGCCTACCGAGGCGGAGTGGGAATATGCAGCTCGTGGAGGCAAGAAGAGCAAGGGCTATATGTATGCCGGAAGCAACAATGTAGACGATGTGGCGTGGCATGAGGGAAATAGTGGTGAAGAGACACATCTCGTAGCCCACAAACAGGCCAACGAACTGGGTTTGTATGACATGAGTGGCAATGTGTGGGAATGGTGTCAGGATTGGTACGACGCAGATTATTACTCCAGTTCTCCCTCTTCCAACCCATGCAATACTGCGACCTCGTCTTCTCGCGTTGGCCGTGGCGGCAGTTGGTATGGCTATGCTGCCAGTAATAGGGTAGCCTATCGTGGCAGTTTCTCGTCAGGCGGAGCATATTACTATATCGGCCTCCGTCTCGCCCGATAGTATCATCTGACAATTTCTCAACTTTTCCTTCCAGCCCCTATTGGCTTTTCCCAAAAATTAACCCTTCTCGGGGTGGTTATTTAAAAATATTGTTTATTTTTGCATTGGGTTTTAACCGCGATACTATGGATGTAGAAAGAATCAGGGAAATTATTAACCGACAACCCAACCTGTCGACAGCTCTGGGCATGGAGTTTATCTCCACACCTGATGAAGACATGTGTATGGCCACCATGAAAGTCGATGAGCGCAATAGGCAGCCCTTTGGCTTCCTTAGTGGAGGAGCGTCGCTGGCGTTGGCCGAGAATCTGGCGGGCGTGGGCTCTTCATCGCTTTGTCCGGGGAAAATATGCGTAGGCATCAATGTCAGTGGTTCCCATGTGAAGGCGGTGGCAGAGGGTGACACTGTGACGGCTTTGGCGCGACTGGTGCAGAAAGGGAAGACGTTGCATGTGTGGAATGTGGAGATTACAGACAGCAAGGGTCAGACCATCTCCGTGGTCAGCGTAACCAACTATATCATCTCTTCTAAAAAAGAATCACGATGAAAGCTTTTGCCTTATACCGGCTGCCTTATAGCCGTCAGTATGTCAAGGTGGAACAGAAAGAGGGGGAACCGCTGGAACTGCGCTCACTGGCCTTGCTCAATGGGAGACGGGGATTCGTGTTCGCTCCCTTCGCTCCCTCCGATGAAGAACCGATATACCTCATTCAAGGACCCTCCGTGGTGGCTTCGTGCCCAGACGGCAATGGTGAAGACGTGTTGTCGCCATTGAAGGAGCGGGAGACGACAGCCGATGGTTACTACCAACTCGATTTCGCCAGCTTCTCCTCACAAGTGCAGGCGGGCCATTTCAGCAAATTGGTGCTCTCGCGCCGTGTCGACATGGCCAATGATAACAGCCATTCTTGCGAAGAGCTTTTCCTCCGGGCTTGTTTGGCCTACCCTCGTATGTTCATCGCCTTGGTGCATATACCAAATGCACAGACATGGCTCATGGCTACACCGGAGCTGCTGCTGGAAGGGGGTGGCGACAAATGGCGTACCATCGCCCTGGCGGGAACAATGGAACTGCGTGCCGCTCGTTGCGCTCCCCATACCGACCAATGGATAGCCGATGGGCATCATGAAAAACCATCGCTCGGCGAGGTGGGATGGTCCGACAAAAACATACGGGAACAACGGCTTGTTAGTACCTATATCGTGGAGTGTCTCGAGCAATTCTCCAGCCAGATTCATGAGGAGGGACCGAGGACGGTGCGTGCAGGACATCTACTCCATCTCAGGAGTGATTTCACCTTCTCCGTCACTGACTCTTCGCGGTTAGGCTCGCTTCTTGCCGCCCTACATCCCACGCCAGCGGTCTGCGGATTGCCCAAACGTGAGGCTTTCGACTTTATCCGTAAAAACGAGTCGGCACAACGCCATTACTACAGTGGCTTCTGTGGGCCACTGTGCGATGGACCGGCCGACGGATCGGCAAACGGCGACAGTGCTACTCATATCTTCGTGTCGTTGCGGTGTATGCGTATCTTGGACGATTGCTTGCAGCTTTATGCTGGTGGTGGCATCTTGCCCGAGAGCGTCTTGCAACAAGAATGGAACGAGACGGAGACAAAACTCGAAACTATGCGACGACTGTTATGATTTTAAGGGGCAAGGAGCAGGGGGCAAGGAGCAAGAGAAAAGTCCTGCTTAGGCTAACATTATCCTCTATAATAACTATTGCCTCTACAATATCTATTGCTTCTATAATCTCTATGGCCTCCATTTTTCAAGAATACTAAACCCTAATAATGTACTCCAACAAAGAAAACGTCAATATCCTCACATCGCTGCTCGTAAAACACGAGGTATACCAAGCTGTGGTGTGTCCAGGGTCGAGAAATGCACCCATCGTTCACAACCTCAACGAGTGTCCCGACATCACATGCTACCCTGTCACAGACGAGCGTAGCGCGGGCTTTTTCGCCATAGGCTTGATACAAGCCTCGCAGATGCCCGTGGCGGTGTGTGTTACCTCGGGCTCGGCGATGCTCAATCTTGCGCCAGCGGTGGCCGAGGCCAAATACCAACAACTGCCACTGGTGGTCATCACTGCCGACCGACCGCAGGCATGGGTTGATCAACTCGATGGACAGACCATCCCACAGCAGGGGGCTTTCGGCTCGTTGGTGCGCCGTTCGGTGTCGCTGCCGGAACCACACGATGAGGAGAGCCGGTGGCTTTGCAACAGATTGGCCAACGAAGCGCTGCTCGATTTGGCGTTCTTTACCATGGGACCGGTACACATCAATGTACCCATCAGTGAGCCGCTCTTCGACTTCACCGTCAGTCGCCTACCTGAAGAACGCCTTATTGAACGCCATTACTATAAAGAAGAAAAGGATATTCTTTTGGCTCGTGATTTTTTTGAAGCGGAACATCCCATGATTGTGCTTGGTCAGGAATATTCAGAATGGGCAGAAGAAGATGGCGACGGCGAATACGGTGATGCCATGGCTTTCATCGCCGACTATGGCGTTGTGCTCTCCGAATGTTTGAATAACCACCTCGACCATCATGTGCCGACGGAAAAGGCGCTCACACTTGTTGGCGACGACCCTGATTATATGCCCGACTATATTCTCTATGTGGGTGGACATGTGGTGAGCAAACGGTTGAGAAATTTCTTGCGGAAGGCTGAAGGAGCCAAGGTGGTCATGGTGAACGAGGGTGAGGCCATACACGACGTGACCATGCAGATGGACGAGTTGAAAGTGATGGATTCATTCAATGCGTTGGTCAACACGCTCTATTTCTTTTATCAAAATAACTCGATAAGTGTGGCTTGTCCTGGGTTGGCAAATAAGGGACTGGATGGCCCTATCTTTCATGAGAATCAGGGGCATGTGGCATTTCACAACCGTTGGCAACAAGTGCTCAATAAGGCCGAGCAGATGACCGATGATTACGAACCTGCCTATTCGCAGATGGCCACTGTGCGTTATTTCGAACAGCAACTCTATGACATGGAGTATGACTTCCATGTGCATTACGGCAACAGCAGTCCCATACGGCTTGCCAATATCTATGCGGCCCATCATGTGTGGTGCAACCGAGGAGTCAACGGCATTGAGGGGACGCTGTCCACAGCCGTGGGCTTTGCAGCTTATTTATGGGAGAGTGGAATCGAAGACAAAGTGTTCTGCGTACTCGGTGACCTGAGCTTCTTCTATGACCAGAACGCGCTGTGGAACAGTAACCTCGACGGCAACTTGCGTATCATAGTGCTCAACAATGGCGGTGGAGGAATCTTCCAAACCTTGCCGGGATTGGAGCAGAGTGATGCCCGCAATATGGTGGCAGCATGCCACGACACATCGGCACAGGGCATCTGTACACAATGTGACATCGGCTATCTCAAGGCTCATAATATGAAGGAGATGCAAGAGGGTATAGTCATGCTTCTCACTGAAGAAACTACACGACCCATGCTCCTTGAGGTCTTCACCGACCCAGTGGCCGACAACGAGGTTTTGCAATTGTTCTTCTCAATGAAGTAAACCATATACTTATCCCGTCTCGCCCTGGGGAGGGTGCTAAGTTGGAACACTATACACGAATCTCTTAATCCTAAAGATAGAATCATGCGTAATTGGAAAAAAATACTCGATTTCGAAGAAATCCTCTTCGAAGAATTCGAAGGAATAGCGAAAATCACCATCAACCGACCTCGCTATCGTAATGCGTTTACACCCAAGACGACGCTAGAACTCTCCCAAGCTTTTGCCTATTGCCGTGAGGCGGCACGTCTGCGTGTGGTACTCCTTACGGGTGCCGGCGACAAGGCCTTCTGCTCGGGTGGCGACATGCACGTGAAAGGTCGCGGTGGGTATATCGACGACGAGGGGGTGCCGCGCCTCAGCGTACTTGATGTGCAGATGCAGATACGCCGACTGCCCAAGCCGGTTATCGCCATGGTCAATGGCTATGCCATCGGTGGTGGTCATGTGTTGCACTTGGTGTGCGACCTCACCATCGCTTCGGAGAATGCGGTCTTCGGACAGACGGGTCCCAAGGTGGGGTCGTTCGACGCTGGCTTCGGCTCGTCGTACCTGGCACGTATTGTTGGGCAGAAAAAGGCACGTGAGATATGGTTCCTCTGCCGACAATATTCGGCACAGGAGGCGGAGCGTATGGGCATGGTCAACAAGGTGGTGCCACTGGAGCGTCTCGAAGATGAATGCGTGGAGTGGGCCAAGACGATGATGGAAAGGTCGCCCATAGCCCTGCGTATGATTAAGGCTGGACTGAATGCCGAGCTCGACGGACAGGCGGGCATACAGCAACTGGCAGGCGACGCCACCATGCTCTATTATTTCCTCGACGAGGCGCAGGAGGGCGGCAAGGCATTCCTTGAAAAGCGTAAACCCGACTTTGACAAATATCCTAATATTCCGTAGGATGTTTAGGGCTTCTTTGACGTACAAATGAAGAGGACAATACCAGTATTGTCCTCTTCATTTGTGTCGCGAAGTGATGAACTTCCGTTTTATTTCCAAGCGAAGCGAAAATTTCCGTACTTGTGTTACTTATGCTTCTGGTAGTAGTCCAGGCCGCGCTTCACGTTCTCGATGACGGCGTTCGATGACATTGTGGCGCCTGTCACAGCGTCCACTTTGGCACTCTTCGCAGCTTTCACGGTCATACCATTCCAACGTGGCAACAACTGTTTCTTCACCTTGGCGAAATAACGCGGTGTCTCTTGATTCTGAAGGGCCTCAATCTTCTCAATCTTGCCCTTACTGATGTAAATCTTCAGAGGGGTGGAACTGTTGTACCCCTTTACGTCTTGGGCCAACGTGGTGGTGTTCACCACGGTGAATGCACCTTCCTTGCTGATGACACCATTGCCGCCAGGCATGGCACTCATCAACAGTATTGTTATGGCGCATACGGCCATGGCAATAAATAGTTTCGTTTTCATGTCTTTTGTCTTTATCAAAATCAATAATCAATAGAATTCAGGTGCAAAGTTACGTAAAATCGAGCGCAGAACAAAATAAACTCGTTTATTTTTTATGCCGAAATGTAGTAACTTATCCAAAATTACGAAAAAAATAATATGCCATAATATCAATACAAAAAAATGCCGCAAAGAGATGAAAATACCCTTTGCGGCAGTTTTTGATTATTGCGGGTGAAGATGATCCACCAGCATATTTTGCATTTATACTAAACGTCCAATGAGTTTCTCCCGTTCTCCAGGGAGCATGTCGATGACGGGTATTTCAACCATTGTGTAGCAGCCGGGTTGTTGGCGAAGCGATGCACGGGCCACGTTCACCAGTACCTGTGCCGTCAGGGCGGGGTTGTTGATGCTCATGTTGAATTCAAAACGCTGGTTCTGCGTCTGGCCACTCACGCCTTTACGCACCAGGTGGACACCATGACCCATATCGCGCACAGCATCCACCGACTCCACGGCAAACACATGGGTCTCGTCGTGGGCGAAATAGGGATCAGCCTTGATGGCTTTGGTGACTTCTTCGAGTGAGGCTCCTTCTTCCAACTCCACATACACCATGCGGCGGTGGATACCTTCTCCCAGGGGGATGGTCATCGAGAGCGCGTTCTTCACACCTTCTTTGGAGCGCACACAAACAGAGTGGCCCATCGACATACCCGGACCGAAATTGGTATACGAGAGCCCCTTGGGAGCCAAACTTTCCATCAGTGTTCGCACGATGCTGTCCGACCCCGGATCCCAACCGGCGGCAATCACCGCCACACGGCCATGCTCCTTACAGATGGGCATGAGCGATGCGCGATAGTCAACAATATTGGTGTGTATGTCGAAACTGTCCACCGTGTTGATGCCCAACGGTAGTATTTGCTTGGCATATTCTTCGCATGAGCGGGTGGGGGTGGCCAAGATGGCCACATCTACGTCTTCCAGTTCGCGGATATCGCTCACCACCTTGTAAGGCTCCAGTTCCAAAGGCTTGTTCTCTCCTCCCTTACGGCGTACAACACCTGCGATTTCAAAGTCGGGAGCGGCCTCCAAGGCCTGGATGGTAAAGTGTCCGATGTTGCCGTAACCAACGACGGCGGCTCTGATTTTCTTCATCTTCTAAATAACTATTAGTCCGTTTTTTGGTGTAAAATCTAACAAATCGCTGCAAAAGTACACATTCTTTTTTACATTTTGCAAACAATTGCCGTTTTTTTTATTTCACATCAAGGAAAAACAGTTTTAGTTACCCACAGGGAATCCGTCTTTTTTGGCTTTGTTTTTCATCCTGGCGATGCGTTCATCGAAGTCGGGATGTGTCGAGAAGGTCTGTAGCCATTTGTCAAAACGGGAAGAACCTCTCTTTTGTGACAACTCTTTCAACTTCTTGAAAGCCAGACCCATAGCCCAAGGGTTCTTTCCGCTTTTCTTCAAGAAGTCATAGCCATAGTCGTCGGCTTGGGTTTCGTGATACCTGGAATGTTTTGCCGTGAGAGCTGAACTCGTCAGATCGCCAAGGACAGAGTCGGACAGCCCCGCCCACTTGCTGCTCATGGCACCCATGGCATCCGACGCCGCACTGCGTAGCATGGCACTTCTCCAGGCTTTTTTCGCATGTCTTAGGGCCACGTGCCCTATCTCATGGCCTATCACGCCGAGCAACTCATCATCACTCAGCTCGTCCATCAGTGCCGAAAAGACCCTGACACTGCCGTCAGGACAGGCGAAAGCATTGATGTCGGATGTAAGATACACCTTGAAGTTCAGTTTTATGCCGGCAGCTTTATCCATTCCCTTTGTCAGACGTTTTAAACGTTTGGTATAGGGACTTGTCTCCCCACATACGGTATTCTCATTGTCCATAGCTCTCACACTCTCACCCACGACCTGTGCCAGATCCTCGTCGGTGATGGTCAATGCCTTTCCTGCTTTTACGGCCCCTCGCAGCACGCGTCCCCACGTCGACTGCGCCTGTGTGGAAAGCATGAAAAATGAAGCGGCAAAAATGAGAAGAATTCTTTTCATAAGTGCATGATTATTTAGATTATTGGGTGCATACCCGCAACACCATTGCTTGATGCATAAGGGCCTCGAGGATTCTCATGATAGATTCTATAGCTTCCCCGATTGCAAAGATAGTGCAAATTGAGCAATTTATCTATATTTATTTGGTTTTTTACTTTCCATTTCTCTGAAAACAGTGGCCTTTGGTTCTGAAACTCTGCCAGCGACCGCCAACCCACATCTCCCAAAAAATCCCCCCTCAAGGCAATAAACACCCCTTGCGGTCGTTAATCTTTTGTATATATACGAAAAGTCAACATCATGATAGATTATATCAGGGGTGAACTGGCCGAGCTGACACCGGCACAAGCGGTTGTCGAAACGGCCGGGGTGGGCTATGTGCTCAATATTTCACTCAACACATTTTCTGCCTTACAAGGCAAAAAAGAGGTGAAACTCTTTGTACATGAACAGTTGGTCACCGGCGGGCGCGACGACTCCTATTCCTTCTTCGGTTTTGCGACGAAACAGGAGCGCGAACTCTACCGTCTGCTCGTCAGCGTCTCTGGCGTGGGAGCGAACACGGGTAGGATGATTCTCTCTTCGGCCACACCTCGTGACCTATGCAACGCCATCGCCTCGGGCGATGAAAGGATGCTCAAGAGCGTGAAGGGCATAGGTCTTCGCACGGCACAGCGTATTATTGTCGACCTGAAGGACAAGATTGTCAATGGTGGATTGGCAGATGAGTTGCACCCGACGCTCGAAAGCGCTTCCTCAACCATCAACCATGAGGTGAAGAACGAGGCGGTGGGGGCCCTCACTATGCTCGGATTCTCACCAGCTCCGTCGGCGAAGGTGGTGACGGCTATCCTCGAGAACCATCCCGACATGCCTGTTGAACAGGTGGTGAAAATGGCGTTGAAACAGATTAAATAGAGGGAAGTGAAAAGTAAAAGGGTAAAAAAGTAAAAAGGTAAAAATTGTAGGCGGAGTAATGTCCGTTTTAACTTCCACTTTAACTCCCATGAACGAAGTGAATTTACTTCCACTTTAACTTCCAAAATGTAATATTAAGTCAATGAAAATCAACGAACGGCTGTCGCTCATGCTTGTCGCCTTCTTGGCCATCACCATGGTGGCGGGAAGGGCGATGTCAGTGCCTCGTGGTGCCAAGAACCATGTGGCACAGGACGGACGTTCGTTGACCGAGACCACTGACCACCAACCGCTGCTGCCCCCTGACACTACGATACACCTCACCGACGTGGTGATTGACGAGGAGGAAATTCCCGACTCGTTGCTGCACCCGAGATGGAAGATACAGCGTACCGTTCCCGTTACTGTCGATGACCTTGACCAGCAGTCTGTCGACCTCAACCGTCCCGACAACTTGAAGATGGACGTGGTATACAACGATACGCTCAACCGCTATGTCTTCGGCACGAAAATTGGAGGCACATGGGTGGCTGCACCCATCATGATGACCCCCGAGGAATATTTCGAGTGGCGAAACAGACAGGATTTCTACCATTATTTCAAGACGAAAAACGAGGAAGTGGCGGCCAGCAAAGGAAAGGAACGCTTCGACTTCACCGACATGCACTTCGACCTCGGACCGGCGGAGAAAATTTTCGGACCGGGTGGTGTGCGCATCAAGACACAGGGCACGGCAGAACTGAAATTTGGAGCCACACTCAAAAACATCGACAACCCCTCGCTGCCCATAAGGAACAGAAACACCACCACCTTCGACTTCGACGAGAAAATCAACCTCAACGTCAACGGAAAGGTGGGTGACAAGGTGAACATGAACCTCAACTACAACACCGATGCCACCTTCGACTTCGACACACAAAACCTCAAGCTCAAATACGAAGGAAAAGAAGACGAAATCATCAAATTGGTGGAGGCGGGCAACATATCCTTCCCCTCCAACTCCTCGCTCATCCGGGGAGCGTCGTCGCTCTTCGGACTGCGCACCGATTGGCAGTTCGGTAAACTGAAACTTCAGACGGTGTTCTCGCAGAAAAAATCTTCCTCAAAGAGCGTGTCGTCAAAAGGCGGAGTACAACTGACACCCTTCGAAATCGATGCGGCCAACTATGAGGAGAACCGACATTTCTTCCTCGCACAGTACTTCCGCGACCGCTACGACGACGCCATGAAGACACTGCCCAACCTTACCTCGGGATTCAAAATCAATCGCGTTGAGGTGTGGGTGACCAACAAGACGGGAGCGGCGAACAACACACGTAACATCGTGGCACTGGCCGACCTGGGCGAGGGTACCAAGATCTACAATAAGATGTGGGGTGGGGCTTCGGAACTGCCGCAGAATACGGCCAACAACGAATACGCCACCATGGTAAGCACGTACGTCGACGCAAGAAACATCGACCAGACATCGACGGTGCTCGATGGCATACCCAATTTCGAGGGTGGGGTCGACTATGAGAAACTACAGAACGCCCGACTGCTCAACTCGTCGGAATATACCGTCAATGCCGAATTGGGCTATATTTCGCTCAAAACGGCGCTGCAGACCGACCAGGTGTTGGCCGTGGCCTTCGAATATACCTATGGGGGGATGACCTATCAGGTGGGTGAGTTCGCCAACAACATCACAGATGTCAACCAATGCCTCTTCGTCAAGGCTCTCAAAAACACGAGCAATAACCCGCATCAGGGCAACTGGGACCTGATGATGAAAAACGTTTATTACCTTGCCTCATCAGTCGAGGAGGACAAGTTCCGTCTCGACATCAAATACCAGAGCGACACAGCGGGTGTCTACCTTACCTATATTCCGGAACCTCAGGTCAAGGATATGGCCATCATCAAGGGGTTGGGTGCCGACCGTCTCGACAACAACAAGAAGCCACACTCCAACGGTTATTTCGACTATGTGAAGGGGTATACTGTGACCAACGGACGCGTGTTCCTGCCCGAGGCGGAGCCTTTTGGCGAGTATATGTATAAGTTCCTTACCTCAAAGGGCATCAGCAGCGATGTGGCGGAGAAATACTGTTTCTTCGAACTCTACGACTCCACAAAGACTGTGGCCAAGCAAATCGCAGAGAAGGACAAATATGTGCTCATGGGACAGTTCCGTGGAACGTCGGCCAACGTTATCTCGCTCGGGGCATACAACGTGCCCCAGGGGTCGGTGCATGTTACGGCAGGAGGTGTGGAACTGCATGAGGGATCGGACTATAGCGTCGACTATTCGGCGGGCGAGGTGACCATCCTCAACCAGAGTATTCTCGATGCGGGTACACAGGTGAGCGCATCGTTCGAAAGCAACACCGATTACGGGCAGCAAAGAAAGACCATGTTCGGCATGAACTGGCAGTACGACTTCACGAAGGACTTCCAGATGAGTGGTACCATACAGCATTTGTCGGAACAGGCGCTGACCACCAAGGTGTCGATGGGAGCGGAACCGCTCAACAACACCATTTGGGGCGTCAACCTGCACTGGAAAAAGGAGAGCCAATGGCTCACCAATATGCTTGACAAGATACCGTTCCTCCATCTTACGCAACCCTCGAACATCACGTTCAACGCGGAGTTCGCCCAACTCATCGCCGGACAAAGCCATGGCACACAGGATAACGCGTCGTACCTTGACGACTTCGAAAACACCAAAAATGAGATAGATGTGTCGACGCCCACTTCGTGGATCATATCTAGTGTGCCTACGATGTTTGACGAGCATAATGATAAGGTGGGACTGACAAGCGGCTACAACCGATCATTGCTGGCATGGTACACCATTGACCCGCTGTTCACACGTCGAACCTCGTCGCTCACTCCTGGACATATCAAGAGCGACCTCGAACAGTTGTCAAACCATTATGTGCGAGAGGTGTATGTACGCGAATTGTTCCCCAACCGTGACCAAAACTCCTACTCGGGTGCGACGGCTCCGCAACCCATCCTTAACTTGGCTTTCTATCCCGATGAGCGTGGACCGTATAACTTTAACCCCGACCTCACCGCCAATGGACGACTCACTCAACCGGCACGTACATGGGGTGGCATGATGAGAAAACTCGACACCAACGACTTCGAGGCTGCCAACATCGAATATATTGAGTTCTGGCTCCTCGACCCATTCATCTATACCAATGAACAGGCGGATGCGCATGAGTATGGAGGTGACTTCTATATCAATCTCGGCGAGGTGAGCGAGGATGTGCTGCACGACGGAAAGAAATTCTACGAGAGCGGTATGCCGGTGGATGGTTCTAGCAGTTTCACT
This sequence comes from Prevotella sp., assembly GCA_017538105.1. Lineage (GTDB taxonomy): Bacteria > Bacteroidota > Bacteroidia > Bacteroidales > Bacteroidaceae > Prevotella. The sequence continues at coordinate 97,545 of JAFYJN010000067.1, read as the reverse complement.
ACCACCCAGTGGGGAAAGGTGCCCACTCAAACGGCAGTGACCTATGCCTTCGCCACCACATCGGGATCGCGAGAGAAACAGGACGTGGGATTCAACGGACTGACCGACGAGGAGGAGCGTACCTTCGAATCATACCAGGATTTCCTCACGGCTATACAGGGAAAAGTGTCGGCGGAGGTGTTCGACTCTATCATGAACGACCCTGCCAACGACAACTACCACTATTTCAGGGGGAGCGACTTCGACCAGATACAAGCTTCCATCCTCCAACGCTACAAGCGTATCAATAACCCTCAAGGAAACTCGCCTGACTCCGACACGAGGTCGGAAAGTTATGACACATCGTACAAGACAACACCCGATGTGGAGGACATCAACCAGGACTATACGCTCAACGAGTATGAGAAATACTATCAATACAAGGTGTCGATACGACCCGAGGACATGGTGGTGGGACGCAACTTCATCGTCGACAGCCGCGAATCGTCGGGAAAGACCCGCAACGGCGAGTCATACAACGTCACCTGGTATCAGTTCCGCATACCTCTCGACCAATACGACCAGCGCGTGGGAAGCATCGGCGACTTCTCGTCGATTCGGTTCATGCGTATGTTCCTCACAGGATTCGAGAAACCAATCGTTATGCGATTCGGAACGCTCTACCTTGTCAGGGGTGAGTGGCGCGTATATGATCAGAACCTCACCAACAGTGCCACCAACACTGGACACCTATCGGTGAGTGCCGTGAATATCGAGGAGAACAATGATAAACAGCCGGTGAACTATGTGTTGCCTCCGGGCATCGATAGGGCGCAGGATCCTACTCAGCCCCAACTGGTGGAGAGCAACGAACAGGCTCTCAACATGGTGGTCGAAAACTTGGGTACGGGTGAGTCGAAGGCTGTGTACAAGAATACGACGCTTGATCTTAGACAGTACAAGCGTCTACAGATGTTCGTCCATGCCAATCCAATGCTTGAAAACACAACCAACTTGGCCGACAACCAATTGGCGGTGTTCGTCAGATTGGGAAGTGACTACAAGAGCAACTTCTATGAATACGAGATACCGCTGAAACTGACACCGGCGGGATACTACGACAAATATTCCACACAGGACAAACAAGTCGTTTGGCCGGAAGACAATATGCTCGACATATCTCTTGATATCTTCACCCAACTGAAGAAAAAGCGTAACAGGGCAAAGTCGGAGGGGCAGGCTTCCTACAACCAGCTCTTCTCGGATTACGACGACAACAAACCAGGCAATAAGGTAAGCATCATGGGTAACCCGACGCTTGGCGAGGTGAAGACGATGATTATCGGCGTGAGAAACCTGTCGGGTGACCCCAAATCGGGTGAGGTGTGGGTCAACGAACTACGACTCAAGGAATACAACAACGAAGGCGGATGGGCTGCACAGGGCAACCTGAATGTGCAACTTTCCGACTTTGGCACCGTCGATGTAGTGGGGAAATACATGAGCGAGGGATTTGGCGGACTGGAAGAGGGGGTGAGCCAGCGCTCGACAGACAACTTCAAGACATACAGCGTCACCACGCGCTTCGAATTGGGTAAGTTCTTCCCTGACAAGGCGAAAGTGTCGGCTCCTCTCTATTATTCAGTAACCAAAGAGGAGACTAGTCCCAAATACAACCCGCTCGACACGGATATGAAACTTGACGATGCCTTGGAGGCCATTACCGACAAACATGAACGCGACTCCATAGAAGCCATCGCCGTGACGCGTACCACAAGCACGAACTTCTCGCTATCCAACGTCAGGGTGGGTATCGCCAACAAACGGCACCCCATGCCCTACGACCCTGCCAACTTCTCGTTCACATATAGCCATGCGCACCGACATTCCCAAGGAGAGACAGTTGTCTACGACAATGAGGATGAGTGGCGCGGGGTTCTCAACTATTCGTGGACACCTGTTTACAAGGCGTGGGAGCCTTTCAAGAAAATCAAGAGCAAGTCGAAATGGCTTGAACTGTTCAAACGGTTCGGACTGAACTGGCTACCGCAGAACGTGGCGTTCAACACGGAAATCCGTCGGGTGTACCATGAACTGCAGGAACGCGACATGCAGAGTCTCGAGGGCAACCAATTGCCGTTGATATTCAACGAGCAGTTCACGTGGAACCGCGAATTCTCCATACGTTGGGACCTCACCAAGAACCTGCATGCCAACTTCCACAGTGCCACACGGGCGGAAATAGAGGAACCTTACACTCCGATTAACAAGGATCTCTATCCTGACCATTACCAAGCGTGGAAAGACTCGGTGTGGACATCGATACACAACTTGGGACGACCGCTCGATTATTCGCAGAACTTTACCGTGTCGTACAAGCCGCCAATCAATCTCATCCCCATCTTCGACTGGGTGAACCTCGACGCCAACTACCAATCTACCTATAACTGGGTTCGTGGTAGCGACCTTGAAGATGGCACTACGCTTGGCAACACCATCACTTCGAACCGGACGCTCTCCCTCAATGGAACGTTCAATATGCAGAAACTTTACGACCATATACCGTTTCTCAAGAAAACCAACGAACGTTTCTCGAAGACCACGACAACAACCAAGAAGAAACCGGACAAAGGAAAACAGGTAGGAAGTCAAGGTGACAAGAAGGGCGAAAAGAAAGATGAAAAGGAGGATGACAAGAAAAAGGATTTGCCCAAGAACCGACAGGCTTTCGAAAAAGAGATTACCATCAAGGCCGACACGTCAATGATCGTCACTCACAACAAGAAGACGAAACGTATCACTGTCACAGCAAAAGACAGTAATGGAAAACCGGTCGATGTGCGCATCAAAAAGGTGGATGAAAACAAGATTAAGGTCATCAATAAGGGTGACTCTACCTTAAAGATGAAAATCACGGTTATTCCCAAAGCGCCTCTCGACGACAAACCTTGGTACAAGGCGGCACAGGCTGTGGCAAGGTTGCTCATGATGGTGCGTAATGTGGGGGTATCCTACCGCAACCAATATCATTTGTCGGTGCCTGGATTCATGCCGAACGTGGGCGATGCCTTTGGACAGCGCACAGGCGACATCATGTCGCCAGGACTCGACTTCGCTTTCGGATTCATCGATGATGGTTATCTTGACAAGGCGGCACAAAACGGATGGCTGCTCAACGTTGAAGATGTGGCAACGTCAATACATGCGGCGACAAGCCGTACCGAGGACTTGCAACTGAAGGTGACGCTCGAACCGGTGCGTGACCTAAAGATCGACCTCTCTGCGTCGCGTACGGAAACGGTGGCCAAAAACATACAATATATGTATGAGGGTTGTCCCACAACTCAGAGCGGGACGTTCACCATGACAACCATCTCCATGGGCAGTGCCTTCGAGGGAAGGGGCGATGCCAACGACGGCTACCACTCGAAGACGTTTGAGAGTTTCTGTCAATCTCTTGATGATTTCCGCAATCGCGTGGAGGCACAATATGCAGGGGCTACCTATCCCAACTCGTCAGCATTGGCAGGGAAGACGTTCGACCCCGAAAACGGCTCGGTGAACAAATATAGTGCCGACGTGATGATTCCGGCTTTCTTGGCTGCATACACTAGTATGGGGGGCAACAACCTATCTATCTTCCCATCGCTCAAGCGACTGCTGCCAAACTGGTCGGTGAAATACAGTGGACTGAGCAAACTGCCTTGGTTTAGCGAACATTTCAAGAGTGTCAACCTAAGCCATGCCTACAAGAGCGTGTATGCCGTGGGTGCCTATGCCAGTTACAGCGCATGGAATGAATACATGAACGGTTTGGGATTCGTACCAGATGCCACGACGGGCAATCCTGTGCCCAGCAGTATGTTCAACGTGTCGACAGTGAGCATCAATGAGTCGTTCTCTCCGCTCTTGGGCATCGATGTGACGCTCTTGAATAACCTTACATGCAAACTGGAATACCGTTCCACACGTGTTCTCAACCTCAGCATGACGAGCGTGCAAATCAATGAAACCTCAAGCTACGACTGGGTGCTGGGAATGGGTTATAGAATCAATAACTTCTCCTTCAGCCGACTCTTCGGTGGTGGCAACCATCGAAAGGTGAAGAGTGGTGGAAAGGATAAGGATAACGACAACGAAGGAAAACCGGATAAACAGTCGTCGTCGACGAGCCAAAAAGGGTTCAACCACGATTTGAATATGCGAATCGATGTGTCTTACCGTGATCAGGCAAACCTCACGCGTGACATCGCTTCGATGACATCGACGGCGAGCAGTGGCAACACGGCGTTCAAATTCTCCGTCAATGCTGACTATACACTGTCGAAGATGCTCACCTTGAGTTTCTACTACGACCAGCAAATCAACACTCCACTGCTCTCTTCGAACAGTTACCCAACCACAACACGCGACTTCGGTCTCAGCCTGAAATTCTCACTTACAAGATAGGAAATACCCACCCCTGCTCTCCAAAGGGCGGAAGCCCAAAGGATTCCTAACCCCTAACCATCATCTCAAATTCTAAATCACTAATCCCTAACCTCAAATATTTTAACCAATGAAAAAAACTATTATCCTCCTTGCCCTATTGATAATCATCGTGCAGGGCGCATGTGCTAACGGCAAAAGACAAGCTCCTGCAAAGGAACAAACGCCCCAGACGGCAACATCGCAAGCCGTTGAGCAACAAGACAAGTACGTTTTGCCTGTACTCGGTAATTTTCAGATAACCAGTCGAGGCGACACCATCACCCTCGTGTTCTTTTCGCCCGACAACGAGATGCAGATATTAGACATGCATTTTGACCCTGAAGAGGGTATGCATCATACACAAGTGTTATATGATGGCACCTATCAGGTAGTGGAGAAACAAGGCGAAGATATCTATACGATTGTCTTTAACTTGACAGAGGAAAAGAGCAAGACGAAGAAAACGGGACGCATGAAACTGGAGTTCTTCCAGCCCGAAGAGGACGGTCTTCCTACTTATCTGGCGACACCTCTCGAAGGTTACGACCTCGGTCTGCCTCATGACCATACCACGGAACTGCCCATTAGTGCTTTCCAAGCTTGGGACTGAGACATTGAACGTTGAATATTGAACGTTGAAATTTATAATTCGCAGGGTAATGGCTTAACTCCTTAACTTCTTAACTCCTTAACTATTAACTCCGTGAAAACCCAAGTCGAACGTAGAACCTTCCATTTCCGTTTCCCCGCAGGAACATCACGTGGTGTCTATACCACGCGTACCTCGTGGATGGTTACTTTGACCGATGAACTGGGCCGCAGCGGTGTGGGGGAGTGTGCGCCTTTGCCACAACTGTCATGCGACGACCTCCCCGACTATGAAGAGGTGTTAAAAAAGGCTTGTCAGGTGGTGGAGGTGACGGGAACAGTGCCCGAGGAACAACTGCGACCTTATCCATCGATGCTCTTTGGTCTGGAAACGGCCATGCTGAACCTTCGGCAACAGTCTTGGGCGCTCTTTGATACGCCTTTCGCCCGGGGAGAGGAGGGCATACCCATCAACGGGTTGGTCTGGATGGGTTCTTTCGATGAGATGCAACGGCGCATGGAGGAAAAACTGTGTGGGGGCTTCCAATGTGTGAAGTTGAAAATCGGAGCCATCGCCTTCGATGAGGAACTGTCGCTCATCAGGATGCTCCGCCAACGGTTCTCCAGTCAAAATGTGGAACTGCGGGTGGATGCCAACGGGGCATTCTCACCCGAGGAGGCACTCCTACGACTTGAACAGTTGGCGCGTTATGATATCCATTCCATCGAACAACCTATTCAACAAGGACAGTGGCAGGCGATGGCTGCGCTCTGCCGTAACACGCCACTGCCTATTGCCCTCGACGAGGAACTGATAGGGGTGAACGACATAAAACGGAAAGCCGAACTGCTTGACACTATCCAACCGCAATACATCATCCTCAAACCTTCGCTGCATGGTGGTATGGTAGGTTCCCAGGAATGGATAACCATGGCTCAGCAACGAGGCATCGGCTCTTGGATGACTAGCGCTTTGGAGAGTAACGTCGGCTTGAATGCGATAGCGCACCTCGCAGCAAAGCTCTATGGCCCTCATATCACCATGCCCCAGGGCCTGGGCACGGGACAACTCTTCACCGACAATATCGATGTTCCCCTCCATCTCAAGGGTGACCGTATGTGGTTCTCTTGCTACAATTCATAGTTCACTATTGCCGTACCAGATGAGTCTGCGGAGTCAATAATCCTTTAATCTTTTAATTTCCTAATCCTTTAATTTTATAATCTTTAAATCTTTCATTTTTTAATCTTCCCCCCTTATGTCCCTCGAAGAGTTTTACCATCAGTGGAACGATTCCGACCCGCGCCTCCTGGTGCATACCAGTGGCAGTACGGGAGCGCCTAAACCTCTTTGGGTGGAGAAATCCCGTATGAGGGCGAGCGCTCGTATCACCTGTGAGTTCCTTCAGTTGGAGGAGGGAGAAACGGCGTTGCTCTGTCTGCCACTCGACTATATAGCGGGCAAGATGATGGCGGTGAGGGCATGGGAGTGGAATCTACGTTTGCTGGCGGTAATTCCTGACAGCCATCCCATGGTGGCATTGGCACAAGACTACCCCGAAGTATCAACCATTGCTTTCGCCGCGATGATTCCCATGCAGGTGGTGCGATCCTTGGAAGATGAGAAGGAGGCGATAGCACTAAAAAAGATAAAAAATCTGATTATCGGTGGTGGGGCCATCGACGATACCTTGGCAAAAACCTTACGCTCTTTCCCTAATGCCGTTTACAGCACCTATGGTATGACGGAGACTCTCTCGCATGTCGCCCTACGCAGGTTGAGCGGCCCCGAAGCATCACTATGGTATACTCCTTTCAATGGGGTTTCCATCTCCCTCGACAGCGACCAACGTATTGTCATCGATGCGCCAGAGGTGTGTGCAGAACGGCTTGTTACCAATGATATTGGTGAGATGAATGTTGACGGTCGCCGCTTCCGTGTCTTGGGCCGGGCAGGTAACGTCATCTGCAGCGGTGGCATTAAGGTTCAGGCTGAAGAGGTGGAACGTCTCCTTGCCGATGTCATCAGTGAACCCTATTTCGTCACCGCCATCCCCGATGCTGTTCTCGGTCAGGTGGTCACCATCGTAGTGCAAAAGGAGCATCGTCGTGAACTTTCCGAATCATCCACCGTTGATGAATCACCCGAGCAATGGCTCCATCGTCACCACGATACTTTTGTCCGCCTCCTCCCTCCCTATTGGTGCCCCCGCAAAGCACTCTTCGTCAACCGCCTCCCCATGACCGAAACGGGAAAGATAATACGAAAGATACCCTCGATGTTCACTTAGAAGATTACGTAAAATTCTAATTCAATCAAATCAAAATGTTTTTATGATCACAATTGAAAATGCCTTGCGCCTGGCAATAGAGGCGCATGAAGGACAGAAAGATCTTGACAATAATCCGGTCATTCTGCATCCCATGGCTGTGGGATTGGCAGGCAATAACCGAGAGGAAATCATCGCTGGACTGCTTCATGATGTGGTAGAAGACACCGATTTTACGTTTGATGACCTACTTGCCCGTGGTGTCGATGAGCCAATCGTTGATGCACTTCGACTATTGACACACAACAAAGAAGAGGAATATGAGGACTATGTCAAGCGCATAGCATCCTCTGGCAATAGCATCGCCATCCATGTGAAGTACAATGACCTTCAACATAATCTGAAAAGGGGCCGTGCAGGAGGTCATTGGAAGCAGGTGAACAAACATGAAGGGGCTCTTCCCATCATTGAGCCACTAATTTAATATTCCCTTTATGATAAAACCACTATGGGTGTGTTTCCTCTATAAAAAAAGTAACCTGTACCATGATATGATACAAGATTGTTATATCTTTGCATAAAATAAAATGGTGGGAAACTTCATATAGTTTGGAAAAATATATGTTGTAGATAGAAAGACCTATTATTATTAGTTTCCTTGGGTTCGTAAAAAATTATGGAGATAGGATTTGTAAACTTTAGTCAAGAAGAATTGGCCAGAAAGAACAAAGTGTTGCAGATGGTTCGCGACCAAACAGCAATTGATGAACTTGGCTTCGGGAGAATACGTGATGCTTTCGCTAACATGATGTTTCCCGGTATGTCAACCCTTCAACGTCGTGCCAAGTATTTTGCAGTTATGCCTTCTTTGTTCTATCAAGCAACAAAGAAGAACTACAATAAAGTCCGTGATGTAAGGGCGCAAATCGTGAGATGGGAAATCAGATTAACAGATATGTTGGTTAATGGTGCTGGTAATGATGAGAACAAAAAGACCGGCATCACCGGTAGATCAATGCTTGCAGCTGCAAAGAATGACCCAAGTAAGTTTGTCAAATATGATCCGACTTATATTTATATGACCGGACTCAGAACATTTGACATGGTGAAAGGTGACATTGATATTTACCGACTCATTTTTGAACGAAGCAAGCAAATCAACCAACAAAAGCCGAAATACAAGACTTCTGAAGAAGGAGAGATGAGTGATTCCGAAGATTTAAGTGGTTTGCAACAATTCTTTTCTGTTAGTGGAGAAAACTATGATTTTGACTATGGTATGGTTTTACCATTGGAACTAACAAAGAAAGAAGCTGAATATATCAAGGGGCACATCGTGAACTCAATGAAAAGCATGGATTCGATGCTGGCCTATATCCTTCGCAACAATGTGGAAGTCCTACCAGAATATGATGCCCTTGGAACCATCTGGCAGAATATGCCGGAGGATTTTGCGGAGTATATGAAACAGTATCGGATGGGGCAACGATTCTCCCATCTTGCTTACGTTGTGCAATTACGATTCAACCACATTATGGCCATCTATAATGAGCAACAGGAAGAAGCAGACCAACTTCAAGGAAGAATAGAAGAAGTGCTGAATCAATATCCCACTGATTTTACGCGTCAAGCTATAGACGATATGTTGTTTTTTATTCGCAACCATGTTACGGAAAATACCGTTATATCATTTTGCAAAAGAGTTGTTGAACAGATTGAAAAACGCAATTGGGATAAGCTCGATGATTTAATTGTCGCTAGAGAGAAAGCCGTCAAGCCTGGTCGAAACAAACTCAGAAATCCCAAATACAAAGGCGAGGAACGTGGATGGCCACAGATGTTGTCATTCAGATGGAACGAGATAGTTTATCAAGTTATCAACGAAATTAGAAAGGCGATGTAATATGGCAAGGGAATTATTGAAAGATTTGATTTATGGCGAACAACTTGTTTCGGATGGGTGTAAAGTAGATTTTGCAGTTGGCTTGACTTACTCCCTAAATCTGGAGGCAATGTTAACCGTTCCTCTCGCTTTTGGCGAATTGGGTGAGCTTGATAATAGCGTTAAACTAAGTCCTGCATATCTATTGGAAGGAATTCGCAGAAGTAGCGATAAAATAGCTGTATTCTGTAATAAAGGCAGTATTCATGTTCCACAAGAAACGAGAACCGTCTATTCGCTGTTAGAGAATAGTATCTTTGAGGTCCAAAACGCGAAGGATATTCTTACCAATTTTCATCCAAAGCTCTGGTTGGTTAAAGAAACGGATAAAGAAGGATCTGAATGGCTGAAGTTGTCAGTGATGAGTCGGAATTTGGATTTTTCGACCTGCCTTGACATTTGTTGCTCGTTAAGAGGTCGCATTTCCAAAAGACGAAGCAGAAAGGGAATTGAAAAGCATAAGTCCCTTAAGGATATGCTGCTGTGGTTGAGCGAATATGCACAGTCTCAAAAAGTTAAAGCGGAGAAAGTCAGACTATTGGCTGAGTTATTGGAATATGTTGACCGCTTTGAACTTGACACACCATTCCAAACAGAAGATGCTGAAAAGAACGAAGAAGAAGGATATGGCTTCTTTCCATTTGTATATGGAAAAGATGAATTTTCCGAATACGGTTCCGTCCTGAAATCATACTTACCTGGTGACCGGATAATGGTAATATCTCCCTTCATTGACCTCTCCACCCTTTCTTGGCTAACGTCAAGGAAAAAAGACTATCATTACGAGAGCCGGAACACCATTTTAATTACAAGAAAGGAATATGTCACACAAGAAGTGTTTGATTTGTTCGAGCAGGTTTGGGTTCCCAATGATACCATGATAGACAATACGACAGCAAATGTTGACCTACATGCAAAAATGTATCTGACACACAGGGTGACTGGTCAAGACCTTGGTTACACTCTATATCTTGGCAGTACCAATGCTACGGTAAATGGTTTCGACAAGAATGCCGAATTCCTTTTGAGATTGCATTATAAGAGAACTACCAACGACCGCATCAAGGAATTGCTTGAAGAGATGGTGAGTGAACACAGATTTGTAATAATGGATGCCCCCAATCCTGAAGCGACGAACACACGACAAAAGAACGAGAAAGAACTTGCTTTAAAAAAGGCTATAGACTGTTTGAAAAGAGCGACCATCAAGCCAAGCGAGAAGGACGGTTGGTATGACATCAACTTGTCTGTACAAGGAAAAGTTGATGATGAAATTTCTGTTAGACCCTTACAGTGTAAGAATCTATGGAAACCTATTGGCAGACAGGTCTCTTTTACTGAATTGGCAGCTTTTTTACTATCAGAGTTTTATGTTCTTAGAATTCCATGCGAAGACGGTTCCTTCATGGAGATGGTGGTAAAGGTCAAAACTTCAGGTATGCCTGTGAATAGAGACGAAGCTATATACCAGAGCATTGTAACGAAGAAAGAGGAATTACTTGATTATGTTGCTTTTATGTTGAGCGACCGTCCTTCCGAGTTTGTCTTCGAACAACAGATGATTCAAGAAAAGAACAAGAGTTCATACGGCATTGGCTCACAAGCCACAACGATGCCGCTATATGAACAGTTACTTCGTACTGCGAGAAACAATCCAGAGCAGATTGCTGAAGTACAAAAATTCATCAAAAAGATGAAAAAGGATATTGTCCCAGATGAATTAACAAGAATTTTGCAGATGTTCCAAAACGTTTCAAAACAAATCTCCGCACTATGAGTAATGCTAAAGATTTTCAAAAAGCAACAGCAGAGCGTATCATCGAGATATTCAAAAGCGGCCAAAAACGCGTCTTGCTTAGCGACGAAGTAGGACTGGGAAAAACCATTATGGCAAGAACTGTGGTGGAAATGGCTAAAACCCTGCCAGGTGTTGAGACTGATGGAATATATAGGGTGGTATACGTATGCTCCAATCAGAATATTATTCAACAGAATACCCGTAATTTAGGCATTCCCAAAGAGGACATCATGCAGATGCAAGACAGCAGATTGTCTATGCAGCACTTGATTCTACAAGAGAGGAAGATGCTGCAGGAGGGAAAGAATGGGACTGAATTACCACAGCAACTTATACCATTAACACCTTCAACATCTTTCAGTATCACAGGTGGTCCGGGAAATGCGAACGAACGCGCCCTGATATTCGCCATACTAAAAGAAATGGATGTATTTGCAGGTAAAAGAGAACGACTTTCATTGCTGTTGAAAACAATGAATAAAGGTCAGGAGAATTGGGATGTTCTAGTTTCTTACTATTGTGAACGTGTTAGCAACTGTGGCACTGAATATCTAAATAACATTGTAAAATTCTTACGTGGGAACAAGGTTTTCACTCAAATTATAAAATCTGTTTGTGAATATGTGAATGGTGAAGCAAAAGAAATGCCATCATGGATAATCAACAAACTCAGAATAGCATTTGCACAGGTGAGTTTGAACCAATTAGAGCCAGACTTGGTTATTATGGATGAATTTCAACGTTTCAGCGGACTACTGGATACCAGCAGTGAATCCGAGGAATCCATGATAGCCCGCGAATTTTTTACCAATGAACATCCCTACATCCTATTACTTTCAGCTACGCCATATAAACCTTTCACAACCTTGGAAGAGTTAAATGAAGAGAACTGTGACGAACAGTATGAAGACTTCCTGAAGCTGATGCGGTTCCTATTCAAAAAAGAATCGACAGAAAGCGAATCTTTCCATACAGTATGGGAGGACTATTCCAACAAACTATCTCACATCAGCAGTGATATATTTGACGCATTAGTCATCAGCAAACAAAAGGCAGAAGACAAAATGTATGATGTTATTTGTCGCACCGAACGATACAGTGAAGGACTTATAAAAACCGTTCCACTAGAGAAAATGGCCATATCTGGGGATGACATTCTTGCCTATTGCCAAATGCAAAAGCTATTGCAAAAAGCCAAAAAGAAACTGGAAAGGAAGAAGAACTCCGGCGAACGTATAGGCATCAATCCAAGCTACAACATTCCAATAGAATATGTTAAGTCCGCACCTTATCTGCTCTCATTTATGCAGAAGTATCAAGAAGGCAAGACCGTTGAGGCTGCTTTCAATGGGATGGACATTCCTGTTGTTAAGAATTCGAGGATGCAGCGATTAATATTAAAGGGTGGACAAGTGTATAACTACAAACCGATAGAACCTGCAAATGCGAAACTCGTGGCACTTGAAACAATGCTTTTCAAGAATCATGCAGAGCAACTGCTTTGGATTCCAGCCTCACACCCATATTATACTATTCCTCCAAATAACGTGTTTGCAATAAATAAGGATTTCTCCAAAGTCTTAGTCTTCTCTGCCTGGGAAATGGTGCCAAGAATGCTGGCTGTAATGCTATCATATGAATCAGAACGCCGAAATGTTGTAGGAGCATATAAAAACGAAGGAATCACCTATAAAACGAATAAAAAGATAGGTATGAATCGTATGCAAGAAGAAGGTGGTGTATTATTGGAATATCCATCAAGATATCTCGCTGACAAATATGACCCTCGTTTGTACTTTGGCCAAGAAATTGATGCAATTATCGAGATTATTCAGGAAAAAATACAAACAGATATAGATCTATTAGAGCTTCCTGTCCGTAATGTTACCAGTGCCGAATCTTTATTGACGCTCATTCGTAAACTTGAAGGGGAAGATGTCGAATTACACGGAATACCTCTAAGAGCTGCTCAGACGCTGGCATTTATGTCCATAGCTTCTCCTGCTGTTTGCATTTTAAGAATTCTTGAAAATGCATTGAAACCCAAAGACGCTCCTTCAGACTATGATATTATCAATGCCAAAGATGTGGCTGATGGTATAGTGAATCTTTTCAACCGACGTGAAAATTCCGCAGCAGTGGAATTGTCTACACCTAAAGGATTAATATACTACGAACAAGTGTTGTACTATTGTATGATGGGGAATCTCCAAGCAGTATTGGATGAGTATTGTCATATGATAGACGAAGGGCACCATGCAGATTTAATTGTGGAAAAATTGAACGCAACGTTTATTTCCGCAACTCCGTATAGAATTCACACCACTGATTCCTATTGTAAAGAAAGCGGTACTCCTATGCCAATGCGCAGGAGTTTCGCATTTGACTATGCAAAGGTCGTACAAGATAAAAATCTCAAGCACAATGGAACTCTACAACAGGCATTTAATTCACCTTTCCGTCCATTTGTCTTGGCTACTACAAGTGTAGGACAAGAAGGTCTCGACTTCCATTGGTATACACGCAAGATAGTTCATTGGAATCTTCCAAGTAATCCTGTTGACATGGAACAGCGGGAAGGGCGAATCAACAGATACAAATGTCTGGCAATACGCAGAAACATTGCAAAGTTCTTTGGTAATGAGTTCTTTTCATGGGAAGAGATGTTTGAAGAAACAGACAAACGATGGAGAAAGGATTCTTCAACAGACTATTCTGAAATGGTTCCATATTGGTGTTTACCAAGGGAAATCATTAGAGAGCATAGTGAAATACTTGAATTCATCGAACGTCTTGTTCCACTATATCCTATGAGTATAGACGAACTAAGATATAAACGGCTAATAGATGTTCTCTCTTTATACCGCCTTACAATGGGGCAACCACGGCAGGAAGAACTTCTTCAGCTTCTTGAAGGAAAAGTGACGAAAGAGCAAATGCACCAACTCCTTTTCGATTTAAGTCCATTTAATCGACTTGTAAGAACTCATAAACAGCCTCACTGTTAATATTTTATACTGTCCAAGAACGACATATAGAAACTCTGTTTTTACTATGAAAATCCCCATACTATTCAAAGAATACATATGGTTGATAGAAACCATCAATCGGGCCGGAAAGATTACCTTCGCCGAAATTAACGAACGATGGAAAAGAAAGGAGGAAAGCGGTGGACTGGAGTTTTCGCGAACCACCTTCAACCGTCACCGTGACGCTATTTTTGACATGTTTGGTGTCATCATTGAATGTGACAGGAAAGATGGGTACCGTTACTACATTTATAACAAGGAGGTGCTAGAGGAGGAAAGTGTGCAGAACTGGTTGTTCTCGACGCTCAGCGTGAGTAACATGCTTGATGAGAACGTAGGATTGCATCACCGTATATTATTAGAGAGTATACCTTCTGGTGACATTCATTTGCAACAAATCATCAAGGCAATGCGCAGAAGTTGTAGAATTATGATGACCTATCGCCGCTATGGGGCGACATCAGCCAATTCGTTCTCTGTCGCTCCATATTGTGTGAAGTTGTTCCGCCGTAGATGGTATGTATTGGTATCGATGGTCAGACATTCATCTAAAAACGGAGAGGAGAAATTTGCTGTTTTTTCCCTTGACCGCATAGAGAATGTGGAACTGCAGCAGTCCAAATTCTCTCTTGATCCAGATTTCGACGCTGCTGCATTTTTCAATGAGTGTTTTGGTATTGTTGTAGGAGATGGTAGCAAGCCAGAGCGAATTGTATTGCGAGCATATGGTCTGGAACCTCATTATATGCGTGACTTGCCGTTACACCATTCACAAAGAGAAATCAATGTGACTGATGAGTATACCGATTATGAACTGTATTTGCGGCCAACGGCAGACTTTAAAGGACATGTTTTGTCAAGGGGAGATTTGGTCCAAGTTCTTTCGCCCCAACATGTAGCTGATGATATACAACGATGGCTTCAGTCTGCCATGAACAGATATAAAGAGCCTGAAAAATAAGATAATCAGTAGAAAAAACGTTTTTTCTTCAAGCTGTACCACAATATGGTGCAACATGCCTCTAACTTTGCTTCCGTAAAGATGAAGTTTAACAAAACATTCAAAATTATGGAAACGAAAAAGAAGTTTTACATGGATTGCCACTTGGCTGGTCGTAAGTTTCACGATGCTGATGAGGTGTGGGACAAGTTGAAGGTGGGAACGGTTCTCCGTTTGGAGCGTGAAATAGATAACCGCTATGACCCTGAAGCCGTAGCCGTCGTCTATGATGACAAGGAGTTGGATGACTCGTTCCGCATCGGTTACATCCCACGTAAGGACAACGAGACCATTGCCAGTATTCTCGAAATGGGATGGACAGATATCTTTGAATGTCGCATTTGTAAAATCAATCCCGACGCGCACCCAGAAAATCAGGTGCATCTGACCATCAAAATTGTAAGACGGTATAGTTGAAATCAACTAATTACTATGTCACAGTTAATAACAGAAAGAGTGGAACGCACAATTTTGTACAATTAAATGTTCAGGGTGTGGATGTGTAATATATGCTGATTATAGAAGGTAAAAGGTTTTCCTGATTATCCGTTAAAATAGTGCCGTGTATTCATTAATATAGTCATCGAACAATGAAGAAAGATATAGATTACTCAAAACTTCGTGAGATGATTTCCCGTTGCCAATGGACATTTGCCAAAACAATGACATGGGCACCACACGAATATATCGTGCGAGGCAAATGTTCCTTGACAGACGAGGAGTTCTTGTATTTCATCGATATGCAACGTCGTTTTGGTGTATATGAACACTGGGGAAAGTATTACCATCCCTATCTCTATATCGACGAATACAAGTATTGGACGATGGGAGCACCGTATGAGGAAACCATTATCATGAATAGGGCAAAAGTAGAACGAAAGAAATGATCAAGGAGTCTCGGTCATTCAAACTAATCATCCGTCATCCCCTCGCTCAAAAATTACTTCCGACTTCACTGTCCTTCTCTGAAAAAGTCTAAAGCTTCCTCAATCTCTTCTTTTGAGGCGTTTTGGTTGATGCGGATGTCACCGATATTGCCGAGGAGCGTGAAGTTGATGCGCCCGTCTTGGTTCTTCTTGTCATGTGTCATCAACTCCAGAAGGGTGGGGTAGTCCTTGCAGGTGATGGGAAGCGTGCCATAATAATCATCAATGAAATGGGTGGCTTGACGAAGCAACGATGTGGGAAAACCACATTTCGCCACACTGAGATACAGCTCCACCACCATGCCGAAAGCCACGGCATAACCGTGCAGGATAGGTGTCTTGCGCTGCATGGCCCATGACTCGAAAGCATGGCCGACGGTATGACCCAGGTTGAGAGCCTTGCGGATGCCACGCTCCAAGGGATCGGCCTCCACGATGTCGGCCTTCACCGCCACAGAACGGCCTATCATCTGTTGCAACTGTTCCATGTCGGGTTTTTCCAACGGGAAAGAAATTAGTTCCTTCCACATCTCAGGTGTGCTTAACAGCCCATGCTTCAGCATCTCGGCATATCCGCTGCGCAGGTTTTCGTTGTCGAGGGTGTTAAGGAAACAGGTGGAAAGCAATACACGGTTGGCATTGCGGAACACACCCACCTCATTCTTTAGGCCGTTGAAATTCACGCCCGTCTTGCCGCCCACAGAAGCATCAACCATCGAGAGTAGCGTGGTGGGGATGTTGATAAAGGCAATGCCGCGTTTAAAAGTGGCGGCGGCGAATCCGCCCAAGTCGGTCACCATGCCACCCCCCAAATTGACGAGACAGGAGTGACGCGAGGCTCCCCCTTGACCCAACGCACTCCACACCTCGCTGAGTGATGCCACGTCTTTATGGTCATCGGTGGCAGCGATGGTAATACTTTGCGCTCCAGCCATGCAAGGCCACGTTTCGATGAGTGGATAGCATGCTTCTTGGGTATTCGTGTCGGTGAGCGCAAACAGTTTGTCAGGCTGTATGTCGTCGATGGCTTGTTGCAAGTCTTGCTCTAAGTTTTGGGTGATGATGACGTTCTCTAACATGGGTGTGCCTAATTAATTTGGGGCAAAGTTAATGCTTTTTTCGGTTTTCCGTATCCTTTCGTTGGTTTTTGTGAGTCCACCTTTAAAGAATCTAAAAATATGTGCATTTGTGTGGAGGTGGTTAAACTTTTTGTTTTTTTCCACGTCATAACAACAAATCTCAATTTTTTTTTGATGAAACGATTATTGTTTTTAGCCATATGGGCTTGCCTGGGATTAGGTAACATATGGGCACAGCAACCAGAACAGACGCCTGCGCAAATCAGTGGACATATCTTGGATAAGGATACCCATGAGGGCGTGATGCAAGTAACCTTGCAATTATTGCGAAAAGACAGCACTTTCGTCAGTGGTGTTATCAGTGATGAGGAAGGCTATTTCACGCTGCCCGTCGATTCGGCGGGTCAGTACATCCTGCGCTTGACAAGTGTGGGATATATTCCTTTGCTCAAAACCATCATAGTGAGGCAAGGAGAACAGATGGACCTTGGCGACGTCATCTTCCAGTCTGATGCCATCATGCTTAAAGGCACGACGGTGACAGGACAGGCCGCCAAGGTGGTGGTCAAGGAGGACACCTTCATCTATAACGCCTCGGCTTACCGAACACCAGAAGGTGCCGCCATAGAAGAACTGGTGAAGAGATTGCCGGGTGCCCAGGTGGGTGACGATGGCAAAATCACCATCAATGGCAAGGAGGTGAAGAAAATCAAAGTCGACGGCAAGGAATTCATGACCGGCGACACGCAGACTGCACTCAAAAACCTGCCCACTTCCATCGTTGAAAGGGTAAGGGCCTATGACGAGAAGAGCGACTTGGCTCGAATCACGGGCATTGACGACGGAGAGGAGGAGACGGTGCTTGACTTCGGCATCAAACCAGGCATGAATAAGGGCCTAACGGGAAACGCCGACTTGGGCATAGGTACCCATGACAGATACTCGGAACGACTTATGGCTGCTTATTTCAATAGTGATGTACGCCTGATGCTCTTCGGCAATGCCAATAATACCAATGACATGGGATTCCCTGGTGGTGGCGGTGGACGCCGCTTCGGTGTCAACCAAGATGGACTCAACGCATCGAAGATGTTGGGTGTCAACTTCAACTATGTGGGTTCCGACAAACTGAAATGGGATGCCAGCGTGAGGTGGAACCACCGCAATAGCGATGTTCTTGCAAAAAGAGCAACGGAAAACTTCGTCAGTATCGCCAACTCGTTCTCCAACTCGCTGAACCAAAGCTATAACCGCAACAATTCGTGGAACGGACAGATGCGCATAGAATGGGAACCTGACACCATGACAAACATAATGTTCCGGCCCTCTATCTCTTACAGCACCAGCGATGGTACACGCATACAACGGTCTGCGCAATTCAACGACAACCCCTATGATTATGTGGATAACCCGCTCAGTGATGAAGACATAGACAAGATGGCGGAACAAAACGTCATGGTTAACACGCAGAAAGACGGAAGCATTACCTATGGTGAAAACACCAATGCCAACGCCATGATCCAATTCAACCGCAAACTCAACGACAGCGGAAGAAACGTCACCCTGCGCACAGACCTGAGCTATGGAAAGAACGACAACACCCAACTTTCCGTGAGCGACGTGCACCTCTACCAGATAAAGAACTATCTGGGATTGGATTCCACCTACCAGACAAACCGTTATAACACCACGCCGACGAAGAACTGGAGCTACGCTCTCCAGGTGACTTATTCGGAACCCATCGCCAAAGCGATGTTCCTCCAGTTCAGCTATCGCTATCAATACCGTTACAACAAGAGCGACAGGGCGACATACGACTTCAGCGATATGGGATTGGCCTTCTCCGAAGGACTGACACCGGGTTACCGTATGTGGGATGCTTATCTCGAACGACTGACCAACCCCTTGGAGGCATATCTTGACGATGACTTGAGCCGCTTCTCGGAATACAAGAACTATATCCATGAGATACAGCTCACCTATCGTTGGATACAGCCTAATTTCCAACTCAATGCGGGATTCATGGTGCAACCGCAAAAGTCGAAATACACTCAGGATTTCCAAGGTGTGCATGTCGACATGGACCGTTCGGTGACCAACGTATCGCCGATGATCAATTTCCTTTATCGCTTCTCGAAACTGAGCAACCTGCGCATCAATTATCGTGGACGCTCCAGCCAACCCAACATGTCCGACCTGCTCGACATCACCGACGACTCCGACCCGCTGAACATAACAAAGGGTAACCCGGGATTGAAACCCTCGTTCACCCACAATATGAGGATTAACTACAATAACTACATTCAGTCGCACCAGCGGTCTATCATGGCATTCGGTAATTTGAATGTCACCAGAAACAGCATCAGCAACATGGTGACCTACGATGAGAATACGGGTGGACGTACCACGCGGCCGGAGAATATCAATGGTAACTGGAGCTCTCAATTGGGATTGATGTTCAACACGTCCATCGACAGCACGGGATATTGGAATGTCAATACCTTCACCAACCTTGGTTACAACCAGAGTGTAGGTTATCTGTCGCTTGGCATGACCCAGAATTCACAGCGCAACTACACACGTACCACCACATTGGGCGAACGACTGTCAACGAGCTTCCGCAATAGTTGGCTGGAGGTTGACCTGAATGGTGAAATGACCTATATGCATGCACGCAATAAATTGCAGCCCAACAGCGACCTTGACACTTGGCAGTTCTCTTATGGCCTTAACCTCAACGTCTACCTGCCGTGGGGCTCATCCCTCTCCTCCGATATCCATGAGAACTCACGCCGTGGATACAGTGATAAGTCGATGAACACCAACGAGCTGATTTGGAACGCACAGTTGAGCCACTCATTCTTGAAGGGTAACCTCAGTGTCACGCTCCAGTTCTATGACATCCTTCACCAGCAGAGCAACCTGACTCGCACCATCAACGCGATGATGCGTCAGGATACAGAATACAACAGCATCAACCATTATGCCATGCTGCATGTTATCTATAAGTTCAATTTCTTCGGTGGAAAAGACCCGATGAGTCAACAACGCGGTATGTTTGGCCCGGGTGGAATGCCCGGCGGTGGAATGCCTGGTGGTGGAATGCCCGGCGGCGGTGGTCGTCCTGGTGGCGGTGGTGGCCGTCCTGGTGGAGGCGGTGGCTTCGGTGGAGGCGGCGGCTTCGGCGGCGGTGGCGGCTTCGGAGGCGGACGCTTCTAAACAAAGAATAATCAATAGGTTTAGTTCTCAAATATTTCACAAAAATTGTCGCTTCTCTTTGAAGAATGATTCTTCATTGCGAAGCGACAATTGTATTTAGTCAAATTGAAAGTTGGAGAAACAACTTATTTGGCAATATAGTTTGCAATTTGCCAATTTTTTATATCTTTGCCCCCGAAACATGATGTGCAAGCATTATGACGATAGCGGAGCAGACATTAGATTCATTATTTTTTTGAATATATCACAACACCATACTCGGATATTATGACATTAATTCAAACAGAATGCTTTTTCCCCTCAGTTTCGTTGCAAGGAGGTTGGAGGTCTATCCTTCTCATACTTTTTGTAGGTTTAACAACCCTGACATCCTCTTGTTCTGACAACGAAGAAACCAACAACGAGTTGATGCTGGAAGGCAAGATTGTTTCTTATAATGAGTTCGGCGGTGCAATGGTGGACCTGACAGCGGAAGATATGACAAAGGCTGGATTCGCACTCGGCGACATCCTCAGCATCACCATCATCGGCAAGGAATTAGTCGTGCCCTATTACGATGGCTACTATTCTCGCACGGGAGACTATCTGTTCGTGGCCTATCCCAGTTATCCCTCCATCTGCTTCACCGCCAACAACATCGGACTGCCCGAAGAACTCACAGGGCTGGAAGGGCAGACTTTCATCATTAGGATGAAGGAAAAGGGTGGCAAAATTGACGTGCAGCAGGCCCTGAGCATGAAATACACCAACATCCGCGAAAACTATCCTTCAGACGAGGCTTTCGCCAATGCACGCGCAGTGAATGCCGGCAACATTGCAAGCGGAAGACTTCATCGCACGTCATCACCGTTCTGCAACGATATCAATCGTGCCAACTATGTATCGGAGTATCTGGAACGGCAAAATGTAAGGACTGTGCTCAACCTCGCCGACACCGAGGAGATGATACAGAACTACGACATGCCATCATACAGCCGTACACTATGGGAGAGTGGCCATGTGATTCTGTGTCCGCTGAAGGCCGATCCTACGGCAGCCGATTTTAACAACCGACTGATAGAAGCACTAAAGGTACTGCCGTCATACCCAGCACCCTACGTCGTCCATTGTATGGAGGGAAAGGACCGTACCGGGTATGTGTGCGCATTGCTTGAGGGACTGTGCGGAGCCACTTATGAGGAGATGGTGGCCGACTATCTGAAGACATACGATAACTATTATGAAATCACTCCAGAAAAAGACCCCGGTGTTTGCAATGCATTGGTATCATTGAGACTCAACATGTGTCTGACGTATTATGCCGGCGTTGATGACGAATCTCTGCTGCAAGACTTAGATTATGCGAAAGCTTTCTCCAATTTTCTGCTCTCTCACGGCATGAGCCAGCAACAAATTGACGCACTGGTTCAGGCTTTGACGGTTTCAGAGCTCTCCGCAGGGTGCTGGCAACAATAAAAACGGATATTGTCGATGAAACGACTCTGTAAACTAATTTCCGACTATATGGGCGTGCTGGTTCTGGCAGCTGCCATGCTGGCATTGGCGTTCCCAAGTGTGCTGCAACAAGTACCAACGACGGTTATCAACTATCTTTTGGGAGTGGTGATGTTTGGCATGGGATTGACGCTGAACCTTAAGGATTTTAAAATCGTGTTCAGTCGCCCAAAGGATGTCATTGTCGGCTGTCTTGCACAGTTCACTATCATGCCACTGCTGGCTTGGGGACTGGCTCGACTGTTCCAACTCGATGAAGCACTGGCCCTTGGCGTGGTGCTGGTGGGTTGTTGTCCTGGCGGCACGGCCTCGAATGTCATTACCTATCTGGCGAAAGGTGACTTGGCATTGTCCGTGGGCATGACAGGCGTTTCCACCTTATTGGCTCCGCTGCTGACACCCTTGCTGACATGGGCTTTGGCCGGGAAAAGCGTCGATGTGGATGTGGCGGGCATGTTGATGAGCATACTTTGGGTGGTTATCTTGCCCATCGTTGTGGGATTGATAGTCAAGGGACTTTGGACCAAGTTCACGGAGAAGGCCACAGCCTACTTGCCTGCCGTCTCATCGCTCGCCATCGCCTTCATCGTGGCTATCGTCATCGGGGCCAATGCCCATAAACTGCTGGCAGGCGGTCTGGTCATTGTCGTTGTGGTCATGCTTCACAACATCTGCGGACTAGGTCTTGGCTATCTGATAGGATGGCTGTTAGGGCTTGCCGAGCCGAAGAAGCGGGCCGTCAGCATCGAGGTAGGTATGCAGAATTCTGGCCTCGCCTCGTCATTAGCCACGCTCCATTTCGCCGCCTATCCCATGGCTACCATCCCTGGTGCCATCTTCAGCGTGTGGCATAACATCAGCGGCGCCATCGTCGCCCGTCTGTATGTAAGAACGAATAAAACGTAAAGCCAGCAACAAATTGACGCTCAGGTTCAGGCTTTGACGGTTTCAGAACCCTTAGCGGGGTGCTGTCAACGAAACGGAAGCCCATACACTTGCCCAGTATTTTCAGATGGTAATATTTCGTTGAACTCACATAAATATAAAAAGAAATGCATAAAGCGCAATACAGTATAACAAATATAGTATCGGTTATAGCCTTTCTGTTGATATTGGTGGACTGTACGAAGGGGCATGACGGTGCTGAGAGTGATGGTATCGTGCCTGACATAAAGCAGGCTACTGCACGGGTGATGGATTTGGCGGCTGGGGAGCCAGAGCGGGCTCTGGAGGTCATCGACTCGCTTAGGGCGGCAGGGCTGCCCGACTATCAGTCCGATTTGCTGCGCGTTAGGGTGTATAGTCAGGGGTTGGAGGGCAAGATGCTCGACTCGGCTATTGTCATCGGCGAGCGGCTGATGCTTCTCGATGTGGCACAGGAGAATCTGGCATATCGGCAGGACTTGTTGGAAACGTTGGTGAACGCTTGCCGACTGCGGCATGACGATGAACAGGTAATCAGGTGGAGCGGCGAGTTGGTGGTGCTGTGCCGTGAGAAGGGCATGGAGACAGAGGCCCTGCGCAATGAGGCTGAGATGGGGTTGTTCCTTACCCATGTTGGGCGAAAGGCTGAGGGCGTTTCTAAGATTGACGGTGTGTTGGCGAAGCTTGACAACGTGCGTAAGTTTAACGAGTTGGATGCCTGGGTGATTGCCGCCAAGCGGAAGATTGCATTGCTGAGAGAGAACGACGGCCATGCCGATGTTATCCCCGTTGCCCACCACATCATCGACCGCCTAACTGACTATGAGCAGCACCCCGATGACTACCGCGATGACACCTACCGAGAACCCTCCGACGAAGACCGGCAAGGATATATTGACTTCTATCGCGCCCAAGCCTACGGATTTCTGGCCGAAGCCTATGCGAGGGGCGGCGAGAATCAAAAGGCGCAAGAATGTCTGGAACGATTCGAGAAGAGTGACTACGGACAGACGCTCGACGGGCGCAAGATGATTGCGCCGACGTGGTGCCTGCTCGGCGAGACACAGAAACTTGATGCTATGTACGAAGACCTAACCACTGCGAGGTTCCGCGACTATGAGCAGAATATGGAAATAGAACGGCAGAAAGCCGACGCGGTGCACTCGCGACAGGTGGCCTTCGGGTTGGGGCTGCTGGCAGTGTTGCTGCTGACGATCATCGCCATTTTGACGTTTTATCAGCGCGTCGTTAGGCGCAAGAACCGCATACTGTCACGGGAGATTTCCGAGCTATTGTCGGCCAAGGAGCAGCTAAAGGAGAAACAGCAGACCGTCATACCGATAGACGACACCACCGACCCGTCTGTGCTCTCCGATGCCGACCTCTTCCAGTTCCTCAGCGTCGCCATCGAGCGCGAGCAGCTTTTCCTCAATCCCGCCTGCGACCGCCAGATGCTCACCGAGCGTTTCTCCCTGCCCAAAGAACGTATCGGCAATGCCTTTGTGCGTGGAGGAGGTTATAAGAATGTGTCTGCTTACGTTAACACCCTGCGCCTTGACTTCGCGGCGCAGATGCTGACCGACCGCTTTGACCTTGATATCAGTCAGGTAGCTCTGGCCAGCGGCTTCAGTAGCCACCGCTACTTTAGCACTTGCTTCAAACAACACTTCGGCCTTTCTCCCTCAGATTATCGCGAGGCCCGACGTAAGCAGTCCTGACGCTTCCAATTTCGTCTTTTCGTTTGGATACTTTTGGCTGCGCCTCGGCCATTTCGAGCGAGCTCGATGGCGCGCAACTTGCACAAAGCTTCCAAATCTGTCTGAAAACGCTTCCAAATCTGTCTGTGCTATTGTTTGCATAGGCAGATTTCTTTATTTTTGTGAATGTCATTAACAAATAAAGCAAAAAACATGCAAACATCCACATTAATCATTATTCTGGCTGTAGTCGTAGCGGTACTCGTCGTGCTTGTGGCGCTATTGCTCTGGCATGCTTACCGTCAAGAGCGCGACATGAAATTGAAAGATGACAGCATCGTCCGCGAGGTGCGACGCAACCAAAAACTCATTGACTATGGCGTGAGCCAAGGCCTCAGCCGCTCCGCTATGCTCGACATGTCTAAATAATTGAAAAGAAACCTATGAATAAGCAAGACTACGAACAGCAAACAGCGGTGAAGTCAAAATACATGACACCGGCAATAAGTATCTTTTTGTGTGCATCGGAGAATTTACTTGACGGAAGTAACGACGAAACGCTTCCTTACGATCCCACAGAGGGTACCGATGAGGCTCTGAGTAATGGAACGAATGTATGGGAATCAGAGACCGTAGACGACAAAGAAAAATGAAAAAAAATGTGATATGAGAAAGTTTACGCTTACATGGCTTTTCATGCTGATTGTGGCATTGTCCTCACAAGCTCAGAGTTTCAGACTTTGGTATGCCAACAATGTGACTGATGTGACCGACTTTAGCAAAATAGAGGATGCGGGCTCCGGGCTCATCTGGCGTGAGGTGCAAACTAGCGCGCAGACAGTTGCCGGTAACCTGGTGGAGGTGAACCAACTAAAGCAGATGCTCGCCTCAGAAAGGATGAAAAACCTTGATGATAAACGCCAGTTCTGGAAAATGCGCGACCATGGGCTGCTATGCTTCAAGATAGAAGATCTTGACAACATTCATCACACTTACGAGGTTGTTGTCAGCAATGGTCCTGACAGCATATCACAGACCGTTGACGACTACTTCTTCGTCAACGCCCCCGTACCACGCGACACGGTAGCCTACCAAATTTCTGTCAGGAGGGTGGACAACGACGAGACAGTAAAATTCAAGTACTTCGTATATGAGTGGGACAATGACAATCTGTATATGTTCATGCTCGACCAGAAACGGCAGGTGACGGGCGAGACCTACAAACTGGAATATGTCACTGGCTATATGGATGAGGATGGCGACCTGCATAAGACATCCACCACGCTGGACCTGCAGAGTGACAAGTTCCAAAGTTTCTATGTGCCGAAGAATAGTGATTTGTTGGATGTGTTTCTGATGAGTGGCGACGACAAGAAACTGCGAATTGACAAGAGTAAACTGCATGCGGGCATCGACCTGAACGACCGCATGAATACCATGGAAATCTCCACCACATTCAATCTGGATAAGCACGAAGGTAGGGAGATGATGAACTTCAATTGGCTTGGGACGGGACTCTATGAGAGATACGATACGCTGTACCTGGCACTGTTTAATGATAAGGGCAAACAGATAAAGAATGCCACCATCCATCCGGAACGAGTGGATTATGCCGGCAACCGCATTTATGATCCGTCGGTGAGATACGACGGGTATGACAGCAAGAGCAAACAGCACAAGATTGTCACGATGAGCAATCCCGCCTACATCGAGATTCTCGTCGATGGCTGTCTGCCGATGCTCTATAAATACCCGGGAGCCGTTGACGACGAGGGCATTGTCAACCCCGATCTCTGCCAGGTGGCACTCACCCCGCAAAAAGGAACCGTGAGCAGCGGGTTCAATATCAGCGACCAGCACTTCATGAACCTCAACGACGAGAAGGCCATCATCATACGCCAGGGGGTGGACCATCGGCTCTGTTCCATCGATGCCGTCGATTTGGGAGGAAGGGTCGAGGCCGACACCATCTCCTACATGGAAGACCTGGGCAACGACTATCCCAAACTGCTCAACAACAAAGTGATAGAACGCTATGCACAGTTCGAGACATCCTTCTCCATACCAAAGGGAAGTACAGCCCCCGACTGCCAACTCTTCGCCACCGACATTGCGACGAATACCGCCAAGGAGGCCACCGAGCAGACCGCCGAGGTGGTCAGGGCGTCTGAGTTCACTTCCTTCACCTACGACTACTACTTCGTGCGCTTCAACCTTCTCGATGTCATCGACAAGGGCTGTACGGCAAAGGTGGCGCTGAAGGTGGGCGATACACAATATGCCAAGTTTCCCTACCTGAGGAATATCGATTTCAACCGTGACGACGTGGATGAGGCGGCAAACGAGGAGGTGAACGAAAACTATGTAGGCAACAACGACGCAGACAACGTCTCCCGCGGTTTTGCCGACGCAGGCTATGACCTGAGACTACCCCTACAACTTAAGTTCTCATTCAAACCAGTAAGCGTCAATACGGCTGTAATCTATAATATCCGCAAGAACATTATCAACATGAAAATAAACCTCACGGTCAATCGTGAGGACGAGCGGCCAGGAGAGGATCCGAAGTACAGCAAGGCGCGCCAAGAACTGAAGGAACTCGAGAAGTATGAACTTGTAGGCAAGAATGGTCGTCAGGCAAGTGTCATCGGTGATGACGTGAGTTTCGATGATTGGATTTACGACGAGATTGATGACATCTTCGACATCTCCAGCCGACGCATCGGCAAGGGATGGTTTGGTGGTGCCAACCTCGCCTTCAAGATGCCGCCGTTCGACTTCAAGCGTTTCCAGGTGACCGAGGCTTCCGGTCAGATAGGTTATGGTATCGGTATGCGCTGGAACGCTGCCGAGAACGAGCGGTTCCAGTCTCTTGCATCAGTTTTAAAAAAGTTGGAGGACTACATATCCTTCACTGCCTGTTTCGAGGCTTCCATGCAACTCGACTTCGGAATAAAATCCTTCCAGCAAGGAGCCGAAGAGAGCATGTCGAGCACGAACATGGGCTACTTTTTCGATTTCAGTGGAAAAGTTGCGGCAGGAGCCTCTTTGGATCTCTTCTCTCCGGAGAAGATTGCTAAAAAGAAAGTTTCTCCATGGATCAACGTTCAGGCTGGTTTGCGTCTCGGAGGCAAGGCAGGCTTCCGCTTTGGAGTGGAAGGGCCGTTCGACAGTTATGCTCCAGGGGTAGGACTTGTCCTCTCATGCGTTGTCATCGGCCAGGCATATCTTAACCTGAAAACCCCGATCTTCAGTTGGAGCGGCAGCGCGGGCTTCCAACTTGGTGGCAGAAGACTCTTCCCCGACGATGACCACAATCCGTTCCACGATGACTTCCCCTATTGGCTCAATGGCAGTGCCGGGGTTAGTCCCTTGGCTATGGCTCTCCACAGAATACCAGCCCCTGAGACGACAGAGATCAGCGGCGAGGTTATCATCAATGATGTGGCTATGGATGCCAACCCTCACTTCCTCGATGGCGACCATGTGGTATATAATGACTTGGGGGCAATATCCGACTATAACGACGACAAGGTTGTGGTTGCCAACATTGCAGGCAACGGGATTACCAAGGAGCCACTCTCAGCCGATGGGCTCTTTGGCGGCAACAACATGCGCTCGAAGCGGGGCGAACATGAGATTGTAGCCTTTGAGCAGTTGTCGGAAGCCATCGGCGAGGTTGACGAAGATCATGTGGTAAGCCTGAACAGTACAGTACAGCAGACCACCTGCATCCGTGCGGCTATGCGTCAAGGAACAGGCGACTGGACGTTCACCGATGTCACGACCGATGACGGATGGGCTGACCTGAAACCCGTAGTGGCGATGCAGGAGAACGGGCATGCCGCCCTGGTTTATCAGCACGGAAAGTTCGATGTCGTCGATCCGAACGAGTCGGCAGACTCACTCGACAACATACAGTTCAAGGGCAACCTGCTGCTCCGTACCTTTGATGGAACCTCGTGGAGCGAGCCGACGGCACTCTACAACTTCAACCTCGACAATGACCATGCCATCCAACAGTACGACCTGCTGATGCGTGGCGACACCGTGCTCGTGGCGGCCACCTTGTTGGAAACTGGACAGAAGAGCGTGATGCGCTATGCCTCGAAATATATCAGCAGCAACACCGTCAACTATTACGACGAGTCGCTCCAGGCACAGTCGTTCCACATGAAGCGAGTGGGACAGAACGCTGTAGTGGCGATGATCTATGCCGCTTCCGACTCCATCTCCGACATCTATGTCAAGACCATAGACATGACTGGCAGGGGCGATGGCCGCCAGGGCAATGACCTTGGCGTGGGCCATGGTCTGCCGGGCATGGTGAAGATTGTCACCGACAGCAATGCCGAGGATCTGGACAACTTTGCCGTGATGTGGACACAGATGAGCAACGTTTATCGTGGCGACGAGGGTGAGAAGAAATACTCGAAGAACTCCACCATGATGCTTCTGGCCTCGCGCATCTTCGTATCCAACGCCTTGCAGATTACCGACCCCATAACATTGGGCGCAGAGATGATCGACTCTGTTGGAGACATGCAGCGCAACCTCATCATCACCAGTTTCGACGGTTTCCTCGACGATGCCAAGATCAGCGCGGTATATACACTTGCCGATGTCAATGAGAATGGAGCCGTAATCATGTATAATGAGAAGTACTTCCGCAACAGTTGCGAATGGGATGTGGATTATGGCAGCGCCTCGCTGCTCGGCAGCAACACCCTGCCCATCGTTGTAAGTATCAAGAACACCGGAACATCTGCCATCAACGGCGTGACAGCCATCATCAATGGTGACAGCCATGTCATAGAGGGTGCCTACGTGAAACCTTACGATAGCCAAGCGTATGTCGTGCAATATCCCATCACAGACGAGTTCGACGGCCGTATCACAAGCCAGGTGGTCGTGGAGTATCTCAACGCCTTCCATGCCCAGGCACATCCTCGCAATAGGGCCATGAGTTTCCGCCGACATGTGAGTGCCGTTAAGAGCACCCGCGTTACGCTGGAAGACGTGGAGTGCAACGTGGTGAGCCAAAGCATCGAGAATGGAAAGAATATCATACTCGTGGAACTCACTGACCATGCAAGTTTAAACAAGGATATGGCTGCCTTTGTTGGTGTGTACCCCCATCCAGACAGTTTCGAAGCCTTGGATAATGCTAAATATGTCGTCTTCGCTGAAAATGAAGAGTATGGTATTACAGAAGGAGACGGCTTCTACAAATTCCAGACAATTGGCGGCAAACGCAAGGCATATGTCCCCCTTGAGGTCAATGGTATCACCGAACCGATACAGGCTTACGTCAACTGCCACCTGGTTGACTGGAGTTATGTTGAGGATGGACTGGAGTCGATGATGGCGGCTGTCAACAACGTCAGGGCACAGGAGAACCCGACACTCGTCAACCTCTTCCCGGCGGAAGATCCTGCCACATTCATACGGCCGGTCATCAGCGATGAACCGACGGGTCATCAGGTGACCGTCACCACCCTCGACAATGGGGTGCGTCTCGACGGACTCACCGCAGGCAACATGGTGCGTGTGTTCTCATCAGGCGGCATGACGATGTTCAAGAAAGAGGCTGTCGGTACCACCATGTTTGTGCCGCTCGAACGCCGAGATGTCTATCTGTTGAGCACTGGAGAGGAAATATTCAAATTCAGATTCTAATAGAAGGGTGAAGAAACCGTCTTCTGCAAAATTATGAATATACATATTAAACAAAGCAATATACAATGAAAAAGAGGATATACGGATTTTTGCTCTCCATGTTGGGGCTGCTGATTTCAAATGTTTGTCTTGCACAAAGTGATGTGCCCGAGGAGTTTACCGGTCCGACGTGGTATGATTACCGGGAAGCAATCACCGAGGGGCAAGGCTCAATGACCGACCCCATCCAAATCAGTACGCCCGGACAGTTGGCACAGTTGGCATACAATGTGAATACGGGTGCCGAGACCTATAAAAACAAGGTGGTGGCACTTGCCGCCGACATCGACCTGAACAAGGAGGTTGACGGACAGCGTGTGCAGTGGGTTCCCATCGGTTGCAACTCCGACAATTACTTCCGGGGACTGTTCGTGGGTATGGACCTGAAAGACTATGCCGCCAATGGCTTCAAGACGGAACAGAAGCATAAGATAAGCGGCATGTACATCAACGTCGCTTCAGCAGCCACCGTCAAGCATTTCGGACTGTTCGGCCTGCTTGGCGGAAATTTGTCGCACCTGCAACTGGAGGATTACTGCATCAATGCCGATTTGTCTGACCATACTACAGAAGAGAATATTTTCTTTGGCGGAGTCTGCGGCAACACCATTGATGCGAACACTCCCTATGAGGGTACCGACTTGTGGTTCAGGGGGAGTTTCATTGAAAGAAACGAAGACATCGGAGGTCATTATGTTTACTTTGCGATAGATGACGTTTCGGTCAGCGGCAGCATCACCGTCAATGGGGGCACCAGTGCAACGGTTACCGTAGGCGGAATCTGCGGAAGATTTGGCAATTTAGGAATCATCCACAGTACGGCCAATGTGACTATCAACGCCACCGACTGTCTGTATGTTGGGGGGATTTGCGGCATCGACAGCGGTAAATATTCAACGTTGTCCGATAATGGCAGGTGCCTGTACGACTGTCTCGCCAATGCCGACATTACCTTCCGCTACACCCCGTATGCTTTTTCAAAAGGACCGGTCAATGTCGGTGGAATCGTGGGACTGATGGAGCAGGGCGAGGAGGCATACGCCTGCGTGTCGATGGGGTCAATCAACTACCAGCATGATACTGATAGGTTTTTGGTACGCTATAATGTCGGCGGCGTGTGTGGTCAATTGCAGCCCATGGCAAGCCTTTTTGCCTGTGGCAGCACAATGCTCATCAAGTCGTATGGCTATGTGGGCGGCATCGTGGGACAGATGAAAAAAGGGGTGGAAAACAACCCGGGATATAAGCACAGCATGGTGCAATGCTGTTCGTTCAGTGGTCACCTCGATGCCAGCGACAAAATCCTTGACGATAAAGGACAGACCACAGGCATACGGTCGCAAAGACCATGGTACAATCATGTCGGCGGCCTCTGCGGTAATTTGGAATGGGACGAGGACGACAACTTGGAACGCATCACACAGTGCCTGATGCTGGGCACAATCAACAGCGAGGACTATAACCAAAACAAAAAACCCTCTGCCGTCGTGGGACTCGTGGGCACAACTGACGGAGCAAACAACCCCGAACTGAATCCGGCGGGCAATTACCTGTACCCTTCCGTGACCTACTGCTATTACGACACCAATCTTTTCAACGGCTATGCCATACCTGAGAGTTACGACGGCGGGCAGTCGGTGAAAGGGCTGACCACCGAGGAACTCACATCAGGCGACATGAACAAGGTGACCTGGCTGAACGCCAGCGACACAGAGCCCGCCGACTATGGCTACCGTGTGGAAAAAGGTTATTATCCTATCTTCTATGAGAACCATGGGAGCAATGCCGAATACTATACTTATCCTGACAACTCAAGTTATAGATACGCCAATTTAGGGAATCTATTCAATCTCTACGATGATGGTTATGGCAAAGCCAACACGTACAGTACGGTATATGCGTCAGGGGCTTTGTTGTGTGCCATGCCGGTAAAATTCGTCAAGGGCGACAGTGCCGACGATTTCGTCTCCACCTTGTCAGCACCTACCAAAACCTACAACTGGGAGGAGAAACTCACTGGACGTAGCATCATCATGACCTGCGAGACCTTCTTCCCCGAGACGGATGTCATCAAGGTGAAAGACAAGACGGCGACGGCCTATAACGGCGGTACCTGCTTCGTCACCACCACGGCAAAGGTGAGGAAGAAGACGGTGACCTACAACCGTCCGGCCATTTTGGGTGGCACGAAATACCTCGGACTGAACTCCACCATTGACAAAGAATGGGACGGCAGCGAGGCCGACAGATTCGCCGCAGGAACGGGAACGGCGGGCGACCCATACCTCATCAAGAATGCAGCCCAACTCTATCATGCCATCAAGACCAACCAAACGGGACAGTTCTATAAGCAATTGTGCAATATCACCATCACCAAAAGTGTAAGCAGCGACGACCCCGATAAACTCAATAACACACTTATCACAGATGCGTGCTTCGCTCCTGCCAATCCTCAAAGACATGTAACCGCTAACTGGCAAACAGACCTGTGTACATGGGATGCAAACTACAACGGCGACGGTCACACGGTGTCGGGATTGTATCTGAACGACTATTACAACACTCCACCCACCGAGACTGGCACATTCTTCTCGCTCTTCGGCAAAGTGGATGATAACGGTTCCATCAGCAATCTTGCCGTAGTGGATACCTGGATAGCCCCAGAACCCACTGTTGTCAACGGTACAAAAACCAACGCTGAACTCACAACACACTATGGCATCATTGCGGGTATTGTGAGAGGCAGTATCACCAACTGTATCGTACAGGGTGTCAATGCCGTGGGCAGACCTTGCGGAGGCATCTGTGCCTGCGTGCGAGGAATTGTTGAGGACTGTATCTCTGCCGTGGTGCCGCTCACCACAGAGCAAGACCAGTTCACGCCATTCATTCCTTACACTTCTAATTATGCTTCAATCCAGAATAGTGTGAAGAACTGTCTGTCTGTATCGCCGGTCATGTTCTCCTCTGCCGACAAGAGCATGGGCGACAAAAAAGCCCTGAAAGACTGCTATTGGCTGAAGGGCTATGAGCCGGGCAGCACCGGACAGACGCTCGATGAGATAGGTGCGGCACTCGGTAAGCGCGACCGCTGGTCATGGTCAAGCAACTATTTCCCCACACTCAAGACGTTTGCCCATACCGACATCGCCAAACTTCTGATGGTGCCGGTACGCACCGACAATAACTACAATGCAGCCAACAACTACCTGCTCGGATTCACCAAGATGCTGGAGTTTGAGCCGGGTGCAGCCACATGGACGAACCTCCATGGAACGGAGTATATAGAGGCGGATAGCGAACTGGGCATCATCGCTCCCTCAACGACGATGGAGACAGGTGCTTCATCTGGTATGATGACACCGATGGAGGCCATCTGTGCCTCTCTGGATAAATCGTTCTACTATATCCCCATGCGCACCAACAGCGGTGACATAGAACGTGGCATCTCTTTCGTCGACATTCATGCCGAGAAGGCGTGTGTCAAGGCCTTCGACACTAACGGCGACAAGCGACTGTCGTTGGCTGAAATCAGTGCCGTGACCACCGAACAGACGCTTACGGCCTTCACGAGCACCGATGTGCAATTGGAAGCACTGCAGATGAAAAAGTTCCCAGAGTTCCGCTTCTTCAAGGCGGTGACGACACTCACCACACAACTCAGCGGACTGAGCAATCTGGAGGAGGTGCGACTGCCCTACAACCTGCAGACCATCACCGGCGAAGGGCTCGCGGGTACGGGCGACCGTCCGTTCTCTATGACCGCAATCAAGGAAATCACCCTTCCTGCCAAGGTGACGACGGTGGAACCCGGTGCCTTCTTCGGTTCCGAGATAGAGAACATCTACGTCGATCCGTTCAACACCACATTCGTATCGCGCGAGGGCATCCTCTTCGACAGCAACAATGCACTCGTGGCCTTCCCAAACGGTCGATCGGGTGAGGAGATCGTCATTCCTGGGGTCATCGACGAGATCAAGCCGGGGGCTATATATAGGATTTTCGGCTTGCAGAAGGTGTTCTTTGATACCTCCGACTACAGTACCGTGGCCGACCTTGGCGACAACGGAATATTCACGGGCGATGACGGTCTCGTGGATGTTTACATCAGCGATGCCACCTACGGCAGCATACTCTTCAACCAATACCTCGACGACGCGTCATGGGAGGAGTATGCCGATGCTGGCAAACTGCACTGCTACTACCCTCTGAAGATTGGTTCGGCCAAGGCTGCCACGATGTATATCGGCTTTGATACGGAACTGCCGACAGACCTCAGGGCGTACATCGTCACCGAATCGTCGAAGGAGGAGAAGTTGGCATATCTGAAGAGGATGGCTAATCAGATTCCGAACCGTTCACCCATCGTCATTTTCGCCGAGGAACCAGGCACTTACCGCCTGTTCCCTCTCGACGAGCCACTGACTCCTTGGAACATGTATGAGAACAAGCTCAATGGCGTGGGACGCGACGGCATGGAGGTTTACCAAAGCGATTCCGACAGGGGCAGCATCCTCACGCTCGGGCGCAACAGCAGCGGCGTTCTCGGCTTCTTCTACTACAAGGGTACCGACCCCATACAACCCTATCGCGCCTATCTCACTTACGAATGGGTGACCAATGCCAATCCGTACCTGCTGTTCAGTGTATTGGACGATGAGACCACCGGAATTAACGGTATCGAAACAAGTACTATACCCGACAAGCAATCCCTGGAAGCCACGGAGTGGTACACCATCGACGGTCGCCGAATCAGCGGGAAACCTGCGGGACGGGGATTATACATCCATAACGGAAAGAAGTATATAGTGAAGTGATTCCCTGCGAGCACGCTATCCGTGTATAAGAAAAAACAATATTCAACAACCAAAAACAATAGAGTAATGAAAACAAAGTATTTTCTAAAGATTTTCTTAGCGGTTATTATCTGTAGTACGGCAATGGCTATGACCGCCTGCGCCGACAGGGATGACGGGGAGAGCAATGCCGACTACGAACTGCGCAACACCATCAACGGACCTGCTTGGCACGTAAACTCCGTGAAGAAGAGCGACGGTACTTGGACTACCGATGCTGATCCCAGCGAGTTCTATTTCGAGGTGAAGTTTAGTGCTTCTAATCACAACTTTAAGTCGGAAAGGTTCTATTATAAGAACGGAGAGTCGGATGAGTCCACACGTGAGGAATATTCATCCGCCGACAATACCGCCTATACCATCAAGAATGCAACGGTGATAGAAGGAACCGTCGATGGCCAACCCTACTTCCGCATCACCCTCAAGGAAAAGGTGACATCGACCATGCACTGCGACCTCTATTTCTACAACAACAATAAGTCTTACGAAGTGATGATGTGGCGTTGACCAACTTCAAAGGTTATTTAGAGCAAGTAAGGAGATTTTATTTATTAAAAAAAGGATGAAAAGGATCACATTGTTATTCGTGTCGCTTCTCGTAGTGGTTGTCTTGATGGCCGCCGATAAGAACGGGAGATTCTTTCTCAGGTTTAGTGGACAGCGGATTGCCGTGGAAAACGCAGTAGATCATTTCTCGCAGTGGTTCTCCCTACCTCCGGGAACAGAGTGGCGAGAGGTGAGCCGTGCCACCGACCCTGCCGGCATGGAACGGATTGTCTATCATCAGTATGTGGATGGGGTGGAGGTGGAACATTCGCAGGTCATCCTGCATGCCAGAAACGGCCTGCTACGCTCCGCCAACGGCATGGTGATGGAGGCCCGCCGATCACCGGCCAAATTGCGTGGGCAGAGTGACTCAACCCACCAGACGACTGACGGCCGTAAACTGCTTCTGGTGAGCACGCGTCAAGGCTACCGCTATGCCTACAAGGTGTTTTCCTCGCAAAAGAACGAGTGGGTGTACTATGATGCCGAAACCGGCCAAATCATCAAGCGTGTGGCTGTCCTGCACCACTTCGACGTGCCCACAGGCACTTCTACAACCGTCACGGGTAGGAGTTTCTACAATGACGACGTGACGCTGGATGTCGTAAAAGGCGACGATGGCATCACCTATCTCTACGACAAAGACCGCAACATCCACACCCTCAACGGTGCCTATCTCAAGACCTATGAACAGATGGCAGATGAGGGTATCTTATACGATTATTTCCCCCAGGGCAATTTGCCGGGCAACTACAACGATGCTACCGAAGAAGAGAAAAACGAATGGATGGAAATGATCGAGGAGATGGGGACCACAAACCAACTGAGCGGTTTGGAACGTTACATCAGGGACTTCTCATCCTATATAAGTAGTCCTGATGGCCATTTTTCGGCGTTCAAAATCAACACCTTGGGAGTATCGAAAGTAACAGTGCCTGATGAGGGGGGCAACCTCATGCCCATCGACATGGAAAGCGAGATGGTGCCCTCACTGAGATTATCCCTCCGCTATGGGACCGACGTGGAGAACATCAGCAATGGGGTGCTCGAAGACATGGAAATGC
The DNA here is from genome assembly GCA_017538105.1 of Prevotella sp. Taxonomy (GTDB): domain Bacteria; phylum Bacteroidota; class Bacteroidia; order Bacteroidales; family Bacteroidaceae; genus Prevotella. The sequence goes on along the minus strand of JAFYJN010000067.1, from coordinate 60,946 downwards.
CGTTGGAAGAACTCTCCACACCTCTTGACATTTCCAGTTTGTCGGAGATCATTCCCAAAGAGGGCATGACCATCGTTGTCGCCCTCGGCGAACCCGAAGATGATGGTGATGATGACGACGACGATGACGACTTTTACGCCATGAAGAGTGCTAGGGCATACGATGATGGTGAATTCGACGAAGATGAGGATATGGAGACGCTGGATTTGCTGGCCATCACCTCTTTCGTCCCCGACGAAAGCGGAAAGTTCGAATTTGAGAATGAGCGCATAGCGTTCACCCTAACGTACCTACCGGCCGGCGACCCCACTGTAGATGTTCATTGGGGCATGGGCAAGACACTTGACTTTTATGACGAGGTGTTCCACCGAAAGAGTTATGACGGCAATGGCGCTCCTGTCTACAACCTCATTTATATGAACAACGACGAAACAGCCTGCTTGTTGGCAAATCCCACAACCAATGCCGGAGCGTTGGGCACCCAGGCTCCATATCCCATGATCTATGGCATCGGAGGTGTTGACTATGCAGCGATGAACCCTGTTGTGGAAATCTCGGTCATGGCCCATGAGTTCACTCACATCGTCACAGGAGTGACGGCAAATCTTGAGTATAGCGGTGAGTCGGGCGCACTCAACGAGTCGTTCTCCGATATTATGGGCATCAGCGTCAAGAAATATGTCAACCATTCCGCAAATTGGTTCATCGGGGAGAATGTCCTCGTCGAAAACAGCAATATGCGTGATATGGCCGACCCGAAAAACAGCATGGACGGAACCAGCCCATCTCCCGATACCTACGGTGGTGAATACTGGGTTGACCCCGATGATGATGGTGATGGCGACAATGGCGGCGTACACACCAACAGCAGTGTGCAGAACAAATGGTATTACCTGCTCACCGAAGGGGGCAGTGGCACCAACGACAAAGGCTACGGCTATGACGTGAACGGCGTCGGCATCGAGAAATCCCGCCAGATTGCCTACCTCACCCTCACCAGTTATGCAGCCGAGCAGACCGACTATGCCGCCATCAGCGAGGCTTCGATAGAGGCAGCCGGAGTGCTATACGGCGACAACGGACAAGAGGTGAATGCTGTCGTCGATGCCTGGAAAGCAGTGGGCGTACTCGACCCCGACTATAGCACGGGCATACATACCTTCTATGCCGATGAGAATGATGTGGACTGCTATTATGACCTGCAAGGACGAAAACTCTATGCCAAGCCCGGCGTGAAAGGTGTTTATATCCACAAGGGTGGCAAGATGGTCGTCCGCTGAGATTTTTGCATGAGATAAAAAGATAAACAATCAATACGTGAAGAAATTTTTGATACTGCTGTTGCTCGGCGCACTGGCTCTGGGCACAGCCAACGCACAGAACCAGCCCGCCGGCATGAGGGTGGAGGTGGCTGAGACCGAGACCGACCACGGCGAGTATAGTATTTTCACCTACAAGGACACCGACGAGGATGATACCTTCGGCTACTACCTCAGCTTGGGGCGAGTGGCCGACTTCCTAGGGGCTGACGAAATTCTCGGCATGCAGGTGCAGAACATCCACGAGGTCACCATTCGCCTTGGCGCCACAACCGACGAGGCTCTGGCCACCATCGCCTCAATCCTCGATCTCTTTGGCAAGGATGTCGACACCACTGTGGAGTTCCAGGGGCGTGCCGCCACTAATGGCTTTCAACTCGGTGAACCCGTGACGGCCACCTGTACGGTGGTGAAGAAAATGCTCGGCGGCAAGCGTTTGCAGTTCCTCTTCCCGGAGGGCAAACGGCAGGCTCGCGCCTACCTCTCGAAATCCGTGCTCAAGGAACTCCGCACGGAATTGAAATTCGACATCAAACTTCATCCGAAACAGCACCGCAAGCAATGAGAAAGATCCTACTATTTGCTGCTGTCGCTTTGATGGCAACCATAAGCGCACAGGCGCAGAAGATAGAAGTGGTGGATGCCGATGGCAACGGCATCCCACTGGTTAGTGTGACAACCGAGGACGGTGTGTATATCGGCAAGACCGACCTAAACGGCGTGCTGGCCGATGTGAAGGGCGCCCGAAAGGTTGGCTTGAGCCACGTGGCCTACAAGCCGCAACAGGTCTCGGTGGCCTCGCTTGCTGAGGGTCGCGTCACGATGGAGGAGGCTGACTTCGGCATCGACGAAATCGTGGTGAAGCCCAAGCCCTACATCTACGTGGAGTACTACGTCCGTGGCTTCCGCTACATCGGCGACTCGCTGCGGGCCTACGGTGCAGGTATCATCCCCATGGCTTACGACATCAAGAAAAACTACGACCCCAAGACGCGCTATGTTTCCTCTATGGGCATCTTCGCCAACAAGGCACCAGGATGGCATTTGGCCGAAATAGAATTAAAGGCGAAAGAGATGTGCAAGCGCAATAAGGGTTCTATGACCGAGAAATGGTTGATGAAAGAAAAGGCGAGGGATGAGTATGGCCTCAGTGTGACAAAGGACGACGACAACCGCTGGCGGGTGGAGAACCCAAAGGGGAAGGTGGGACAGATTGTACACGATGAAGGCAGGACATACACCACACTCGATGCGGGACGTATGCAGCGCTTTCAGGACGAGAAAAAGGGCAACGAGAGCCTGATGAAACGGAGGCAGGAGAAGGACTACGCCTACGAGTATGCCACAATCTATCGCCTGCCCGACGAGGACGACGGCGACATCCCCGATCTGGCCCGTCTGGTGATGGCGATGCACCACTGGGAGCATAACTCCGGCAAGGGACGCGAGCGCGACATCTACTACTCATACGTTGTCACTCACAGTTATGTCGACGAGGCCGAGTTCAAGGCTCGCAGCAAGGAACTGAACCATGGACACCAGAACGATATGACGCTTGAAGAACTGCAAGCATATGAGCGTCAGCACAACATCCCCGCCCTCGATGCCGCGCAACTCAAGGCAATCGAAGCATTGAAGAAGCATTACTAATAAATATGTATAAAATGAATAAGATTTTAGCATTGGCCGCAGTCGCCATAATGACTGCAATGAGTGTGAACGCACAGAATGGTTACGACGACACGAAACATGAGGTAGCTATTAGTTATGGTATCGATTCGAACTCGCAGATCATTGATGCGTTCGAAGAAATCGGCGGAGCCATGTTTGGGGCAAAACTTGAGAACGAGAAATTCTTCGGCCCCATCAGTGCCGAGTATTTTTATCACGTGAAGAACTGGCTTGGCGTGGGCGGTATCTTCGCCTATGGTCAGAACAAGCAGGATGTCATGTCGGGCAAGGACAGAATCGGCGAGAGCAAGAACAGTTACTATACCCTGATGCCCGCTGTAAAGTTCGACTGGCTGCGTAAGAAAAACTTCGGTATGTACTCGAAATTGGCCATCGGTGCTACCCTGCGCAACGAGAAGTACAACAGTAGCAACAACAGCAACAACGACTATACCGACTCAGAGGTGCACGTGAACTGGCAAGCCTCGCTCCTTGGCATTGAGGCTGGTAGTCCCACCTTCCGTGGTTTCATAGAGCTGGGCACCGGTGAGCAAGGCATTGTTCAGGCTGGTGTGCGCTATAAGTTCTGATGTTTTTGTATCACAATCAGATACGAATACGAGTGCTATTTTTCCCTCATCACCACTTCCTCTATTATCCGGGGAAAATGTTCCATCTCCAACACGTGCTCACGGGCGGCAATGTCATCGGGAGTGTCGTTGGGCTCAATTGGCGTGCGGAATTGGGCGATAATTTCACCACCGTCGCATATGTTGCTCACCCAATGAACGGTCATGCCTGTCTCGCTGTCGCCAGAGGCCTTCACGGCTTTATGCACATGCATACCCCACATGCCCTTGCCGCCATATTTGGGAAGCAACGACGGGTGGATGTTGATGATGGCTCGGGGATAGGCTTCCAACAGGAAGTTGGGAACCATCAGCAAGAATCCCGCCAGTACGATGAAGTCAACATGGTGCTCCTCAAGAATGGGTAGCACCATCTCTGGACGATTGAAAGAGCTCTTCGGCACTACATAGGATGGTACTCCCAGACGGCGAGCTCGTTCGAGCACGAAGGCATCGGACTTGTTGCAAAGCACTAGGGTCACGGCAATGTGTTCGTGGCCTTGGAAATAACGGATGATGTTCTCGCAGTTAGAACCACTGCCAGAAGCGAATATGGCTAAATTCTTCATTCTTCTTCCTCCTCATAATCATCGAAACCAAACATTACGGGGTCGGTGAACGCTTCCATTTGACGGCGGTCTTTTTTCGTGGGACGGCCAGTGCCGCGAGCACGATCGACAAAACCGCTGATGCGACTCATCTCCAATAGCTCGTATTGCTTGGGGTCGGTGACATTCTCGTAAATCTCAGGCAGCAGCTTGGCTCCTACTCGCATCTCGATGCATTTCAGCACACGGAAACTGTAGGTTACGGGGGGCTTGCGCACGTCGATAACATCGCCTTCCTTAATCAGACGCGACGGTTTCACGTTCATCCCGCCCATCATCACTCGACCGTTCTTGCAGGCATCGGCGGCCAGTGATCGTGTCTTGAAAATACGGGCCGACCAAAGCCATTTGTCTATTCTTGCTTCTGCCATCGTTGTTGTCTTCTTTAATACTAGGTTATTATAGGTTCTTTTAAACCTTAGAGACTCTTCTGGGCTTTCATGCCTCCTTCTGGCTGTTATCTTGCTCCTTGCTCTTCGACCCTTGTTCCTGAGAAGTTTCTTTCCCTTGGGAGGCCCTTTGTCCCTTTCTGTTGAACTGGTTCATGGTAACATCAACTCCGGCAAGCACGAAACTCTTGATGATTTCCATCGACGTGTCAATCACGGGCTTAAGCAATTCGCGCTCTTCGGAAGAAAAGTCTCCCAATACGAAGTTAACCTGGCTGCCTTGGGGGAAATTGTCGCCGATGCCCACGCGAAGACGGGCGTAGTCTTGACCAATGAGTTGCTGGATATGACCCAGACCATTGTGGGTTCCGGAAGAACCGCGGCCTTTTAGACGGAAAGTGCCCAAAGGCAAGGCAAGGTCGTCGACAACCACCAACAGGCGGCTCTCGTCGATATTCTCCTTGTTCAGCCAATAGCGAACAGCGTTGCCGCTTAGGTTCATGTAGGTGGTGGGCTTCAACAGAAAGAGTTTGCGACCGCGAACAGACGTCTCGGCCACATAACCATACCTGCGATCGGAAAAAACGACATTGGACGCCTTGGCAAAGGCGTCCAATACCATATATCCGACGTTGTGGCGGGTATCGGCATATTCCATGCCGGGATTGCCCAATCCCACAATGAGATACTTGTCCATGGAGGGTCGTTATTCGGCTGCTTCCTCTTCGCCTTCGGCAGCGGCGTTCAACTGAACGTTGCGCGTCATCTTGATGGAGCAGACAATCACTTCTTTCGGAGTGGCAATCTCCAGACCTTCAAAACTCAGTTCGCCTACCTTTATGCTCTTGCCAATACGCAGATTGGTAACGTCGACATCGAGGAATTCGGGAATCTGCTTGTAAGGAGCGGTAACGTTGATCTTACGAATCGACAGGTTCATCCTACCACCGTCGCGCACACCTTGAGCAAGACCGTTCAGACGGACGGGGATGCCGATGGTAATGGGCTTCGTCTCGTTCACCTCGAAGAAGTCGATGTGGACAATGGCGTCGGTCACAGGGTGGAACTGCAGCTCTTTCAGTACAGCGGTGTGAAGTTCACCGTCGATGTTCAGTTTAACCACGTAGATGTGAGGGGTGTAAACCACCTTGCGAAGGTCGGAAGCCAAAATGGCGAATGCCAAAGCCTCAGGCTGACCATCGGCGTTCTTCTTCTCGCCATACATGTTGCATGGCACATAACCTTCTTTCCTCAACTGTCGAGTGGCTTTCTTGCCAACATCGGCTCTCTTCTTACCGTTTACGCTAATTTCTTTCATAATAGTTTGGTGTTACTCTAAATTAAGTGAATAATTCTTATGCTTAATTCGCCATCACACAGATGCTCAAAAAAGCGCGGCAAAGGTACACTTTTTATTCCAAACCCACAAAAAAACCCGTAAAAATAATAGAAAAACAACGCTTTTTCTTGCAGGGTAAGGGGAAAATTGCTATTTTTGCAGAAATTTTGACACCCTTAATTTTGGAAAAGACCTTCATAAAAGCACACGAACAACATGATTAATAGGGAATTGATAAGAATAAAAATCGTTCAGTTAACCTACGCATACTATCAGAACGGACACAAAAACATGAGCCATGCGGAGAAAGAACTGATGTTCAGTCTGTCAAAAGCGTACGACCTATATAATATGCTTTTGATGCTCATAGTAGCCGTCAACAAAGAGATGCGTAAAAAACTGGAAATACTATCAAATAGGGCTGAAAGGGAAGGCACTCAGCCCCCTTCGTTCAAATTCGTCGACAATAGGTTTGCACTGCAACTGGAAGAGAACCATATGCTGGCGGCTTTCAAGGAAAATAGCAAGATGTCGTGGGATGACGATACGGAATTCGTACGAAAACTGGTAAAGAATATCGAACAGAGCCAAGTGTACCAGGATTATATGGATGAGGAGGAGGACAACTATGAGATTGACCGTGAGGTGTGGAGAAAACTCTACAAGATGTTCATACAGGAAAACAACGAACTGGATGCCATCCTCGAGGAGAAAAGCCTTTATTGGAACGACGACAAAGAGGTGGTCGACACTTTTGTCCTGAAAACCATTAAACGGTTTAACCCCAAAACGGCGGGAAAACAGGAACTGTTGCCGGAATACAAGGATGAGGAGGACAAAGAATTCGCTTCGAAACTGTTCCGTTCCACCATCTTAAAGGCGGACACCTACCAGAAGTACATGAGCGATGCGTCGCGCAACTGGGACTTCTCACGGTTGGCATATATGGATGTGGTCATCATGCAGATCGCCATCGCGGAAATGCTCTCATTCCCCAACATTCCCGTGAGTGTCACCATCAATGAATATGTCGATCTGGCAAAATTGTACAGCACGCCCAAAAGCGGAGGTTACATCAACGGTATGCTCGATGCCATAGCCCGACACCTCCACGATGAAGGACTGTTGCTCAAGCCCATGCCTGAAAAACAGGAGGACAATGCATAAAAAATTGACAGCATAGGCATCCATAGAACAACAGGAACTTCAGTTGTCTAAAATACCCTAGATTATCTTATCAAATAACAACAAATAAACAACAATGAGTACAGCAATCCTTTTGTCGGCGCAAGACGCCGCACAGCAACCTCAAGGTGGAGGCATGGGTTTCCTCATCATGATGGTGGCTATCTTTGCCATCATGTGGTTCTTCATGATTCGGCCTCAGCAAAAAAAACAGAAAGAGATACGTAACTTCCAAAACCAATTGCAGACGGGCGCTCATGTGGTGACCGGTGGAGGTATCTATGGCACAGTGAAGCATATTGACCTCAATACCAACAAGGTGGAGGTGGAAATTGCCCATGGCGTGGTCATCGAAGTTGACAAATCGTATGTCTATGCCGACGCCTCGGCTTCACAGATGCAGAAAGACGTTAAGTAATTCTTTTGTTCATTGAACATTATTCTTTAAAATACTCTCATCCGGGAGTTTATGCGTTATCTGAAGAGGTTGGATAACCTCTCAGTGATGGGAATAAGTTAATTGGAACCTTGATGAATTTCTCGTTTCGACGACTATTCAGCCACTTCAGGAACTTCTTATTGCAACTGCTGAATAAGGAGTTTCTGATTTTCTTGTTTTTCCTGGCTCTCAGCGGGGTGTTTTGGCTTATCACCTCGCTAAATGAGGTCCTGGAAAAAGAAGTGGACGTACCCGTGGAAATCGTTAACGTGCCGGATAATATCGTGCTCACAAGCGAACTCCAGGATACCATCAAGGTGACGCTCCGCGACAAGGGCTATGTCATGGCGGCCTATTGGTTTACTGACCATTTGCAACCGCTGAAAATCAATTTCAACAATTATTCAAGGACCGACGGCCATGGCGTGGTGTCGGCGGCAGAACTGCAACGACTTGTCAGACAACAATTGTACAGGTCTACGGAAATACGGTCCGTAAAACCAGAGAAAATAGACCTGTATTTCAACCATGGACGTTCCAAGAAGGTGCCTGTGATGTTCCGCGGCAAGATTGGGGCGGCACAAAACTATTTCATCACAAACACCAAATTGGTGCCCGACAGTGTTGACGTGTATGCCACGAACGACATGCTAAGCAGCATCACTTTCGTCACCACCGAATACACCAATCGCGAAAATGTGTCTTCCTCGGAGAAAAATACGGTGATGCTGCAGAAAAAAAATGGGGTGAAGACCGTGCCTGATGCCGTTTCTCTCGAGATAGAGGCCGATGTGCTCACGGAAAACACTTTCGAAGTGCCTGTGGTGGCTGTCAACATGCCCGAGGGTAAGGTGCTGAGGACATTCCCTTCCCAGGTGAAAGTGCGATTCGTGGTGGGCAGCCATCTTGTTGACCAAGTGTTCCCCAGCGATTTCCGCGTTGAGGTGGACTATCGTGACCTGCAGGGAGAAACGTCCGACAAGTGCAAACTCCGACTGGTGGCGAAACCAGCGTTGGTCATCAGAGCATCGTTGGAAATAGATCAGGTGGACTATCTCATCGAACAACAATGATTACCGATGTAACACGGGTGGCTGTCACCGGAGGCATAGGAAGCGGAAAGTCGTTTGTGTGCCAAAGGCTCAAGGAAAGGGGCATTGAGGTGTTCAACTGCGACGATGTGGCAAAACGACTCATGCGCGAACGTCGTGACCTGCAACGTCGATTGGTTCGACTTGTTGGGAAGGAACTCTATACCGATGGACAACTCAACAAGGCTGTCATGGCGCGGTTCATCCTCGCTTCCAACGACAATGCGCGGCGTGTCGATGCCATCGTTCATCCTGCCGTGGCTGAGGAATTCGTTCGTTCGACGTTTCAATGGATGGAGTGTGCCATCCTTTTCGAGAGCGGATTCGACAAACTTGTCGACAAAATTATCTATGTGGACGCTCCCCTTGAGACTCGTATCGATAGGATTATGCTGCGCGACAACATCAGCCGTGAGAAGGCGCTCGAGTGGATTCATCGACAGATGGATCCTGAAGAGGCGAGACGGCGCAGCCATTTCATCATCATCAACGACGGCAATACCGACATCGACCGTCAACTGGATGAATTGTTAGGAGAAAGTAGTAAGAATATCCAATAATAATATAACAAAAAAACCATGCAAGAGACAATTCTTTCGATAGCTGGGAAACCAGGGCTGTATAAACTGGTTTCAAGAGGTAAGAACACCCTCATCGTAGAAGCGCTTGACGAGACTCACCGCCGTATGCCGGCGTTCTCCACCGACCGCGTTACTTCGTTGGCCGACATCGCCATGTATTCCGATACCGACGACGTGCCTCTGATGACCGTCCTCGCCGCCGTGCGCGACAAAGAGGATAAAAAGGCGTGCTCGCTGGCTTACAAGAAATGTAAGGCTGACGAACTGCGTAAGTATTTTGCCGAGGTCCTGCCCAATTTCGACCGCGACAGGGTGCACGACAGCGATATTCGCAAACTGCTCTCCTGGTATGACATCTTGGTGAAAAATGGCTTTACCAACTTCGAGGAGTTGATGAAGCCTACCGAGGGCGACAATATCGACGACAGGATGGCGGAAAAGGATGAAGAAGTGAAGAAGGACGAAAAGAAAGCGACGTCGAAGGAGGAAGAGAAGGTCGAAAAGGCCGAGAAGAAATCGGATAAGGAGAAATAACCATGAACATCGTAGAACGTTTCCTGAATTACACAAAGTTTGATACACAGTCGAGCGAAGAGTCACAGACGGTTCCCAGTACGTCGAAACAACTGTTGTTTGCCGAATATCTGCGACAGGAACTCATCGACGAGGGATTTGCCGACGTGGAGATGGACGACAAAGGATATATTTACGCTACGCTGAAGGGTAATGTCGACAAGAAGGTGCCGGTCATTGGCTTCATCTCTCACTACGACACCAGCCCAGACTGTAGTGGTGCTAACATCCATCCGCGCATCGTAGAGCATTACGATGGTGCCGATATCGTGCTCTCTGAGGGTATCGTCATGCGTACCGATAAGTTTCCGGAGATGCTGCAGCATCAGGGCGAGGACCTCATCGTTACAGATGGCACCACTTTGTTGGGAGCTGACGACAAGGCGGGTATCGCTGAAATCATACAGGCGATGTGCTACCTGCGCGACCATCCCGAAGTGAAACATGGCGACATACGCGTGGCTTTCAACCCCGACGAGGAGATAGGCATGGGAGCGCATCATTTCAATGTGGAGAAGTTTGGCTGTCAGTGGGCTTATACCATGGACGGCGGCGATCTCGGCGATTTGGAATATGAGAACTTCAATGCGGCGGCTGCCAAGGTGCGTATCAAGGGCGTGAGCGTACACCCGGGGTACGCCAAGGGAAAGATGGTGAACGCCAACCGTCTGGCGGCTGAGTTTGTGGCTTTGCTCCCTGCCGACGAGACACCGGAAACCACGGAAGGATACCAAGGCTTCTTCCACCTGCTGGGCATACAGTCGAACATTGAAAGGGCACAATTGTCGTATATCATTCGTGACCATGACCGAAAAATCTTTGAACGCCGTAAGGTGATGATGCTTGAATGTGGCCGGGCCATCAACGAAAAATATGGAGAGGGCACATGCGAGGTGGAGATCAACGACCAGTACTATAACATGAAGGAGAAAATCGATCCTAACATGCATGTCATCGACCTCGTGCTCAAGGCTATGCAGGACTGCGGTGTTCCCCCAAAGGTGGAACCGATACGTGGTGGCACCGACGGGGCACAATTGTCGTTCAAGGGATTGCCTTGTCCGAACATCTTCGCCGGAGGGGTCAACTTCCACGGTCCCTACGAATTCGTATCCGTGCAGGTCATGGAGAAAGCCATGCAGGTCATTGTTCGCATCTGCGAACTCACGGCCGATTATTATGAATAGTTCTATGATGGGAAGTCCAGTCCCAAAATTCACTTCAGGTTTATAATTTGTAGAACAAATGTCCGAACTCCCCGCACTTGTCAAAGACCTGGCCTTGATACTCATTGTGGCAGGTGTGGTAACGTTGTTGTTCAAAAAACTCAAGCAACCGCTGGTGCTGGGTTATATTGTGGCGGGTTTCTTGGTCAGCCCCCATATGCCGTATGTCATGTCGGTGCTCGATACTGATAACATTCATACGTGGGCCGATATCGGTGTGATGTTCCTCCTGTTCACCCTCGGACTGGACTTCTCGTTCAAGAAAATCATCAAAATGGGGGTAGGGCCCGCCATCACAACCATCACGATCATCTTCTTCATGATGACGTTGGGCATTTGCGTGGGCTATGCCTTCGGATGGGTGAAGATGGACTGTATCTTCCTCGGTGGAATGATTGCCACCTCGTCGACGACCATCATATACAAAGCTTTCAACGACATGGGGCTGCGTCAGCAGAAGTTCGCAGGAGTGGTGATGAGTGTGCTTATACTCGAGGATATATTGGCCATTGTACTCATGGTAATGCTCTCTGCCATCGCACAGGGGTCGGGGGCCGACGGTGGACAGATGGTCAACGCGGTGCTAAAAATCGGCTTTTTCCTCATACTGTGGTTCGTGGTGGGCATCTTCTTCATACCTTGGTTGCTTCGTTCGGTGCGACGGCTGATGAATGCGGAGACGTTACTCGTCGTGGCGCTTGGCCTGTGTTGTTTCATGGCGGTGGTCTCCACCGAGGTGGGCTTCAGCAGTGCCTTTGGGGCTTTTGTTATGGGGTCGGTGCTCGCCGAAACGGTCGAGGCGGAAAAAATCATCAAGGTGGTGGAGCCGGTGAAGAACCTCTTTGGGGCAATCTTCTTCGTGTCGGTGGGTATGCTTGTCGACCCGACGATATTGGTGCGTTATGCGGTGCCCATTCTCGTGATAGTGGCAACGATTATCATCGGACAGGCGGTATTTGGCACCTTCGGATTCGTATTGGGAGGGCAATCGCTGAAGGCAGCGGTGCGATGCGGATTCTCGTTGGCACAGATAGGTGAGTTCTCGTTCATCATCGCCTCGTTGGGTCTATCGCTGGGAGTTATCAGCAAATTCATGTACCCCGTAGTCGTGGCGGTGTCTGTCATCACCACATTCCTCACTCCTTATATGATTAATTTGGCGGTGCCTGCCTATGGCTTGTTGGAACGGCATCTGCCCAAGAGTTGGGTGTTGCGCCTCAACCGCATCACCATCAGCCAGCACTCCACGCAGAGAGATGTGAGCAACTGGAAAAAGTTGCTGCGTCAGATGGTCATTAACACGGTGGTTTATGCCATCGTGTCGGCGGCTACCGTGGCGGTCATGCTTACTTTCTTCCTTCCCTTCTGTCGACGTGTGCTGCCGTCGGGATGGGCCCAGTTGGTCTGTGGACTGGCCACCGTCATCCTCATCTCTCCCTTCCTCAGGGCCATCGTCATGAAGAAAAACCATTCCGAGGAATTCAAAACCCTATGGACGGAGAACCGTTACAATCGCTTGCCGTTGTTGTTCACTGTCTTGGTGCGGTTGGCCATCGCCGTGGCTTTTGTCTTCTATGTGGCGCATTATCTCTCCGACTTCTCCAATGCCATACTTATCAGCCTCGGGGTGGCAGCGGTGGCTCTCATCATTCTATCCAGGGTAGTGAAACATCGCAGCATACGCCTGGAAAGACTGTTTATCCTCAATCTTCGCTCGCGCGACATAGAGGCGCAGATACATGGTCATCGACGGCCGCTCTACGAGGGGCATCTGCTCGACCGCGACGTGCATATTGCCGATTTCGAGGTGCCGGCCGATTCGCTGTGGATGGGTAAGACGCTGCGTGAACTGGCTGTAGGCCATAAATATGGGGTACACGTGAGCAGTATCATGAGGGCGAATCGACGCATTAACATTCCCGACGGCGAGTCGGTCATCTTCCCCGGCGATGTGCTACAGGTAATCGGATCTGACGAGCAACTGTCAGTCTTCGGCCACGACCTCAGCAACGAGGTATATGAAGATGACAACGAGTTGGAGAAACGTGAGATGAGGCTTCGCCGTATCATCCTGGGCGTGGGCAGTAAGTTCGTGGGACAGACTCTTGCCCAGAGCGGGATACGCGAACGTTACAACTGTATGGTGGTGGGTCTGGAAGAGGGAAAGGAGAATCTCTCCCAGGTGAACCCAGCCTACCGTTTCCAACATGGTGACATCCTTTGGGTGGTCGGCGAGGAGGAAAACCTCAAGGCTCTCTTCAATGAATAATAGTATGAAGAACTATTTCCGTCTGTTGCGTTGTGACCAATGGGTGAAGAACATCGTTGTGCTCTTCCCGTTGTTTTTTGGCCATAAGATGACCGACCCTGTGCTGCTGCTACGCTGTGTCGTGACGGCAGTGCTTTTTTGCCTTATGGCCAGTGCCGTCTATTGCTTCAACGATGTGTGCGACCGTGACACAGATAGGCGTCATCCGCTGAAATGCCGGCGACCGGTGGCGGCAGGCGTCATCTCTGCGCGCACTGCATTGGTAATCATGCTGGGAATGCTGCTACTGGTGGCGGCTTTCTGCATTGTCGCTCCTATGGTTAGCCCGTGGTTCGCCGGCTTCCTTATGCTACTGCCACTATTCGCCTTCTATCTCTTGCTCAATATCGCCTACAGCTTGTGGCTCAAACATGTGGCGGTGGTCGATGTGTTGGTGCTCGCCTCATTCTATGTGATTCGCCTCTATGCCGGCTCGATGGCCACAGGCATCGTCAATTCCCGATGGATTGTGCTGATGACGTTTCTGTTGGCTCTACTTCTGGGCATCGGAAAACGGCGCGATGACATCGTGCGCCATGCTGCCACGGGCGATGTGCTCCTTCACAGCACAATGGGCTATTCCATACCGTTTGTCGATGCCGCCATGGGAGTGGTGGGAGGTGTCACCATCGTATGTTACATCATGTATACGATGTCGACGGATGTCATGACGAGTGTGGGCAGCGAATATCTCTACACTACGAGTATATTTGTGATTGCGGCGGTGTTGCGGTTCCTTCAACTGGCTATCATCAAGGGAGAGAGTGGCGACCCCTCGCGGCTGCTGCTCACTGACCGCTTCCTCCATCTCTGTGTGTTGTGTTGGATATGCTGTTTCCTTTTCTTCATCTATCTCTGAACGGAAAAACTGGATGATGACAACAATAGCTGTTTTCGATTTCGACGGTACGTTAGTGAAGTGCGACTCGTTCGTCCGTTTCATCGCTTTTTGTTATGGTTGGTGGCGCACGGTGTTGGCTTTCGCGCTATTCTCGCCGTTGTTGTTACTCATGGCGCTGCGAATAGTGAGTGGGGGGTATGTGAAACAGAAATTGTTTTCTTTTTTCTTTCGTCATTGGAGGGAAGAGGATTTCCGAAAGGTGGGGCGCGACTTCCTGCCACGACTCGACCGTTTTACTGATGAGCGGTTGACAGACCACATGCGTCATCATCTGACACAGGGTCATCGGGTCTATGTGGTCAGCGCGAGCATGGAGGCGTGGGTTCGTCCGTGGTGCGAGGAGAGAGGTGTCAGTCGTGTGGTATGCACCGTCCCAGAAGTGGACGGGACGGGACATTTGACAGGCGTTTTTGCCACGAAAAACTGTAAAGGTCAGGAAAAAGTGAACCGTTTCCTGGCACTGGAGCCGGACCGTGCCACTTACCGTCTGGTGGTGTATGGTGATAGCCGCGGCGACCGAGAGATGATGGCATTGGCCGATGAGGCCTATAAAATCTAGGCCCATAGACCCTCCAAGATCCATAAACCGAAAAATGTGATTTCTATGTGAAGGTTTCACTCTTCTCACACCTCCACATCTCACATTCCTCATTCCCCTTGTTCTTTTACATCAACATGGTCTTTCTCTACAATCCATACGGCATCATAGCCGTGTGAAAGGGCATCATGCGTTATACTGTCAATCTGGACCGTACGGTCGGCGCTGATGAACGTGTTGCCGATACTGTCGGGCCATTGGTAATCGGTATGGTGCCTCACAGCTAGACCCCATCCGAAAGCATCGCAAGGACGTACGCAGAACATGGAATAGTGTGGACTGGGGTCGTCGACAGTCACCACCAGCACACGGTGGCTCTTTCTGGTGCTCTGTGCCATGACCTCATGTGCCATGGAGACTCCTGTCCTGCCCGACTCATTGGCTTTTGCCAGATGTCGGAGTCCGATAACCATGGCACATGCCATCCAAAAGAGAAAGGCTAGGGTATACAGTTTCCCCTTTCCTGCATAACGATGTAGGTAACCCATGATGAGGGCGATGAAAGGCAGGCCTGCATAGGTGTGCATTACCGTAAAGATGGTGACTAAATGTATCGATACGGTTGTCAGTGAACATAGGAGTAACGCTACCACTTCGCGGTCCATAAGATGCCGTCCACTGCGCCATGCGGTAATCACCAATAGGGGCAGGCCCATGGCAAGAGTGGCTACGATGAGTGCCATGTTGCGACTTGGAGCATGGAGCAGTCCCACGAAGTCAACGGGAACCCAAGAAAAACCGAGATACATGCCCATGTTACGTAGCCGCTGCATCATGCCGCCTTGGAGATATACGTCGGCAGTTGTGCCTATGTCGGTATGGGGGTGGGGTAGGGACAGACGTACGATAAGATATGCTATGCCCACGGCCAGCAGGGGTGTCGTCTCCGCCATGATTTGTCTTCCCGAACGACGGCGAAAAGCATACAGAAGAAGGGGTATGATGACGATGAACGTTAGTCCGTTCTCCTTGCTGAGGGTGGAAAGAAGCAGGGCCACGCACATCCACAAACTACGGTGGCGTCGCGTGCCGAGGGAGATGTATACGGCTACGAGTCCCCACATCAGTGCTGCCGCTTGGTTCATGGAGTCGATGTCAAGCACTGTGCCAAGTATGCCAGGCGACAGGTAGAAGAAGAGTGTGGCGACATCGGTGGCGCGACGCGAAAACCCCAGACGACGAGCTATGCAGGCTGTCAGCAGGGTGTTGGCCAGGTGCAGCAGCAGGATAATCACATGGTTGAGGGTAGGAAACAAGGTGGGACAGACTCCCAGCGTATAACCCAGCAGGGCATCAAAAGGACGCCAATAGGTGTTGGGAAGAAACAGTGAAATGTCAAAGGTGCCACGCTGGGGACTCGTCAGATAGGTCCAGTCGTCAAAGGTGGGTTGCAATGGCAACACCAGCAAGAAGAGCAACGGCTGTAGGGCAAACACAACAAGTAAAGCGTCGCATGGCATGATGCGCAGCAAACGATTCCACCAATTACCTGACTTGTTGTCTGAGCACATTTTTAATGTCTGAAGTTTTGCTTCCTTTCTTCAATACCACCTCACCGCATTCGACATGCCGCTACGCTTGTCGTATTTCAGCGCATCGGTCAGGGTGGCAGCGTTACAGCGGAACGAGAAATTGTAACTGGTGTAGGGAGCCAACATCACTGAACACGACATGTTGAAACAGTGTAGGTCGCGCGATAGTGAAGCACTGGTCATCGCGATCTTGTGGTTCTCAAAATCATATCCCGACTGGAAGTCGATGTTCCATCCGTCGCTGATACGCAAGTTGCCGTGGACGTTCAGGGTCTGCGTGAATTTATAGGGATAGCGCATGGTTTTGGTGTTGAATTTGCCTCCAGTGTTTTCACGCATCACAATGCCGTATTGCAGGGTGAGCGACCATGGCATGTTGAAAACCATGTAGCCGTCTTCGTCGGTCTCGGCCTTGTTGCCCGTTTTTTTCTTCTTCGTGTGGCTCTTCACCATGTCGTCGTCGATGTTTGATTCCCTTTCAGTGTCTATATCATCGTCATCGTATTCCTCGTCTTTCTCGTCATCGCCACCGCCGCCAAACCATTTCTTGATTTTTTCAGGGGTGAGGGTGAACGAGATGTTTTGCGACATGCCCATGAAACGGCCGAAGCGTCCGCGACTCCATTCGGTGTGTGTGCCCACGTATGGACGACCGTTATCGTCGAGGTCGTAGGCATAAGTGGCGAAAACAGCGTCAAGTTTGAAGGTATAGTTCTTCCACCATTTCAGGCGGAGACGCATGCTAAGGTCGCTCCACGGTCGTTCCTTGGCGGCCATGTTGTAGGAGATGTTAGCGCCCAACTCGTCGATGATGCTTATTTTCTTGATGCTGTCCACGTCGGTGCGCACCTTCATCTCGATGTTGTTCGACAAATCAAACGTAACACTTCCCGTCTTGGAGTTGCCCGGACGTCCGAAGATGAAACCGTCGTAATACGAATAGTTCACCATCGACACATTGCCATTGGCATCGATTTTCTCGTAGTTGTCGTAATAGCCGTAGCCCGACGTTCCGAAATCAGGCGCGTACGTGAACGACACCCTTGGGGTTAACACATGGCGCACGGCAACTATCTTGTCGCCAAAGATTTTCTTGTTGGGAATGTACATGCCATAAAGTGTTGTCTGCATGCTGATGCTGGCACTCCAATTATACACGTTGTGGAATCCCCAAATGGTATCTCTCACCTCTTTTTGTGCCTCAGAGTCCCATGAACGTTTCACCTTGTTGGTATACATGCGGTCAACGAAGTTGAAACTCGGGTTGATGTTGATATAGTTGAACAGCGTGAAGTTCGCACCCACGGGGATGGTGTGCTGCATGGCGTTCTTCCAGTCTTTGACGAGGTTGGAGTGAAAGAACTCGCTTTCTTTCGTTTCGATGCTGTTCCTGATTTCACCGCGGTAAGTGACACCTATCTTCTCGTACCACCGTTGTTTGCCGGCACCGTTCTTGCGCTTGAAAGGATAGAAACGGCTCACGTCGATATTGAGGTTGGGCAATGTCATGGCGATGACAGTGTCGCGCATATTCTGCGACAGCTCGGCTGTGGCATTGATGCTCATACCGATGCTCGAGAAGGTGGTTCCCCAGTTCACCGACGAGGTGCGCAGACTTTGCGTGAGGGCTTGGGGGTTGTACATGCCTGTCAGGTTGTTGCGTTCATAACTCGACGTGGCGAAGTTGACCCTTGCCGACAACTTGCTGTAGGGATTGGCCTTGCTGTCTTGGGAGTGATTCCATTGAATCTTGAAACTCTCCTGTCGTATGTAATCGGGCATACCCTTGTCGCCGTTTCGTGTGTCTTGGTAGGAGAAATAGAAACTGCCGTTATAGCGGTAGCGTTTTACATAGTTCGTAGCTGCCGACACTCCCCACGACCCTTTTGTGTAGATTTCGGCCAGCAACTTGAGGTCCCACTTGTCGTTGATGGCGAAATAGTAGCCGCCATCGCGTAGGTAGAAGCCACGGCTGCTCTCATCGCCATAGGTGGGCATGATGAATCCGCTAGAGTATTTTTTCGAGAAGGGGAAGAAACCGTAGGGTATGGCGATGGGGGTGGGAACGTCGGCTACCACCAGATAGGCCGAACCAAACACCACATCCTTGCCGGGACGCACTTTTGCGCGTGATAGGGCGATGTAGAAGTCGGGATGTTCTTCTTCGCAGGTGGTGTAGGTGGCGTGTTCAAGGTAGAGTGTGCCATCATCGGTACGTTTCGAGCGTTCACCGCGTAGGTAACCATCTTCCTGCTCGGTGTACACCTGGCGTATCATGCCTTTCTTGGTCTTGAAATTGAAGGAGATGGAGTCGCTGTCATAGCTGTCGCTGCCCCATTTGAACTGTGGTGTGCCTTTCAGCCCTCTCTTCGCCGTGGAGTCGGCTACGCCCGTGGCATGCACCATGTTGTTGTCGAGGTTGAAGTCCACCTTCTCGCTCTTCAGGTTCATGTTCTGGTAGTCAACGCTCGTTGAACCATAGAGGAAGGCGGTCTTGCTTTCCGCGTCGTAAACCAATGAGTCTTTGGCCGAATAAGTCACGGGCGACTCTATGCTGTTCGACTTCGCGCGGTTGATGGAATCGAGGCGCAAACTGTCATCTATATTCTTGTTGTGGAGATAGATGGCTCGTTCCAAAGAGTCCATGAGTAGGGTGTCTGGTTCATTATCGATGATGTCGCTCTGGTGACTGTCCGGGATGATACTATCTAGCGAAACGGTAACTCTGTCAACCATAGTGCTCTTGACGGCGTTGTTGCCAGTGAGGTCGATAACGGTGTCGCCCACCGCTTGTGGCCGGCCTGCCATGGGATTGCCGGGCACAGTACCAGCGGCCACCATACTCATAAGGGCTGGCAGCAGCGTCAGTATTATCAACCATTTCTTGTTCATTGTTCTCGAATGGTGAGTGCAAAGGTAGTGCAAACCGAGTGAAGAACAAAAAGAATTAAATGTTTTTATTCTTTTTTTCGTCCGAGGTGAAGCTCCAACCCACACTGTCTATATAAATTCCACACGAAAACTTTCACATGTCGCTTTTTCCTCTCGATCATGACCATAAAAGGAAAACCATGGAGATGAAACGAATGCCATGGATGGTGAAGGGGAAAGGCTATCTCGCGTTTTTCAGTCTCACAAACACATGTGTGGCATGGCCTGTCTCGCTCTTGCGTCGCTCAATTTCGAAATGCTTGGGACACGACTCTATTAGCGGGGTGAGTTTTTGGAACCCATAATTTCGGGGGTCGAAGTCAGGCTTTTTCTTCAGTATCAGGCTGCCCACTTCGGCCATCGACACCCAATCGTTGTCGTCAGACAGGTCGTCTATCGTTCGGCGTAGCAACCGGATGACGGCATTGCTGATTTTCTCCTTCGGAGCGGCGGGCTTCTTCGGTACATCGGTTTTCTTCGCGTCTGCTGTGGCATCGCTGTCGCCTTCCGTCTCACTGTCAGCATCATCGTTGCCGAGGTTCTCAATGTAGATGAACTTGTCGCATGCCACGATGAAGGGCTTTGGTGTCTTACGCTCTCCCATGCCGATGACCAACTTGCTCGATTCGCGCAGGCGAGTGGCCAAGCGGGTGAAGTCGCTGTCGCTGGAGATAATGCAGAAGCCATCCACCTTGTCGCTGTGGAGGATGTCCATGGCATCGATGATCATGGCTGAGTCGGTGGCGTTCTTGCCGGTGGTGTAGCCATATTGCTGGACAGGTGTGATGGCGTTCTCGAGCAGCACAGCCTTCCAACCCGCCAGGTTGGGACGGGTCCAGTCGCCATAGATGCGCTTGATGGTGGGGATACCGAATTTCGTCAACTCGTTGAGCATTTCCTTCACTCCGGAATAGGGCACGTTGTCGGCATCAATTAATACCGCTAGATATAGTTCTTTTTTATTATTTGTCATAATCATGTGTCTTGTTTTTGCCAATTATCATGCAAAAACCGTGCCGTTACCGTTGTTCCCTTCTTTTTATGATGGCAAAATGGACGTATATGTGCTTGATGGAAAAATGACTTAACGAATCTATGTATTTCTGCATGACGTGGATCTTAACCCAAAGTGGCCCGATTGCAACTATTTTTGGCGCAGATTTTACTTATGGTGAAATGGCAATTACAATCTTTGAGCCCGATGTAGGAGCCAAATTGCTCCATTATGTGAAAAAATCCACCAAATGGGGTGATTTTATCAGATTTTATGTTTATATTTGCCATGTCGTTGATGATTTTCTTATCTTGTATTTGCATCACTAAGGTAAATGAAAATTCTGATATGGCAAAATTGTGAACAACTGTTTGTAGCTCAAGAACTTATAAAATTGTATAACCAAAGTGCTGCGGAATTTAGGAAAGAGCCGAAACACATGTGGTGGCGTTAGGTCATCGTCGATCCCCTATTCCTTTGGAATGTCATAAGGGAAAAACGTAGCAAATAATCATTTTCTGATGAACTCTTCAAATACTTAATGTTATGAAACTAACACTCTTCTCTACAATTTCAATTCTCACCTTAATGGCGGCTCTTCCTATGAACGCCGAGGTGGTGACATTAACGAACAACAATATCAACTCGGCGGGATTGGCTTCTAACGAATACGAGGCATGGTCAATAACAGATGATAATGGGGAGGAATGGGATGCTTTCGCCATGAAAGGCTATCATAACATATCAAGCAGTAGTACACAATTCCTACAAATAAAAAAGTTCTCAAGCAACACAGCATACTACATACATGTGCCTGAATATGGAACGAAAATCATTTCCATCACCATGACAGTATCAAATGCATATAAATCAATTACGGGCGGTGGAAACACCAAGACACTGTTCTTCAGTTCATCGGAGAAGACCATGGAAGAAGGGGAGGGCGTGGCTTCCGGAACAGGGGACGGTTCGGTAACCATTGATTGTGAGGACCTTGATGTGAACACAGGATATATCACGGCCAATGGTGAGGTGAGGATATGGGAAATCTCCGTGACCTATGAAGATGCGAATGCCTGGAAGGCTGAACCGGAACTGACATTTTCCGATAACGCGGTAAATGGGTATTTTGGTGTACCTTTCACTCCTCCTACGCTGTCCACCGCTGAAGGGTTTGATGGAACTGTGACTTATTCGAGTTCGAATAGTGATATCGAGGTGGATGCCAATACGGGGGCGGTGTCGTTCGACATATCGAAGTTCGAAGAAACAATTTATGGGGTGTCGACCACTATTACCGCCAAGTCTGATGTGACGGATATTTTCAAGGCGGGAAAGGCATCGTATGAATTGACTGTTTTTGATCCGAACTTAATTTCCACTCGGTTGTGTAATGTCAACTTTGGAACGGAATACAATGGATATCTTTATCCTGCTGATTTTACTTCGGCCTCATACAATGTTGCCGGTGTTACTATTACCTATAGCATGGGTAATGGGGAGAAATCTTATATTGGTTCAGGATCAATTATTTTGTATGAAGGTAATACCTTGACATTCAAAGCACCGCCTGGATTCGTGCTGAAAAGTCTGATTTTTAGTGCATTTATTTATTATAGCAGTTTTTCTTCTGGCTACTGCGAGGGCAATGCATGGAAGGCATTAGAGGATGAGATGGTTACTGAGGTCTGTTTCACGGGCACGCCTTATGATTTGGAAATGGCATGGTTAGATATCGTGTTGGAGCCTTTAACTTCGGTCGCTTCTCAAACTGAAGTGGTGAACATGGATACAGATGGATATTTGACGTATGTGGTGAAGAACAATATTGATTGGACGCAGACGTTGGCTAAGAATACGGCTGATGGAATAGTAAATGTGCATGGATACAAGGTGGTGCAATTTACAAAGAACACGGCGGCATTCGTGGAGTTTGGCCTCGGTGACAACGAGACGCTGATTCCGGCCGAAACGGCGATTATCTTGAAAGGAACAAAAGGGGAGAATGAATTGGTGATAGCCAATTCAGAAGAGACAGTAACCCCTCCAGAGAACAACTTGCTGAAACCTTCATATGGTGATGTGACTGCGGAGGCAGGACAACAATTGTTGGTATTCCAAAAGAAGAGCAGTTGGACGGAAAATGATCCGTACAACAATTATGCGTTCTTTAAATTGAAGGAAGGGCGGACTATACCTGAAAGAAAGGCTTATCTTGACGGTGAGGATGTGAGCGAGGAAATGACGTACAGCACCAATGCTGCAGAGGGTATTTTCTTGTTAGAGGACCTGGGCGATTCGCAGGTAGTGTCGAGTATGGACTCGGTGCAAGGGTATGAGAATGTATCTGATAATGGCGAAGTATATGACTTGACAGGCCGAAAGGTGGCGGGTGGTCTTTATCTGAAGTCAAGCCTGCCTAAAGGTGTTTATATCGTGAGAGGTCGTAAAGTGGTAGTCAAATAAGGTATGGGATTATGAAAAAGAGAGCGTATATAAGTCCAGCCATGAAAACGGTATATCCTCAGAGCCAATTGTTGGACGGCAATACAGAAGTGTGCTGGAGTGAGGTGAATGATGGCGACATCAAGACGGACCAAGGTGTATGGAATGACGAGGAGATGGACGAAGGCGAATTGTTCATTAACGTCATACAATCTATCTGGGATGAGTAAACTTGGCGTGTTATACCGCTTTCTCTTCTTGATTGACCGTTTCTACAATAAGTTCTATTGGTGTTAATGAAATATATGCGGATGAAGGTATGAATGCCTCAAATGTACAGAACTGAGGTGGTATATACTTGATGGCCGTAAACTCAGCAGCAAGTCGATGCAAAAGGGTTTTTATATTCAGAATAGGAAGAAACAAATGGTGAAATAAGTTCGTGTTTCTATAGGGGTATATAGATAATACATATTTTTAATCTCATAACTTATCACATTCATGCTACAACTTAAAACACTTGATATTGTATGTTCAAAGAGCGAGCTGGCGGCAATCCCCGACGGCAAGACACTCATTAACACCATCAACGCCCACTCGTATAACACGGCGCAGAAAGACGACCTCTTTGCCGAGGCGCTCTCCAAAGGCGACTATCTCATCCCCGACGGGGCGAGCATCGTGAAGGCCTGCGGGTGGGTGAAGGCAAAGTCGCGCCCCACGGAGCGTATCGCGGGCTGGGATCTCTTCGAGTTGGAGATGCGGCGGTTGAACGAGCGGGGAGGGCGCGTGATGTTCATGGGTAGCTCGGAGAAAGTGCTGGCACTCATCAAGGAGAAAGCGGCAGAGGTGTATCCGAACCTCGATGTGGTGACCTATTCGCCGCCCTACAAACCGGAGTTCTCCGAGGAGGACAGCTCGAAGATCATCAATGCCATCAACGAGGCCGACCCCGATCTGCTGTGGATAGGCATGACGGCGCCGAAACAGGAGAAATGGACATACAGCCACTGGCAATTGCTGGATATCCACTGCCATGTGGGAACCATCGGCGCGGTGTTCGACTTCTTCGCCGGTACGGCACAGCGAGCTCCGCTGTGGTGGCAGCGCCATTCCCTGGAGTGGCTCTATCGCCTTCTTAAGGAGCCCAAGCGCATGTGGCGCCGCTACGTTATCGGCAACCCTCTGTTCCTCTGGAATATATGGAAGGAGAGATAGAGCGAAGGAATACCCTCCCCTTGGAAGACAAAACCAGCTATTCTCGTATGCAAATCGCCCGGACAACTTAGGTCGTCCGGGCGATTTGCATGTGTATGGTTCTGATAAGGTGGCTTATTTGGGGCTTCAAGGCAACTTATGATTAATGGTTGTTCCGAAAAACAATTATTATGTGGTAATATGACGTGTTTTTGTAAAAAAAATGGTATCTTTGCAATGTGAACGAACGGAGAACATTATAAGTTGGGTAAACGTTGGATGCTATCAGTAAAAGAGAACAGACACGTAGCTTTGCGACATTGACAAAGCAAATCACCAACATTAAACATCGAAAACAATGAACAGAAATTTTATTCTTGTTTTGATTCTCATGGTGGCGTTGCCACTTGGGATGAGGGCTGAAGAAACGAACGACTCGTTGCTGTTGCAGGAGGTCGTGGTGACAGGAACGCGCTCAGCCACCGATGTGCGCCACCTGCCGATGACGGTGACGGTCATCGGACGAGAGACACTGACGGAGCAGTACCAGACGAGTGTGTTACCGACAGTGATGCAACAGGTGCCGGGTTTTTTCGTCACCTCGCGCGCGATGATGGGTTACGGAGTGTCAACTGGTGCGGCGGGCGGCATCAACCTGCGAGGTGTCGTGGGCGGCTCCGGACAGCTGATGGTGCTCATCGACGGGCATCCCCAATACAATGGTGTCTATGGCCATCCCATCTCCGACAGCTACCAGACACTGATGGCCGAGCGGGTGGAGGTCCTGCGTGGTCCCGCATCGGTACTTTATGGAAGCAATGCGATGGGTGGTGTGTTGAACATCGTCACCCGTGGCATGCACGAAGATGGTATGAAGACCGTCCTCAATTTGGGAGCGGGCAGTTATGGAACCATTCAGACCGAGGCTTCCAATCAAATGCGTAGTGGCCAGTTCTCATCCACTGTCGTAGCTCAGTATGGTCGTTCCGACAACCATCGTCCGCGCATGGGCTTCGAGCAATATGGCGGCTATGTGAAATTGGGTTATGACATTTCGCAACATTGGAGTGCTTATGTCGATGCCAACCTGACGCATTTCAATGCCTCTTATCCCGGTACAGTGAGCAGTCCGCTCTACGATGCTGACCAATGGATCACGCGTGGTGTGGTATCGGCGGCAGTGGAGAATCATTATGGCATGACGAGCGGCGCACTGAGTGTATACAGCAATTTCGGACGTCATAAGATTGACGACGGCACGGCCAACCCCGACCAACCCACCCAACGCTATTTCCGTTCGAAGGATGCGCTGACGGGCATATCGTGGTATCAGAGTGCACGGCTGTTCGAGGGCAACCGACTGACCGTCGGCTTCGACTTTCAGCACATCTACGGCAAAGCCTATTACACGTCGAAGCAGACGGGCGAGGTGCTCGATACGCCCAACAAGCAGAGTGGCCGTTCGCATCGCAACGAGGTGGCGGGATATGTCGATTTCCGACAGGACCTCCTCCAGTGGCTGACCATCGACGCAGGTCTCCGCCTCGACCATCATTCCGTGACATGTACGGAATGGATACCGCAGGCGGGATTGGTGGTGCGCCCCATGAGTACGGGCGAGGTGAAGGCGATGGTGAGCAAAGGCTTCCGTAACCCCACCATGCGCGAGCTGTACCTCTATCCACCCTCTAATGAGGAACTGGAGCCTGAGCGGCTGAGGAACTACGAACTGTCGTGGCGGCATCGTCTCGGCGCATTCAACTATGGCGTGAACCTATTTTATATAAAAGGTGACAATATGATTCAGACCGTCAACCGCAAGAACGTGAACACGGGCGAGATAGAGAATTACGGTCTGGAGATGGAAACCGCATGGCGCATCAATAGCCAATGGAGCCTTACCACCAACCACTCGCTGCTGCACATGGACCATAAGGTGGTTGCCGCTCCTGAATACAAGGGGTTCCTCGGCGCAAACTACAACTGCAACAAATGGAGCGTCGTGGCGGGGCTGCAATACTTGGCCGGTCTCTATACTGCCGTTGGCGAAACGGAGACTAAGGAGAACGTATGTCTGCTAAACGCCTCTGTCAGCTATGCCTTGACGAAAGGCTTGACTTTGTGGCTGCGTGGTGAGAACTTGCTGGCTCAGAGTTACGAAATCAACCTCGGCTACCCCATGCCCCATGCCACGTTCATGGGAGGTGTAAATGTAGTTTTTTGACTCCAACCAATTGATAACACTATATAAGTCCCCTGCCATCATGATGGCAGGGGACTTGTTGTGAGTTAGTCGCAATCGTGTCTCCATGTGCGTAGATAATGGAGGACTTATTTTAGACAAATATGGTATGCCGATGTACGTCGCATTCGGTTTTAGTTCATTTTCGGAACGGTTATACAATTAGAAAGATTGTTGAAACATACAGAAAAGCATGGGATTTTTTTTTCTTGTAATTTTGCCACAGAATAATGAAATGTGACAATCTTAACACCAAATCAACCCAACAACAATGAGACATTTACGTAAACCATTCCTTGCGTTGGCACTTATGGCCTGTGCTTCACCATCATGGGCGCAAGGCCTCAAGGATGCCTACAAGGACTATTTTAAGATTGGCGTGGCCGTCAATCAACGAAACGTGACCAATGCCGAACAGTCGGCTCTCATCTTGCGTGAGTTCAACAGCATCACCTGTGAGAACGACATGAAACCTGAACCTACGGAACCGCGTGAGGGACAGTTCAATTGGGAAAATGCCGACCGCATCGCCAACTTCTGTCGCGCCAATGGAATCAAGCTGCGTGGACACTGTCTGATGTGGCATTCGCAGATTGGACAATGGATGTACAATGACAACCCCACGAAGGAGAAATTCTATGAGCGCATGAAAAACCATATCCAGGCAATCGTCACCCGTTACAAGGATGTGGTGTACTGCTGGGACGTGGTGAACGAAGCCATGACAGACGATCCCAATGCTGAGGATCCCTACCGCCAGAGCGCGATGTACAAGCTCTGCGGCGACGAGTTCATCGCCAAGGCTTTCCAATTCGCACGTGAGGCCGACCCCAACGCGCTCCTGTTCTACAACGACTACAATGAGTGCGACCCCGTGAAGAGCCAGCGTATCTTCAACATGGTGAAGAAGATGAAGGATGCGGGTGTGCCCATCGACGGTATCGGTATGCAGGGACACTACAACATCTACGGTCCTACCGAGCAGGAAGTGGACAATGCTATCAAGCTCTACAAGCAGATTGTAAAACATATCCATGTGACCGAGCTGGATATCCGCGTCAATGCTGAGATGGGTGGCGGACTGCGCTTCAGCCGCGAGGGTGTGAACATCAGCGACAGCGTGAAACAGCACCTCGCCGACCAATACGCCCGCGTGTTCAACGTGTTCCGTAAGCACAAGGACGTGGTCGACTGCGTCACCTTCTGGAACCTCAGCGACCGTGACTCTTGGCTCGGAGCAGCCAATTACCCGCTGCCTTTCGACTCGGAATATAAGCCAAAGCTGGCTTACGAGGTGATACGTACCATGGCGCAGCCTAAATGGGCCATGCCGGATAAACCGAAACCCAATCCGGCTCAACAGCAGCAACGTCGCCGTGGCGGCTTCGGTGGCCCGCAGCGTCCGCCGTTCAATCCCGACCTCGCCTTCCACGAGCAGGAGGGTGTGAAAGAGGACTTCAAACCCTCGACGATGAACCAGCCGGGACAACAATACCCGCAGGTGAACTCGCAGGGCTATGCGCGCTTCCGCGTGGAGGCTCCGGATGCACAGGCTGTCAGCGTCAGCCTCGGTCTGGGTGGCCGTGGCGGCACGCAACTCCATAAGACATACGACGGCTCATGGGTGGGTACCACCGAAGGACCGTTGGACGAGGGATTCCACTACTATCACCTGACCATTGATGGTGGTACATTCAACGACCCGGGTGCTTGCAACTACTATGGCTCGACACGTTGGGAGAGCGGTATCGAGATTCCCGCCCATGACAGCGACTTCTACGCGATGAAGAATGTGCCTCATGGCAATGTACAGCAGGTGCTGTTCTGGTCGCCGAGCACGAACACCAACCGTCGCGCCTTTGTTTATACACCGCCTACCTACGGCAAGAACCCCAAAGAGCGTTACCCGGTGCTTTACCTCCAACATGGCTGGGGTGAGGACGAGACGGCTTGGAGCAACCAAGGACATGCCAACCTCATCATGGACAACCTCATTGCCGACGGCAAAATCAAACCGTTCATCATCGTCATGACCTACGGTATGACCAACGATATCCGTTTCGGCGGTCTCCAGGAGTTCACGGCTGAGGACTTTGAAAAGGTGCTCGTTGACGAATTGGTGCCTTACATCGACTCACATTTCCAGACCAAGAAGGACAAGTGGAACCGTGCCATGGCCGGTTTGTCGATGGGTGGTTTCGAGACGAAACTCATCACGCTCCGTCGTCCCGAGGTGTTTGGCTCCTACGGCCTGCTCAGCGGTGGCCAGTATGAGCCGGACGACATCAAGGACAAGAAGCAGGTGAAGCTCATCTTCGAGTGCTGCGGTAGCAAAGAACAGCCCGACGGTATCCGCTCGTCGGTGGACCACCTCAAGGCGGCTGGATACAACGCCTACGGATATATCTCCGAAGGCACCGCCCATGAGTTCCTCACATGGCGCCGTGGCCTCTACCAGATGGCACAATTGCTGTTCAAGTAATTATTTTTCAAGTTCCGCTTGTTATGAAGATAAAAGAAGATAAAGGAAGATAGCCGCTTGGCAGCGGCGAAGATAAAGGACAATACCTTGCTTGACCACGTTGATGGGCTCTGGGCTACTGGCTTCTAACTTCTTCTAACTCCTCCTAACTTCTTTTAACTCCTTACAACTGGAGCTTGCGGAAGTTGAATAATTATTTCTCAAGGCATTATACGAACAATCCCCCGCTGTTGACGGGGGATTGTTCGTATTTTTATGTTGCTTGTTTCTTATTCTTGTTCTAACGAGAATTCTTCAGACCATTCATGGGTCAACTCCAATTGGTCGCCTTTCCATACATATTCTTGGTAGTAGATGGTGTACGAATAGTGGTTGGCCGGGTTTTCCTGAGTGAGACGATTGGTGATGCTGCGGCTCTCCGGGTCAAGGGCGGGAGCGATGAAAAGGGGGTCGGGCAATTCCTTGAACTCGTGGGTCTTCACGTCCCACACATAATACATATACATGGGGTTGTGACCGGTGCCGTCGAAAAAGCCGACGGTAACTTGCATATCGGGAATACCGTCAAAATTGATGTCTTCCTCTTCTATCTCACCACCACCAAAAACATTGGCACTTGTGGGCCAGGGCAGTTCGCAGACGATATGATGCACTTGTCCATCGGGAGTGACATAGTCGATATAGATGTTCTCGATGTCGCCTTCGTCGTTCGATGGAGCGGCGGGAGCCATCCATTTCAGTTGGTCGCGTATGGGGTCGTTTTTGTCGCCCTCGGCCCCGTAAGCTGACAATAGCATCCATACGAATGATGTCAATAGAATAATGGTCCTTTTCATGTCAAGATTTTTTTTGTGAATAGTTGTTGGTTTTTGTTGCTGCAAATATAATGGTATTATTCTCTTTGACAATGACAATCATCCCTATATATGATGAAATATCGTGATTAAATGACAAGGGAGGGTTGGGGTGGGTATTATATTACCCCAAAATGGCGCAGGGCATTCAAGATGCCGTCGTCGTCAACCGAAGTGGTGACATAGTCGGCCTCGGTTTTCAGCGCATCGATGGCATTGCCCATGGCCACACCGATACCTGCCTGACGAATCATGGTGCTGTCGTTGCCACCGTCGCCGAAGGCGATGGCGTGGGCGATGTCGAAACCTTCATGGGCTGCCATGACAGCCAGGCCTATTCCTTTGTCGGCCGTCGCTGAAGTGATGTCCGTGAATTCGGGATGCCAACGCCCGGAAATGCATCCGGGCACCTGTCGCATCAACTTTTGCTCATAGGCCTCATCAAAAGAAGTGGTCAGCTGATAGATGGGTTCTTCCAGGGCGGGAGTTACGGGAAGGGTCAAGTCCAACTGTTTTACGGCCAATTGGTGGCGGAACACGCGGTCAACCACTTCCTTGGGGTTATATACCACAAACCGCGTGGCGCTGCAAATGATACAAGGGTAGTCGTGACGGTCGGCATCAGCAAGGATACGCTGAACGTCATAGGGAGCGATAGGTTCACTGCGCACGACCTCGTCGCCCACGAAACAATATGCCCCGTTGGTGGTCACATAACCGTCAATAAGATGCTCAATGGCACCCAAGTTGGTGATGATGGTGATGGGGCGCCCCGTGGCGATATATACTTTGGCTCCGTTGGCCTTGGCCTGCGTCAAGGCGAAGATGGTCGACGGGGGTATTTCATGGGTCTGGAAACTCACCAAAGTGCCGTCGATGTCGAAAAATAGCGCATACCGGTCGCTCATGTCATTGCCTCCCTATTTCTTTCACCAACCGCTCAAAATCGTCGCGGTCCACCACGGCGTTGGTTTTCAGACGGGCACGGTAGTTGTAGATGGTGTTCACGCTGTAGTTCAGGAACTCGGCGATTTTCGAACTGTCCTCGATGCCCAGGCGTATAAGGGCGAGGATGCGCAGGTCGGTGTTCATGCGGCCGTCTTTCTCCAATGCCATGTGCTCCTCGGGTTTCAACAACTGGTTCACATCATCGACGAAAGTGGGGAAGAGGTGGAGGAAAGCCGCATCGAAACTGCCGAACAGCTCTTCCAACTGCTGGGTCTTAGACTCCTGGCCACGGGTGACGTTATACAGCTCTTCGTATTCGTGGTTCTTCACCATCTTGTTCACGCGTTTTCGGAACTTGTCCGTCTTGTCGATATAGATGGAACAGAGGCGCATGAAGCGACCCACATATTCATCCTTCACACGGTTCGATTCTGCCAGCTGGGCATTCAGCGCGTGCAACTGTCCGTTCACGTCGGAGAGGGCATCATTCTTCTCCGACAGTTGGTTGTTGGCCTCGGCCAGCATGGCGTTGGTCTTCTTCTGTTGCCGTTGGGCCGTCGCTAATCGTTTGCGTTGTCGATTCACGTAGAATAGCGAGGCCAGCAAAAGAAGGGCGAGGATACTGATACCAATGATGGTGAGCCGCAACCGATGACTGTTGCGTTCGCTCTGTGCTTTGTAGTTGTTGGCGATGGAGGACAATAGGGGGGCTATCTGCCAACTGCGTTGGCGCGACCCGTAGCGGTTGGCACAGTCGCTGGTGAAGCTGATGTAACGGTAACTGCGGTCCACGTCGCCTTGGAGCATCAATTGGTTGGCCAACTCCCACAGCGAACCTTGGTCCATCACGCCGTTGCGAACGTCGGACAAGGCCGACTCAACCAACCAATACATCATCTGGATGCTGTCGCCTTGTGCCTTGTATTCCAAATAACGGTACAGAGCCACCAAGGCATAGCGGTGACTGCCCACCTCTACGTGGCGGAGCCACTCATCATTGACCGCTTTCGACTCGTCGAGTCTGTTGTCATTCAAGGCAATCATCTCTCGTCGGAGCAGGGAGGCATCGGCCGTGTCGGGCAGGATTTGTAGCATGAGTCCTTCGTATTTGCCGGCTTCGGCCAGATATCTCTCTTTCATGTCGGCCATATGGGTGTAATAGGCCAGTTCGTTGTACACATGGTTGCGTGCCTCGTAATAGACGCCCAATGCCGATGAGTCCATCTCTTCAGGTTTCACGTTGTTGAGAATCTCCAATGCCTCATCGTACATGCCCGTGTTGGAACAGCGCAATGCCAAGAGCGATTGGCACTCATTCATTTTGGAACGGTTGTGGAGGGCGTCGGCCAGTTGGATGCATTGGCGAAGATAATATACGGCGGAGTCGTTGATGAACGGACGGTATTTGTCGTACAGGCGGAAATTGAGGTCAAAGCGCAGCGCATCGTCCTTGGCCAGTTTCAGCTCGTCGGTAAGGAGTGCCACCTCACGGTCGTGCATGGCCACATATTCAGGAAAACGGGCTATCTCGTCGTCGAGACAACGGTACAGCGAATCGAGGTTGTGCTGTGCCCGTGCCGTGGCGGCGAGGAGGAGAAAGAAAAGATATAGGTATTTTTTCATGGGTGTAGTTCTTCTTCATTTCGTCTGGCAAAAATAGTCAATAAAAACGAATCAGCAAAAAAACAGAAAGAGAAGTTAAAGGAAAAATTGTTTTACGGGACAAGCAAACTCGTCCCTTCAACATTGGTGTATTTTCCCTTTAACTTCCAGATGAAGCGATAACTTCCCTTCTAACATGTAAACTAAACTTTCGTGGTCAGCCGGTATCGGACAATAAAAGCCGTATTATGATGAAGACTATCTCAAAACTTTTGCTTAACTTTGCAGTGGAGTCCACCATGACTTCCTTGCATATGTTCGTATATTGGTTGAGAGTTTCTGTCCTATCCTATATTCATAGAAGAGCTAAAATGAAAATTATCCTTTAAAACAATATGAAAACAGCATTCAAATTCAAAGAATACATCTGGCTTGTGGAAACCATCCATAAGGCTCGCAGGATTTCTTTTGTTGAGATTCAGGAAAAATGGCTCCGCAGCTCTTTGAGCGAGGGAGCAGAGCTGGCTCGTTCCACTTTCAACAGGCATATGGATGCCATTCAAGATATGTTTGGCATCTATATTGAGTGTGACAAGAAGAATGGATACAAGTATTACATCGGCAACGACGAGGTGCTGCGTGATGACAGTGTACAGAACTGGCTTCTCTCCACGCTTTCCGTCAGCAATATCATCAGCGAGAGCCTGTCGCTGCAAAACAGGATTCTGCTACAGTCTGTCCCAACAGATGATGGTTATTTGGGGATGGTCATTGAGGCTATGAAGAAAAGTGTGAGAATAACCGTCGATTACAGGAAATACGGCACGGACAATCCTAATCACCTGACCTTCGAGCCTTATTGCCTGAAACTATTCAAGCAACGCTGGTACATTCTGGGACATTTTCACCGTGATGCAACGGAGGAAAAACCTGAGGCGGATTACTTTGGAATTTTCTCTTTCGACAGAATCCTCAATCTGGAACTGACGGACACCAAATTCAAGATTGACCCTGATTTTGATGCCCAGGAGTATTTCGATGAGTGCTATGGTGTACTTGTCGGCGATGACACCAAAATGGAGCGGATTATCATCAGGGCTTACGGTTATGAACAGTACTATTTAAGGGATTTGCGCATCCACAAAAGCCAGCATAAAATTGGCCAAGGTGAGAACTTTACCGATTTCGAGTTGTACATGCGGCCGACGATTGATTTCAGTGGCCATCTGTTAAGTCGTGGTAATCAGATCAAAGTTTTGTCACCACAGTGGCTGGCTGATGAACTTCATGACATGCACTTGGAGGCTGCACTTATGTACGAACCTGAAGAAAATGTGCAGGAATAAGAATAATTTCTTAGCCTGTCCCACGTATTGAGACAACGTCAAGGTAATTTTGCAACCGAATTTGTAATTATATCGATATGAAGATACTGTTTTCGCCTGAATATAGCGGGCATGTTTTTATCGGACTTAACGAGCAGCATCCAGAGCTGATGGACACAATGGTTTGTGACACCATGGGACTGGTTGCCATGTTGGAACTGAGAATTGGAATCCATGTGGATGACATATCTGGTAACAACCGCACAGTACTTTATTACAAAGCAATGTCGGATTATATGAAAAAGAATCCCGACAATGCGTTGGCTGCATCCTTCAAGTTGTCCTCCTTGGGAACTGCGGAGCAGGCATTAAAATGGCGTGACAACCTTATACTTGACAAGTGGCAGACCGATTCAGGAGGCAATGCCAGTGGCCGCCTTGATGTTCTTGCTGGAACGGAAGAGTTTTTTAACTCTCCAGGGATGCCTGACAGATTGAAGAATGTCCTATTATATATAAATAATGTAGAGGAAGGTTTTTTCAAGGATTTTGATATTGAACTGCCTTGTGAATTAGCCATGCTCCATCCGGCTATCCAGGAATTGCTGACTGCCTTGCAAAGTCATGGTGCGAGGATTTCATCCAAAGACTTCCAGGGGTTCCGTGGGAATAACCTTTCCCTTATTGCCCATCTGCTATACTCTTCGTCTGATGTCAAGCTTATTTTGAATAAGGATGACCATTCATTCCAGATATATAAGTTTGCAGATGAGAAGATGGCTAACGAATACCTTGCCTTGAAAGGTGATGAGATACATGCCGATGTATGGATTAACAATGCCAACAAGACCATGGATAACTGGCTCCGCATGATGGGTAAGCCTACAATGGGGAGTAGCATGACCGAAGCTGCTCCACAGCTGATACAGCTCTTCGTCCTCAGCATCGACATGTTGAAAGAACCGCTGAATATCCAGAGCTTAATCAGCTGGCTCTATTCACCCATGCAACCCTTCGGCACATTCTTTGGAGGCATCCTTGCTGAAACAGTTATTGGCGAAGGAGGTTACAGGAATGACAAGTGCCGTAAGGTAGTTGAAAACTATATCTCTGGTAAATATACCTATCATGACAAGGAAGAGGAGGCAGAACTCTCCGAAGAGGCGAAAGCAAAACGTAATGAGGCAGAAAAGAAAGAACGCCTGCTCTTAGTAAACACTTATCTCCCTTCATTCGATGTACCTTCAGACAACAAGATAGACAGCACACGCCTTATGACCTACCTGAACAGCCTCTCTGGATGGGCAAGGAGTCGTGCCCACTTCCTTGGTGAGAAACAAGGAAATGAAGGCTGGTGCAGTCAGTTGAAGAGTCTTGCGCAGATGTGCGACACTTTTGTCCTTCTGCTGGAATCATCAGATATGGGGGATAACGTTGATCTTAAACAGGTTGATTCATGGATCAGTACGTTGTACAAAGGAGAGTCCTTCATGCAATATGCTTCACAGAGAGGTAGCAGGGAACTCATCGACAGCCCTTCGAAAATGGCTACGGACTGCAAACGTACAGTTTGGATGAATTTTGTAGGAGGTGACGTGCCAACACTCGATTGCGCCTTCCTGTATCCTACAGAGAAAGCCAAGGTCAAGGACTCCCTTACGCTTTGGGATGAACGAAAGGAATTGGACTACCATCATCAGATGCAACTGTTGCCACTCTTTATGACGGAAGAACAGATGATATTGGTTGTGACTGATTATGTTGGGGGAGAGCCAGCTCCGAAGCATCCCTTCATGGTAAGACTGGAGAGCCAGGTTGAAAACCTGAACGACTTCATAATAGAACCAAACCTGTACCATGAGGAAACAGAAAAAGTAAAGTTGGTAAGGAACAATGATATCCAGTCGCTTATCTCATTTGAACATGCCGACTTGCTCAAATGGCCTGACCATCTTAGTCCTACTACCATCAGTACGCTTGTAGAATATCCATTCGATTATCTGATGGAGCGTATGCTCAATATCGTCAGTACCGGTCCCAGCAGCATCAAAGATGTCAAGACTACAATGGGTACAGTAGCACATGCCGTGATTGAAAGTCTCTTTGCGCCTCGTGATGGCGAATCATGCAGTAGGGTGGAAGTAATAGAGCAGCGCATCAATAACGAGTTTGAAGAACAGGTACGTAAGCAGATAGAATCTTGTGGTGCAATACTATATCTGCCAGAGAATCGCTTAGATGCAGAATTGCTGAAAGAGCAGTTGCGCAGATGTCTTGAAATACTCCTGGAAATAATACGTGACAATCACCTTACAGTTACTGGTTGTGAGCAAATGGTAAAGAAAGAAATGGGATTGCTGCAGAATGACAAAGACTGGGATATGGTGGGTTATATTGATATGACCCTTGAAGATGCTAACCATCATCCTGTTGTCTTTGACTTCAAATGGACATCCTCAAAGTCGTATTATCGTGACTTGCTAACTGCCAATCGCTCGATTCAGCTGGAGTTATACCGCACCATGCTCAGTGCTGAAAAACGGGATTGTGTAGAACGTACTGCTTACTTCCTGATGCCTGAAGGCCATCTTTACAGCAAGGAGCATTTCGATGGCATCCATTGCACCCAGCTTCAATCAGAGAACAATGCCAATATAGTTGAGCAACTCAGGCAATCATTCTTCTATCGGAAAAAACAGCTGGATGAAGGCAAGGTGGAGGTAGGTGAAGCCTTCCCTGTGTCCATGCTCGATTACTACAATGATACGGAAGAGAAAAACCTCTTCCCATTGAGCACAGATGATACAGGAGCCGAAAAGGAGAACATTTTCAGCAACTACAAACTTTTCAAACAGTAAGGAGGGCATAAGATGAAGAATGTAACATATATCAACGCAAGTGCCGGTAGTGGCAAGACCTATACATTAACCCATAAACTGGCAGAACTCATCAAGTCAGGGCTTGTCAGGCCAGACCAGGTCATTATGACCACCTTCACTGTGAAGGCTGCCAATGAGATGAAGGAGGAGGCCAAGATAGTTCTTTATGAGAACGGTCTCTTCGAGGCTTCCACCCAGCTTGATCAGGCAATGATTGGCACAATCCATAGCGTGGCCAATTCGCTAATAAAGAAATACTGGTTCTTTCTCGGTCTTTCGCCAGACATGGGCGTAATGGCAGAGGAAGATACGCAGTTCTACATCTCACAGTCATTGTCAGAACTCCCTACACAAGAGGAGTTAAACCAGCTTCATGCTTTCTGTGAGAGTGTCGGAATCCAGTATGGATATTTCTCTGAGAAGAATGGCTTAAACTATGATTTCTGGAAAAGCGACATAGAAAAGGTAATTGCCCTTACTACCAACTACGAAATAGAGAATTATGACAGGAGCGTGAGGGAGTCGTTGGATTTTATCCATGCTTTTGTACATCCTTCCGTTAAGCTTGACTATTCTCCGAAAGATCTGCTGGCCATCCTTGATGAGCATGTGTCGTTTGCTGCAACTCAACGTGAGAGCAAGAAAAAACAAGACGTGCTAACTGAAGTCCGCAGACTAAGGCGTGGTGTCAATGCACCGACGATTTCATGGTACAAACGCCTGTCTTCTGTACTTAATTCATGGACTAAATGCGGTCAACAAGGCACTGAGATACGCGAAGAACTCGCTGGGTTGTGGCATTCTGAACTTGTATATAAAGAGCAGGAGCGATACATTCGACTGTTGTTCCAGCTTGCAGAACGTTGGAAAGAACGCTTCCGCACTTTCAAGAAAGAGAGGAATCTCCTTGACTATAACGATATGGAGAAGTATCTGCGTGACCTTCTGGCCAATAAAGAGTTGGCAGAGGAGATTCGGATGGGCTATCGTTATCTCTTCGTTGATGAGTACCAGGACTGCTCGCCCATACAAGTGAAGATATTCGACCGCCTCTCAGAATTGATGGAGCACAGTTACTGGGTAGGCGACTATAAGCAGGCCATCTATGGATTCCGTGGCAGTGACATCACATTGACAAAAGCGGTGGTTGACAGGATTGCCACTGGGGAGAATGGTTGTGACACCGAGACCCTTGATACGTCATACCGTTCGCTCCCAGGTATAGTAGAGGTTTGCAATGAGACTTTCAAACGTACCTTCAAGGGCGTGTTGGATGAAGGAGCCATTGTCCTGAAGACACATCGCACCAATGATGAAAAGATTCAGTCTGTACGGCTTTGGGATATGGAAGACCCAGAGAGT
The DNA here is from genome assembly GCA_017538105.1 of Prevotella sp. Lineage (GTDB taxonomy): Bacteria > Bacteroidota > Bacteroidia > Bacteroidales > Bacteroidaceae > Prevotella. The sequence goes on along the minus strand of JAFYJN010000067.1, from coordinate 23,296 downwards.
GTCGGAATTGCCGACCACATTGCTTTTCTGCTGAAGCAGGGAGTGAAGCCCTCAGATATTGCGGTCTTGGGTAGGACGAATGCCCCGCTGGACACCTTGGCAGGAATCTTGACAGGGACATACGGAATTCCAGCCAACAGGCAAGATGTCAAAGTTTCGGAAATAAAATGCACACCATTAGTGTTAGCCTTACTTGCCCTCGTTGAGAGTGAGAAAGACTCACTGGCCAAAGCACAAATAGCAGTGTTGACCGAGGAAGGTTATGGCACTGATAAAATTATTGAGGAGAAATTACTTCTTGATGCCGACGAAGAGACCAAGGAATCTGCATATTTGAATGATGTTCCTTTGGTTAAAAGGTTATTGGAACTCCGTCCTATGCTGAAGCAGCAGTCAGTGGGCGCACTCATTGAGACGATGGTTATTGAACTTGACTTGTATAACGAGATAAAGAAAATAGGTCAGGTCAATGAGTCCATTTCTTGTTTGGACACCATCGTTCAGTCTGGATATGCGTATGAACAGCATTGCTTGCAAATGAGCCTTCCTGCCACTGTCAAGGGATTTATGGACTACCTTGCCGTGATGGATCCAGCAGGTAAAGGAAATGCCAATGGCATACAGCTGCATACTTATCATTCCAGCAAAGGCTTGGAATGGAAATATGTCATCCTCACTCAACTTTGCGAGAAGAAGAACGACCCGAAGAAATGTGTCAAGCAGGATATTTACGGCATCCATTTCAGCTATGCGGAACAGCCCTCTGCATCGACACCATACCCGGAAGTCTTTATACGTGTGATTCCATTCATATACGGAGCAGGAAATACCAATGTCCCTGCAGACATCCAGCAAAAGATAGAAGACAGCTCCCTGTATAAGGAGGTAATCAAAGACTCATTGGCTGAAGCCAACCGTCTGCTGTATGTTGGCATGACCCGTCCGCGAGATGTGCTGATAGTAGCTTTGGAGCCGCATAAAAAGGATGTCCATACCTTGCAATGGCTGGAAGATGTGGGTTTAGATTGTGTCCGACCTGATGCAGAGCATGATATTTTTGGCGTGGGTTGCCGATTCGAAGATGACTCATTGACACAAGAAAGGTTTGATAGTCTGTCAGGCTATCGCTATCTGGCAGAAGATGAGGATATGAAGACAAGGCGTATTCCTTATCAGCAAGAACCATGCAATGAGGGAGTGAAATATCTTTCACCAAGTTCGCTCCACAAGAAAGGAAAAGTGGTGTCACATCACAATATCTGCGAGCGTATGCCCCATGGAACGTTGGTCAGAAAGACAATGGCAGATGTAGGCAACTGCATCCATCAGATATTCTGTGGAATTGAACAGCATATTGACAACATGTCATATTATACCGACTTGATTGATGACTATGGCCTTAAAACGTATCTTGTTGACCCTGTTGCCATCAAGAAAGCATGGGAAAACCTGGTTTCCTGGTTGACGGAAGAATATGGTTCAGCCACGAGCGTCTATCATGAGCGTCCGTTCACTTTATTAAAGGATGGGTTCGTCTATAACGGCAGCATCGACCTTGTGTGGCAGACTGCCGAGGGTGACATACTCATCGACTTCAAGACTTGTCCTATGGGGCACAAATATATCCTCGACGAAAATTCAGAACACTATGCCGGCTGGTATGCAGGTCAGTTGAATGCATATACTGACGCATTGGAGGCAGCGGGAGAGAAGGTCATCAAGCGATTCATCTACTATCCTGTGAGCGGACTGTTGTGTGAGATTGAATGATTTTCAGCTGTCACAAATGACTGAGATACGAATGGAATTACGTGTATTTAACAATCTATAAACTTTAACTGACAAATTGATATGCTTAAAATCAATCAATTTTACTGGAGATTATATAAAGAATCACCAAAAGGGAAACAAACGATTGCTTTATTTGAGAATGCATCGCAAGACAGCTTCACCATTGATGATACTGTTTCGTTGTTTAAAGAGTTTGATCCAGTGTGGTTTCTGAATGTAAACGAGGATGAGACTAAAACTGATTACTTTGATGCGTGCTTTAGTTTCTTGGGGGATTGGCATTTTGACGTGTCAAAAACACCAAGAAAGAATGCGGAAGAGATGATAGCAACTCGTTTTAATGGTGATTACGGTGATGCTGTTTCATGCATTGCCCCGTTATCGTTTTATTTATATAAAAAAGATCCATCCTATTTTATCCCGTATATGTTCCTGCTCAGATATCATTATATCAGGCAAATTATGGAAGATTACGATTTGGATATTATGGAAATACCAGGAAAAGCCAATTTCAAAGCAAGGTGTTTATATTATTTTGACATCTGTGATGCATTAAGCCAGTTCAGGGTGCTTAATAGGTTGACTGGCCCAGAATTATGTGCTTTTCTTTATGACATGGAAAGAGAACGATATGACGCGGCATATTCAAATGAAATAACGCCGTTCCCTCAGGTTTGGCTTATGGGAGGTGCAAAAGGAGGCGAAGAGGTAACTGCAAAAACAATGTTCTGGGAGGCGAATGCAGAGACCAAGAGAGGTGACATTATGGTGTTTTACGAAACAGGTCAAACTCAAATAAAGGAGAATAGGTCTTGTATTACAGGAATCTGGACAGCTCAGACCGATGGTATATCAGACCCGTTGTTTTATCGTTATGGCCAAGCTGTTATCGGAAATGAAATAAAGATTACCCCAATTCCATTCAAGGTTCTCATATCAGATCCTCGTACAAACAAGTTACCACGTATTGGTGCTCATTTTTTGGGTATTAGAGGCGATGCCATTTCAACAAAGATATATAAAGGTCTTCTTGAATTAATAGAAGAACGAGATCCTTCCTTTAATCGAAATCTGCTCCCCGCATTACATGAGCCATATAGTGCTAAAGTTAAGTATGAAGACAGGGGAGACATGAAACCAGAAAAATGGGTTGAAGAATATTTGATTAAGGAAATGCTTGAAAAAATGGGTTGGGGAACTCCTGAAGTAGATTATCGACGTCAAGTTCATCTTCAATTAGGAAGGGCCAAAATTGAAGGTGAGAAAACACAAGATGGAAGAACAGATTTCTCTTTGTTTCCATTTGGCAAGAAACTTAAATGTGCAGATGTGCTGATAGAGGCTAAAGCCCCAGGTGAGATGGATGGAAAAGATATTGAGGTGGCTTTTTGGCAAGCGGAGTCCTATGCCAGTAGACAATATGCAGGTCTCATTATCTTAGCAGATGGGGACAAAGTCCTTCTTTTCCCCCAAAGCAAGGATGGAACATTTAAGTACTCCAACACCCCTGAGTCTTACACATGGAAAGAGATTTTTGAAAATATTGATGATAAGTTCACGAAATTGCGAAAAACTATCCTGAGTTATCGCAAACATAGTAGATAAGAAGCATTTTTTTTGAGGTTGTCCCATGTTTTGAGGCAACCTCTTGTTACTTTTGCCCGTGATTTAGCAATAAAACCCTCATTTAATGGAAAAGAGTAGGATTATACATTTGGAAAAAGCAAACACTCTTGCCAACTTCCTCACAAAGGATGAGCGCGAGAGGATTGAGTCACTTAAAATCACGGGATACATTGGTCAGAAGGATTTTGAGAATGTCCTCGATGACATGTGTGATGCAGGTGGTGAATATGACGAAGACGACCATTTTATACCAGACTTCGAAATCACACCAGCTCTAAGACATCTTGATTTGGGTGAAGCCACTTATGTCGATGGGGAAGGTATGCCATATTTTGGATTTCATGCACAATTAGAGACATTTATACTCCCGAAAGGCCTGACTACCATTGCATATGAAGAGACAGGTTTTTGCGAGTCAGACATGTTGAGAACTATTGCCTTACCCGAAGGTTTGAAAATAGTCTTCGGCTTTAATTCATGCCCAAACCTCTCTGGTGTTGAGTTGCCGGAGAGCATTGAGGAAATTAAATCATTTGCTTTTGCTGGATGCGAGGCTATATCATCTCTCCGCATTCCAGCTTCAGTAAAAGAAATGGACGGCAGTTGTTTTGCAGACTGTAATATTTCATCTTTTGAGATTGACTGCAATAATCCATATTTTTCAGTTGTTGATGGCGTGGTCTTCAGTAAAGACCTTAAAACACTTGTCGCATTTCCTTCTGCATTTCCCAACAATCACTACGTGGTCCCCCCGACTACAAAGAAAATAGGTTTTGCTGCGTTTATGGATAGTAAAATAGAGAGTATAGAATTACCAGATGGATTGACTGATATCGGTGAATGGTCTTTCCAAGGTAGCAATATCCGTGGAATAGCAATGCCTAATTCCGTTGTATCTGTTGGTGAACTTGCATTCAGGTTTTGTCTGAACCTTGTAGATGTAAAATTGTCTAACAGGATTGATACTTTACCTAAACAACTATTCAGTTGCTGTCCGAAGTTAAAAGATTTGGACATCCCTTCCAATGTGAAGTCTATCAGTTATTCTGCGATAGCATGGTGTGATGGATTAGAGAATCTATATTTGCATGATGGTCTTGAAGAGATTGTGGATGAAGGGCCTATGCTGGGTGTTAAAGACAAGCTTAGAACTGTTTGTTTCCCTGCAACGCTAAAGAAGGTTCCTGGAGGTGTATTTAACTATACACCAAATATAAAGGAATTTGAGCTGAATTCTGATAATCCTTATTTCCGAATCATAGATGGAGCCTTATGCTCAAAAGATGGACTGACGCTTTATTCAGTACCCAACTATCATCGGACAACATATTGCGTACCTGAAGGTATTGAGGTGATAGCAGAACGTGTTTTTGCATTCTTGCCGAAACTACATAACATTGAGTTGCCTATAACACTGAAGGAAATCAGATAGAGAGCTTTTCAAGGCTGCGAATCACTGAATCATTTAGTCATTCCTGCTGGTGTGAAGAAGATTGACATAGATGCTTTATGAGCAGACGATCTGAAGACTATTGTCATGGAAGGCTCTGTTCCTCCTGAAATGACAGGAAACGTAAAGGATGAGGATTGGAGATATAAGAACGTGATTTTGTTTGTCCCTCGTGAAGCTATTTCGGTATATAAAAATGCACCAGGCTGGAAATGCTTCAATGTGAAAGAGATCAATGAATAATTAAGTCTAAAAATACCATTATTCAAGACATGATAATAGATAATGAATATCCGGCGACACATTCCATGTCAACCTCATGGTATTGCGTTGATGACGATGGCAACGTTGCTATTGTCGGTTTCAATGAAAATGGACCTGTTCCTTGGTGTACTCCAGAAGAGAGTATAGAATCTCTTTCTTATGGATATTGCGAAGATGAAGACACTGATGAATATACTTCATTTGCACTGACTGATGAGCAAATCTTCGACCTGCTTGGTAAATCTCATACGCCAACATACGATGATGGTGCCTTTGAGAATATCGTTGAGATCGATAAAACGAAGGAAGGACGTTTCTTAGAACTTACTAGAAATCCTGATTGCCGCATTGAATTATGCTTATCAAAGTCATTAGGACTATATCAGATAGATATTGATACAATGACCCAAGATGAGGATGGTAATTGGATAGACATTGAATGTGCCACATGGCGCAAAATGGTTGACGAAGGAGTCGTAAAAAAGATTTACTCTCCAAAGGAGTACTTTACAAATGATGTATATGAGGATAATAAACTGAGGTTTGAGAAGGAGTTTGATACATCTCCTTATTATATTTTCTGTCAACCTTATTGGCCTGAGTTCCTTACTACGAAAGTAAGTGAACCGGCCCATCCTGTAAAAATTTCTCAACTCCCTGCTGAGTTGCAGCGTCGAGTGATAAAGGTGCGTGGGTTATTCAAGGAGATGAATTCTTTTCAGATAGCAGAGTTTCACCCTTGTACGATGTATTCCTCAGAAAACGGATATGTCGTGGATGGTTGCGAATACGAACTTCTGCCAATGTCAGATGGACATAAAGCCTACGTTATGACTGACCTCTTTGCAGATATCCATGTTCCTGTTGATAACATATTCACTCTCACTCCGACAGTCCTGCTTATCGGTGTTGAAGACGAGATGCCCTACAAGTATAAAGTAACTTCAGACTTTGTTATCAAAAGTTCAGTTTACATTAAATTTCCAGGGAACATGGTTGAATTCATAACTTCTATCCTGAAACAGGTTCTGGAAAGGATTAACCCTCGTGTCATCTTGGGTGTGGCCAATATCCAAAAGACCTTTGAAACGTCTTTTATAATTAAAAACCATATTTTACATATAGATGGCAAGCAGTATCCAATATTCTTCAAGGAAGAACAGGTAAAATTTAGGTCTGAAATAGAACGCCTTGCATCGATGCAATATCAAGGGAAATGTTTTCCTTACATTATTTCTGAGGAAGAAATGGAACAATTAGTGAAGAATGAAGATGAAGACGAATAAAGAATATCCTGCAACTCACTCCATGTCCACAGCCTGGTTCTGCGCTGACATGGACGGAAATGTCGCCATCATCGATATTGATGATGATGGTCCTGTTCCTGTTGGAACTGGCGGATATAATGAAGGGACTCATGTGTACGAAATATGGTCAGAGACATTGCCCACTCATACAGAAGAACGAATATATGATTTACCATTGACTGATGAGCAAATTGCCCCTCTACTTTTGTCAAAAAAAGATGATGAGAAGGATATTTGGACTGAGGATGATGAAATGTATGCGAACAGTTACTGGGACAATGTTATCGTGAAGATTGACATGAGTAAACTAGATGTCATGAGGGTAGCTCTTAGTCAAAAAGATAAATATGGTTATTATATTTCATCGAATGCTATTTGTTTGTCACGTAAACGTGGACTTTTCCATTTAGATTTGGATTACGACAGAGAAGCCGTTAGAATTCTACAAGAAGCCAATGCCATCTTGGAAGTATATAATGCTCCAAGTATTTGGCCAATTTACAAAGATGAAGACGAGCCCCCATACAATATGAAGGATTATCCATTCTTCTTGTATCATCAAGACTATACACCAGGTTTTTTGCCAGCAGAAAGAATCACTTCTCCTCGATTTCCGCTGAAGGTCGAACAACTTTCCAAAGAACAGCAGGCAAAGATTCAAATCCTACCTCTGAAGTTCCGCGAGTCTAAGTTTATCTGTTTAGCAGAACATGTTCCTGTGTGTGGGGCGTATACCACGCAATATAAGTACAATGGTAAGATTTGGGATATGCTCGCAAAAAATGAAAAGGAAGTTGTATATTACAACACATCTACTCACTCTATCATTGAAGAGGAAACCATGAAATCCCTCATTGAAAATGGTGAAGCTGAAATGCTGGATTCATGGGATTGGCAAGAAGATCCAACTAAAAACAAAGAAATATGAAGATAGATAAAGAATATCCAGCAACTCATTCCAGCGATACCGCTTGGTTCTGTGTAGATTTGGATGGGAACGTGGCCGTTTTTGATATAGAAGAAAATGGTCCCACACCTAATGACTTTGAAGGACAACATTGTATTGCAGATTTGATAACAGAGTGTTTGCCCTCGCATACAGAAGAGAACATCTATGATCTCCCCCTGACAGATGCCCAGATAAAGCCGATGCTTCTTCCTCACCACATTGAAGAAGATGTTTGGGAAGGTGGCTACAACTATTACTGGATGGATACCATCATTAAGTTGGACATGAAGAAATATGATGTACTTCGTAAAGTTCTTGCTCACCGTCCCGGCACCAATCCTATTGATCACAAGCCAGGCTTGGCGGTCTGCTTCTCTCGTGAAAATGGTTATTTCTATATTGATTTGTTCGATAACAAAGAAGGAATAGAGGAACTGACAAAGGCAAATGCCATACTTGAAATTTATACTGCTCCTTTTCAGATATCGCCTTATGAAGACGATTATGAGGACGATGAAGATGATGAACAAGACTCAGATGGAACTTTCAAGCCCTTTTCTGAATATCCGTTTTTTCTTTATCATCAGGATTATGGCAACAATGTGCATCCTGCAGAACGGGTCAATAATCCTGTGGAACCATTGCATATCAGCCAACTTCCAAAACCTCTTCAAGCTAAGGCAAAAAGACTTCATTTACATTTCAATGAAACTCCAGCTATACAATTAGCAGAGCATTTGGATATAGGAGCAATTTGGACTGTCACATATGAATATAAAGGCAAATACTGGAAACAACTTGGCTCTCCACGTGGCGGTCATTTATATTATTGTGCAAATAATAAAGAGTTCATGGATAGCGAGGAGATGGAAAAAGCCATAGCCTCTGGCGAAGCAGTAGAGACTAACTGGAATAATTACTGAAAAGATGAACATAGAACTTATTTCGATAGATTTGTCCAACTATTGCTCTAAGCAATGTCCTTTCTGCTATAACCACAGCACACGTGAAGGAAATACGTTGTGGGAACCACAGGAAGTGATAGACTTCGCTTCGGACTGTATAAGAAACGGAGTGAAGGCTGTTTCATTGGGCGGTGGTGAGCCATTTGAGTATGAAGGAGTGTTTGAGGTAATCGATGCTCTTTATCCAAAGTGCTACCTGTCTGTCACGTCCAACGGTTTGCCTTTAGAAAATGAACAGATATGGGAAATGTTGGCAGGTCATAAGCCTGACAAGATTCACATAACCATCCATCAACCAGACAATGAAGCAGAATTGAAAAGGGTGGAACAACAAGTTCAACGAATTGCCTCAATTGGAATTAAACCAGGACTGAACTTGTTGGTTGGAGCCAATAAGGTTGCTCAGGCTAAAAATGTCTATGAGCGAATGAGCAAAGTGCTAAAAAGCGACCAGATCATTCTTGTTCCACAGCGTTTCTCCAATACGCCTACGTCCAAACAATTAGCTTCTGTGTCTGGCGGAAAACCATTCCAAAGTCCATCTTGCCTGCTGAAATGTCAACGTCCGACTAACTTCTGCTCTGTCTCATGGGACAAAAAAGTGAACTCATGCAGTTTTGCTCCCAATAAAGAACCTTTGAAATCGCTAGATTATAACGGATTGATTGAGGCTTTGGAGCAAGTTAAGTGGAAAAGTTGCCAATAAAACTCCTAAATACAAAAATTTTTTGAGGTTGTCCCACGAATTGGGATAACCTCATTTTAATTTTGCACTGTAATCAATAAACATGTCTGGATTATGAATGATAAGGAAGAAGGATTGACCATAAGAAACCATTGGTTGCATGAACGAAGTATGCTGTTTGAGAAGTATGCTACCGAGATGCCTCTCACTGTCAATAATGTTGAGATAAAGTTAGATTATCCTGACGCAGGGTGGATAGACATGCACATACTTGTTAATGGAGAAGAGAAAGAACTTATAAACTTATCTGATGTATATGAACCCTTCCAAGATATCAAAGAGTGGTTGGAGAATATAGTGTCACATGTTTTTGATTTCACGCCATTCGGTGTGAATATCTATGATGAGAGCTATAATTACATCCTCTACTATGAGCCAATCCTTTTTCAGACGGATGAGCTTTTGACCCCGACACCACCAGAACTGTGTGGCTTATTCTATATCTATGATGGTTACGAAGGAAAGGTTATGGCAGATACTTTCTGTGAAACCAAATCATTTGTAAGAAATATCTATCAATCGATTAAGACCTTTGCCCAAAATGCAAGGGAGCATGATGGTTTCATTGAAGATTGGGTAGAAACAGCATATAATGAGGAATGGGGAGAAATGGATGATAATGATCCACGAATCAAAGATATTTTTATCAACAAGGTTTTATCAGTAGAAATAGAGAAATTCTTGTCAGATGAAAAAAGTACAGTAAGATTTATTCCAGTTAAGTTAAAATAAATAGGGAAAAATGGCAAACAAATTATATATAAAAGGAATCCGTAGGTTCAATGAACAGAAAGTCATTGAAAAACGAAACGGCAAAATAAAATCCTCCGCAAAAGGTTTTATGCGGAGGATTTAGTCAATAGAGTGTTATGAAAAATTATTGTAAAGTGAATTTCACTTTCGTGGTGAGACGGTCGGAGGAGGTGCCGATGAGGGCTTCGAAATCTCCTGGTTCGGCCACCCATTGTCCTTTGCCATCGTCGTAGTAGCTCAATGCATTCTTGTCGAGGGTGAGACTGACATCGCGGCTCTCGCCAGGTTGCAAGAAAACCTTTTGGAAGGCTTTCAGTTCTTTCTCCGGGCGGGGGAGCGACGACTTGACATCACGCACGTACAACTGCACCACTTCGGCTCCAGCCTTTGCTCCCGTGTTTTTTACGCTCACGGTGAAGGTGATGGTGCCGTCGGCGGACATCGTCGACTTGTCGGCGGTCGCCTTGCCCAGCTCGAAGGTGGTGTAGCTCAGACCGTGACCGAAGGCAAACGTTGGGCGTACCTTGTAATGGTCGGCACCACGATAGCCTACATAGATGCTCTCGGCGTATGTCTCGTCGATGACGTCGTGGGCGGCGCGCCACGTGCCGGGATAGGTGCCCAGACGATGGGCAGGCACCTCCTGCAGGGTATTCCACCACGTAAAGGGCAATTTACCCGAAGGGTTGGCCTTGCCGGTGAGAACGTCGGCCAAGGCGTGTCCACTCTCGCTGCCGATGAACCACCCTTGCACGATGGCACCCACCTTGTCTTTCCAAGGCATGGCAACGGCATTGCCGGAGATGTTCACGAACACGATGTTTTTGTTTACACGCACCAGGGCCTCTACCAGTTCGTCCTGCTGGTAGGGGAGGGAATAGTCCTTGCGGTCGTGACCCTCGCAATCTTGGAAACTGCTCTTGTTCAGTCCACCAAAGACAATCACGTAGTCGGCTTCCTTGGCTTTGGCCACGGCCTCGTCACGCAGCACCTGCGGCGAACGGCTCTCGGCGATGCTGCGACCCACGGTCACTCCGTTGTAACTCTGAACGGTGTCGCCCACATAACCACGGGCGTAATCACATTGAACATTGAGCGATGAACATTGAGCTTGGATGGCATCAAGGGGGAGTATTTCGCGCTGTACCTTCAGCGATGAACTGCCTCCGCCAACGGTCATCATCTTGATGGCGTTCTCGCCCACCACAAGGATGCGTCGCTTGCCTTCTAATTGCAAGGGCAACAAATGATTCTTGTTCTGAAGCAACACGATACCCTCGTTGGCAATCTGTCGGGCGGCGGCATAATGCTCGTCGCTGCAGAGGAACCCGTAACCACGCTCTTTGTTCATGGTGGTGCGGAAGAACAGACGCAGCACGCGGCGAACCTTGTCGTTGAGTTCCCGTTCAGTGTATTTGCCCTCGCGGATGAGTCGTTTGTAGGCTTCGGCCAAGTAGTAGTTGTCGTAGGCGTTGGTCGCTCCCATTGTCAGACCGTCGGTCCACGTGCCAAACTCCATGTCCAGTCCGTTGCGGATGGCTTCCTCGGTGTCGTGGCAGCCGCCCCAGTCGCTTACCACCACACCGTCGAAGTTCCAGTCACGTTTCAGAATCTGGTTGAGCATCACCTCGTTGTGGCAGTTGTGCTGGTTCTTGTACAAATTGTAGGCTCCCATGATGCCCCAAGCCCCAGCCTCTACGACGGCGGCCTTGAAGGCGGGTAAGTAAATCTCATGCAGGGCGCGGTCGTCAACGACCACATTTACCTGGTGACGGTATTCCTCGTCGTTGTTCAAAGCGTAATGCTTTACACAGGCGGCAATGCCTTTCGACTGCAAGCCTTGAATATAGGGCACCACCATGCGACTGGCTAGGAAGGGGTCTTCGCCCATATACTCGAAATTACGACCCGCCAAGGGCGTGCGGTTGATGTTTACGCCAGGACCCAAAATCATGTCTTTTCCACGATAAAGGGCTTCTTCACCAAGACTCTCGCCATACAGACGGGCCATCTGGGGATTCCATGTGGCGGCAAGGCAGGTGAGGGCGGGAAAGGCCACACACGAGTCGTTGGTCTGGCCGGCTTGCTCCCACTCGTCCCACAATACGTCGGGACGCACACCATGGGGACCGTCGTCGGTCCAGAAATCGGGAAAGCCCAACCGTTTCACCCCGGCAGAGGAAAATTTGCTCTGGGCATGGATGACGGCAATCTTTTCGTTGAGTGTCATCCGCGACAAAGCATCGTCGACACGCTCTTCGATAGATCGGCTGGCGTCGAGGTAAATGGGTATGGTCTGTGCATTGGCGGTCATTGTTGCAAACGCCGCCAATGCGATGATGATACATTTTCTCATAGTTACTTGTTGGTTTTTACGATGGGGCTAATACAACGGGGTAATCTCTTGCTCCTTGCCCCTTGCTCCCTGCCCCTAACTTCTACTTCTGGAATACTCTCAGATAGTCGATTTCCATCGTGGCGGGCAAAGCGTTCTCGTCGATGCCGTAGGTGCCGCCCCATGTGCCGCCCCAAGCAAGGTTGAAAATGACATAGAACGGGTCGTCGTAGGGCCAGTCGTCACGTCCCAGACCACGGTTGTCGTAACTCAGTTGTACTTGTCCGTCAACGTAGGTGGTGATGTTTTGTGCAGTCCACAGGATGGCGTAGGTGTGGAAATCATCCTCGGCACCGGCCAGGTACATCTCGTGCGTCACCTGTGTGCCATTGGAATGGACATGGGCATTGGCATGGAGACTCGACGATACGTAGTTGGCGTGTCCGCCCACCTCTTCCATGATGTCAATCTCACCGTCGGCGGGCCATGACTTGAAGTTCACGGGCATCATCCAGAAGGCAGGCCAGGTGCCCTTGCCCTTCGGCAGTTTGATGCGGGCTTCGATGTAGCCGTATGTCCAGCCTTGTTTCACCTTGGCATAGACACGTCCGGAATATATCTTGCCGTCTTCCTTCACGCAGTGAATAAGCAGATTGCCATTTTTTATCTCGGTGACGGGTGTGCCACCAGGAGTGAGGTGGTTCACGTAGTTCTGTAATTCTTCGTTCACCCATCCTGAGCCTTTCACCTCGTGAGTCCAGTCGTTGGGGTTCAACTCCGAGCCGCTGTTGAACTCGTCGTGCCATACTAAGTTGTAGCCTTCGGGAGCGTTGTAGGCGGAACTCTCCGCGGCACTTTGGTTTACTGCAATCTCTTTGCGTGTGGTACCCGACATGATGGTTACCATCCCTGTGCGGTTGTAAGTGAGGGGATTGGCCTCGACGGTCAGCGTGACGGTGCCTTGCGACGACACCGTGCCCTGAGTGGCCAGTTGGAGCCAGTCTGCATTGGCGTATGCACCCCACTCGTTGCGGGTGCTATTCACGTTGATGGTATAGGTGCCGCCCTCGGCCGGAACGTTCACGCTCTCCATCGATACGGTGATGGTGGCATTGGGTGCCGGTTTGGTGGAGTTGTCGTCGTCACCGCAGCCCATAAGGGCTACGGCAATGACGGCTATTACACTATTTAACATGAAACTTTTCATTATTTACATCTCCTTGAATATGATTTTACTGATTTTCACGTGGGTGCCACCAGGTGAGCCTCCGAAGTCGAAGAACATACGGATGGCATCGGCGTCCTTGCCCTCTTTCAAGGTCAGGCCCGTGCGCTTGAAAATGAACTGCTCACCACCGGGCACGTCGACACGCTCTTCGAAGAAGAAATTGGTGTCGCCGGCATCGGTCAGTTTGAAGGTCACCTGAGGTAGGTCATTGTCAGCTTCCATCACCAGCTGGAAAGCATAGGTCTTGCTGGCCGAGGCGGTGAGGTAGGTGTCGATGTGGAACTGGCCTTGCCATTGCGAACCGCCAAGTCCTTCGGGAAGATCAATCTCGTAGGTGTCGCCGCTGTGCGTGGCCTCGTTGTATGGAATGCCAGTCCAGTTGTTGTCGGCAAAGTAGTAGCCTAACTGGTTGAACTTGGAGCCGTCATCGACGGCTTTCCACAAATTGTCGGCATCGTCGTAGTTCATTTCCGTGGCTTCCTCGAAATAGATCTTGCTGATCTTCACATGGGTGCCACCAGGCGAGCCGCCGAAGTCGAAGAACATACGGATGGCGTCGGCATTATTGCCTTCCTTCAGCGTTACGCCTTTTTTCTTGAACACATAGGTGCCGGCAGGCACATCATTGCGCTCTTCGAAGAAGAAGTTGGCGTCGCCGGCATCGGTCAGTTTGAAGGTCACCTGAGGCAGGTTGTTGTCGGCTTCCATCACCAGGTAGAAATTGTATTTCTTGCTGGCCGAAGCGGTGAGATAGGTGTCGATGTGGAACTGTCCCTGCCATTGCGAACCGCCCAGTCCTTCGGGAAGGTCAATCTCGTAGGTGTCGCCGCTGTGCGTGGCCTCGTTGTATGGAATGCCAGTCCAGCTGTTGTCGGCAAAGTAGTAGCCGAACTGGTTGAACTTGGAGCCGTCATCGACAGCTTTCCATAGGTTGGCGGGCGAGTTGTAGTCCCAATCTACGGTGCCTTCGGGTTCGTCGCCGCCACCAGGCAGCACGGTGCCATCGTCGTTGGCATGGTCTTTCAGTACGATGTTGCGGATATTGACGTGGGCATCGTTGGGTGAGTGGCCGAAGTCGAACACAATCTTCAACGGGTTGAGGTCCTTACCGGGGATGTCGCTCTTCCAGAATACATATTCCTCGCCGGCCTTCAGGTCGATGTGTTCCTCGATGATGAAGGCGGCATCGGTCTCGTCGGTCACCTTCACAATCACGCCATTGATATCTTTGTCGGACAACAGGATGGTCGAGAAGTCGTAGTTGATGGCGGAGGAGAGACTCAGGTTGGTGTGGAAGTGTACCTGTGCTTGCCAATCGGCATAGCACTCGCTGGGGATGCTCACGTTATAGTCGTTGTTGCCTTTCTGGAAGCCAGCCTCCAAGACGGGTGTCTGTTCGTTACCCCATCCTGGGTCGGGGTTGTAGTAGAACGACATGGTGGGGTCGATGCCCTTCCAGAGGTTGAAGTCGCTGTTGGCATCGAAGCCCTCGAAGGCCTTCTCTGCTTCCTTGCTGGTTAAGATATAGCGCCAGGAGATGCCGTCGCCTTCGTAGATAAGCACCATCTTCGATGCCGTGAGCGTCTCGATGCGGAATCGTGG
Organism: Prevotella sp.; assembly: GCA_017538105.1. Taxonomy (GTDB): domain Bacteria; phylum Bacteroidota; class Bacteroidia; order Bacteroidales; family Bacteroidaceae; genus Prevotella. The sequence continues at coordinate 8,281 of JAFYJN010000067.1, read as the reverse complement.
ATGTTGGTATTGTGTGTCGCTGCTGATGTAGGGGAACAGGCTGTTGTCGGCCAGCACGAGGTAGTCCACCTCTTGCTCCTCGCCTTCTGAGTCCACCCAGGTGCCGCGTTGGAAATACCAGCCGCTTTGCTGCTGCTGCGTAGCCATATCGAAGTCGGCAGTGGCACCACCATTATCCCACAGCGTGCAGCCAATGTTGACATAGGTCTTGCCGTCGGCACCGGGGTTATAAGTGTAGGTACCTCCCTTGTTCGTCTCTACGGAGAAAGTGATGCGGTCGTCGTAAACGCCAAAGTCTTTCTTGTCATCGGGGTTGGCGCTCCACCATCCCGTACCGTCGCCACCGTTGGGACCGCAGGCCATGTGGGCTACTTCTTTGTTGTCGATGCGCCATTCCTTGTCCTTGATGCGGGTAAACAGACTGTTCCAATTCACCTTCGTTTCGTTAAAGGTGAAATATTTGATGATGCTGCCCTGGCTGATACCATTGCGGTTGGCCAATTTCAATTCCACGGGATAGGTGCCCGCTTCTGTGTTCGACCATCCCACTTCGTTGAGCGACGAGTAGGTGGCGTTGTTGATAATCCAGACGGGATATACCCCTTTCATCTCGGGCACGCTGAGTAATACTTGGTTCACCTCTTGGTCGACGGTCATCGTGAAATCGATGCCATCCATCGTGGGTATGCCGTTTTCGTCGGCTCCCTCGAACGAGTCGGGAGAGCAGGCGTTGAAGAACGGCATAAGGGTGAGCAGGCCGAGCGGCATCACCGCCTTGGCCAGTTTCCTTACCTTTTGATATATGTTTGTTTTCATTTTCTTTAGTTATTTGGTCGTTTGGTTGTTTGGGATTTCAGGAGTTTAGGCCGTTAGCCTTTGGGGTAACCTCATACCCCTTGCTCCTTGCCCCTTTTTTTAATACTCATTCTGCACGAGGCTGGGGTCAGCGTCGAGTTCCGACTGAGCCAGCGGGATGTGTTTCTTGCTGGGTGTCCATGAGTTAGTGCGGTAACCCTCTTTGTATGGGGTGAGCACGCTGGCGGCGCGTCCTGTGCGCACGAGGTCGAAGTAACGTTTGCCTTCACCCACGAATTCCAGGTGGCGCTCGTTGATGATGTCATCGTCAGTGATGCTGGGCAAAGCCTCTAAGCCGGCACGTTGGCGAACCTGGTTCAGGTAGGACGTGGCTTCGCTGTTGCTGCCTCCGGTGGCCAGGAGCAGTTCGGCGGCGTTGAGCAGTGTCTCGGCGTAGCGGTAGATACGTTTGTTATTGTTATAGTTGAGGTTCTTCGAACCCGGACAGTCCTTGTTGTTATCGGAGAACGGACGGTACTTGGCCAGCCACAGGTGAGTGTCTTGGTAGCGGTTGTTATATTCCACACCGCGTGTGTCCCATACCGTGGCATCACGACGCAGGTCGTTCGCGGCGAACATCTCCAAGGTCTGCAAACGCATGGGCAGGAAGCCCCAACCGTCTTCACCTGTGTTCCAACCGTCACCACCCGGCCATTTATTGGGCGAGATGAGGGTGGGCAGTACACTGCCGCCGGCGTTAAGGGCTGCTACGCCCCAGTCGCGCTGTGCCTGGTCGTCGTTGTAGTTGATTTCGAAAATGCTCTCCTCGCACCATTCGCCGCTCTCTTTCCAGATGGCTGCATAGTCGGGGTTCAGTTGGTAATCAGACGAGGCGATGAGCTCCTTCATGTAAGCGAGGGCCTGCGGATAGCGTGCCGTATCGTTCTGGTACATCACCATCTCGGCATAGAGCATGTAGGCCATGGCCTGTGATACGCGGCCGGCATCGGTGGCGGGCCAGCGCAGCGGAAGCACCTTCGAGGCGATGATGTCCTCAAGTTCCACAATCAGCCTGTCATAGATTTCGTCAGCTTTCAGCTGGGGTGCCGTATAGGGCATCGACAGGTTTTCCAGATAGAAGGGAACATTGCCGTAGTAATGCCACAGAATGTTGTAGTAATACACACGCAGGAGTCTTGCCTGTGCATCTATCGTCTTGCGTACCTCTTCGGTGCCGTTGCCCCAAGAGCAGTATTTGATGGCATCGTTGCAACGCTTGATGCCACTGTAGAAATCGGTCCAAAGGGTAGCCAGCGTGTTGTTGCCGTTGCCCTCAAAGTTGAACAACTTATGCCAGTGCAGGTTGTCCTGGGCATGTTCACCGCCAGGATAGAAGTCGTCACCCAGGATTTCGGCGTCCACGGTCAGGTCGTTGTAGGCTTTGTTGTCCCAGTCGGGCCAGTGGAGCGGCGCGTAAGCGGCGTAGAGCGCCTCATTCAGTCGCTGGTCAGTGGTATAGTATTCCTCCAGAGGCTCGCCGTCGGGCTTCTTCACCTCGAGGAAGTCATCGCTGCACGATGCCAGGGTAAAGGCGGCCGCAGCGCAAAGTGCTATGATGGATATATGCTTGTTCATAATACTTTTAGTTGATGAGTTTATGAGTTCTTTAGTTTATGAGTTTTAACCTCTTTAGTTAAGATTCTTTTCGGCAATTATGGGAACAGATCAGGGTATTCTCTTGCCCCTTGCTCCATATCTTGCCCCTTGCCCCTTGCTCCTATAATGAGATATTGAATCCGATGGTCCATGTACGTGCTTGCGGATAGACACCGTAGTCAACGCCCAGTGAGGTGCTGCTGGTACCGATTTCCGGGTCGAAGCCCCAGTATTTGGTCCAGGTGAACAGGTTCTCGGCACGACCGTAGATGCGCAGACGTTCGATGCGAATCTTGCGCGTGAGGCTCTGCGGCAGGGTGTAACCCAAGGTGAGGTTCTTCAGACGGAGGTAGGAGCCGTCTTGGATATACATGTCGCTGACGACCCAGTTCTTGCTGTCGCCCAGGGTAGGCACGGTGTTCGAGGTGCCTTCGCCCGTCCAGCGTTGCAGAATCCATGTAGGATAGTTACCCGAGGCGATGTCTTGGCGATAGGTGGCATCGAACACGTCCATGCCGCTCACTCCTTGGAAGAATACGCCCAGGTCGAAACCTTTCCATTCGGCGTTGAAAGTCAGACCGAAGGTCCATGACGGTGTGCCGTTACCGATGTTGGTACGGTCATCGTCAGTGATTTGACCATCACCGTTGACATCGACGAAGCGCATGTCACCCGGTTTGGCGTTGGGCATAATCAGTCCGCCGGAAGCGTTGGTATATGCGTTCACCTCGGCCATGTTCTGGAAGATGCCGTCGGTCTTATAGCCGTAGAAGAAGGGGAAGGGCTGACCGTTTTCGGCGCGTGTGCCACCGTCGTTGAACTGGCTGATGCCGTAGTTCAGGAAACCGGTGTCGTTACCGAGGTTTTTCAGTTCGTTATGCAGGTAGGAGGCATTGCCCTTGATGGCGAAGGTGGCGTCGCTGATGTGCCACTTGTAGCCGAGCTCAAATTCCACACCGCTGTTCTCCATGTCGCCAACGTTGGCCAACGGACGCTGTTCACCCACGTAGCTGGGGATAGGCATCTCGATAATCATGCCGTTGGTCTTCTTGATGAAGTAGTCGACGGAGAAGGTGAGGGCGTTGTTCATGAATCCGAGGTCAAGACCGATGTCGGTCTGTTCGCTCTCTTCCCATTTCAGGTCTTCATTGGCCAGACGGTTGGCTTTCGAGCCGACGTTCATCACGTTGGCCATGCCCAGGTAGTAGTTGCTGCTGCCGCCAGTCGTTGATAGTGTGGTATAGGCGAAGTCATCGATGGACTCGTTACCGTTCTTACCCCAGCTGGCACGCAGTTTCATATTCGACAGCCATGAGCGTGTCTGCTCCATGAACTGTTCGTTCATGATGTTCCATCCCACGGAGAACGAGGGGAAGGTACCGTATTTGTTGTTCGAGCCGAAGCGGCTGGAACCGTCACGACGGATGGTGCCTTGGAACATGTAACGTTCGTCGTAGTTGTAGCTCAGACGGGCGAAGAGCGAGGTGAGGCGGTGCTCCACATACGGGCCGCCGCCGTTGCCGGTGAGGTTCTTCACGCCCGTTATCTTACCGTCAGCATCGACGGTGGTTTCATAATCTACGTTGGTGGCGTAGTTCAGGTAGGGCTTGTTAATGTTGACGAGGTTCCAACGGTAGGCACTCAGGTCGTCGCCCGTGGATTTCAGGGCCGACTGTCCGAGCACCACGCCGATGGTATGCTTGCCAAAGGTCTTATCGTAAGTGAGGGTGTTCTCCACCTGCCATGTGCTGTTGTTGCCTTTATAAACCGAGGCTTGCGTATGGTCAGATTTGTTGTTGCCGGAGAGGTAATATTTCTGCAGTGTGGCTCCTTCGTTGCCCCAGAACGACAGTTCGGCACTCCAGGTGAAGTGGTATTTGATGTTGTCCCACAACTGCAGGTCGATATTGAATTTGGGCATGAATTTATGCGACCATCCACGGGTGGGGTTGCCCTGCAAGATGGCTATGGGGTTGTTCTGCTCTTGGTAGGAACCGACATAACCCGGAATGGTGTAGGGGTTGCCGTAGGCATCGGTGTAGAGGTCATACTGCGGATACTGGCTGATCATGCTATTGGCTATGTCGCCATGCAGGGTGACGGGGAGGATGGGAGCCAGATAAAGGGCGGAACCCAAAACGCTGCCCCATGTGGAGTTGGCGTCGATGCCCGTACTGTGTACGCGCATATAAGAGAGGTTGGCTCCCAGGTCAAGTTTGTTGAGGAAGGTGCGGTCCTTCGACTCGTCAAACAGGTTGAACTGGTTGTTCGAACGCAGGGTCAGACGGTCATAGTTTGAATGTCCGTAGTTACCGCCTACGATACCTTCCTGGGTGAAGTAACCCATGGAGAGGTAGTAGTTCACCTTCTCGCTGGCACCGCTTATAGACAAGTCATGCTGTACGATGGGTGCATTGTCGTTGAACACGAGGTCCTGCCAGTCGGTGCCGAAGCCCACGACGGGGTCACCGTTCACATCGATAAGGTTGTAGGGGTCGGCATAGATGGGTGCCTGTCCGCTCTGCACATTACGCTCATTCTGAAGGATGGCGTAGTCTGTGGCTCCCGTCACGTCGCGTTTGCGCCATGCGCTCTGCCAACCGTAGGAGAAGTTGTAGTTGATTTGCGCCTTGCCCATCCTACCTTTCTTCGTGGTCACGAGGATGACACCGTTGGCGGCACGTGCTCCGTAGATGGCACCCGAGGCGGCATCTTTCAACACCTCAATCGACTCGATGTCGTTGGGGTTCACCGATTCCATACCATCCTGGTTGGTCGGCATGCCGTCGATGATATACAAAGGATTGGAGTCGTTGATAGTACCAATACCACGGATGCGTATCAACGATTTCGAACCGGGCTGTCCTGAGGCGGAGGTGACGTTGACACCGGCTGCCAGACCCTTCAGGGCATCTTCGGCACGCAGGCGGCTCTTGCCGTCGAGGTCGTCGCTGCTCACCTTGGCGATGGCAGCGGTCACCACGCTCTTTTTCTGCACACCGTAACCGATGACTACCACGTCGTCGAGCAACTGCGAGTCTTCTTGCAAGGTCACTTGCATGTTGTCACTGGCCGTCACTTCTACTGTCTGGTAACCAATGTAGGAGATGACCAGGGTGCTCCCTGGGTTCACCGACACGGTAAAATGGCCGTCGATGTCGGTGATGGCTCCGTTGGATGTACCTTTCTCAATCACGGAAGCACCGATGACCGGCTCTCCGCTGCTGTCGAACACCGTACCCGAGAAATTACGTTTCTGGGCATAGGTGCTTACTGACATTATTAAAAATGTCAATAATGCAAATAGGAAACTTCCTTTTTTCATAAAAAATAAGTTTTGTTGTTATTAGGTTATTGATGATGTTGTTGCGATGTATTCGCGTATCTTGCGTTTTCGTTTGCAAATATATGATTATTGCAGACACAAATCAAGCGAATATAACAAAAAAGTGGATGGTTGTAAAAAAGACAATTATTTTAACTTTCTGAAAAACAGTAAGATGTGTTGTTATGGTATTTTAAAAGAAGTGGATGCTTTATAAACGTTTTTTGAAGCCGTTTAAAGCGGTTTTTCAAGCATTTGTTTTTACAACCGTTAACGCTTTTTAGGTTAGCGGTGGGTGTCAATATGGACAAATTCTAAGAATTAGAAGATAGAAGACAATAGATTGGAAAGGGAAAAGGATAAACAAAGTAAAAGGGTAAAAGTTGTGAGCGGAGTAATGTCCTTTATCTCCTTTTATCTTCCTTTATCTTCCTTTTTTCCTCGCAGCTATCCTTTAGCGGACAGCCAGCGCAGGCTATATCGCATCCTTTTTTAGGTTTCAGGGAGCGATAAAGACGATAGCCGGCATAGCCCAATGAAGCTATGACGGCTATCGTTACTAATAGGTATTGCACAGTCATGGTTGTGGATTCTGATTCGTGACCGGAAGGTGGGTCAGTTAATCAGTCGTATGGCCACCCAGCCTACCCATTGTCCGTTGGGGGTGTACGACACACGAGCCCATCCGTTACCTTGGTTGCTGTAGTAAACCACGTCGCCGGCATGAAGACGGCGCAGAAGGGTGTAGTTGGTGCCGGGTCCGCTACGTAGTCCCACCCATCCGTCGTTAGTGCGCTTGATGACACCATAACGGCGACCGCTCTGGGTGTATCCGCTATACGACCTGCTGGTACTGCCACTGCTGCGTTGGATGAGGCGTGTTGCCACATATCCCACCCAACTGCCATTGGGAGAATATTTCACACGTGACCAGCCATTGCCCACACTGCTATAGTAAACGATATCGCCGGCATGGAGGGTGCGAATAAGTGAATAGTTGGTTCCCGGACCGGTGCGCAGTCCCACCCATCCGTCATTGGTGCGCTTGATGACACCGCGTGTCTGGGCACTCACCGACAGCGTGCAAAGCATCATTGCTGTCAGTAAAATGGTAAATAGTTTCTTGTTCATGGCTCTCTTTATTTAGTTATGAATTATTAGTTAATAGGCCTATGTACATTAATTCTGTATTTCCAGAACAATAATATACGATAAAAATAATTGTCCCTATTGTTATTCCTAAACACAAGATATAGAAAAGTTTCAAAAATCTATCCATATACTGTGCGGTTTTATCAAATTTATATCTCTTCTGATAACATAATTGACGAAACCTCTCTCGTTTCAATATCTACTATCATACCTCCGAACCACTTTCCTCCGTCATAAACCCTCATCCATTGGTTTTTTAATTCTCTTACCCATCCGTTTGGAGTTTGCCATGATGTAAACATATTGACACGTACTAATTTCTTTTTCCTTTCGTGATCTTTATAACCAATATATTGTTTGAAATAGTAATTATAGGGAAAAGGCTTTTTGCTTTCATCTATGCCCTCAGTTTCAATACTAGTCTTTACACCAGCGAAACGTTTCTTTACAAGTTCTCGCGCTATATTGAATTCTTCTTCAGAAAGGATAAAAACCGAATCGCCGACAATATCAAAAGCCCGGTCTAACTCTGGAATTGACAAATCCTCAATCCTGATGTCCAATGAGTCGATAGGCTTATCTTTTGCTTTGACGACAGGCCATTTCATTCTTGCATCCATCTCAGCCAGATGCTTTCTTAATTCTTCTTTCGAATCCTGAACGGTTTCTTTTCTCCCGGAATTTGAGCAGTTAATGAATAAAACAGCAGTAGCCATTGCAAGAAAAACTGAAAAACTATTTGACCTCATATCTTTTCCTATTATTTCTGTTAAACATAAAAAACTTCCTATATTGATATGGAATAGGCACTCTACCATAATTATTTCTCATAAATCTGTTCCCTTCATCTTTTCGTAATCGGTTTTCAAACATCACCGTATAAAATTCGTCAATTGTGAAGATACTTTCCTTATATTGTTGGCTCGAATCAATATGATACTTTTTATCATACGCATGTTTGAATTCATGACCGAAAATGTCATATTCCGTACCATGGTTTCGTCTCATGTCTGACCCTGGGCTTAAATCATGTTCAAAGTCTAAAAATATGATAGAACGACCAGAATCTCCACGAGTGAAACTGCCCTCTTTTTCATCCCGTAAGTTTCGTCGGATATTAATATCATATTTAGCATTCTCCTGTGCCGCAGTAAACACTTCCCTAATGATTTCATCTTTCGACGATGCCATCTTATTAAGACAATTCAATACCTTGCTCATATAGTCTTTTGGATGATTACTAACTTTGACGGGTTTACCTGTTATTGTTACCTTATTAGTTTTCCTATTATAATCAATATCACCATAGCGATAAAAATGACCATTATAGTAAGTGTACCATGTATTATTTGC
>JAFYJN010000066.1 GCA_017538105.1 Prevotella sp. | reverse complement strand
GGCCTCCACCGTGGGAGCCAGCGTGTTCTTCAACATAGCCATGGCCGACCAATACCTCTCCATCATGCTCTCCAGCAGCATGTTCCGCGAGACCTACGAGCGCGAAGGCTACGAAGCCCGCCTGCTCAGCCGCTCGTGCGAAGATGGCGCCACAGTCACCTCCGTCCTCGTGCCCTGGAACACGTGCGGACTCACCCAGAGCACAGTCCTCGGCGTCTCCACCCTCACCTACCTGCCCTATTGCTTCTTCAACTACCTCTCGCCCCTCGTCAGCATCGTTGTAGCCGCCCTCGGCTGGAGGATTTACAGGAGGAAGGAATGAGGTTTTTCACCCAAGTACTATTCAAAAATAATACGGAAAATTGACAGTCGTACTTCCGATTTTCAGCGAAAATCCGAAGTAGCACTTCAGATTTTCTGCTAATTTCTTGCATTATTGACATATTTACAGGAGGAAGTAAAAAGACCACCGAATATTCGATGGTCTTCTTTTAGGAGTTAATAGGGAGTTAATAAGGAGTTAACAGGCTCCGCCTGTGGAAAGGCTACGGGTAGGCGAACGTAGTTCGGGAACCAACGGTCGCTGGCCGAAGGGAAAAGCAATGTCTAATAGGACATTAGCCAATGATTCGTGTGGTCTTACGACTATCTGAGGTTTCACTCACTACGATATAAATCGTCCAGCGACTGCCCTTCCTCATTTATCCAATGCAACCAACCATTACAACTGCGGCCCGAACAATAACTTGCAGCCGTGCTTGGGCTTGCTACCACATAGTCGCGTTGCAATTCCCAAAAGCCGTCCTTGGTGGGCTTCGACATGGCGGCGATGATGGCATTGCGTTTCTCTCCGTCTCTATACGAAGGCACCGTGCTTTGTGGTAACAAGCTGCCCTTCAAGATGCGAATGGAATGGTCGGTCTCGTTGAAGATACCATGAGCATCACAATCGCGCACTGTGATGTGGAACAGATTCTCACCTATCTTCGTTTTCCCCTTTTCCTGCTTCTCGAAGATGGGACAGCCTATGAACGATGCCAGCAGACAGACGTCATCGAAGAACTCCTCCATGATGTCTATCTGATAGTTCGACAGCGATATTTCCTTGCCCGACTGTTCGTTCATCACGCCATACTGTGAACAGTCCGTAGCCAGATCGATGGCCCGACGCTCCAAGTATTGCACGTCGGCCTTGTTAATGCTCCCGTCCTTGGCCACAAACATCAGGCATTTGTTCCAGAACAGCTTATGGCTTTTATGGTTATAGATGCGCTTCACGCCATTAGTAGATTCTCCGATATATGCCTGTGCGCTTCCGTTCTCGTCCTCGCCTAGTAGAATGTAGAGTGCAGGGGGTGAACTCTCTTCCATTTTGCTAACTATCTCAAACTCCGATTTGGGGAACACTATCATCTCGCAAATCTTGTTGCTGATGAACACGGTGCGAATCCCGTTAGGGTCACCAGTACGCAAATGCGTCGTTATAACCTTACCTCTTGACATATTTTATACTTTCTAACTATCTCTCTCTTATCCCTTTTTTAATAATGCTAATATCACAATAATAGCAAAAATCCAATTCTCTAAACCACCAGATGGCCCATACATCCAGAAGAGGACGAGAATAATAACAAACACTATTATGTCAATAACAATTTTAATTTTAGAGTCACGTCTTTTTTTCTTGATTTTTATCAGTTCTTCCTCTATTTTCTTTCTTTTAAGCTTTTCTTTTTTCTTTATCTCCTCTCTCTCTATCTCGCTATATAATGACTTTTCCGATGGTACCAATCTCCAATTGAATTGTTTCAAATAATCGAAATCGTCTTCTACCGCTTGTTTAGCAGGAAGATAGCCATTCATTCCTTCTACGAATTTTATATATGCATTCCAATGTTCACTAAAATCTTCATAACGTTTAGCTATTTTCTCTAAAAGATCTGTTACATCAATATTAGCTCTTTTCTTAGCTTCATGAATTATTACATCTTTATAGCTGGAATTTTTTGAGCAATGCGACAAATTAATGAAGCACTCACCACAAGCGTTAGCCGTTATTGTTTCCCTTTCCTTCAGAAGACGAATTATATTATCATCGTAACAAGAATTTACATCTGCTCTCAAATTGCTTTCCATTTCGTCATAACTGTATGTATCCACTATACTCGAATCGCAAGAAGAGAGTTTCTTGTTGACATCATTCTTCAGTTTTAATAATTCATATAAATCAATATTATTTATCTTATCTTTCAAACGTTCACGTACTGACAACAATTCATCGATGGATGAACATTGATTCATCGATAATAATACTTCTGAATAATGAACATCTTCAACATCATAGGGGTAGTACGCTTCAAAGAATCGAAGCGTGCGTTCGTAAGGATAATTGTTGAGATTGTTCATTGCTTTCAGTTATTATTATGCCTTCATTACTTTATATAATCATCTATTCCCTTTCGCTCTATTATGTGTCTTGCATAGCATCTGGCAGTTTTCTATATCCGTGCTGCCGCCTTTGCTCCATGCAGTCACGTGGTCGGCATCCATTTCTTCCAGTTTCCAAATGCGCTGACGGTTGGCATCGTGGCCGATGGCGCAATAGGGGCAGTTAGATGTTCCCTCGGCTTTAGCCTTGTCTGTCTGCTGCTGATAAACCTTGCGCATAGTGGGCTTGTCGAACAGGCGGACGTTCAACAGCTTTGTATCTTTACAACCACCAAGCACGTACTCAAAGATGCCTCTGCGGTTTGTCACAAAGTCATCGTGCATAAGTTCATAGACCTTTGCAGACAATTCCGAATGATTATATGCTTGATTGTGGAAACGCTCGTAGAGTTCGCCCCAATTCAATCCCTGCATTTCAGAATATACGTCGTCAAACTTACTATCCACCCAATCAATCACAGTGTTGAAATAAGTCTTGATTTCGTTGATGTTCTCATCACGACGATGAGCTGACATGTAGCCATCCACATTCCCTTTGCTCACCCATTCTAGAGCCGTAGCCAAGAACTGTTGACGGTTAGCTGGCCCTTTCACGTATGATTCCCATTTCTGAATGTTGGCATTCTGAGAATTGGAGAACTCTTTTTTGCATTCAGTGACAAACGGCCCACTAAACACGGCATTCAGTTCTTCTTGATGGTTCAATGGAATACCTGCAATGTTGATGGTCTTGAACCATTCTTTTATTTCCTCCTCAGCCTTCTCACCCTCACCTTCACAGATATAAACAAGCAATTCTGTCTTCAGAATTTTCTGCTGAAGCCCCTCGTTAAGTCCATCGAATATCTGTTCCAGCCCGTTTATCTTTACGGCGAACTTATTCTTTAGGAAACGACCAAGTGACGTGATACGCTGCTGACCATCGAGCACTTCAAGTTCTGTCTCTTTAGGGTCATGATCCTTATTCCGATTAAAATAGATAAGACCCAGCGGATAGCCTTTCAATACCGATTCAATGACTGCCACATCGCGTTTGCCATCTTCATAGATATAGTTACGTTGATACTCGGGCTGGATAGTCAGTTGGCCAGCTAAGCCATAAAGGCCTTTGCCTTCGAGTTCGTTGTACTCGAATCCGTCGCAAACCTGCTCCACGGTATATATCTTTAGTTCTGTCTTCATAATTTATCTTTAATGTTATTCCTCATCAGTTTCTCCAGTTTAGTAGTCACGTCCTCTAATAGAAGTACGCCAGAGTGTCCTTTCGACCATTCAAAGGCAGGTATGGCTTTCTGTAGTTTATCAAGCGAGAGACCAGACTTCACTCCTGGTTCCTCAGGAATCATGCATATCATATCCACATACATTCTCCGCTTTGAAGAGCCAGCCCAGTCGTCGCCAGGGTATGGGTCAGAAATGAACTGCCCGACAAACGCAATGCCAGCCTTATCATCGCCGACACGCATCATATAGAACATGTCGCCTCTTCGAGCCTCTTCCCACTCATAAATGCTCCAATTCATGCGGAACATACCATGTACCATGTTTTCGATACATTCGTCTAAGTCTTTCTCAGTAAAAGAACTGATAGAGGGATTCCATCGCATCAGGTATTTCTTTGGCTTTTCTGGCACAGGCACTACCTCAAAAGCAACTTCCCAGATGCAACTGTCACCATTGGGGTCTTCCACGATAGGCTTGCCAACTCCTTGGTAATTGAAACGAGTGCCAGGCTCTACATCCACACTGATAATACGTGTAAGGCAATCATCTTCACTTCCGTTAAGGACTAAGAATTCTAATGTATCTTTAATGGCGTATGGGAATTCGCCATTATTATACAGGTAGCACCCGTGGAAAGTCGTTGGCATATCGTCAACAACCAATACCAAATTCCCGTCAACATTATGCAATATCATGTTTTGATTATCCTCATTGATATCTAAGACTATGTGTGTAATCTCACCAGTGCATACTTTGTTAACAACATCACTATCAACATCTAAGGTAATAGCAACCTCGTTAATATCGAACTCTTCGTTCTTATCTTTTGCTTTCATAGGCTTATTGTTTTTTGCGAATTAGTATTCTTTGATAAACTACTATAGCATTTCCTTGTTCATCTAAGACATAAGGATTTTGAATACGCCATGTCTTATCTTGTTTCTTATAAAATGCTGCTCTATCTTTTGATGGTGGAGTATAAAAATCACATTCTGTCTCACACCATTCAATGTCACCACCTCTCCATACTATTTCAAACTGTTCAGGACAATACTTGTCCATGAATGATATAGGAACTCCCATCACTCCATTATAGTCATTAGGTATAGCATCTGTATAAGGTATATCAATTGCGTCGAAATTATCATAGTGTTGATATCGTTTATTCTCCCTAATATCTTTATGCTTGCTATGTTTAAAATTATCAGCCATAGACATTAATTTTAAAGGCTGATGTCGTCGTCCATGATCTATGTTTGTGTACCAACACGAATTTCCCAAACGAGTATAATTCCCAATATAACCTAAGCGCTCTGCTTTTTTCTTATCACTATCTCTAACCAAAGTGCCTTCAGGAACGCCAAACACCATATCAGTAACAAATCCTGTTGCTCCAAGCCAAGCGATATTCTTTTGAAGAAGTGGGAATACTTCACGATATGTGATAGCATTCATATTACCTATAATAATGAACTTTTTGTTCGCTTCCATTATCCAAGCAAGAAACTCCCTAAAAAGAGAGAACGGTGGATTAGTTACGATAATATCTGCTTCGTCACGCAGTTTCCGTATTTCCTTACTACGGAAATCACCGTCGCCCTCCAGATATTGCCATTGTAAATCTTCTAAGTTGATACGACCATCCCCAGAAACATCTTCGGTAAGAACGAATATCTTACCATTCGTCTTACTCTTGTCTGGATTGAAGTAAGGTTGCTGAGTCTCAAAGAGCGTAGGCTGGTACGGCATCTTGTACTTTTTGCTTTCAGGGGCATAGCTTGTGGAAATCAGCTTCTTCAAGCCCAGCAGTTCAAAGTTCTGAGCGAAGAATTTTGTGAAGTTACTCCATTCGGGATCATCGCAAGGCAGCAGCACCGTCTTTCCACGAAACACATTGGGGTCGTAGTCCAGATAGGCGTTTATCTCCTTCTGTATATCGGGATACTGCGTATAGAACTCGTCATTCTTTGCGGTCTTGGCATTAGCGAGGTTTGTATTTGCCATAATGATTGATAGTTTTAGGTCATGCATCTACTATCAATCGCTGACGCACAAAGAAAGCGTGATGCTTCTTTTGCGTTAAGCTAAGGGGCAATGCGTCGGAATGCCTTGGAACCCCTGACCTGTCTACTCAAGAATGCACCACGCCGTTGGCGTGAGCATCGCATATATTGACAGGTCAAGGCATCATTCCTGATACCCCGTCCTCTATTATTTCAGTGGCGTTTTATTCCAATTAATGTTTCCGACGCATTTTGGCTTAACGCGAAATAATAGCGAATGCTTTTTCTAATATGTCAGTCCGGATTTTGACAATCTGCTTTCGTTCGGTCATTTGCAAGCCAGCTTGCATGACACTCACTTAATCGCAGATTTCTCCCCGAACCGAGGGCAAAGATAAAGAATCTTTTTAAAACGAGCAAGAAAAAGGGCAAGTTTCCTATCGAAACTTGCCTTAAAGTATGAAATAGTATTGTCAAAGTCGGTTTATACCACAGCTGACGTCAGTTCATTGCCAATTTGGTGAATCGCATCCATAATACGTTTCAACTGATACGGCCGTGCTTTTTTAAGTCCATTAGCATATTGTGAAAGCTGGTTCTGGTTAATACCTGAAGCGCGGCTGATGGCAGCGAGGAATATGTAAGGGCTATAGGCATTTAACAATGATTGCGCATCAAGGAATTTATACTCAAACTCATACTCCTTGTTTTTAAGCCACTGTGGCACTTCATTTCCATTGGCCACCAATCTTTCAATGTGGAAAGCAAGGCTCTCTTCTAAATCTATCTGTAAATCAACAAATGTGTCGGCAGCAAACACTCTAATTCCTGGCACGTTCACACCAAGCGATGCTGAGAATTTGTTTTCACACCAAGATACATCCACCCGAATCTTCTTGGTTTCACCCGATTCTTTTATTTGTCTTCTGCGACGTGGTAGTAATCTTTCTGCAAACAACCGACTTTCTATTTTCGCCGCAAACTCTGTCAAGGTGAGATTCAACGCCTCACAGTAGTCTATCAATTCAATGACATCAAGTCTTCGGGTGCCTACCTCAATTTTAGATATCCATTCTTGTCTGACACCTAACATCTGAGCTATATCTTTTTGATCAAGCTTCAGGCATTCACGTTCTATCTGTAGAAGAATACCTACGTATTTCCTTCTATCTTTATATATTTTTTTCTTCATATCGGCCACAAAGGTAATAAAAATATTACCAAATATGCGAAAACTAGCATAATGAAATCGTTAGTAAACTTCTGTACGTAAAATGTACGTATTGCAACCGAACGTGTTCGGGATGCAAGGTGTACACGAAGTCCCTTGTTTGTCAAACTAACAACTTTCAAGAAAATGAAAAAGAAAGTTTTCAGTGCTGCCCGTCACGGCAGTAAGCGAGTGAGAGGGATTTCAAGAGAAGTCCGAGTGTTGGATCTGCAAGCACCTTACGGCATTAGTAATAATGCTCTAAGCACACTGATGGTGTTGGCGAACCCGCACAAGTATGCACACCTATTCTACAAGGTATGCAACTGCCTGCGTGGTTTCGACCCTCGCATGCAGGGAGAGATTGTGGAGGCTTTAGCCCTGTACTACACGGGCAAAGCGTTCACCATCACCTGCATCGAGCACATCGACGAACTGTTGGTAAACCTGTACAAGGAATGTGACCGATTATTAGCAGAGTAGGTGGCTCGGCATTAAATCATTTCTGGAGAGGATGTGTCTCCAAACACATTCTCTCCTAATTACAAACAAATAATAACAATTATGGATAAGTTTATTTTTAACGAAAATGAAATGTCATCAGAGAATGAGACATTGAATGGCGCACTTCCAAGGCTACGTACCTTTGCGGAGATTGAAGCAGAGGAAGGGTGTACTACCCAACCGGCTATTCCCCAACCAATGGACGACGAGAAGATGACGGACGAAGACATCCTGAATCTATGGGAAACATTGCGCATCACAACCAAGACCGAAGTGCCGGAGTTGGAACCCATCATCAAGGTCAGCTACAAGGAAGAGGAGCAGGAAGACCACAAAGAAAGCGAAGTGGGAATCTTTACCCGGCGTGACATTCACGGCATCAAGGCCAAGCAAAAAGCAGGCAAAACCACAGTGCTGAAGGTGATTCTGGCGGTTTTGCTCTTGGGGAAAATGTTTCGCCTGACATCGTGTTTGAAGAATCCGAAAATTTTCTGGCTCGACACTGAGCAGCAAGCTAGCGACGTCAAGCAGATATTGACGGATGTTGGTAAGTTGACTGGCTTGACAGACAGCGAGATTGACGAACATGTCAATTTGTATCAATTGAGAAGCAGGACTTGCAAGACACTGCTTCGTGAACTGATAGTCAACGTCAAGGCGCATCGTCCCGACGTAGTCTTCATTGACGGTGTGGTGGAATTTGTGGAGAGTTTCAACGACGAAATCATGTCTCATGACCTGATCAAGGGGCAAAAAATCCTAGCCAACGATTGCAACTGCGCCATCATCAACGTGCTTCATGAGAATAAGTCAGCTGAAGACGAAAACATGAGAGGACACTTGGGCACTATGCTCTCACAAGCGGCAAGTACCGTCATACAATGCGTGAAGAGCGATAGTGGTACCATCACGGCCAAGAACTCTGAGGCACGACATGCCCCGATGCCAGAATGGAGTGTGATGTACGACCAAAACGGATGTATCGTAGATGCTGACGAACAGGTTCGGAAAGAGAATTACCAGAAACAGATGGAAAAGAAAGAACGTCAACAAGCCGAGAAGGAGGAGCGCAATCGTGAACGTAAGGATGCTGCCGTACAAATAGTTCGTAACAACGGTGGTAGTATGTTGCGCAAAGATCTAAAACAGGAGTTAAAGGCAAAACTGAAACTGGGCGATAGTTCAGTGCAGGAGATCATTCGAGTGTGCCTTGAATCTGAACTTAAAATGGTTGACGGCCGGATTTGTCTCTTGCCTTCAGCGAGCCAAAACGAGCCTACGACCTGACTTGATAGTCCAACCATCCAAAACTCATTTATATGTAGAGTTTTGGATGGTTGGACATAAAGTATTGTTTGAATTATTTAACGTAAAACGTTGAAAATAAATGACTTGCCGTTTGCTAATATGAAATATTTTTTGTAACTTTGAGGTATCAAAGATAGAGCGCGATATCAATTAAAAGGCTCCCTGACACTGCTGCATCGGGGGGCACTCCCAAGGGAGAACAGACAGCAGCGTTAGCTCAACTTTTTATACATAATCACTATGGCAATTTTGTATAAAATCCTTCAAGACACTCGCGAAAATTCGCTCACTTCTGGCCAGTGGTTTGCTCGTGCCGTGCACACCCAAGCCATTGAATTGGAGGCAATGGCACACGAGATTGAGGAGAACGTCTCCGTGAAGTACTCTGACGTCTCGGCTGTGTTGATTGAGCTCATCAACGTGATGAACCGTCACCTCAACGCTTCCGAGCGCGTGGTGCTCAATGGATTCGGTTCGTTCAAAATCGGACTCAAAACCAAGGGCTCGCTCCGCAAGGAGGACTTCTCCGCCTCGAAGAACATCGTGGGTAGCAGACTGAACTTCTGCCCTGAGTGGAAGGTCACCAAGGAGGGCCATCGCATCCGCAAGTTCCTCAATGATGTTTCCGTGCGTAACATCGAGGAGATTGTGAACGGCAAGAAGGCCGACGACGACAACAACGCCAACCCGTAAAAAGTCTCCCCTTCGGGGGGAGGTTGGAGGGGGCTTCTCTCTGATGTTGCTACATGCCACATCTAAGCGTCTCAGGTGATACATCTGAGGCGCTTACTTGTATCACCTAAGGGCCTTACATGCCACATGTACCAAAAAGGTCAAAAGAAAATAAGGTCATCGAATGATTTCGGTGACCTTATTCAATGTTTAATTTTCAATTTACTTGATATTGGGTTCTTCGAGTCCGAGGCCTTTCTTGCGGTCGACGGCTTTCAGGACGAAGCCGAGGAGGAGGGCGGCGACTCCAAGGCAGGCGAGCATGACGAGGGGCCACGTGTAGTCGTAGCTGACGGCTGCCTGCTCAGCGGAGATGGAGCCATTGGCGAGGCCGTTGACGACGTCGGGGTTGGTCTTGTCGAGCACCTTGCCGATGAGGAGCGGGAAGAGCCAGAGTCCGATGTTCTGTATCCAGAAGATGAGTGCGTAGGCGGAGCCTATGACCTTGGCATCGACGAGCTTGGGTACGCTGGGCCACAGGGATGCGGGTACCAACGAGAAGG
>JAFYJN010000065.1 GCA_017538105.1 Prevotella sp. | reverse complement strand
GGCATGTAAGGCAGATTGTACATGGCTTGCGACTTGACGCCATCAGGCATGAATACTATGCATGGCGCAGTCAGAATAGCCAACCTGCCGTTCAAATTGACTTGGTTATAGACCGCGCTGACGGTATCGTTACTATCTGTGAGATGAAATATTCAAAAGATGACTATACCCTTGATGAGAAAGAGTATAGAAATATCGTTCGGCGTATGGAAACCTTCCAAAAAGAAACTGGTCACAAAGGTGGTATCCAAGTAAGCCTCGTCACCACATACGGACTCAATGAGAATATGTATTCAGAAATATCACCGATACCTATTACGATGGAGGAACTATTTAATGGGCACTAACCCTTCGTTCTTCAAGGGTTCAAACCTTCCCGTGGAAGAAGTGTCATGGAATGACTGCCAGCAGTTCATCACGAAGTTGAACCAACTCACCGGCCGCCCTTTCCGCCTTCCCACGGAGGCGGAAAGGGAATATGCCTCGCGCGGGGGCAGCAAGAGCCGTGGCTACAAATATGCGGGCAGCAACGACCTCGGCTCCGTGGCTTGGTATGATGGCAACAGCGGCAAGACCCACCCCGTGGGTCAGAAACAAGCCAACTGCGTCTGGGTCATCTTTTTCTTTTCGAGCGACAACTGTATTAACTGCGCTACGGTGGGCTTTGCGATAGGCTTATTAGTGAATGAGTGTTCTTCCTAAATATATGCCGAAATCTGTTCTTTTAGATTAGGCAAATCATCCTCAATGACTTGCCAGAGAATATTAAAGTTGATTTGATAATAATCATGTACAAGAATGTGGCGCATCTTTTCAATCATTCGCCATGGTGTCTCGGGATGGTTGTCTTTGAAATCCTGTGTGAGCTTGTATACAGCTTCGCCAATAATTTGTACATTATATACACAAGCATGAAGGCGTAGCTTATCAGAGGCGAGCATTTCCTTGCTTATACCTTCAGTATAAGAATTCACGTTCTCTATAGCTTCAAGCATATGCTCCAACCTGTCCTTGTCTCTAGTTGCCTCTCTCATAAATCAGAATTTTATCAATGTCAGCTGTCTTTTTCGCAAATGGCAACAAGTCTCCTTCTACAACGAGGTCAACCGGACGTTGCAATCTATCTTCCAAGTCGATGATCATTCCAAAAAATTTCAATCCCAATTTAGTGCCAGGAATGAAACTGATGAGAATGTCCACATCACTGTCAGATCGTTGGTCGCCACGAGCAAATGATCCGAAAAGCCATGCCTTGCTCACAGGTTGTGATTTGAAGTAATCAGCAATGGTTTGTTTGATTTCTAGGTTTGTCATGATCAGTCAATGATTTTGTCATTATTTGTCATATCCGTGCAAATATACATTTTTTTTGTTATAAAAGACATTTAATTCTCTTTTTTTGAATTGTTTTTCCGGAATTTTCTGCAAAATTACAATAAATTCCGATTATAATCCATGAGGTGCTTTGCAGGAATAAAAGGTCTCGGTTAAAAGAAAAACCAGCTTTTTTGTCGGTTTTTAGTGGGGATTCGATGATTTGTCATTGATAACGTCGCAATTTTTGCGTCATTTTCTTTGGTGGTTTGGCATTATCTATTTGCTCTTCATAGTATTCCTTACATTATTGTTATAAACACCGCAGCCCACTATTTTTGGAGTGGGCTGCGGGAGGCCTATTCTCCCTCTTTTGGAGGGGGTCAGGGGGAGGCTTTCCCCCCCCCCCCTCTACTGGAGGGGGCCAGGGGGAGGCCTACTTCTTCGTATACACCCTAATCACGCGGGCCTTCTCGCCACCTTCCGACTTCGAGTCCACCGAAATATGGTCAATGGATGTTGGCGGCGTGGCTGTCAATGCTTCCATGCTCGTCTCCACATCGTCAATATAGACTTCGGTCTTCATGTCTTTGTCGCTGGTGTCGATCATGATGGCGCGAATAGTCTTTCCGCTGGTGTCGCCATTGTCAATCTTCACCGTCGTTTCCATGGTCTGAACATCAGCACCTTTATCTTGCTGCTTCGGGGTGTCATCACCCGCCAACATGAATGACACGGGGATGGTGTATTTCACCTTCACAGCCTTGCCCCCTTGCTTGCCAGGAGTCCAGTTGGGCATCGAACTGATGACACGCAACGCCTCCTTGTCCAGATGCTCCTCCACGCCCTGCACAACGCAGGCGTCGCTCACCTCACCTGTCTCGTTCACGATGAACTGCACCAACACACGTCCTTGCACATTGGCCTCAAAGGCTTCCTTCGGATAGCGGACGTTTTCAATCATGTATCTCATCATCTCCGACATGCCGCCGGGATATTCGGGCATCTGTTCGCAAACATCGAAAATCGGTAGAGCATCCTCGGAGGAAGAAAATTCCCCTGTCGCTTGGTTACTCTTCTTCAGTTTCACGATGACCACATTGCGCGAGTAACCCAAAAGACGGGCCTTCTCGCCTTTCAATACTGTCATGCTCTGGATGTCACTCGATGGTATGCCGCTGATGTCGGTCATCTGCTTGCCATCGACAATGTAGAGATAGTCACCGTCATCCACCGATATGGCTTCTTGTGTTACAGGAGAGGTACCGTCGGGTAGGGCAGTGGATGTTACAGCCCCGTCAGAGTTGTCCGCCATCAGATAGGTGGTCTCGGTTTTGGCATTCAGGGCTAAGGAAATGGCTATGATGGGCAATACGAACAGCACTTTCATGCCACGCATCGCATTTGATTGATTTTTCAACATCATGGTGATTCGTTTTTTGAGGGTACTGTGACTGATACCGTTGGCCACGCAGTACCTGACCGTGGACAACGACTTGGTTACTAACAATAATTGATATTGACGCGCGTTGATGCCTTGAGAGAGTGCCTCCTGGTCGGCTTCGTACTCGTGAATGGAACGCAGGTCGGACCTGAGCATCCATATCGCGGGGTTGAACCACTGCAGGGGCGTGACGAGGTCGGTGAACACCACATCCCACGAGTGATGACGGCGGATGTGGCCACGCTCATGAGCGAGGATAGCGGCATCGTGCGAGGCGTAGTCACTACGGCTCATAACTATGTAACGCATCCAACTGAATGGTGAGTCCACGCGGTCGCTGACCACGATGACAGTACCGTCGTTCTGGGGATGCTTCTCGCTCTTCTTGATGAGTCTGACAACTTGAATGACGGCATACAGTGAACGCAAAAGGGTTATTGCGGCACCGGCGATGAACAACGCCGCCAATGCGGTTAACCACCAATGCGAACCTGCACCTTCATCTAAGACCTCCATCTGCAAACCACCAATCTGGATGTCGGCCACGGGTTGCACGGCCACCTCGCGATGGATGGTGAACACACACAGCGGCAACACGAACGACAGCTGGGCGGTGACCAACAGAACGATGCGGTTCAGCCGGTGCAGCGTCTCTTTTGCCAACAAAAGCCGATAGAACATGTAGAATATGGCTATCAGACAGGCTGCCTTGAGGTCGTAGATGAGAAATTCAAGCATAGGTAAAAGAAAAAGAATGGTTAATTACGGGCATTCGCCTTCTCTATCTCGTCGATGAGTTGGCGTAGCTCTTCTACCGAAATCTTCTCTTCCTTCACAAAAGCCGAGACGGCATTCATGTAGGAATTGTTGAAGTAGCTGGAGATGACATGGGCGATGCTGCGCTCGCCGTATTCCTTCTCGCTCACGAGGGGGAAATATTGGTAGGTGTTGCCGTATTGACGGTGACCCAGAAAGCCGTTCTTCTCCAACAGTCTCACCATCGTGGAGAGAGTGTTGAAATGGGGCTTCGGCTCCTCGTAATGGTCGAGCAACTCCCGAACGAACATGGCTCCATGTTTCCAGTACAGGTCCATGATCTCTTTTTCCTTATTTGTCAGTTTCTTCATTTGGCTTAATCTTTCATTTTATTAGTTGACGAGTTGACAAGTTAAAAGCATCGTTAATAGCAAGGTATTGGCTTAACTTCTTAACTCCTTAACTTCTTAACTCCTTAACTACTTATTCAATCATTGCGCGTCTTATCGAGTGCAAATATAACTAAAAGTATTTATGTAATCAACTAAAAAGATTAGTTATTAAATAAAATTAAGTAGTTTTTAATGAATTTAACAACCAAACAGCCAAACAGCTAATCAACTTAACAACCAAACAGCCAAACAACTAAACGACCAAACAACTAAACAACCAAACAACCAAACGACCAAACGACCAAACGACCAAACAACTAAACGACCAAACAACTAAACGACTAAACGCCCAAACGCCCAAACGACCAAACAACTAAACGACCAAACAACTAAACGACTAAACGCCCAAACGACCAAACGACCAAACAACTAAACGACCAAACGACCAAACAACTAAGGGGTTAGGGGGAGGTCAAACAAACGTACACGCTCAACTCCACCAACAAACACACGGCTCCACAACAATCACCTGTGTATCCATGCAGTTTGCGCCAGATGAGCAAATACAGAAAATACATCACCAGACAGGGTACGAATATGAGCAGTTCCCAATGGCCCATCGCCCCCAACGGGGTAAATAGCAACACCACCAATCCAGGCAATAGCCCTTGAATGGCAAGAAAGATGCCGGAAACGATGCTCACTTTGCGGTACACCACCTTGTTCTTGGCATCTTCGGCACGTCGGGCGTAAGGCATCATCTGTATCAACTGTCCGGAGAGCATCTTGCTGTAGGGGTCGGCGGCGATGATGGCCAGGGCGGCCAACTCGGCACTGCCCAATGAATACAAGGCCCAAAATAACAATGCCTCGTAACCGATGAGTCCCAACACGCCATAGGTGCCGATGTGCGAGTCTTTCATGATTTCTAAAATGCGTTCGCGGCTACCACCGCCTCCGCCAAAACCGTCGATGAAGTCGGCCAGTCCGTCTTCATGCAGCGCACCGGTAACCAACGTGCGCATGATAATGGCCAGCACGATGGCCAGGGGTAGCGGGAACACCATTGCTCCGAAATAGAGGGTGGCGGCCATGATGGCGGAAGTGAGCCACCCCGTCAAGGGCCAGAACTCCACCACGGCTCTGTAACTGTCGTGGGGCGGTTGGTACAGGCGCCAGAAAGGTAGGCGCGTGAAGAAAATCATGGCGGCCCAGATGTTCTGGTACCATTTAGAAGTATTTAGTGATATGCGCATGGTCAAAATTGTTCATCTCGTTCATCATCCTAACAGAACTGTCAATAAGGGGGTAAGCACACAGGGCTCCCGTACCCTCGCCCAGACGTAATCCCAAACGCAACAGGGGATGGGCGTCCATCAGTGCGAGCATCCTGGCATGCCCGCTTTCATCGCCGCAATGGCAGAAGATGGCGTAGTCGAGCACGGCGGGGTAGAGACGCGAGGCGGCCAACATCGATGCGGTCATGATGAAACCGTCCACCATAATGAGTATTTCCCGTTCAGCGGCACGCAACATGGTACCAATGGCGGTGGTCATCTCATAACCGCCAAACTGACGAACGCAAAACCATAGTCGTTCTCGCTCTTCGGTGATCCTCGCAGCAGACAACTCGTCATGGTAACGCTCCACGGCACGGCGTAAGACATCACGTTTCCTAATGATACCCGCATTGTCGAGACCGGCACCGGCACCGATACAGTCGTCCAAGGGAAGTCTGCCCATCTCCGACATCCAGATACTTGAGGGCGAGGTGTTCGCGATGCCCATCTCTCCCAAACAGAGAATGTTGCAGCCTTTGTCGATGCAGCCGTCAACCAACTCGGTACCGATGGACAGCGAACGCTCCAGCTCCTCTTCGCTCATCGCGGCTTCATAGAGGAAATTATGGGTACCACGGGCAATCTTCTTGTCCACGATGCCTTCCACACCGCTCAGGTCATGGTCCACGCCTACATCAATGATCTGCAGGTCGAAACCGTGCTGGCGGCAGAACATGTTCACGCCGCCGCCGCCACAGGTGAAATTTACCATCTGTTGCCACGTCACTTCGCGCGGCGACACGCTCACGCCCTCCCGTTCGATGCCATGGTCGCCACCCAAAAGCAAATGGCAGGGATGCGACAATCGTGGCTCCAGAGTCTGCTGTACCAAGCACACCTGTAGCGCCAACGTCTCCAACATACCCAATGAGCCTTTTGGCTTGTTCAGGTTGTTGATCTTGTCGCGTATCGCAGCCTCCATACTGCGGTCCACCCTTCTTATATCGTATTCCCTCATTTCTTGATTGTTTAGTGTTGAGCGTTTAGTGTTGAGTGTTTAGTGTTTAGTGTTTAGTGTTGAGTGTTTAGTGTTCACTTATACACTATTTCTCATCCCTCATCTCTCTTTTCATCCACGATTCCCCTTCCTTGGGAGGGGGCTAGGGGGAGGTATTTTATCTTTACCGCAATTCCACTCACCATCAAAATCACTTCATCGGCTTTACCCGCCACATATTGGTTCAGCCAGCCCTGCAAGTCGGTGAATCGCCGTTGCAGTGCGTTCTCGCTCACTCCACCACTGCCCACTTCGTTGGTCACGAATATAAAAGTGGCGTCTTGTCGGGTAAAACGTTCAAACTCGTCTTCCATCGTTTTCAATAACGCGTCAACATCGTATTCTTCACTGTCTCCCTGTCTGTCGAAGAAGAAATTGGTACACCACAGGGTGAGGCAGTCAATGAGGACCACCTTCCCGGTAACGTCATGCTGACTCAACCATTTCTCTTCTTCAATGGTTGTCCAACGGTCACCACGACGCTCCTGATGGCGATGTACTCGTTGGGCAAACTCGTCATCCCAGATGCGGGCGGTGGCCATATAGATGGGACAGTCGCTCAATTGCTCGGCCATCTGCTCGGCATAACGGCTCTTGCCAGAACGCTGGCCTCCTGTTATCATGATAATCCTACGCATAGTTGAAGCCTTTTATATTCCTCTAATCCCTTGCTCCTTGCTTCTTGCCCCTTGCTCCTTCATGCCCCTTATTGCTGCAAAAGTAGGAAAAAAAAAGGAAATAGACGCATTTTTAAAAGTAAAACCCCGAAAAGTGTTTACTTAAAAGCAAGAAAATGTATTAAAACGTAAAAAAAAATAAAAATAATTTGGACGTTTCAATCTTTTTACTTTATTTTGCAAACGTGAATGCGATATTTTATAACATCTTTTAATATTTATTCTGAAAGACATGAAAAAACTAGTTCTTTTGTTCGCTGCCGCCACCATGGCAGTGTCTGTTTCGGCCCAGACCGTTACGGAAAGCAAGACATTCGACAACTTCTACATTGGTATCAATGGAGGTCTCGCAACGAAGACCACGCACTACTCATGGATGAAGAACCTCAACCCGAACATCGGACTGCGCATCGGTCGTTACTTCACTCCGGTATTTGGTCTCGCAGTGGAAAGCAACGCTTATCTGTCCAACAAACCGGGTGAGTCTCGCGGTACTTTCTTCCGTTCCCTCAACACCTCGCTGCTCGGTACGGTGAATCTGAGCAACTGGTTCGGAGGATATCCCGGCGAACCGCGCACCTTCGAAGTGAGCGCTCTCTATGGACTGGGATGGTACCATACCTTCAACGCTTATGGATATGATCCGGACAACCGCATGAGTTCAAAGGCGGGTATCGACTTCACACTCAACTTCGGCTCGAAAAAACAGTTCCAGTTCTATCTCGAACCGTCCATCACTTGGCTGTTCCTCAACGGCTACAAAGCAGATAAATTTAGTGACGAACCTTTCTATGAGGGTGGTTACATCGACCAAGACCAGCCGAAGTACAACATCAACAACTCGTTTGTACAGCTGAACATCGGTCTCGTTTACAAATTCGGCAACTCCAATGGTACTCATAACTTCACCATCTGCCCGGGACGCGACCAGGCTGAGATCGATGCGCTCAACGCTACCATCAACGACCTGCGCAACGCCCTCAATGGCAAGGATGGCCAGATTGCTGACAAAGACCGCAAGATCCGCGACCTCCAGCAGCAGCTCAACGACTGCCTCAACCGCGAACCGGTTATCATAAAGAACGAGACAGCCACCAACCTCCAGCCCACCGTGCTCTTCCGTCAGGGCAAGTCGGTCATCGACCCGGCTCAGTACGCTCCCATCGAGCTCATCGCTTCTTACATGAAGAACCATCCTGAGGCTAAGGTGGAAATCCGCGGCTACGCTTCACCAGAAGGCAGCGCCGAGATCAACCAGCGTCTCTCCAACGAGCGCGCCGAAGTGGTTCGCCAGGCTCTCATCAAGAAGTACAAGATCTCTGCCGACCGCCTCACCGCTGTGGGTATGGGTGCTACCGACAAGCTCTTCGAGCAGGTTGAGTTCAACCGCGTCGCCACGTTCAACGACAACACCAAGAAATAATCCTAACGGATTCAAATAACTCATCAACAGGGTGGCTCAAAAGAGCTACCCTGTTTTTTTTCTTACCTTCCCCAACCCTTTCCTTTCGTCCTTTTTCGTATGCTCATAAAAGCCAAACGATGTCACAGTCGCTTTCCTAATCGACAGCCATTTCCCAAAAAAACGAGCAAATTGTTGGCTATTAGACAAAAACTGCGTACCTTTGCCAATTCAATAACACCCCAATAGAAGAGCCATGGTGCAGTCCATGCAAGGACTATGGCATCTATCCTTTCTATAGTAACTATAACAAGCCCTCATCATGAAACATCAACTTAGAAGCGCCGTATGTACCGAAGGTAGGAAAATGGCCGGAGCACGCGCCCTGTGGGTGGCGGCAGGCATGAAACATGAGCAGTTCGGAAAACCCATCATCGCGGTGGTCAATTCGTTCACGCAATTCGTGCCTGGGCATACACACCTTCATGAGATAGGACAAATAGTAAAGGCCGAAATAGAAAGCATGGGTTGTTATGCTGCGGAGTTTAACACCATCGCCATCGACGACGGCATCGCTATGGGACACGACGGCATGCTCTATTCGCTGCCTTCACGTGACATCATCGCCGACTCTGTCGAATACATGGTCAATGCCCACAAGGCGGATGCCATGATATGCATCTCCAACTGCGACAAGGTGACGCCGGGCATGCTCATGGCGGCCATGCGACTGAACATCCCTGCCGTCTTTTGCAGTGGTGGACCCATGGAGGCTGGGCATTGGCACGGAGAAAACGCCGACCTCGTGACAGCGATGATAAAAGGAGCGGACACGACGGTGTCCGACGATGACCTGAAGCAACTCGAACAGTGTGCCTGCCCCGGATGCGGCAGCTGCTCGGGAATGTTCACCGCCAACTCGATGAACTCGCTCACTGAGGCCATCGGACTGGCACTGCCGGGAAACGGCACCATCCTCGCCACACACGAGAACAGAATCACGCTTTTCCGCGACGCGGCACGTCAGATTGTCAATAATGCGCTCGCCTATTACGAAGAGGGCGACGAGAGTGTGCTGCCACGTTCCATCGCCACACGCAAGGCGTTCCTCAATGCCATGACGCTCGACATCGCTATGGGCGGTAGCACCAATACGGTGCTCCACCTGCTGGCTGTGGCACAGGAAGCGGGTGTTGACTTCAAGATGGCCGACATCGACCAACTCTCCCGTCGCGTGCCATGCCTCTGCAAATTGGCTCCGAACACCCAGCGTTACAGCGTGCAGGAGTGTAACCGTGCGGGTGGCATCCTGGGTATCATCAACGAGCTCGACAAGGGCGGACTGATTCATGGCGATGTGGCACGTGTCGATGGCCTGACACTCAAACAGGCGATAGAGAAATACGACATCACCGACACCAAGGTTGACGATGAGGCCAAGCGCATCTATACCAGTGCTCCGGGAGGAAAATTCTCCACCCAGATGGGCAGCCAGAAAAAGACTTGGTCGCTCGACAAGGACAGGGAAAACGGCTGCATACGCGATTTGGAACATGCCTACACCAAAGACGGTGGACTGGCTGTCCTCTTTGGCAACATCGCACAGGACGGCTGTGTGGTGAAGACGGCAGGTGTCGACGAGAGTCTGTGGCACTTTGAAGGACCGGCAGTGGTCTTCGACTCACAAGAAGACGCTTGCGAGGGTATCCTTGGCGGAAAAGTGAAGAGTGGCGACTGCGTGGTCATCACTCACGAAGGACCGAAGGGTGGGCCGGGCATGCAGGAGATGCTATATCCCACATCCTACATCAAGTCGATGCATCTGGGCAAGGAATGTGCGCTCATCACCGACGGACGATTCTCCGGAGGCACCAGCGGCCTGTCCATCGGACATATCTCTCCCGAGGCGGCCAACGGCGGAAACATTGGTAAAATCGTTGATGGCGACGTCATCGTCATCGACATCCCCTCACGTTCCATCAATGTCAAACTCTCCGACGAAGAACTCAAAGCACGTCCGCTACAGCCGCTGAAACGTAACCGTACGGTCTCAAAGGCCCTCCGTGCCTATGCCCAGAGCGTCAGCTCGGCCGACAAAGGCGGTGTCCGCATCCTCAACGATTAACCCTTCCATCCTTTCCCCCTCCTTTGGAGGGGGCAGGGGGAGGCTTTCCATTATTCTCTATGAAAGTAAAAGGTTCTGAAGCAATGATGATGGCTCTCAAACATGAAGGGGTGAAAACCATCTTCGGATACCCTGGTGGTGCCATCATGCCAGTCTATGACGCACTCTTCGACTACACGCGAGGAGCGAAAAAGGCGTTTGACCATATCCTAGTACGACATGAACAAGGGGCAGCACATGCCGCCGAAGGATTCGCAAGGGTCTCCGGTGAAGTGGGCGTATGCCTCGTCACCAGCGGCCCCGGGGCAACGAACACGCTCACGGGAGTGGCTGATGCCATGATGGACTCCACCCCCATCGTGGTCATCGCCGGACAGGTGGGTGTGAACGCATTGGGTACGGATGCCTTCCAGGAGGTTGACCTTGTGGGTGTGGCCCAGCCGATATCAAAATGGAGTTATCAGATACGCCATGCCGACGACATCGCATGGGCGGTGAGCCGGGCGTTCTACATCGCGCGCAGCGGACGACCGGGACCCGTGGTGCTCGACTTCCCGAAAAATGCACAGACGGAAATGGTTGATTTTGTTCCATGTAATGTCGATATGGTGCGTTCCTATGTGGCATACCCCAAACTCAATGAAACGGCGGTGGAGCAGGCAGCGGAACTCATCAATAACGCTCAGCGACCGTTGGCTCTCGTGGGGCAGGGGGTGGAACTGGGACATGCGCAGCAAGAACTGATGGCTTTCCTCGAAAAAGGTGACATACCGGCGGCACGCACGATGCTCGGACTGAGTGCCATGCCGTCGAACCATCCGCTCAACATGGGCATGCTGGGCATGCACGGCAACTATGCGCCAAACATCAAGGAACAGGAGTGCGACGTGCTCATCGCTATCGGCATGAGGTTCAGCGACCGGGTGACGGGCAACCTCAATACTTATGCTAAACAGGCGAAAGTCATCCATCTTGACATCGATGAGAGTGAGATTGACAAGAACGTGAAAACCGACGTGGCTGTCATTGCCGATTGTAAGGTGTCACTGCCAGCCATCACTCGATTGATCAGGGTGGCCAATCACCAGCCGTGGCGCGACTCGTTCAAACCGCTGATGGAAAAAGAACGGGTGAAGGTCATCGAACCGGCCATACATCCCAAGGAAGGACCGCTGCTCATGGGCGAGGTGGTGAACGTGGTGGCGGAGGCTACAAACGGAGAGGCGGTGCTCGTCACCGATGTGGGACAGAACCAACTCTTCGCCACACGCTATTTCAAATTCCTGCGTAATAGAAGTATCTGCACGAGCGGTGGACTGGGCACCATGGGATATGGCATGCCAGCGGCCATCGGTGCCTCTTTCGGAGCGCCTGAACGTACGATATGTTGCTTTATGGGCGACGGTGGCTTCCAGATGTGCATCCAGGAGTTGGGTACCATCATGGAACAGCAGGCCCCGATAAAAATGATTCTGCTCAACAACAACTATCTCGGAAATGTCCGTCAGTGGCAGGATATGTTCTGGAACAAAAGGAAGTCTTTCACCCGGATGATGAACCCGTCGTATCAACATATCGCGCAGGGATATGGCATTCCTTACGAGGTGGTCATTGACCGGGCAAATCTTGATGAGGCCGTGGAGAAGATGCTGGATACGAAAGGTCCCTATATCCTCGAATGTGCCATACGCGAAGACGACGATGTGCTGCCCATGACCCCGCCGGGACTCAACGTCGATGACATGATGCTTGAGATATAACTCACTTTTCGTGATTTCTGAAGTTATTGAATTAAAAGAAGTTAAAGGAGTTAAGCCATATGTTTTCACCCGGACTTTGATGGCTACTGTCTAACAATTACCATCGGACTGGGGTATTGGCTTTTAACTTCAGAGCGGCCAAAGCCGCAATAACTTCTTAACTTCTTAACTTCATAAACGTGAAGATATAAGAAATGGAAAAAAAACTATACACCCTGCTCGTCTTCTCTGAGAATGTGGCGGGCATACTCAACCAAATCACGGCGGTGTTCACCCGACGACAGGTGAACATTGAAAGCCTCAACGTGTCAGCGTCGTCCATCAAGGGCATTCACAAATATACCATCACGGCATGGAGCGACGAAGACCAGATACAGAAAATCACCAAACAGATAGAGAAGAAAATCGATGTGGTGAAAGCGAATTACTACACCGACGATCAACTTTTCATTCAGGAGGTGGCGCTCTATAAACTATCTACCGACAAGGTATTGGAAAACCCGGAGATATCACGCACCATACGCCGCAACGATGCCCGCGTGCTCGAAGTGAACCCAACCTATACGGCGGTCATGCTGGGTGGCATGACGGAGGATATCACCAACTTATATTATAAACTCGATGCTTTTGGATGCCTGTTGCAGTACACGCGCAGCGGACGCATAGCCATCACCCGAAGTTTTGTCGAGTCGGTAAGCGAATTCTTGGACGAACAGGAGAAGAACACAAATGGAACAATTGAGTAAGATAGGGAAATACCCGTTCATGGCGGAGCCGTTCCACTGCGATTTCCAAAAACATCTGTTTATGGGACATCTGGGAAATCACCTGCTCAATGCGGCCGATTTCCATTCCAACGACCGGGGATTCGGCATGAACTACCTCAACACCATCAACAAGACGTGGGTGCTCTCACGCCTTGCTGTCGAAATGGTGGAGATGCCCAAGGCTTACGACCGTTTCTTCGTCTATACGTGGGTGGAAAATGCCATGCGCTATTTCACCAACCGTAATTTCAAAGTCGAAGAACAATCTACGGGGAAGGTATATGGTTACGGCCGCTCGGTATGGGCGATGATTGACACGGAGACGCGACAGCCCGTCAACCTCATGGAGATTCACGACGGCGACATCGCTAACTATGTCACCAAGGAGTTGGATTGTCCCATAGACAAAAGCTCCAGGGTTAGGATTACCGACACAGCCACGCTTGTAGCAGAGGTGAAGGCATCCTACGATGACATCGACATCAACTGCCATGTCAACAGTATCAAATACATCGAACATGTGCTCGACCTCTTCAACCTCGACTGGTACCGTCAACATTTTCTCCAGCGGTTCGAGATTGCTTACGTAGCAGAGGCGCACGAGGGAGAGATACTCCGGTTCTATCGATGTGAAAACGAACCTGACGACTTCTCCATACGCATCACGGCACAAGCATCGGCAGAACAACCCGAAGTAGAGGTGGCAAGAAGCAGGATGCTGTTTACGCAATTTAAGTAGTTATTCATATTTGTCTCACTCTATAGTGATGTGCTAACCTCCCCATAGGTATTGTCCAAACTCCTAAACTCCCAAACTCCTGAAAAATCCATAATTATTTTTGCCGTTTCGGTAATAATTTGTAACTTTGCACCCGATTTTTCAAACAAAATCAAACAAATAGCTTGCCGTTATATAATGGTAGCGTCTAACAATAGTATTAACATAGGTTTAAAGAGTTATTTTAACTCCCCCTTTAACTCCCAAAAATATTAAAAAATGGCAGAAATGAATTTCGGCGGTGTCATCGAAACGGTGGTCACCAGTAAAGAGTTCTCTTTGGAGAAAGCACGTGAAGTGCTCAAAAACGAAACAATAGCGGTCATCGGATACGGTATCCAAGGCCCTGGACAGGCATGCAACCTGCGCGACAACGGCTTCAACGTCATCGTTGGACAGCGTGAAGGAAAGACCTACGAGAAGGCCGTGGCCGACGGATGGGTGCCCGGAAAGACGCTCTTCTCCATCGAAGAGGCTGCAGAGAAAGGTACCATCGTATGTATGCTGCTCTCCGATGCGGGACAGATTCAGGCATGGCCGAAAATTAAACCGCACCTCACCAAAGGTAAGACATTATATTACTCGCATGGCTTCGCCATCAACTGGAACGACCGCACGGGCGTGGTGCCGCCAGAGGATATCGACGTCATCCTCGTTGCTCCAAAAGGTTCGGGCACATCGCTCCGCACGATGTTCCTCGAAGGACGTGGACTGAACTGCTCCTATGCAGTCTACCAAGATGCTACAGGCAAGGCAGAGGAGAAAACCATCGCCTTTGGTATCGGCATCGGTGCTGGCTATCTCTTCAAGACCACCTTCGAGCGTGAGGCTACATCTGACCTCACCGGCGAGCGTGGCTCACTCATGGGAGCCATCGAGGGACTGCTCGAAGCACAGTATGAGGTGCTCCGCGAACACGGCCACTCACCCTCAGAAGCGTTCAACGAGACAGTGGAGGAACTGACACAGAGTCTTGGCCCGCTCTTCGCAGAGAAGGGAATGGACTGGATGTATGCCAACTGCTCCACCACGGCACAGCGTGGCGCCCTCGACTGGGCACCGCGATTCCGTGAAGCCATCAAACCGGTCATGGAATGGCTTTACCTCTCCGTGCAGAATGGTACCGAGGCGCAAATCTCCATCGACAGCAACTCAAAACCCGACTATCGCGAAAACCTCAATAAGGAACTGGAGGCCATGCGCAACAAAGAGATGTGGCGTGCCGCAGAAACAGTGCGTAAGCTTCGTCCCGAAAACAACTAATTCTTTAGAAAATTTATCTAATGGCTTAGCTATAAACCATTAACTACCATAGCCCCTACAGCCCTCCTGCTGTAGGGGCTTCTTTTGTCTATTTCAAGAAAAACGGCTAGTTTTTATAATTGTAATCGTTTAGTTATTGATAGATGGTTTAACCCCATTCGGTGTAGTAGGCATCGCAGTCAGGGAGTAAATTATCCATCAAAAAGGTGATTTCTTCGTGGGTGAGGTCTTCGGTCTTCCTTCCATCTTTCTCATTGTCGAGATAATCCTGAATGGTGGCCTTGTAGATCTGGTAGCGTTCATATTCTTCACGGGTGATGCCTTCCTGTTGTATGACACATTCTTCACTGCATGCGTACTTTCCCATGTTGTACCAGCCTTTCTGCATAATTGCGCCACATACGTCACATACACGGCATGACTCGATGTTTAGCCAGTTGATAAGGATTTCTTCACGGACTATGTCAGAACCTTTTTCTAATGCTTTTCTTAAGGCAGGAAAGATGTAAAGGAAAGCCTTTTCGCCGACATGCTCTTTGAGTTTCTTTATGATTTCGTCGTAACATCTTTCCGTAACCATTTCTGCCAATTTCTTGTGTTTCATACCGATCGATTATAATTTAGAAAGACATAGGAAGCAAGTACGCCTGTAAATCGTACTTGCTTCCATCAGTTACTCTTTGTCTTCTATGAAGTTGAATCCATAAATGCAATGTTTGCCTTTTTATGTTATTTACATATAGTTATTCGGGAATTCATGACTTTCCTCTTGCAAATAACTAAGTTCATCTTCTAATTACCAAATTATTTTGATCATTTTTGATCTTTTTTGTTAAGTTTTGATCCAATGTGCTTATTCTTGATGATTTTGTGTTACTTTGCATCTGATATGACGAGCTACAGCATTGAAGTAAAAGAGATATTATGTCGGCATGTAAAAGTGCTTGCCTCCCATGAGGCAGAAGCCCTCAATCAAGTCAGAAAAATGTATCGAGATTGTACTATTGTGCTGGATGCATCCGATTATGAACGAACGGAATTCTGCGTGAAGGATGAAAAACAAACCGGGTGCTTGGAAATTTAGCAATTAATTGTTATATTTGCACTCGCGTTTTTACATTTATCTAAAACGCACTAACTTTATGGAAATTAGATAGTAGTATCTAAATTCGAAGAGACCTCAGACATAAAAGTCCACCAAACATTTATACAGAGAGTCTCGGGGAATGCGGATACGCCTTTTATAGGCGTACCCCTTTCCTTTTAATCTCTGTATGGGCTTCTGTGGTGGACTGCCTTTGTCTGAGTTAAAAGTCGAAAGGTGGTACGCTTTCTTTGTATCCATGAAAAACGTGGCTACAGAAGATGAATGCAGAAGCGAAGCCCTTTCTAAAATGGGCTGGCGGCAAAGGACAGCTATTATCCCAACTACATGAACACCTTTCTGTTGAACTTTTTCAACAGGAGTTCACGTATATAGAGCCTTTCGTGGGGGGAGGAGCCATGTTGTTTCACATGCTTCGTGTTTTTCCTAATATGAAGAAAGTCGTGATTAACGACATAAATCCCCATCTTATTACAGCTTATCGTGTTATCAAGGAGCAACCTTTTGAATTAATAAAATGGCTGGCATCTTTGGAAAAAGAATATTATTCGTTAGGTGAAGGTGAGAGGAAAAACTATTACCTCAATATCAGAAACTTTTATAATGAAACTTCGTTGGATGAAATAGAACGAACAAAGTATTTGCTATTTCTGAACCATACATGTTTCAATGGCTTATATAGAGTAAATGCCGAAGGGAAATTCAATGTCCCATACGGAAGGTATGTGAAGCCAACAATATGTAATAGAGAAACAATCATTATCGACAGTGAATTGTTGAACCGAACAAATGTAGTTATATTAAATGGAGATTATGAACAGACGGTAGATTATATGGGAAAAGGCTTGAACTTTTTCTATTTTGATCCTCCATATCGACCACTTAATGCAACATCAAGTTTCAACACTTATGCGAAAGGGTCTTTCAATGACAAAGAACAAATACGACTAGCTAATTTCTGCAAGAACCTCAATCGTTTTTCTCATGTGAAGTGGATGCTTAGTAATGCTGATTGTTCTGCTAAGAATCCAGATGATACTTTTCTTGAGAATATTTATGCAGACTTTAACATTCGCCGCGTCGTAGCTTCTCGTGCTATTAATGCCAACCCAGCGAAACGTGGCAAATTAACGGAACTATTAATCAAAAACTATGAATAAGGATTTCAATTTGTTTATGTCTCAGTTACAAGAGACAAACCAAACGTTGGATTTCTTCTGTGACTTTCAAAAAATAGCAACGAATGTGTCAGAAATTGAATTAAGCCTGAACACTCTTAACTATTTAATTGGCAAAGATAATTTAAAAGAAAGTGTATCAGATGTATGGAAAAGAGACTCATCCGCTTTTGATGTACTTGGAATATTGATAGCGGTTAGAGATGATGGAAAGAAACTTGTCGTTGACAATATGGGTAGTATTGTTTTGCTGAAAAGCTATTTTCAATCAGAAGAAAAAGTTGTTGAGTTCCTAGAAGAAACAGGACTGGCTGATATCTTTCAGACAAAACGTGTGAAAAATCTGGTTGATTATGTATTTGGGATAGAGACTGGGCTTGACACAAATGCACGTAAAAACAGAAGTGGCCATATTATGGAGAATATGGTAGCTAAACAGTTTAGTTCAAGAGGAATTCTATTTCGTCAGGAAGTCTATTCATCTGAATTTCCAGAACTATCCGTGTTAGGAACAGACGAAAAACGATTCGATTTCTTAGTAGAGACAATATCTACAAAATATCTGATAGAAGTTAATTTCTATAGTGGAGGAGGCTCAAAATTAAATGAAGTGGCAAGGGCATACACCGAATTGGCTCCAAAAGTGAATTCTGTAAAAGGATATGAATTCGTATGGATAACTGACGGTATTGGATGGAAATCTGCCAGAAACAAATTAGAAGAAGCCTACCATTCGATTCCAAAAATATATAACTTAACAAACATAGATTCCTTTATTGATATAGTAAAAGGATGATAGTACCCTATTACCGTTCTATTAACAGAGCTTTTACTCTTTTGCTTGGTGATACATTTGAATTGCTTCCGCAGTTCAACTTTAAGTTCGATATGGTGTTTGCTGACCCACCATATTTCCTGTCAAATGGAGGAATTAGCATTCAGAGCGGAAAGGTCGTTTGCGTGAATAAGGGTGACTGGGATAAGGGAATGTCTCAAGAAGAGATTAATGACTTTAACCTTAAATGGATTTCACTTTGTCGTGATAAGTTGAAGGATAATGGAACAATATGGATATCTGGGACATACCATAATATATTCTCTGTGGCCAATGCTTTAACGCTGCTTGGCTTTAAAATTCTCAATGTGATTACTTGGGCCAAGACGAACCCTCCGCCCAATATCTCTTGCCGATACTTTACGTATTCTACTGAGTTTATTATCTGGGCTCGCAAGATGGTTAAAGTTCCTCACTATTACAATTACAAATTGATGAAAGCCATCAATGGTGATAAACAGATGACCGATGTCTGGCGATTGCCAGCAATCGCTCCTTGGGAAAAGACATGTGGCAAACATCCCACTCAGAAACCATTAGGTTTGCTGTGCCGAATCATTTTAGCATCAACAAAACCAGACGCATGGGTGCTCGACCCATTTGCAGGTTCATCAACTACAGGTATTGCAGCCAATCTCATAGGACGACGCTACCTCGGTATTGAAAAGGAACATGAGTTTGCCGAGATGAGTCGCCAACGTCGACAGGAGATTGATAATCTAAAAAACTTCGGTGAATATCGTAGTAAGATAAAAGATATAGTGATAGCAGAAAGTTTGGAGCCAACTCTCTTTGCTTCCGAAGACCCCCCATTAGGCTATCTACCTTTCTGATGCTTTATGCTTTGTGTGCCCCATGGACCCTTTGCGTGTGATGTTTCTCATCCTTCACCCCCGCATTATCTACGTAATCGGCTCAAAAATAGTCGGATTTTGTACTTTTTAAGGCACTGCATGAGCCGATAATTGGGGGAAAATAACTAATTTTGCACCGATTGGTGATTATAACGATGGATATTTCAAGACAAATCTTACAGTATCTGCATTATCATCCACTGTCTTCACGGGATGAAATAGCACAGGGAACTGCCTTCGAGGGTAGTGGGGCTACCATGAAACGTCTTATAGCTGCAGGCATTCAGAGTGGTGATGTTGTGGCAGAGGGACGAGCTCGTGCTACTCGTTATCGTCTTTCTGATCAGGCACACCTGCTTATGCCTCTCAACTTGGACACATATTTCTCCTTGGATGTGGACGAACGACAGGTTCAAACTTCCTTCAATTTCAAATTGATAAGGGAGCAGCTGCCTAATGTAACACTTTTCACAGATGAAGAGATTGCTCATCTTAATGAATTGCAGGTGGAGTTTCGTCAACATGTCAGTGAAATGACGGAGAATGAATATCGTAAGGAAATGGAACGTCTCGGAATAGACCTCAGTTGGAAATCGTCACAGATAGAGGGTAATACCTATTCATTACTGGAAACGGAGCGTCTACTTCGTGAGAGTAAAACAGCAGATGGCAAGACCAAGGAAGAAGCAATAATGCTGCTGAATCATAAGGATGCTTTGCGCTTTATTATAGACAATCCAGATTACTTACGAGAACTTACTGTAAGCCATATAGAAGATATTCATCAGTTGCTTACAAAGGAACTCTCAGTAGACAGGGGCATTCGTCATCGTCGTGTAGGTATAACTGGAACTAATTACCATCCATTGGATAATGAATTTCAAATACGTGAGGCTCTATGTGACACTTGTCAGTTGATAAATAACAATGAGAATGTTTTCGAGAAGGCCATTCTTGCACTTCTTCTCCTTTCTTATATTCAGGCATTCTCCGATGGAAATAAACGCACGGCTCGTATCACAAGCAATGCCATCTTGTTAGCCAATGGATATTGCCCACTGAGTTTCCGCTCTGTCGATTCTGTTGACTATAAGAAAGCAATGCTCATTTTTTATGAGCAGAACAACCTGTACGCATTCAAACAGATTTTTATAGAACAGTTTGATTTTGCTGTAAAAGAATATTTTTAGTGGCAATCTTAGGGTACATGCGTCTGCATCGACTGTGGCTTTGTTTTCACAATAGACTATCGCGTGTAATCGGCATGAAATCGATGGATTTCATTTATCCCCTCATTATCTCTCCCCCGTCAATCTTCACATCTTCTTCTTGCACTAACTGCTCCAAGGCCTGGTCCATCTTGGCCTTGGGCAATTGTAATGCATGCAGCTCGCTGATGGGGTGGGGCGCACCATCGGACAAGAACTGGAGTATCTGTTGGCGGGCGTCACCCATAGACGTACCCCGCTTCCGCTGGCAAACATCACAATGGCCACAGTCCTTGCTGTCGGTCTCGCCAAAATACGCTAATAACTGACGGCTACGGCATACGCTGTCATCGGTAGCGTAACGCAACATCTCGTTGATGCGGGCCTCATATTGCTGGCGGCGCTCTTCATATACCGACGGGGGAATGACGATGTCGCAACCATCTTCACGACGTTGGGTATAGGTAATCAAAGGGGTGCTGCTTTGGGGGATGTAGTCGAGGATATTTCGCCGCTTCAGTTCCTTCAAGGTCATATACACCTCCTGACGGTTGAGACCGGCCTGGGCAGCCACATAACTCTCTTCAATATAGCAATACTCGGTGAACAATCCGCCATATAAGCGCAACAGAGCGGTAATGATACGCTCCTCATGACCCACTAAACGCTCTAAATAGTTCAATTCATGACGGTTGAGTAAAAAGAAAAGACGGGAACGGTTGTCCGGGTCGGTGTCGTAGGCGATATAGCCGCTGCGTTCGAGGATATGCAGGGCGGCATCGGTCTGCACGGGGAAATGTTTGAAGGTATGGCAAAACTTCTCGATGTCGAAGGCGAAGGTGGCTCCACGACCACTGCCGAGACCAATCTCGAAGAAATAGGCGAGATGGTCGTAAATCTCACGGATAAACTCTTTCGGGGGGAAGGTGTCGCCCACACGCTTGCGTAACTTACGCTGGTCGCTGCCGTTGTAAAGCAGGACAGCCCAGGAACGCTTGCCGTCGCGTCCGGCACGACCAGCCTCCTGGAAATAGGCTTCGGGGGAGTCGGGACAGTCGGTGTGGATGACCAAACGGACATCGGGCTTGTCTATGCCCATGCCAAAGGCGTTGGTGGCTACCATCACGCGCACCTTGTCGTCGTGCCACGACTGCTGGCGTTCGTCCTTAACGGCGGGCTCCAAACCAGCATGGTAAAAGGTGGCGCTGATGCCCTCATGCTCCAACAACTGGGCAATCTCACGGGTCTTGCGACGGCTGCGTACATAGACGATGGCGCTGCCACCCATGGAACGGAGGATATGTAATAGCTCGGCTTCTTTGTCGGGGGCTGTGCGGACGACATAACTGAGGTTCTCACGGGCGAAACTCATGCGGTATTCCCTGCCGTCGGTGAAGGCCAGCTGACGCTGTATGTCGGCGGCGACCACAGGGGTGGCGGTGGCGGTCAATGCCAAGATGGGGGCATCGGGAACAAGGGTGCGGATATGGGCGATTTCCAGATAGGAAGGACGGAAATCATATCCCCACTGGCTGATGCAGTGAGCCTCATCGACGGTGATGAAACTGACTTTCATGTGACGTAGTTTCACCTGGAAAATGTCGGAGCCCAAACGTTCGGGGGAGACGTACAAGAGTTTGACACCGCCGAAGATGGCGTTTTCCAACACGGTGATAATCTCTTGGCGGCTCATGCCGGAATAGATGGCGGAGGCGAGGATGCCACGCTTGCGAAGATGGGCCACCTGGTCTTTCATCAAGGCGATTAACGGGGTGATGACGATACATACACCATCGTGGAGCAGGGCGGGGACCTGAAAACAAATGCTCTTACCACCACCCGTGGGCATCAGACCTAAGGTGTCGTGACCTGTGTCGATGCTCTCGATGATCTCACGCTGGATGCCACGGAAACGGTCGTGACCCCAGTAACGCTTCAGCACTTGTTCGTAACGGTCCAATCTATTAGTAAGCTTAGTAGTTAGGGAACTTGGGAGTTCAGACGACACCAGGACACTAATCCCTAAACCCTAAACCCTCAACCTTCAATTCTCCCTCATCCCTCATCCGTCGGACGGATGTCTTCTATCTGTAACTGGATGTTGCCGTGCTTGAATATATTGTCTTCCATGGTGTAGACGATGTCAAAACTGCGGTGTGACTTGATGTAGCGGGCTGCGGCACTCTGACCGAAAGCGATGCCGTTCATGACGTTGTTCGACTTCGAATCAACCAACTCCAGTTTGATGTGTTCCTGGTCGCGTCCCACCACCTTGCTGGTGCCGAAATCGTATACGCCGACGGTGCAGAAACGGGGTTTCTCGTTGCCGGGACCAAAGGGGGCGAAACGCTTCAGGTCATTATGCAGACGTTTCGAATTGATGTCCTTGAAATCAACAACGGCGTCGATGTCGAGTATCGCTTCCTTCTGGTCGGGGAGGATATGCTCATCGACATAACGTTGGAAACGCTGGCGGAACTCCTTGATGTCGTCCCAACGCAACGTCAGACCGGCAGCGTAGGTGTGGCCGCCGAAGTTCAACAACAGGTCGCGACAGCTCTTGATGGCGGCATAGACATCGAAACCGGCCACACTGCGGGCACTGCCCGTGGCAAATTCGGCGTCACGCGTCAATACAACGGTAGGACGGAAATAGATCTCAGTGAGACGGGAGGCTACGATGCCGATGACGCCTTTCTTCCAGTTCTCATCATAAAGCACGATACTTGAACGATGTTTCTGACTCTCCAACTTCGACACGATTTGGTTGGCCTCTTCGGTCATCTGCTTGTCGATGTCCTTGCGCTGCTCGTTGTATTGGTTGATGTGACTCGCCTTGCTCAACGCAACGGCGAAGTCGCGCTCTATCAGCAAATCCACACTCTCCTTGCCATTCTCCATACGCCCGGAAGCGTTGATGCGCGGACCAATCTTGAAGATGATATCGCTCATCGCTATCTCACGGCCGTTCAGTCCGCAGATGTCGATGATGGCTTTCAGACCAATGTTGGGATTTTGGTTCAGCTGCTTCAGACCATGGTAGGCCAAGATGCGGTTCTCGTCGGTCACGGGAACCAGGTCGGCGGCGATACTCACAGCACAGAAGTCCAACAGTGGGATGAGACGGGAAAAGGGGATGCTGTTGTTCTTGGCAAAGGCTTGCATAAATTTGAACCCCACACCGCAACCGCACAACTGCTTGAAGGGGTAACTGTCGTCCTCGCGCTTGGGGTTGAGGATGGCAACGGCAGGAGGCATCTCCTCGTCGGGCACATGGTGGTCGCAGATAATGAAGTCGATGCCTTCTTCCTTGGCATACGCAATCTCTTCTATGGCCTTGA
Organism: Prevotella sp.; assembly: GCA_017538105.1. GTDB lineage: Bacteria > Bacteroidota > Bacteroidia > Bacteroidales > Bacteroidaceae > Prevotella. The sequence continues at coordinate 33,900 of JAFYJN010000065.1, read as the reverse complement.
TGCCACAGTCAAGGATGATGACCAATTTGACACCGGTTTCCTTGGCGTACTCAATGCCTTTGCGACTGACACCGTATCCCTCGTCGTAACGGTCGGGGATGTAGTAGTCGATGTTTGAATAAAACTGTTGCAGAAATTTATAGACCAACGCTACGGCGGTGCAACCATCCACGTCGTAGTCGCCATACACCAAAATGCGCTCCTTGCGGCCCATCGCGTCGTTCAAACGGTCTACCGCCACATCCATGTCCTTCATCAGGAAGGGGTTAATCAGGTCAGCCAACTGAGGACGGAAAAACCGTTTGGCTGCCGATTCGGTAGTAATGCCGCGCCGGATAAGCAATTGGGCAAGCAAAGGACTCATGCCAATCTTCTCAGCCAGTTCCTTAGCTGCTCTCTTCTGCTCGGGTGTAGGGGGTTCGTAATTCCATTTAAAATGCATTTATGTTATTATTTTTATTCTTTCAGGTCGCAAAGTTCCCTCTCCTTTCTCCTCTCTCTTTCCTCCTCCTTCCACTTCTTCCTTCTTCTCTTCCTCGTTTCCTTCTCCCTCCCTTTGGGTGGGTCGGGGTGGGTATAGGGTCGGGGTGGGTATATAAAGCACGCCATTTTCGCATGGTGCATAAAATGGCGTGTAAAGTTAAGAAAAAAAAATGATATATCTGCGTTGTTAAACATTATTAACGCAAATATCCCGTTGCTTATTCTATCGTCACATAATTACTCATTCGGTTATAAACAGTCGGAGTCTGGTCGTTAATGGTGAATTGTATCTTGTTGTCACCGATGGGTACGATGGTGTAGTAGAATTTTTTGTTTGCATCACGGGCTGTTACGGCTCCCATGCTCACATCAATTACGTGAATGCTGCTTCCTGCGGCTACAGAATGATAGTGACCTCCGCTTTCAATGAATGAGACATTGCTTAGCCAAAGATAATCACCGTTCACTGGTGTCAGGTCAAGGTGTTCGGGTCCACCATCTTCCCACTGGCCAATGATTTGTTTGATGCTACTGACGAAGGGCAGGTCGGTGGTGTTGTATTCCTTACATTTGGTCATTGTCGTGGTTCCGTAGTCCAACCACATCTCGCCATCTTTCTCGTTATACACCGCGTTCAGTCGGTCAATCCGATATTGGTCGCAGAAGACCTGATAGCGCCAGTAGCCTTTACTGTCAATTGACAGGAATTTAATACCTAATGTGCCACTTACTCCATTGTAGATGTGGTTCATGTCTATTTCCATCTCATCACAGTAAGCCTTGGTGTATTGGTGGGCGATTTTTATTTTGCCTGGAGAAGTAAGATCGACGTTGAAATTGCGATTGAAAGCATCGTCTACAATAGCAACGTAGTAGTAACCCTTCAACTCATTCTTCATCTTTTTGAGCATCTCGGCATCACTCATGGGGGAACTGCCGGAATTGTCATCATCGTCGTCACCACAAGAGGTGAGGCACAACGGCATCATCATTGCCAGTAGCATCATACTCATGATGCTTGCCAGCCAACGCATTTTGTTCTTCATTTTCATATAGCTTTTTTAGTGTTAATGGTGAAAATTGTAAATAGTGAAAAGTGAAAAATCTTTCACCCAAAATTCTTCACTTTTCACCATTTTACTTTTTTACCCTTTTACCTTTTTACCCTCTTCATCCATTCATTTCCCCTCCCTTGGGGAGGGTCAGGGTGGGTATTTTGGGAGGGCCAAGGGTGGGTATTTTTTTACTTTTTTACCCTCTTACTTTTTTACCTTTCTCAGATTCCCAGCTTCTTACGGATATCCTTGGGAATGGCGTTCTTGTTAATCAAGAAGTCCATGGTGTTATGGGCCACGAAAGCTTTGGTCATGTACCATGTGCCTTTGTAGTCGCCATACTCACCCCATGAGTTCTTCACCATGTAATATTCCTTGCCGTTCTGGTCCTTGGCAATGCCATAGATATGCATGCCGTGGTCGTCGGTCAGCTCCCAGTTGTCGAAACGCTCCTGACGCTTCTCCTGTGTGGGAACGATCTCGGGGGCATTGACGCCCAGGGAGTCGAACTTCTCGGTCTTCTGCGACGAGCTCAGGCGCAGCCACTTGGCGGCGTCGCTGCCGGTGAGGCTCTGTACGGCCTTCGTATCATAGGCGATACCCAGACCCTTGCGGGTGAAACCTTCTTCACTGACATCGCCACCCCAAGCCACGGTGTAGCCGTTTTCAAGGGCATAGTCGATGATGCGCATCATCTCGTCCATGGGGACATTGTAGCTCAAACCCCAACGCCAGTTGTCCTGTACCTCCACGGCAAACTGGGTGTAGAAAGGATGGTGGGTATAGCTGGTGATGCTCACATAGTCGTTCCAGTCCAGACCGAGGCTGGCGGCAAACGACTGCGGGGTGTAGGTCTTGCCCTCATAGGTGAAGGTCTCGGGACACTTGCCCAGATAGGCATCGAGAATGCCCTGAAGGCCCTCACGCCATTGGTTGGATATCTTCTTCGCCTTGTTCTTAGCCACGGCGTCAACATACGGCTCCATCACGCTGAAGAACTCGTTGAAGTTGGCCAGGGAGTCACCTTGTGGTGTGCCGGGAAGCGGCATGGCGTTTTCGGGGCAGATACCGTAAGCTTTGATGATGTCGAGAACATCCTCGGCGCTACCGCCTTGCGAGAACTGGCTGTCGCCGTGCATGCGTACGGTGAGGATGGCACGCTCCATATAGTCTTTGTTGGCGATGAACATCTCGCACAGGTCATAGGTCTTGCCGGTCTTCTTCAATATTTCACTTTCAAAGAACGACAGGGTGGAGTAGGCCCAGCAGGTGCCGGAACGGTTCTGGTCCTTGATACTCGTGATGGGCATCTCTTTCACAGTGGTAAACACAGGTTTGTTGTCTTGCGCAAAAGCGCCAATGGCGAGCACAAGGCCCATTGCCATGGTCATGATTCTTTTCATCTTCTTTTTATGTTTTTTTAGTTTATGAGTTTTTTTATCGGAGTTAATCGGGAGTTAAATTGGAAGTTAATTCGCTTCGCTCATGGAAGTTAAAGTGGACATTACTCCGCCTTCAATTTTTACCCTTTTACTTTTTTACTTTTTTACCTTTTTACCTTTTTACTCTTCCCTTCCCTTCTATTCATCTCCCCTCCCTTGGGGAGGGGTTATGGGTGGGTATTTTTTTACCTTTCAATCTCTTCCACATGATATGGAATTCGCTTGTCACCCAAGAAACGACAGCCATCGGCAGTGATAAGTACGTCGTCCTCGATGCGGATGCCGCCGAAGTCCTTGTAGGTCTCTATCTTGTCGAAGTTCAGCCACTCGGCACAATGGCCCTTTGAACGCCAATCGTCTATCAGGTCGGGGATGAAATAGATGCCCGGCTCGTCGGTCACCACGAAACCCTCTTCCAACCGGCGGCCCATGCGCAGGGCGTTGGTGCCGAACTGCTCGAGGTTAGGACGGGTCTCCTCGTCGAAACCGACGTATATCTGTCCCAGACCCTCCATGTCATGAACGTCCATACCCATCATGTGACCCAGACCGTGGGGCAGGAATAGGGCATGGGCACCGGCGGCCACAGCCTCATCTACATCGCCTTTCATCAGTCCAAGTTCCTTCAGGCGCTCGGTCATTAGACGGCATACGGCAAAGTGAACATCCATATATTTCACGCCGGGCTTGGCCACATCGAGCACATAGTCGTGGCAGGCTTCTACAATGCTGTATATCTCGCGCTGACGCTGCGTGAAACGGCCGCTCACAGGGAAGGTGCGTGTGTGGTCGGAGCAGTAATGCTCCAATGTCTCGCCACCACAGTCGCATAACGCCAGACGGCCGTCTTCCAACGGGTCCATGGTGGGAATACCATGCATTATTTCGCCATGCTGTGTGAAGATGGTGGCGAAACTGACCTTCGCTCCCCATGCATTGGCGGTGCCGTCGATGATGCCACCCACGTATTTCTCGGTCAGTCCGGCACGGGCTGTCTTCATCGCCGTGGTGTGCATCTGGTAGCCAATCTCAGAAGCACGCTCCAGTTCTTCTATCTCTAACGGCTCTTTCGTGGAACGCATTTTCACAACAGCCTTGATGAGCGGTAGCGAGGCTGCTTCTTTCTGCTTGGAGGGGTGGATGCCCAGCAAGTCGTGTATCTGTATCATCGTGTCATGACGGTAGGGAGGCAGGAAGTGTATTTCCTGACCCTGGCTCTGAGCCTTGGTTAGAATTGCCGACAACTCACTCATGGCGCAACTGTTCTTCACTCCTGCTTGTTTGGCCATGTCGCTCACGCTGTCCACGCTGCCGTACCAAACGATGTCTTCAATATCGATGTCGTCGCCGACAAGTATCTCCTTGCCATTGTCCACGTCGATAATACCTACTAAACCATCTCGTTTCTGACCGAAATAATACAAAAAGGAGGAGTCTTGACGGAAAGGGTAGTAGGCGTTGTTGGGATAGTTGCAAGGCGACTCGTTGTTGCCGAAAAACACAAGCAGACCGCTGCCCATCAATTCATTCAGACGGCGGCGACGCTGTATGTAAGTCTCTTTGTTGAACATGATGTGTGTTTTTTCTGATGATTTCTATCAATTTTTTGCAAAGATAGCTTTTTTATACGAAAAAGATATTATCTTTGCATTAAAAATTGTAAATCAACAAAAACCTTCTCTCAACCCTTAACCCCAACCCTTTGCCTCCTCAACACTCAACCATAAACACTCAACATTATAATCATGAAATACTACATTATTCAAAACGGACAACAGATGGGTCCCTATACCATCGAGCAGCTCAAAATCTACCATGTGACACCCGAAACAGACGTGTGGACGGAAGGCATGGCCAATTGGGCGAAAGCCAAAGACGTTCCCGCATTGGCTTCTCTCTTCGCGGGAATGGGAGCTGCTGCAATGGGTGCTCAACCTCAGGCAGCACCGAATAGCGGCCAATATCAGCAACCTTCCGGCAACAACCAATATCAGCAGGCACAGCCTGCCTCTTATGGGGGCTATCCTCCAAAGACATGGGTGGCGGAAGCTATTCTAGTAACGCTTTTCTGCTGTATGCCATTCGGCATCGTTGGTCTCGTGCATGCCACCATGGTGAGTCTTTATTATAACCGTGGTGAGTTTGAGGCTGCTGAACAGGCAAGCAGAACGGCTGGTAAATGGGTGAAGATTGCGTTCATCATCGGACTGGTTGTCATCATCCTTTATGTCATCCTTATCCTCGTAATGGGCGTTTCCCTGAATAATGCCTACCGCCGAGGCATGTTCGGATACTGATACTCCAACCCCAACGTACACTCAACCTTAAACACTATACACTAAACATTAAACACTGTACACTCAACCCTAAACACTGTACACTAAACATTAAACACTGTACACTAAACATTAAACACTGTACACTCAACCCTAAACACTGTACACTCAACCCTAAACACTGTACACTAAACATTATACAATGCAATACTATTTTATTCAGAACGGCCAGCAGATGGGCCCGTTCACTATCGAACAACTGAAAGCGTATAACATCACTCCTGAAACGGACATGTGGTGTGAAGGTATGACCAACTGGGCCAAGGCCAAGACCATCCCTTCGCTGGCACCGCTCTTCGCTCGTATGGGCGCAACGGCTGGCATGGGCCAGACGCCTCCAGGCTACCAAGGCAATACCGCCTACGGACAGCAACAAGGCTATGGCCCGCAGGGTTACAACCCGCAAGGTTTCCAACAACAGGCTTATCAGCAACCAGGCTATCAGCAGCCTTACCAGCAGCAGCCGGCTAATGGCGGTTTTCCTCCGAAGTCGTGGATGGTGGAGTCGATTCTCGTGCTCATCTTCTGCTGTCTGCCCTTCGGTATCGTCGGCGTGGTCTATGCTTCCAAGGTAAGCGGACTGTATGCTGCGGGACGTTATGCCGAGGCAGAACAGGCAAGCCGCGATGCAGGTAAATGGACCAAGCTGGGCTTCTTCATCGGACTGGTGGGTGTCGTGCTCTATGTCATCTTGATTGCAGCTGGTGTCATCGGCACGGCTTCCCTATACGGTCTCTACCGATAACTCGCATCCCGTCCCGCCACTGTTCCGTCGGATTTGAAATCCGGCGGAATAAACTATAAGCATTTCTAATGCGCCATCATACACGACATTACATCCTTGGGATTCTCCTCTTGTTGGCGGCGGTGTATGTCTATTCGGCATTCGACCCGTCGGCAAGCACTTGGTTCCCAAAGTGTCCGTTCCTTGTGCTCACCGGCCTGAAATGTCCAGGGTGTGGGTCGCAACGGGCAGTGCATAGTCTTCTTCATGGCGATGTGGGCGGTGCGTTCGCCTACAACGCCATGTTGGTTATATCGCTTCCCTTGGTAGCCTTCCTCATCTACGTGGAGTGTATGCGAAAGCTAAAACCGCAGCTATATAGCCGTGTCCATAACCCATGGATGCCCATAGCCGTAGCCATCATCTTTTTCGCATGGGCCGTCGGAAGAAACATCTGGAACTGGTAATCTTCCATGAAAAACCTTCTCTTCTCTCTTTTCGTCCTCCTTTCGCTGCCCTGCGTCGCCCAGCAATCCCGCTCAGACAGCATCGCCCTCTCCGACAAACTCTATTCCGAGGGGGTGGGCTTCTACCATGACAAAAAATATGATAAGGCGGCAAAGACATTCGAACAGCTCCGGCCCATTGACGAACAGCTCTACGACTCGCTCGACCAACGGCATTTCTATGCCAGCGACTGGCTGGCTTCCTGTTATGGAAAGATGGGACGGACGGCAGAGGCGATAGAACTGTCTAACGATTTTGAACTGCCACCGGTGGAAAGATGGGGTAGGGAGGTTATCGACTCGTTGTCGTATCTGGCGATGCAACATTTTGAGGCGGGTAATCTTGAAGATGCTTTATTCTATTTGCGCGAGGTGGTCAGGATGGAGCGTGATTGGAGTGGCGAAAAAGCAACCACCTACGCGGGTGCCTTAAATTTCTTGTCGTATGTTCTTAGCTCTGGTGGCTACTCTGAACAAGCGGAAGTAACAAGCAGAGAATGTCTGAAGGTGTTGTCTCACCACCTGAAAAAGAATAGCTATACATACGCCACGTATCATTATACGCTTGTTGAGACACTTGTAGGGATGCAGCGCTATGAGGAGGCACTGGACATCATAAGAGGATTGGAACCGGTGTTTGAAAAATATGGCGATGATAAGTCGAAGAATTACTTGAGTTTTCTCTTCGTGAAGATGTATGCGCTCTATTGGTTAGGTGGGGTTGATGAACTGGAAACGACGGCTTTAAAACTTCACCAGGGATGCGAGAAGGCACATCTGACCAATAATTACATGTATGCAACGGCCTTGGGAATGATGGGTGAGACGGCGACTATCAAGGGTGACAGGCTAAAGGCCATAGAATTGTTAAGACAAGCAGATGTGGCGTTCACGGAATGTGAAAATGAAGACCCCGCACTTCACCCTCACTATCTTTCTCTGTTGGCGCAAATGCAAGCGTCGGAGGGAAATGCCTCCGAGGCGAAAGTAAGTGCCGAGAAAGGACTCGACCTTTGCAGAGGCACGATGGTGGGCGGCCCCATCTATAACCAACTGCTCATGGTGAAAGGAGCGGCGGCCATAGGCCTCAACGATAAATATAGGGGAGTTATGTGGGTGGACCAGGCCATTGAGGGATATAGAAAGAACGGACAGGTGGATCATCTGCTCATTGATGGATTGAATGCCATGTCTTCCTATTACCGTTCCGTCAACAATCATCAGAAGGATATTGAATATTCGCGAATGCTGCTGGATACTTATATGTCCATGCCTAACGTGGAGGATACAACCATCGTGTCAAGTATGCTCAACCTGGCGCAGTCGTTCCTGGCCTATACTGAACTGGATTCGGCAAAGGCGATGACAACAAGGGCGGTGGACTTTGCGGAGAAAAAAATACCAGGGACACTTCTCATGGGATATGTGTACTACTTGGCGGCGCAAATTACACTCAATACGGCACAGGTAGACCAAAGCATTGATTATTTGAAAAAGGCGACCGCGCTGTTCGAAGAGTATCATACCGAACAGTATATGTACTCGAGCGTGGCGATGATGGCGCTTGCATACGCGGCAAAAAACGATTATGTCAATGCGGTGGAACAGCAAACGAAGGTGGTGAATTATACCAAACGCTCGTTCGGGGATAATTCAATGGAATATGGCGATGCGGCGCAGTCGCTCGCTAAATACCAAATGGCATTGGGAGATGTGCAAGGGGCCGGACAGACCATGGAACAGGCGCAAGCGGTGTTCAACGATTATCATGCCAATGCGGAAAATTACAATGCGCTTGAGCGAATACAATTGGGGAACGAGTTCCTCGCTCGCGGTGATGCCAATACGGCGGTAATCATTTTCCTGCAGGCATTGGAACTGATGGATAAAGATAGCTTGCAGCGGACGGTAAATTACGCCACAGCTCTCTTGGGACTATCACAGGCGGAAAGTGCTATGGGGCACTGGCAACCGGCTTACGACTATGCTTGTCAGGGTATAGACATCGTGGAGGGTATCTTTGGACATGAGAAGGCGATAGCTAACAGCGCGATGTTGTATTCGCTACGGGGACAACTGCTTCAGGTCCTTGGAAAGACAAAAGAGTCGTTCGACCAACTCCTTGAGGTGGAACAGGCTATCGCACGCTACGTCTCTACCGACAACATGGCCTACCTGCAGGCGGGATGGCAGGTGTGCAATGCGGCGATACTAGACAATAACAAAGAGGTGGCGACAGAATATGCCGAAAAACTGTCTGCTTTCCTACGCGAATACATCCTTTCCAAATTCACCACCATGTCGCCGCAGGAACGCTTGGGTACATGGAACCAGAATGCGGCGTTTTACCAATTGGTGCTACCTTTTCTGGCGGAGAAATATAAAGATGACACTTCTGTGGCGGGTCGTTTGGCGGATTGTGCCTACGACGGACAATTGTTAGGAAAGGGACTGCTGCTCACCACTGAGATGGAAATGAATAGGCTACTTCTGGAAAGTGGTGACCAACAGGCTATCGAGACATTCAATGTCTTAAAACAGAAACATACGTTACTCGACCAGCAGACGGCACTTCCTAAGGAACAGCGGTCTGTGGATACCGACTCGCTAAGAAGGGAAATAACACGGTTGGAACGACAACTTACTTCAATGTCTGCTGCTTACGGCGACTATACCAAACCGCTTCGTACCACGTGGCAAGAGGTGCAACGCCAACTCAATGATGATGATGTGGCCATCGAATTTGTCAATTTCTACCCACAAAGCGAAGATGGCGTACAACAGCTTGGAGTGGGGGCGTTGGTTCTCAAAAAGGAGTCACCGCATCCCGAAATGTTTTTCTTGTGTACCGAGGGGCAAATACAAAGTATCTCAGCGGATGTATGTTATTCCACACACTCGCTGACAAACTATATCTGGAAACCGCTCTTGCCTTATCTGAAAGGAGCACGGCGGGTGTTCTTCTCGCCGGTGGGTTGTCTGAATAACATCGCCATCGAATATGCACTGATGGAGGATTTTAGTACTTTCGCAGAACACTACGATGTCTACCGTCTGTCATCTACACGTGAGGTGGTGACGGCCTCGTCAACAAAGAAAATGGAGAATGCACGACTGTTTGGGGGACTGCAATATAATGCCAAGATGGAGGATGTGGACTTGGCTAACCGTGAGGCAGGACTGCTGTCTGACGTGCCGCTTATGGCAAGCCGTGCTCCCGTCGATTCGCTCATGCTCAGGGGTGGGGCAGGATATTTGGCTTATACCCAGAAGGAAGTGGACGACATCGAAGAACAGCTGAAGGGAAATATGAAAGATGTAAAAGTCTTCTCAGGCATTCATGGCACGGAGGAGGCTTTCAAAAACCTTTCGGGAAAACAAACTGACATCTTGCATGTGGCTACGCATGGATTCTTCTGGACGGAAGAACAGGCAAATCGTATGGGGAACCTGGCGTTCCTCTCGGCGACGAACGAGAATGCTTCTTCAGAAGAGGATAAGGCGCTGTCACGTTCTGGGCTGCTCTTCGCAGGTGCCAACGTTACACTCACACACAAACAGGTTCCCGACAATATGGAGGATGGTATCCTTACGGCGCGTGAGTTGTCGCAGATGGACCTTAGAAACACTTCGCTCGTGGTGCTCTCGGCGTGTCAGACGGCACTCGGTACCATCACTGGCGACGGGGTCTTCGGACTGCAACGGGGATTCAAGAAAGCAGGGGCAAAGACGATGGTGATGAGCCTGTGGAAAGTGGACGACCAGGCCACACAGATTCTCATGACGGCGTTCTACCGCCATCTGGCCGAAGGACAATCGCCACGCAGCGCATTCCTCGCTGCACAGCAACATCTCCGCCATATCGAAAACGGCCGTTTCATCGACCCCGTCTATTGGGCAGCCTTCATCCTCCTCGACGCATTGGAATAAGGCCCCCTATCTACTCCTTCCCATCGGAGAGGGTTGGAAAGGGTGCGAAAAAAGCCGCTCTCGAGAGCGGCTTTTGTTATTTTCCCAAATATCTTTGTTGGGCATCTACGCCCTCCCCCCTGGGAGGGAAGGGGTAGGGGCTTTACTGGAAGTCGGGATATTTCGGTGACGGTCCATATTGGTTCGTACCGGGTTGGCTGTCTTGGCACCAGAAAATGATCAGGATGATGACCAACACGAAATAAACCAATGCTACCAAACCCAAGAACGTAGCAAGCGTACCTGCTGAGCCGAAGTAAGCTAATGGGTCGTTCTGAACCATAGCCACGATGATGATACTCAGGATGAGCTGGACAATGTAAACACCAGCGGCAATCTTGGCCAAGGTGCCACTACGACCAGTGTCGTGCAAACGACGAATCTGGAGGGGAACAGTGCAAAGCCAGATAGCACCTCCTAATAATGAGAAAATGATAGAAGGTACGATGGACATGGCGCCACGGTTCAATATCCAAATGATAAAGAACGGAATCATGGTTGCTAACATCGTCCACCAGAACTCACTGCGGCGGCTGCGGCCTTCCATGTCTTTCAGACGGTTGAGTGACAACTGAACTGCTGTCGGGAAGTCTAACTGCGGAATAGGTTGTGCCATAATAGTAGTTTTTTTTAGTTAATTGTATAATGTGAATTAAAAAATTATAATTCGTGGTTAAAGGTTTCCATTGTTTTCGCTACAAAAATACAATTTTTTTCACAAATACCAAATAAAAGGCAAAAAAATGTTATAAAATATTTGCTTTTTTACACGAACGACTCTCTTTCCTTCTTTTTTTCTGTATTTACCTCGACCGTAGGTCGCACGTGAGAACCTTCCATAAACAAAAGAAGCCCGAAAAATCGGGCTTCTGAGTTGCGGAGGCAGGATTCGAACGTGCGACCTCCAGGTTATGAGCCTGGCGAGCTACCAACTGCTCCACTCCGCGATGTTTCTCGTTAAGTGGGTGCAAAAGTAATACTTTTCTATCGTATATCCAAATCTTTCCTCTCTTTTTTTTCCTCTTTTAACAAATACGAAGTCTTTTTCCCGTTTTTTGTATGGAATAAAATGGCTTTTTCCCTCATTTTATTCATGGCTGCTCCACACCATATACTTTGCCGTTGACCAAGGCACTGATGCCGTTGACCATGGGACGGTAGGTGTCTTGGTTTAATTGCAATGCGGGACGGATGGTCATGTCCTGCACAACGCTCTTCCACGCTTTTTTCACACCCTCGGCTTCGGCTTTTGGCACGGGAAGCATCACCGTGCCCCATGCCGTCTTCACCTCAAAGGCTTGCCGCGACTCGTCGTAGTTGCCGAGTTTGTAGTCCTTGCGGTGAAGCTCATGTTGCATGGTAAGGTAATCTTTCTGCAACTTCTCTTCTTTCATCTCTTGATGGGCCTGGTAGATGGCCTCTTCCTGGTCGGTTGCCGTATTGAGCCGTTGATACACATTGATGGCCCTGTTCTCACAGAAAGACTTGAAGTCATTGTCTGCGCGCTCTTTCACCGGTGTGGTTTTCTTACCTTCGGTGAAGAGCCGGGTGGCGAAACTTTCTACCTCCGCGGCAGTATAAATAGTTGGTAGGGTGACAGGTTTTTCCACATCGGCAAGGGTCAGCGCATATTTGTCATCGTTGCCTACAATGCAATAGGTGTAGGTCTTCGGGTCTTTGGCTACCCTCACGTGTTGGGTCTTAAACATGTCGTACTTGGGCGCGATGGTCTCCATAAAGCCGTAATAGGTCTTTCCGTCGTTTGCATCGTGGTTTGAAACTAATTCCAAAACTCCGCATTTGCCATCTTTCCACACCTTGACATAATTGGAAAAAGGCCCCATTTTCTCTATCTTGTCATAACTGATGTCGCTGAACAACTCGCCATCGGTGGTCATCAGTCCGAACTGTACCTTTCCGTCATCGTCTGGCTCCGACACAATCAAGCACTCCTGATAATGACCGTCAAGATATACTTTATGGTCCTCCACACTGTCCACCACACGGCTGATGGTTATGCCCAGCGGGTCTTCTGGATATTTGTCAATGTTGTTGAGGATGAGCCATCGGCCGTCTTGCAATTGGCAGTAGGCACGGTAGGGATAGTCTTTGAGTACCACATCCTGGAAATCGAAATCGTATCCGTCATAATTGGTTATTATTCCGATGCCAGAGAAGAGCACCCAGTGGTTGCGACTATATTCATCGCGTTTGTTGAGAAACAGCGATGACAGTTCAGGGTAATACTTCACCTCGTCGTATTCATAGTCAATGATGGTCTCGTGTTCTTCTACATCTTCCACACCCCACTTCTTGGTGGTCTTCAACTGCATGGTCGCAGTGGAACCGTCCATCATCCAGACGCGTTCGTAATGCGGGGGGTAGTGCCAGGCTGTGCCGTCGCTGGACGTTTTCCAGACACCCATGCCCTTGCCCGACACGCTACATACGCGATAATCGCCACGTTCCTGCTCTTTAATGCTTTCATACATCTCACGTCTTGCGGCAGGTATCCTAAGATACGCCTCATGAATACGGGCAGCCTCTTGCCGACGCTCTTCTTCTTCTCTAGCTCTCTGACGCTCCCGTTCCGCACGCAACTCCGCCTCGGTCTTCTGAGGGGTGTAGTCGCGCAGGTGGGTCGAGGGCTTCGGTGCCGAGGGTGTCTGCGACGTGCTCGGGGTGGAAGTGGAGTTGTCATCGTCGTCACTGTTCCCCTCGTACCACTTACAACTGGGTCGGTGGTTCTCACCATTGGCGGCACCGCAGTCGGCACACATCACCCCCGTAACAGGGGGGATATTGAACTGGGCGTCTGCCGTCAGGGCAACGCCGAAAACGACCGATATGAGTAGTAATAGGTGTTTCATAATAGATATAATGATAAAGGATTAGTAAACAACATCATTCCCTGCAAAAATAATCATAATTCTTGATATATTTCATAAAATGTGAGTATTTTCCACTATTTTTACATAATTATTTGCATAATTGAAAGAAATCATCTATTTTTGCACACGTTATAAACGATGTGCAAAATGGAGAACTGAATTATGTCAATTTCAAAAACCAGACAAAAACTCGTGGATGTGGCACGGCAATTGTTCGCCAAAAATGGTATCGAAAGCACTACCATGAACGATATCGCCGTGGCCTCAGGGAGAGGACGGCGCACCTTGTACACTTATTTCAAGAGCAAGGACGATGTCTACTATGCCGTCATCGAATCTGAACTGGAACGTCTCTCCGATAAAATGGATGAAGTGGCGGCCAAAAAGATCAGTCCGCAGGATAAAATCATCGAATTGATTTATACGCATCTCTTCATGATCAAGGAAACGGTGGTCCGCAATGGCAACCTAAGGGCCGAATTCTTCCGTAACATCTGGATGGTGGAGAAAGTACGCAAAAAATTCGATGAAGACGAGATACAACTCTTCCGCAAGGTTTATTCCGACGCAAAGGCGGAAGGGGAGTTCGACATCGACGATGTCGAACTGGTGGCTGACATCACCCATTATTGTATTAAAGGATTGGAAGTACCTTATATATATGGTAGACTGGGACATGGACTGACAGAGGAAACGAGCAAGCCTCTTGTGGCAAAAGTGGTCTATGGCGCGCTCGGAAAACGATTCCCCAAATGATAGCTCCACTATTATTGCTATATATCCTATAGTGCCTATCACCACTATAATTACTATCTCCACTATAGCATCTATCTCTCCTATAGCGTCTATTCCAACTATAGCTTCTATCTCTCCTATAGCGTCTATAACAAATAAACAAAATCATATAAACTCACAAACTCACAAACATGGGATTACTTCAAGGTAAAACGGCTCTCATCACAGGAGCTGCACGTGGTATCGGAAAAGCGATAGCACTGAAATTCGCAGAAGAGGGGGCCAATGTGGCCTTCACTGATTTGGTGATTGATGAAAATGGAAAGGCTACCGAACAGGAGATTGCCGCCAAAGGGGTAAAAGCGAAAGGATATGCCAGCAATGCGGCTGACTTCGCGCAAACAGAACAGGTGGTAAGCCAGGTGAAGGAGGAATTCGGAGCCATCGATATACTCGTCAACAATGCGGGCATCACCAAGGATGGATTGATGATGCGCATGTCAGAAGCGCAATGGGATGCAGTCATCGCGGTGAACCTGAAATCGGCATTCAACTTCATTCATGCCGTGACGCCTATCATGATGAGGCAACGCTCAGGGTCCATCATCAACATGGCTTCCGTGGTAGGAGTGCATGGAAATGCGGGACAGTCTAATTATGCTGCTTCAAAAGCTGGACTCATCGCCCTGGCCAAGAGCATCGGCCAGGAAATCGGCAGCCGTGGCATCAGGGCCAACGCCATAGCACCGGGATTCATAGATACGGCCATGACACAGGCATTGCCTGATAATGTGCGACAGGAGTGGATCCAGAAAATTCCTCTCCGTCGTGGTGGAACGGTGGAAGATATCGCCAATGTGGCTACTTTCCTTGCTTCCGACATGTCGTCGTATGTCACGGGACAGGTGATACAGGTCGATGGTGGAATGAACATGTGATGCAGGTCGTTTACGAAGACAACCATATCATCATCGTACATAAAGAAAGTGGCGAAATCGTCCAAGGCGACAAAACGGGCGATAGGCCATTGGCAGAGACGGTGAAAGATTATATCAAAGCGAAGTACAACAAGCCGGGGAATGTATTCCTCGGCGTTGTACATCGGTTGGACCGGCCTGTGGCCGGCCTTGTCGTATTTGCTCGCACATCGAAAGCGTTGACACGACTCAACGAAATGTTCCGCAAAGGAGAGGTGGAGAAAACATATTGGGCCATAACGTCGTGTTGCCCGGAACAGCCAGAGGGCGACTTGGTGAATTGGCTCGTGCGGAATGAACGACAGAATAAGAGTTACGCTTACGATAGAGAGGTGCCACAATCCAAGGAGGCGCGTCTCCATTACAAGGTTATCGCTCATTCGGAACGCTACCACCTTATTGAGGTACGTCTCTTCACGGGTCGACATCATCAGATACGTTGTCAACTGGCGCATATGGGGTGTCCCATAAAGGGTGACTTGAAATATGGCGCGCCAAGAAGCAACCCTGATGGTAGTATATCCTTGCTAAGCAGATACATACAATTCACACATCCCGTCAGCAAAAAGAACATAACCATAGCGGCTCAGTTGCCAGCCGATGCGCTATGGCAAGCGTTGGGAAGGGCCATCAACGAATAAGATAGTGCTGATGCATAAAGAAACATCCTCATTCCCAGCTTCTTACGAATAACTGGAAATGAGAATGCTCACAATCCTATAATCTTTTAATTTATTTCTTTTTCTAATTTTCTACTCTTTCTTTTTCGTCGCCCACACGAAATAGCCAATCAGAAGGATGTAGGCACCGAGGGCGCACAACTCCGACAGACTGTTGGCCTGCCATTCTTGGCTCACCAGGTTCACTCCGGCAAAGCGTAACAGGGCACTTACCACACCCATCAAGGCTCCACCGGCAATGAAACCGCTGGCGATCAATGTGCCTTTCTCGCCGCGTTCCTTGTTTACCTCTTCATCTTTTGAACGGGTGGTCACATACCAATTGATACCGCCGCCAACCAACAATGGAATGTTCAACTCCAAAGGGATGAACATGCCAAGAGCAAAGGGTAGGGCGGGAACCTTGCACAATGTCAGTATAATGGCGATGGCGGCACCGATGCCGTATAATAGCCAGGGTGCGCCCACACCGTTCATCAAGGGGTCTATCACGGCGGCCATGGCATTGGCTTGCGGGGCGGCTATTTCACCACCGGCAAAGTCGTAGGTGGCGTTGAGCAATATCATCACACCGCCTACCGTGGCGGCACTTACCAAAGTGCCTAAGAACTTGTATTTCTCCTGAACCTTCGGAGTGGTGCCCAACCAGTAACCTATCTTCAGGTCGGTGATGAACGAACCGGCTACCGACAAGGCCGTACATACCACACCGCCCATAATCAAGGCGGCTACCATGCCGGCGGTGCCCTTCAGACCGACAGCCACCATCACTACCGAGGCCAGAATCAATGTCATCAGGGTCATGCCGCTCACGGGGTTGCTGCCTACGATGGCAATGGCGTTGGCGGCAACGGTGGTGAAAAGGAACGCGATGATGGTCACCAACAGGATGCCGACAACAGCAAACAGTATGTTACCGTCCATCACACCCAACCAGAAGAACACGAAAGTGACCAAAATGGTCAAGATGGCTCCAATGGCTATAATCTTGAACGACAGGTCGCGCTGTGTGCGCTGAATTTCTTCCATGCTGGCTCCTTTGCCCTTCATCTCCTTTGAGGCCAACGAGACGGCCCCTTTGATGATGCCCCATGACTTAATGATGCCAATGATGCCCGACATGGCGATGCCACCGATGCCGATGCTCTTGCCGTAACTCTTGAAGATGGCTTCGGGACTCATCGCCCCCACGGTATCGGTGATAGAGGGGTCCCACATATTTAGCACCTGGTCGTGGAAAGCCCAACCCATCACGGGAACAATCAGCCACCATACAGCCAAGGAACCGAGACAGATGATAAAGGCATATTTCAAACCAATGATGTAACCCAGACCGAGGACGGCGGCTCCGGTGTTCACCTTGAAAACCAACTTCGCTTTCTCGGCTATCGTCTCACCGAATCCAATCATGCGGGTGGTCACCACCTCGTTCCACCAACCAAAGGTGGCCACGATAAAGTCATATAGTCCACCCACCAGTCCGGCAATCAACAATGGCTTGGCTTGGTTGCCGCCTTTCGCCCCGGAAATGAGCACCTGCGTGGTGGCGGTGGCTTCGGGGAAGGGATACTTGCCGTGCATGTCCTTCACGAAATATTTGCGGAAGGGAATGAGGAACAGAATGCCGATGATGCCACCTAACAGCGACGAGAGAAACACTTTCTCAAACGAGGCGGTCATTTCTGGATATTTAGCCTGCAAAATGTATATGGCAGGCAACGTAAAGATGGCGCCAGCCACCACGGCTCCAGAACAGGCACCGATACTCTGGATGATGACGTTCTCACCCAAAGGGTTGTGGGTCTTGCGGAGCGTCGACACACCTACGGCGATGATGGCGATGGGGATAGCGGCCTCAAACACCTGACCCACCTTCAATCCCAAATAGGCTGCGGCGGCGCTGAACAAAATGGCCATCAGAATACCCCACGTAATCGACCAGCCGTTGGCTTCAGCATAGTTCTTGTCGGGCGACATCACTGGATGGTACTCCTCACCCTCTTTCAACTCCCGAAACGCGTTCTCGGGAAGCTGCATCATTTCTTTCTCTTCTTTCATGTCAATATTTTTATAACTCAACTTTCGTAGGTTCTGAAGTCTTTTAATTATCTAATTTTTTAATCTTTTAATTTTTAAATCTTTTAATCTTTTAATGTTTCATCATTTCCTTCCACCACGCAAAATGCTTACGATTCTTCAAATATTCCAAATCGTGCATGTGCCGATACGCCTCGCGTTCAAAACCGATGTTGAAATAGGCATTGCCCCGTTTGAACAGACGAATCAACCATTCTGTCACATACCACAGGTAGAACCCCACCACCAGCATCTCCAGCATTTGATGGGTGTGGATGCGCTCGTGATTGATCAGCTCGGGCGTCAAACGCGTGTCGCGGTGGCAGAAAAGCACGCCGAACAGGTTCATCGCATCAAAACGCTTCAGCGGGAGGAATCTATTGCGGATAATTTTCATTATGCCGACAAAGTTACAGAAAAAATCTATTTTTTCAAGGTTTGTGAAAGAAAAAGCGATATTTCCCACTTTTTTTCGTAATTTTGTAGCCCACACAAAAAAAGACACGGATGCAAAAAAGCAAATACTTCATATTGACCCTTTTCATAATAGTGGCGAACACCGTCCTCGCGCAGTCGTTCCTCAACACACGCGAGTATTCCGTCAAACGAACAGCATCGCAACAAAAAACGTTCTCGGCGGAAATAGAATACCCAATCTCAGGACCCTCCACAGATGTCGTCAACACCATACGCGCATGGGTGTGCGATATCCTCGACCTACCGCAACGCAACTTCACCGATGCCAATGTGCTCCTGCGCATGGCGGCAGACTCGTTTCTTGTCAATGGACATGGACAGCGGGAGGTGAAAATAGAACGCTCCTTCGAAGACGAACGATGCGTTACCTTTCAAGCATGGATAACCGACAAAGACGACGAGACATGGCATTCAGCCGACTGCGCGTCGTTCAACAAAGAGGATGGGCACCGCATCACCCTCGACGAGATTTTCAACTGCGATGAGAACCAAATAAAACAACTCATGTGGCAATACCGCGGTGACCTCCATCTCGATGTGGATGTGCCCGAAGGGCTCCTTCCTGTTAACGCTGGATTCACCGATGGATGGGTCATCGTCATCGGACCGGCATACCACCGAACTGGCGCGGAATTTAAACTCCGTTACATGGATATCCTCCAATACCTTAAGTCCGACTATTCCGGCTACTATTGAAATCTAACGACCTCTCTTATAACAACATAGGTTTTCCTAAACTATCCTAGGTCATCCTAAAAAATCCTAGGTTATCCTAATTTCCTAACAAAATAATGAAACAACAATTCATACAAAAACTCCGCGACACCAACCGCGAAGGAATCGAAAATGTTATTGATTACCTCGAAAAGGCGAATTTCTTCGAGGCTCCCGCTTCAGTGAGACGACACCTGTCCCAACCGGGTGGACTCATGGAACACTCTCTCAACGTGTGTCGCATGGCACTTGCGCTGCGTGAGAAAGCCATCGAACTGCGTCCCGAGTTGGAAAAACGACTACCCGAAGACAGTGTCGTCATCTGTGCCTTGCTCCACGACCTGTGCAAAGCAACACTCTATAAGATTGTGAAAAAATGGAGAAAAGATGAGAATGACCATTGGGAGACATACGACACATACGATACCGACTATAGTCTCTTTCCGGTAGGACACGGAGAAAAATCGGTCATCAATTTGCTGCGGTTGGGGCTAAAACTCAACAACGACGAAATACTTGCTATACGATGGCACATGGGACCATGGGATATGCCTTTCCAAAGCTACGACATCAAGCAAAGCTATTCGGAGGCAAACAACCGTTTCCCACTGGTCTCCCTCATCCATTCCGCCGACAACCTTGCCACATTCCTACTTGAATCCGAAGAGACAACATAATAGCGGAGAATCCTTTTCCTATAATGATTGACTTTAGACATATCGTGAAAATGGGGGAGTGACCATCGGTCTACTCCCCCATTTTTCTGACTGGTGGCGCTTGTTCTCAAATGTTTACTTGCACCGTCATACTCTTCAAATCCTTGGCACTTGAACTGGTACCATAGTATATCTCATACTTGCTGGTCTTGCTGTGCATGCTGTTCGTGCCCTCGTCCCAGAACTCAAAACTCTTCTTGTCAAGCGTCAGCGTGACCGTGGTTTTCTGCCCGGGCTTCAATTGTACTTTCTGGAAAGCCCTCAGCGACTTCAATGGACCGTTCTGGTCGGAAGTGTCGCGGATGTAGACTTGGACAACTTCCGCGCCTTCTCGCTGACCGGTGTTCGTCACGGGCACTTCCAAATCATATAAAGCACCACTCTTCTGCGATGGCTTCAACTGCCCCTCGCCGATGGCAAAGGTGGTATAACTCAGACCATAACCGAAGGCGTACAGAGGGTCATCGAAATAACGGTACGTCCTGCCTTTCATCGAATAGTCTTCATAGTCGGGCAACTGGCTACTGCTCTTGTAGAAGGTGACGGGCA
Organism: Prevotella sp.; assembly: GCA_017538105.1. Classification (GTDB taxonomy): domain Bacteria; phylum Bacteroidota; class Bacteroidia; order Bacteroidales; family Bacteroidaceae; genus Prevotella. The sequence continues at coordinate 13,570 of JAFYJN010000065.1, read as the reverse complement.
ACTTACCCTCGGGATTATAATCGCCGAAGAGTACCTCGGCAATGGCTGTGCCGCCTTCCTCACCGGCATACCACGCCTGGACGATGGCATCACAACTCTCGGTCTCGGGCAGCAGGGCAATGGCGGAGCCGGAGCAGTTCACGAAGATGACGTGCTTGCCCGCGGCCTTTAAGGCTTTCAGGAAGTCGCGTTGTACTTTCGGCAACTCAATATGCGTCCTGTCGCCGCCCTTAAAACCGTCAATATCAACAGGCATCTCCTCACCTTCCAAAGCGGGGGAGATACCGCCAACGAAGATAACCTTGTCAATGCCGTCCAACTGACTGATGACCTGTTGGTAATCGATGGGCAATTCTTTGGCTACGTTGATCTTCAGATTGGCGTTGTATGTATGGATATGCGAGAAACGAACCTCGATATTGTAACTCTTGCCGGCCTCGGCTTGAATGGCCACGCGGTTGGGGGTGGTGCGCCAGATATGGTGCTGGAACTTGCGTTCACCGTCAATGTACAATTCGAAATGGCCGCAACCGTCAACATTCACCACGTACTCGCCCGACTCCTTCGGGGTGAACACGGTTTCATACTTGGCGGAGAAATCTTCCAATTGTACGCCGGGGGCGAAATTGTGCATGCCGGCGGTGGTGACGGCCAAGGGGGTGGTGTAGTATTCCGTGGTCACGGGTTTGCCTTCCATCTTGCGGTTGTTCCAGAAGGTTCCTTTCATACCTTTCTTGCCCTCGAAACTGCATTGGGAATCCAACAGACAGTCCATCACCTTGTCATAGGTAAGGTCGCAACCGGGGTGGTAGAACACTTTCTTCTGCATGGACTTGATGCCTTCAAGAATGTTGACAGTCTTGTTGGGCATACCGTTATAGTTGCCCCACATCATCGGGGTGTTGTCGGCGTTGGGACCGATGACGGCTATCTTTTCCTTGTTCTTTTGCAAAGGAAGAATACCACCTTCGTTGCGCAGCAGGACAATAGTTTGCCTGGCCATGTCCAAGGCCAACTGGCGGTGCTCCTTACAGTCCATCACGGAATAGGGAATCTTCGACCACTCCACCAACGACGGGTCGTCCATCTCACCAAGGTCGAAACGGCCTTCCAAAAGGCGGATGACATGTTTGTCAACCTCCGACTCGCTGATGAAACCGCGTCTCACAGCCTCGGGGATGCTGCGGTAGGCATAGCCATAGCCGCACTCCACGTCAGTGCCCGCCAACGCGGCCTTAGCACTGGCATGGATGGCGTCCGACGATGACTTGTGCGACTCATAGAAATCGCTCACGGCACCGCAGTCGCTGACCACGAGATACTGGAAACCCCACTCGTCGCGAAGAATGGTCTGCAACAGACGTTGAGAACCACAACAGGGGTCGTCGTCCAAACGTTGGTAGGCGCACATTACCTCACGTACCTTGGCATCCTGCACCAATGTCTTGAAAGCGGGCATATAAGTCTCCCACATGTCCCTTGGCGACACGTTGGTCAGATTGGCACTGTGGCGGGTATATTCGGGACCGCTGTGTACGGCATAGTGCTTGGCACAGGCCCACAATTTGCGGTATTTGGCGTCTTCGGGACCCTGCAAGCCCCTCACCACCTGCGTGCCCATGACGGAGGTGAGGTAGGGGTCTTCACCGTAGGTTTCCTGGCCGCGGCCCCAACGGGGGTCACGGAAGATGTTTACGTTGGGGGTCCATACAGACAGACTGTGGAATTTTTCGTCCTCCCCACTGCCACGGAACATACGTTCGTTGTACTGGGCACGAAACTCGGTGCTGGCGACATCAAACACGCGGTACAACAGACCGGGGTTCCACGATGATGCCATGGCAATAGGCTCTGGGAACACGGTCACGTTGCCCATGTTAGCGGCACCGTGCAGCGCCTCGCTCCACCAAAAGAATTTCTTGATGCCCAAGTGGGGGATGGCGGGACTCTCATCAAGCATCAGCATGGCTTTCTCTTCAAGACTAAGCATGCTGCACAAATCTACTGCGCGTTCATGCGCACTCAGCTGATGGTTCTGGTAAGCATAGGTCTGGGCAATGCCACTTTGCGACAACCAACACATTGCTGCCACCATCATCGCTTTCACAAATGTTCTCATATTTTTAAGTTTCTAAGTTATTAAGTTTCTAAGTTGTTAAATATATAAGTTGGTGAGTTTCTTAGTTGTTAAGCTTTTTCTCCCTTTTCCTTGGAGTAGTATCTTTTCCCCTCCTTTCCAAAGGCGATATAGTCCTTAAGTGTACAAAATCTTCAAGTAGGAATTAACTCTCCCTCCCTTCGGGAGGGCAGGGGTGGGTATTCTTTCGGGAGGGCAGGGGTGGGTATTCTTTTGGGAGGGCCGGGGTGGGTTTTTACTCAAGTCCACTTTCCACCTGCCAGGGATTCGTCACAATCCATTCTCCTTCATACCGCTCCATATAATTATGGTTGAAGCTCACGCACCTCCCGTCGAAGAAATAGAAGGTATAAACTGACGACGGTGCATCGAGCACCCGTACGTCCACGTCGGGCTTCACGTAACGCTCCACCTTCACCGTCTCCCCGATGAAGTCACCAACGGGACGGTCAATCACCCGCAGCTCATGCGTCGTTTTCTCACGCACGTGTCTCTTCTCCACAACGGCATGGTCGCCGTAGTTGAAATACCAGAAGTCCTCACGGGGACTGATTCTTTCACCATTCTCCCCAACCATCATATACATATATCCGTATTCGGAGTGCTCCATGCACGCTATCGCCTGATGACCGTATTTTGCTTGTTGCCATTGCAGGTGTTCAAGTAACAGTCCATTGATGGAGGCAATATGGTCCATACAACTACGCATGCCAACGGCATCGGCCACAACAGTATCGTCGATATATCCGCGATGGTACGTCCATTCGTCATCGTCTTCATTGCCGTCAGAGGTTCTGATGCGTACCGTCCACTTCTTGGCTTCTTTTGCGGCATCCCTGCTTCGAAAGTCCTGCTTCTTTTTGTCCAACGAAGCGGCATTCAGCAACCCGCGTAACAGTTCCATTTTAGCGCTGTCCAACATGCAGTATCCGCGAACTTGCAACGTTGAGTCATCAATCGACAACAGGTAACTGCTGCCGATTTTCTCCACTTCGTATTTCTTGTTGGCATCGTCAGTGTATTTGTACCCAACAATGGTCCGCTTCCCTTCATATACTCGTGTCGCCCCTTGTGTGGTTAGAAAAGAGCAAACAACTATGGTCAATGTCAAAAACATCGTTTTCATGCCGTTGAAGTATTAGTAGTTGATAGTCATTGCAAAAATAATCAAAATAATCAACATAATGAAATTTTACTGTGGTTAATTGGCCTGTCAATGAATTTCTCTCCCCTTCTTCTTGCATTTCTCCATTCTTTTCTTTATTTTTGTCCATTGAAATCAATCGACTAAAACCATAACAACGATGAAAAAAATAATGATGTTCCTTGTTGGTGCCTTCATGGGTGTTTACACATGGGCACAGGCTCCCATCGACGACAGGGGAGGGGTGTACGGACCTTTCGACGTGCTGTCGCAACAGGCAGTCTACCATAATGTGTCTTTCACTTCTTATGGACTCTATACCGAGGATGGCTCCACGCTGGTCAAGGCATTTTCCAATGGCACCGATTTCGGCTTCTATGTCAGGGAAGGCACACTGGCCATCGCCGACTATGCCATTCCCGAAAACACTACGCGGGTGTATATACCCTCCTCGGTGGTGTATATATCGCCCAAGGCCTTCCGCCTCAGTCCCAACGTTCTAGTCGGTGTATACTCAGGGTCGCCTACCACTTCTGCCCATCCCTCAACTCCGTCGGTAGATAGCTCCAACCCTACTTCTGAAGTGTCTCGTTATTCTATCGACGGTGTTAAACTCGACCAACCCACTGAGGGCGTCAACATCGTCACCCTCTCCGATGGCACCGCCCGCAAGGAACTGGTACGATAATCTTGTGAGGGGGGAGGGAGCTTTCTTTTGCGACAAATCGGACACGCCTTTCCTGTTTTGTCGCATTCTGCGCCATGCGTCGTAACGTTTTTTGAGATTATCTGCTCAAATGCTTTGGCTCCTCCTGTTGAAAATGTACTTTTGTCGTGTCAAATCAAAACCATATAGTCATGAAAAAGTATATTAAGCGTTTCGCCAAGCTCTTTGAAGAGTCGATGAAGGAAATACAGAGAAATAGTCCCATGCCTTCGATGTACACCCGTCACTGGTATGGTTATTTTGCCTATTAAGACGACGGCTACATCCAAGTTTTTTTGTCTATTATTATTATATGGCGGCCCTTGTTTGAGGCCGCCATTATTTCATTCTGCTTTTTTCATACCTCCTTTAAAACAATTTCTATTCAAATTGTCCGCATTTCAAAAATAATTTATTACTTTTGCACCCAAATTTGTAACAATCTGTCATTTTAGACCATATTTTAAGTAAAAATTATGTCGAACAACCATTCTGTCGTAGGGTCCAAAATCAAGGGACTAAGGGAAACAAAGGATATCTCGCTACAGGAAATGTCGGAGCGTAGCGGACTTTCCGTAGAACAAATCACATCCATCGAAAACGACCAATACCTGCCGTCGCTCGGACCACTCATCAAGATTGCAAGGGCCTTAGGCGTGCGCCTGGGCACATTCCTCGATGATAATGATGAATTGGGACCTGTAGTTTGCAGAGCCGAGGAGAGAGAACAGAACGACAGCATCAGTTTCTCCAACGATTCTACTGACGCACGCAAGCACATGGAATACCATTCCTTGGCAAAACAAAAGGCGGGACGACACATGGAACCATTCATCATTGACATTCAACCGTCGGAAGAACGCGACTTCAAACTTTCTGCTCATGAAGGCGAGGAGTTTATCTTCGTCATGGAAGGCGAAGTGGAGATAGCATACGGTAAGGAAAAATATACGCTTCGAAAGGGCGACAGCATCTTCTACGACTCCATCGTCATGCACCATGTGCACGGTGCTGAAGGACAGTCGGCGAAAATCCTCGCTGTAGTTTATATCCCCTTCTAACATCACTAAATCATGAACAAGGAACCAAACAACATGGTGGGGGGTGAGACGCTCTCTGAACGAACTCTCGGCGGATGGCTCGAACATTGGGCAAAGACAACACCCGACCGTGAATACATTGTCTATTCTGACCGTAACCTGCGTTTCACGTGGAGCGTGTTCAACCAAAGGGTTGACAACTTGGCCAAAGGACTGCTTGCCATCGGCGTGAAAAGGGGCAGCAATGTGGGTATCTGGGCAACCAACGTCCCTGACTGGCTCACTTTCCTTTATGCCACAGCGAAAATCGGAGCGGTGCTTGTCACCGTCAACACAAACTATAAGCAGTCGGAATTGGAATACCTCTGCAAGGACTCCGACATGCATACGTTGTGCATCACCGACGGCACTTGGGAATGTGATTATGTCGACATGACCTATAAGATGTTGCCGGAACTGCGCCAATGCGAAAGAGGACATCTCAACAGCGAACGTTTCCCGTACCTTAAAAACGTTGTTTTCATAGGCATGGAGAAATACCGGGGTATGTACAACACGGCGGAACTGTTGCTGCTCGGACAGAATATCGACGACTCCACGCTCAACAAGGCGAAGGAAAGTGTCTCATGCCACGATGTGGTCAACATGCAATACACTTCGGGCACTACGGGATTCCCCAAGGGTGTTATGCTCACACATTATAATATAGCCAACGATGGCTACTTCACGGGTGAGGCCATGGGGTTCACCGACCAGGACAAACTGTGTGTCTGCGTGCCGCTCTTCCATTGCTTTGGTGTGGTGCTCGCCACGATGAACTGTCTCACCCATGGTTGTACGCAGGTGATGGTGGAGAAGTTCGACCCGTTGGTGGTGCTCGCGTCAATTCATAAGGAACGGTGTACCGCTCTGTACGGCGTGCCCACGATGTACATTGCCGAACTCGACCATCCCATGTTCTCGATGTTCGACATGAGTTGTCTGCGCACCGGCATCATGGCGGGGTCGCTATGTCCGATAGAACTGATGAAAAGGGTTTCCGAGAAAATGTTCATGACCATCACCAGCGTCTACGGACTGACGGAGAGCTCGCCGGGAATGACGCATACTTGTCTCACGGATACTTTCGAACAGCGATGCACAACGGTGGGACGCGACTATCCTTTTGTGGAGGTGAAAGTGCTCGACCCGGAAACGGGCGAGGAATGTCCCGTGGGTGTACAGGGTGAAATGTGCTGTCGGGGATTCAACGTGATGAAGGGCTATTACAAGAATCCTGAGGCCACGGCGGAGGTAATCGACAAGAATGGGTTCCTCCACTCGGGCGACTTGGGCATCAAGGATGAACAGGGCTATTATCGCATCACGGGACGTATCAAGGACATGATTATCCGTGGTGGCGAGAATGTCTACCCGCGCGAGATAGAGGAGTTCCTCTACCACATGCCGGGAATAAAAGATGTGCAGGTGGCGGCGGTGCCTTCGAAAAAATATGGCGAAGCAGTGGGGGCCTTCATCATCCTACAGGAAGGGGTGAAGATGCTCCCAGAGGATGTGCAGGAGTTCTGCCGTGGAAAAATAGCGCGTTACAAAATTCCCAAATATGTCTTCTTCATCGATGAGTTCCCACTGACGGGCTCGGGAAAAATCCAAAAATTCAAACTTAAGGAGATGAGCCTCAAACTATGTGAACAACTTGGCATAGAAGTCATTTAAACCTTTCAATGTACATCTATCCCATCGAAATACAACTCCGAGATGACGGTATCTTCGTATTTCGTACCGGGATATACCGATAGTATTTCGAACTTCAGCGTCCAGTTTTTGGCGGCGGGGTCATGGAAGCCAAGCACTCCCACGTCGAACGATTGCAATGTGCGGCTGTTTTGCAAATCCAGGATGGCGTAGGGCATACCATTGTAATACACCAACAACTCTTTTACGCGAGAGTTCTCGCGCCAAGCTTTTTCGCTTTTCACATGGCCGTTGAGGATGTTCACCGTGGTGATACGCGGACAGCCGCCTGCAAACTCGTAGGTCAACGACTCGCCGATGCCCTGGCCTTTCGCTCCCTCGGCCCATACGCTCTCGTGGTCGAAATCGTGGGCGTGCGACGCGTCATAGCTAAACTTACCGATGGGGTGAAGACAGCTCGTTGCTGTCACCTTCAGTACCTCGCCGCCACAGTACCAACTGCAATAGCCGGCATACAGGTCATCATAGACAGTATAGTCTTCGACAATCTTTCGTTCGCGGGCGGTTAAAGACTTGCTTTGCGCGTCTCGTTCGGCCAGACGGATATACTCGGCATAGCTCGCCGTGGGCAGTTGGGCGATGCCGTTAGGCTGAATATGACGGGGCTGGCCCAATATTGGGCATATCCCGATGATGGTCAACAGACCGATAATAACCACTCTTTTCATAACTTTTCCTTTTTTGTTGGTGTTGGTGCGTTCTTGTTGTTTTTTCACCTACAAAAATAACCTCTATAACCATTCTTGTCAAATAATCTCGCCTCTTTTGTATAAACATCGCAAGTTTAATGATGAAATAAGTTTCTGTCTCCTTTTTTTTCATTACCTTTGCAACAATCAAAATGCATGTGGTCTCATGGAAATATCCAGTCTTCAAAATCCCAAGATAAAGCAGTTCCTGGCACTCCAACAGAAATCGGTGGAGCGCCGCAAGACAGGACTATTCGTCGTGGAGGGATTGCGCGAACTGTCCCATTGTGTTGAGGCTGGTTTTCAGATACATTCGTTATTTGTTTGTCCGGAAATCCTTTCAGATAGACCTTTGCCCACATTGCCTGATGACCTGCATGCTTTCGAAGTGACTCCCGATGTGTATGCCCGCATGGCTTACCGAGAAGGGACCGAAGGAATTATGGCGGTTGTCAAGGCGCAATCACGCTCATTGCAACAGATTCAACTTCCTGAGAATCCTCTCCTCATCGTGCTCGAACGGGTGGAGAAACCGGGTAACCTCGGAGCTGTCCTCCGTACGGCTGACGCGGCACAGGCTGATGCGGTCATCGTATGCGACCCGCTTACCGACCTCTTCAATCCTAATCTCATACGCAGTTCCATGGGCGCCATCTTCACCGTGCCATGTGTCGCTTGCTCCTCAGGGGAGTGCATAGCCTTTCTCAAGCAGCGGGGGATACGCATACTCACCGCACAACTGCAGGATTCACATCTTTATTATGATACAGATATGCAATCTGCCACGGCCATCATCATGGGAACCGAAGCAACGGGACTCACTCCACAATGGCGTGAGGCGGCAGATGCGCATATCCGCATTCCCATGCTTGGGAAACTCGACTCCCTCAATGTTTCCGTCAGTGCCGCCATCCTTCTCTTTGAAGCTGTTCGTCAACGTCAAAACAAATAAACAGTCCCATCAGTGTCAACCATATTTCAAGGTAAAAAAGCGGCATATTTCACCCTCGGATGCAAACTCAATTTCTCCGAGACATCCACTTTCGCCAAGCTACTTGGCGATATGGGTGTTATGACAGCTGGCAAAGGTGAACGGGCCGACCTCTGTCTCATCAACACTTGTTCGGTGACTGACGTTGCCGACCATAAGTGCAGGCAGGCCATTCGACGCATGGTGCGCCAACACCCTGGTGCCTTCGTTGTCGTAACGGGATGCTATGCCCAACTATCGCCCGCGAAGGTCAACGCCATCGAGGGTGTCGACCTCGTCCTCGGCTCCAACGAGAAAGCACGTCTCATACAATACCTCACCGAGGCGTGGACGGAGAAAAATCCGACACAGGCACTGCATAGACAGCATACCGTACCAACGAAAGACATCACGTCCTTCCAACCCAGTTGCTCACGTGGCAACAGGACACGCTATTTCCTCAAGGTCCAGGATGGATGTGATTATTTCTGCACTTATTGTACCATTCCTTTTGCCAGAGGATTCAGCCGAAGCCCTTCCATAGAATCGCTCGTAAAACAGGTCGAAGAGGTGGCGGCGGAAGGGGCGAAAGAGATTGTCCTCACGGGCGTGAATATTGGCGACTTTGGAAAACGCACGGGAGAATCGTTCCTCGCGTTGATAAAAGCACTTGATGAGATAGGGGGCATACAACGTTTCCGCATTAGTTCGCTCGAACCCGACTTGCTCACCGACGACATCATCGACTATTGTGCCACGAGCAGAGCCTTCATGCCACATTTTCACATACCATTGCAGAGCGGCTCCGATGAGGTGCTGTGTCTCATGCACCGTCGTTACGACACAGCTCTTTTCCGCCATAAAGTGGAAAGAATAAAAAGGTCTATGCCCTATGCTTTTATCGGTGTCGACGTGATGGTGGGCACTCGTGGAGAGACTCCTGAAGCTTTTGAACAGACATTCTCCTTCCTCAAACAACTCGACATCTCCCAACTACATGTGTTTCCTTATTCGGAAAGGCCGGGGACAGCGGCGCTACGCATTCCACTTGTTGTCTCTGAACAGGAGAAAAGGGAACGAAGCCAACGGCTGCTCACGCTCTCCGATGAGAAACTTCACCATTTCTACCAACAGCATATTGGACAACGGATGGAAGTGCTCTTCGAACAGGCTCCACGAGGTAGGGCGATGCACGGATTCACGAAAAACTATGTTAGGGTGGAATTGCCGCCGAACCCCGACAACAACCTCCTTGACAACCAAATACGATGGGTTACCCTCGAACGCTTTAACCGTGATGGCTCAGCCCTCATGGCAACCCTTGACAAAGAACCATAACTCATCCGTCATAATAAACTAATGAAAAAAAATACAGCGGTAGTAATACTTAATTGGAACGGGCGGAAGATGCTCGAACGTTTCCTACCCTCGATAGTCACCCATTCCAAGGACGTGGCACAGGTAATCGTGGCGGACAATGCCTCCTCCGACGACTCCTTGCAATGGCTCTCCGACCACTTCCCATCGGTTCGCACCATCGTTCTTGACCAGAATTATGGTTTTGCCGATGGATACAATAAAGCGCTCCGGCAGGTTGATGCCGACTATTTCATGCTCCTCAACTCCGATGTGGAGGTCACAGCGCATTGGCTGGAGCCACTCATCGCTTTCCTTGATGAACATGACGATGTGGCGGCGGTGCAACCCAAAATCCGTGCCGTGGCCGACAACGGGGCGTTTGAATATGCTGGGGCGGCAGGCGGATTCCTCGACCGACTGGGATACCCTTTCTGTCGAGGACGACTCTTCGAAGTGGTGGAGAAAGACCAGGGACAATACGATACGCCCTTGGAGATTCATTGGGCCACGGGGGCGTGTATGTTGGTGAGAGCCAGTGATTTTTGGACTGTTGATGGCTTTGATGGACGGTTTTTCGCTCACAATGAGGAGATTGACCTCTGTTGGCGGATGCGCCTGGCTGGAAAGAAAATATTCTGTTTGCCCTCCACACATGTCTATCATGTGGGGGGAGGCACGCTGCCGAAAAATAACTCACGCAAGACGTTCCTCAATTTCCGTAACAACCTTACCATGCTCTACAAGAACCTGCCCGACGATGACCTCGCTGCTGTCATGCGATGGCGATGGTTCCTCGACCGCGTGGCGGCAATGAAAATGTTGCTCCTTGAAGGACACTGGGCCGACTGCAAGGCTGTATTCCAAGCACGTCGCGCTTTCCGACAATGGCGCCACGAATTCCGCACAGCCTCAACCTCCAAGGTTCCCTCCTCCTCCCTTGCCTCCTTCTCCCTCCTTTGGCAGTTTTACATCCGAGGCCGCAAGCATTTCTCCGACCTCCCCGTGTAGGGACATGGTTTTCTATGTCCTTTTTTCGCGTAATTCGTGTAATTTATAGTTGATAATTCATGAAATCCGAGTAATCCGTAGAAAAAACAATTTTTCTTTAGACTTTTTCGCAATCCCAACGACAAAGAATTGAGGGAAAAATAGTAATTTAGCACCCAAAATAGCTCTCCTATGGAAATTAAGCGTTATCTGAAGACAATAATAACCACCGTGGTGCTGACACTCACAGCCCTCATGGCCTTTACCACCGCTGAAGCACAGACCACCAACCGACCGAAAATAGGTCTTGCCCTGGGTGGAGGCGGGGCCAAGGGCGCCGCTGAGATAGGGGTGCTGAAGGTGATAGAGGAATGTGGCATCCCCATCGACTATATCGCCGGCACGAGCATCGGAAGCATCGTCGGAGGTCTCTATGCCGTGGGTTACCGCAGTGCCGACCTTGACCATCTGTTCCGTTCGCAGGAGTGGCTGTCGTTGCTCACCGACCGAAAGAGTGATCTTAAAAACGTGCCGCTGAGTGAGGAAGATGGGGTGACGTATATCTTCGGGTTTCCCGTGTCACGCAAGAAACGAAAGGAGGGAGAGCGACCAATGATTGGTATGCTCAATGGCGACCAGATAGTGACGGTGCTCGACAGCATGATGCACCGCTCGGGGTATATACAGTTCGACACGCTGCCCATCCCCTTCCGGTGTGTGGCTGTCGATATCAGTGGACCCGAGGAGGTGGTGCTCAAGGAGGGCGAGTTGGCCAAGGCAATGCGGGCGAGCATGGCTATCCCCGGTGCTTTCAAGGCCGTGGAATGGGGCGATAAATCGTTGGTCGATGGTGGCATGATGAATAACCTGCCTGTTGATGTGGTACGTGCCATGGGGGCCGACATCGTGATAGCCATCGACTTGAGCAATGAACAACACGAGAGCCGCGATTTCTCGCTGAAAGATTTGGTGGGTATTGGTGGCATACTCGATTGGGCGGTGTCACGCCCGGATTGGAAGAAACACAACGACAATCGTGCCGATGCCGACGTGCTGATTACGCCGAACTTGGAGGGCTACGACGTGATGAGCTTCTCACTGGAGAGCATCAGCGACATGATTGCGCGGGGTGAACGTGCTGCACGTCAAGTTAAGCCTCAACTGATGAAATTAAAACAATAAAAATGGAATGTTCATTACCACGTACGGTGATGTATCGGTCTAATTCGCGTAATTCGTAGTAAAAAAGTATATTCTTATTTATAATATTATACAGATGAAAAAAATATTTTTGCTGTTAACAATCCTTCTCTCAGTGCTGAGCGCCCATTCCCAAGTGTCTCGCCCGAAACTCGTTGTTGGCTTGGTGGTCGACCAGATGCGGTGGGACTACCTTTACTATTATCACGACGAATACGGTGAGAATGGACTCAAACGAATCATGCGTGAGGGTTACAGATGCGAAAACACATTGATCAACTATGTTCCTACTGTGACAGCCATCGGACATTCCAGCGTTTACACGGGCAGCGTGCCGGCATTCACGGGTATCTGCGGCAACGATTTCTACGTTGACGGTAAATCGACAACGAGCACACGCGACACCACGGTGACCACCGTGGGAGCACCGAACGGAAAGGGAGGACAGCAGTCGCCCCACTTGTTGTTGGCCACCACCATAGGCGACGAACTGAAAATCGCCACAAATTTTCAGTCGAAGGTGGTGGGGGTCGCCATCAAGGATAGAGCGGCTATATTGCCTGCCGGCCACAGTGCTGACGCGGCATATTGGTACGACCGTACTAATGGCTGTTTCGTGACAAGTAGTTATTATATGGATCAGTTGCCACAATGGATGGAGCGGTTCAATAAACAACATCCTTTGTCCGCCAAGCATAACCTGAATCCCACCACTGAGGGGGTGACGATGACGTTGGCCCTTGCCGAGGCTGCCATCGACGGTGAAGGACTGGGACAGGATGATGTCACCGACCTGTTGGCGGTGAGCATCTCGTCAACGGATGCCATCGGACATGAATACGGCACACGTGGCAAGGAAAACCACGATGTTTACATGCAGCTGGATCGAGATGTGGCTCGATTCCTCAGTATGCTCGACGAGAAAGTGGGCCGGGGCAACTACTTGCTCTTCCTCACTGCTGACCATGGGGGGATGCACAATCCTCTTTTCCTGCGTTCGCACAAGATGCCCGATGGCGGATGGGACAGTGGAAAGACCTTCAAAGAACTGAATAGTCAATTGGAAAGTAAATATGGTGGCACGAAATTGGTCAAGGCCATCATGGACAGCCGCATTTATCTAGACCGTGCGCAGATAGAAACGAAAGGACTGGATATCGATGCCATCAAGGCCGATGTGCTCAAGGTGTTGATTCAAGACTCCGCCATACAGTTTGCTGTGGACGGTGACCGCATCAGTGAGGCCACAATACCGCCGGTGTTGAAAGAGCGTATCCTTAACGGTTACAACCGAGAACGTGGTGGCGATTTGTTTGTGATACTGAAATCGGGACATCTGGGGTGGCGCTATGGCGATGATTACCGGGGCACCTCGCACAGTGCGTGGAACAACTACGACGCACATATTCCCCTGGTGTTCATGGGGTGGGGCGTCTCTCCTGGATGCACCGTCAAGCCGACGTTCATCACCGACATTGCGGCTACAATATGTGCCATGCTATACATACAAGCCCCCAACTGTTGCATCGGCACACCCATCGACATGAGATAAGCAATGCGGGAGGAGCGCGCTCCTCCCGCAT